>DYLP01000045.1 GCA_020722005.1 Melioribacter roseus
AAACTAACTATGTTTTTTTATTTATATTGTTTTACCTTTTTAGAGTGAACTCATTCATAAATTTATACAAACAAAAAAAGGTGAATACAGTGAGTCTACTCGTTGTTGGTTCAATTGGTTTCGATGATATCGAAACCCCTTTTGATAGTATTAAAAATGCATTGGGTGGTTCGACTACTTACATTGCACTGGCTGCAAGCTATTTTACTGCTCCCGTAAGTATTGTGGGTGTTGTCGGTGACGATTTTGGAAAAGAGCATATTCAAATGCTAGAAAATCATAATGTCGATCTGGAAGGATTACAGATTATTGAAGGAGCAAAAACTTTCAGATACGGCTGTAAATATCATTACGATTTAAACGTCAGGGATTCTCTCTTTACTCATCTAAACGTGTTCGAGCACTTTGACCCGATAATACCCGAATCTAAGAAGAAAAGTAGTTTTGTCATTCTGGGGAACATTTCTCCCGCATTGCAGCTAAAAGTACTTGACCAATTGACCAATCCGAAGTTTGTTGTATGCGACACTATGAATTTCTGGATCGAAGGTGCGAAAGATGATTTACTGAAAGTTCTTAAAAGAGTAGACATCTTGATTATTAACGAGTCAGAAGCCCGACTTTTAACACAACAACCAAATCTAATCAGAGCAGCTAATATAATTGCAGGGATGGGACCGAAATATTTAATAATCAAAAAAGGAGAACACGGCGCTCTACTTTTTGGAAATAATTCAATCTTCTCTGCTCCTGCATATCCGATGGAAGATATCAACGATCCCACTGGCGCAGGCGATGCCTTCGCCGGAGGCTTTACTGGCTATCTCCACAAAAGTCGCGACTTGAACTTTGATAACTTAAAACGTGCAGTCATTTACGGTAGCGTGATGGCATCTTTTTGCGTCGAAAAATTTAGCACAAAAGGATTGGAAGACTTGAGCTATCTCGAAATCCAGAATCGTTTCCTTGAATTCAAAGAACTTTCGAGTTTCTGATATGAAAAAAATTGAAGCAGTAAAATTTGAAGACGATAAAATTATTCTGATCAATCAGACAAAACTTCCTCTAAATGAGGAATATATTGTCACCGATGATTATGAAAGGATTGCTCTTGCAATCGAAAGGCTCGAAGTTAGAGGAGCACCGGCTATCGGAGTTACTGCTGCATATGCTCTCGCACTTTCGATTAAAAATCAAAATGAAAACGTCGAAGAAAAATTTCTTAAAGCATATGAACGTTTGAAAATCACACGCCCGACTGCAGTTAATTTGTTCTTCGGATTGGACGCAATTAAGAATGAGTTCGAAAAATATAAAAACGATTCGCAACTTTATTTGAAATTAATTGATGCGGCAAAGAGGCTTCATGAAGAAGATATCGACATGTGCGAAAAGATTGCCCTCAATGGTTTGTCTATTTTCAATAGAAAAATGAGAGTGCTTACACATTGCAATACGGGCGCGCTGGCAACAGGCGGAAGTGGGACTGCCTTGAACGTTATCCGTCACGCCTTTTTCAGCGGATTTATTAAACACGTTCATGTAGACGAAACACGCCCGCTGCTACAGGGTTCCAGACTTACGGCATGGGAACTCGATAAGTTGTGCATTCCTTTTTCGATTAATACTGATTCAACAGCAGCAGTTTTAATGAAAGAAAAAAAAGTCGACCTGGTTATTACAGGAGCGGATAGAATTGCAGTCAATGGCGATACTGCAAATAAAATTGGCACATATAACCTTGCTGTATTAGCCCGGCATCATAATATTCCATTTTATATTGCAGCTCCATCTTCAACAATCGACGGAAATTGTCCAAACGGTGATGAAATTAAAATCGAATTACGCAGTAAAGATGAATTGGTGAAAATTGGGGAATGCCGTTTTACTTCCGATGCATACGATGCCTATTGCCCCGCATTCGACGTTACACCTGCAGAATTGATTACCGGTATAATTACCGAACGGGGCGTTTTTAGAAAACCTTATAAATTCGAGAATGTCTGAAATTATAAAAACGGACTCCGTCGTACTGAATAAACTCAATTATGGGGACACGAGTAAAATTGCCCATCTTTTTACCCGCGACTTTGGAAAAATGTCGGTCATTGTAAAAGGCGCACGTTCACCAAAATCTAAAATCGGTATGATTGTAGACACGTTGAACATTATACAGGTAATTATCTATAAAAAAGAAACAAGGGATTTACAGTTAATCAGCAACGCCGATTTGTTGATGCATTTTCCCGTTATTAAAGAAGATATTGAAAGAATAAAGTATGCCACTGCTGTAGTTGAATTGCTTCTCCAGTTAACCATTGAGCTCGATCCACATCCAAGACTGTTTGATGGCACTGTCAAAATTTTCGAGTTAATCAATAATCCTGATAAAAATCCAAAATACTATTTTACAAAATATCTGCTCTTCTTTATCAAAGAAATTGGTTACCAATTTCCTACAACTCATTGTTCTGTTTGCAACAGAGAATTGAATGCAAATATGCTGGTAAATTATAATTACGATACAGGGATAATGTGTGAGGAATGCAGCAAGGACAGAATAAGTCATTTCCATTTTACAAAGGAACTTTTCAATTTACTCCAGTGTCTAAGCACAAAAAATAATAATATTGGATATAATGATAATGATCTAAGTACATTAATTATGCTGCTCGAGAAGTTTTTAAAATATCACATAGATGAATTTAAGGGACTAAGATCGTTAAAAGTACTATAACAGGAGGAAATAAAAATGAATAGAAAAAATCTGCTGGGTACTATCTCTCTTATATTGATTGGAATTGTCTTTGGAGCTGTACTGGTTTCTGGATTCGGTTGGGTTCGCCCCAGTTATGCCGACATACAGATTGGTGCCGAAAAAGCTCCGATTGAAAATTTAGACCCGCAAGCCGCCGCTTTCAATAATGCATTCATAGCTGCTGCCGAGAAAGTTACCCCTTCAATTGTACAGATTACTGTGGTTACGACGGTTAAAAATAATTTACCCGAAGAATTTCATTTCTTTTTCCCCTTCAAGGATGATATCCCACGCGAGCAACAGGGAGGGGGCAGTGGAATAATTATATCAGAAGATGGATATATTCTTACCAATAATCACGTTGTGGAAGATGCAAAGCAGGTAACTGTAACACTTCACGACAAAAGAGAATTCGATGCAGAAATTGTTGGTACCGATCCGCTCACTGATTTGGCAGTTGTTAAAATAGACGCAAAGAATTTGCCTGTAGCTTATTTAGGCGACTCCGACAATATAAAAGTCGGGCAATGGGTAATGGCAATCGGGAATCCGCTTTCGCTTGCATCTACTGTAACGGCTGGAATTATCAGTGCAAAAAGTAGAAATATTAATATTATCCGCGACCAATATGCAATCGAAAATTTTATTCAGACTGATGCAGCAATCAATCCCGGCAATAGCGGCGGTGCTCTGGTCGATTTAAATGGTGCAGTCATAGGTGTGAACTCTGCAATTGCAACCGACGGCATAACTCAAAGGTATATCGGCTATGGATTTGCAATTCCAATTAATCTTGCTAAAAGTGTTGCAAGAGATTTGATCGCCAACGGGAAAGTAAGTCGTGGTTATATAGGCGTACAAATATCCGAGCTCGACGCTCAAACTGCTAAAGCAATTGGACTCGACGAACCGAAAGGCGTGCTTGTTCAGGATATCGTCAAAGGTGGAGCAGCTGAAAAAGCCGATGTTAAGCAGGGCGACGTTATTCTTAAAATCGACGATAAAGAAGTAAGCGCACCCAACGAATTACAATCTTATGTAGCTTCGAAACGAGCCGGCGACGAAGTTAAATTAACTCTCTATCGAGACGGCAAAAAAATTGAAAAATATGTAAAATTGAAAGCACGAGACGACGACTCATCGAGCAATGTTAAGACTTCGAACAAAGGAAAATCGAAAGGAAAAATCGATAAGAAGGAAATTAAATTCGAGAATGTGGGGATGACTGTTAGAAATATGACTGAAGATGAACTGAAAGAATTTAAAGCCGATTATGGTGTGCTGGTTACGGAAGTTAAAAACTTCAGCAAGGCTTATAATCAGCGTATCATTAGAGGAGTTGCCATAACGGAGGCAAACAGGAAACCGATTAAGACCGTAGGTGACCTCGAAGAAATATTTACTGACAACAAGGGCAAAGCAGTTCTACTAAAATTAGTCGATAACGAGGGCAATTCCCGATTGGTAGGACTTGAAATCCCTGATGAAGAGTAATCAAATTTAATCTAAAAAAGCGTCCATTATTGGGACGCTTTTTTTATATTTACACATCACAAAAATAGGGCTGGTTAAATGATTAATTTTGTTACTGCTGGCGAATCCCACGGGAAAGCTCTTGTGACCATTGTAAGCGGATTCCCATCGAATATTGAAATTTCATCTGAATATATAAACGAACAATTGAAAAGACGGCAGGCAGGTTACGGACGCGGTCTTAGAATGAAAATCGAAACAGACAGAGCGGAAATTTTATCCGGTATTCGTCACGGCAAAACTCTCGGTTCACCCATCTCGATGGTTATCTGGAATAAAGACTGGGAAAACTGGACTGATAAAATGAATCCAGAACCGGTTGAAAAGCCAATCGAAAAGATTTCAATACCTCGACCGGGTCATGCAGATTTAGTTGGTGTAACAAAATATAATTTTAGCGATATACGCAATTCAATTGAACGTTCGAGCGCGCGTGAAACCGCAGCGCGTGTAGCAGCCTGCTCAATTGCCAGGAAATTCTTGAGCGACTTCGGTATTCACATCGGCAGCTTTGTTGAAAGTATTGGCGGTATTTATCCCGAAGTGAATTTTATCGATAAGTTTTTTAGCAATAAAATAAATCCAAATTACTCGGCGGAAAAATTAAACAAAATTTCGGATAGAAGTCCTGTACGAGTTCTGGATAAAGAACACGAGGGAAAAATAATTCGACGGATAAAACTTGCTAAAAAAAATGGAGATACACTTGGCGGTACTTTTTACGTTGTTATAACTGGCGTGCCCGTCGGTATCGGGAGCTTTATACATTACGATACTCGTCTCGAAGCCGACCTGGCTCATTCGATAATGTCGATTCAGGCGGTTAAAGGAGTTGAAATTGGCAAAGGATTTAGTATGGCTGATGAATTCGGTTCTGCAGTACACGATGAAATTATTCTGAAAAGAGGAAAAATCAGTCGCAAAACGAATAATGCCGGAGGGATAGAAGGTGGCATCTCTACTGGTCTACCAATCATTATTCGAGTTGCAATGAAACCGATTGCCACACTTATGTCGCCAATTGGTTCTGTCGATTTATCGAAGATGAAGAACATTAAAGCGCGAAGAGAAAGAAGCGACTTTGTCGCAGTTCCCGCTTGTGCTGTTATTGCAGAATCGATGGCTGCCTGGAGTGTTGCTAAATTGTTCCTCGAAAAATTCGGTGGCGATTCAATAGAAGAAACCAGAGAGAATTTTTTGAATTATACAAACAAAATTGAAAAAAGACTTAAAGAAAACTTCAGTAGATGATATTAATCAGAAAATTTGTGTTTAATTCATTCGCCGAAAATACATATTTAATCTGGGACAGTCTTACACTCGATGCCGCTATCATCGACCCCGGTTGTTCCAGCCAGAATGAGAAAGACCTTTTAATTGATTTTATTGAATTAAATGGTATTAAACTCCGTTTCCTGCTTAATACCCATTGCCATATCGATCATATTTTGGGTAACAGGTTTATATACGAAAAATTTCAAACAGAATTTTATGCACCAGAAAAAGATTTATTTCTTCTCGACTTGATGAAAGAAGTTGCCGTCAGTTATGGAATAGAGTACGAAGAATCTCCATTGCCCGATTTTTATATCGAAGAAAAACTTGATTTGAAAGTAGGTAATTCTCAGTTGAAATTTATTTTCACGCCGGGGCACACACCCGGAGAATTCGCGTTTTATTTACCGGGCGAAAAAATTTGTTTCACTGGCGATGTCCTCTTTCAAGAAAGTATAGGTAGAACAGATTTATGGGGCGGCAATTACGAACAGCTTATCGAATCAATTAAAACCAGATTGCTTATGCTTCCCGACGAAGTTGTTATATATCCCGGACACGGTGCTCCATCTACGATTGGAAAGGAAAAAGAAATTACTCCTTTCTTAATGTGATTATATTGTTGCATTATCGATTACCTATCGATAAATTAAGTACATAAAACCAACAGGATTAAAATGAAAAAAAATTATTATGGTGCTAAGTTTATTATTACGCTCCTGTTTGTTTATTTAATACTATTCGAATTTATCTTACCTGTAAATAAGGTTTTACCGCAACCTTCACAAATCTTAGAATCTTTTGCAGAATCGTGGAATGTTTATGTTATGTTTCAAAGCATTGTTTCCACAACTTCTGTAATCTATGTTTCGATGCTTTTAGCTTATTTGTTGATACTCGGAGTATTAAAAATTGCTCCGACTCTTTTTGCATCAGTCGAGTTATCGTCCATCAAACCGATGAAATATATTCCTTTTATTTTCCCAGTACTTTTATTTTTATTTTGGTTCGGCGCTTCTATTTGGGGCGAGTTCTTCTTTGCATTTGTTTTAGTATCGGCATTGCTTAAGTTAGAAGCAGCGAATAGATTAAAAAATATTAATAGAGAATATCTGGATGTAGCTGTTAATCTCGGCTTATCCAGACATGAAGCGGCGAAAAAAATTGTTCCTAAAATTTTAGGGAAGCATTTATACCACGAATTGGCGGAAAAACATTATTTGATATGGATGGTAATTCTTTTTTATGAATTTGCCGAGAAGGGGAATGGACTTGGTGGCATTTACTACAGAGCACTTTATTACAATGATTTTGTATTTCTTTTTGTTGTCACAATTATTATCACCCTTTTAATTTGGGTAGGAGAAAAAATTCTCGTCGTCATTGAAGCAAAATATTTTAATTGGGAAGAATGAGATGATTGAACTTATTAACGTCGGCAAAATTTATATCGATGAACATGGCTTTAGAAAAGTATTATTTAAAGGGCTCAATTGTGAGTTAATAGCTGACAAAATAAGTACGATACTTGCACCGATTGGAGCGGGGAAGTCAACTCTTTTGAAAATTTTGTGTAGACTCGAAGAACCCACCGAAGGGGAAATCCGATACAATATTCCAGCACCTTTAATATATCTTCCCGCTGCTCCCTCTTCATATCCCTGGCTGAATGTTAAAGATAATATTCTCTTCGGATTAAAAAATTATGAAGAAGCAAATTTCAAAAATGCCATAAAACTTGCTGGTCTTGAAGGATACGAAAATCATTACCCGGATAATAATAGTATGGGCTTTCGGTTTCGTATTAGTCTTGCAAGAGCTCTAATGAGAAATCCGCGCTTCCTTTTAATTGATGAACCTTTTTTAAAGATGGACTACCGCACAAGGTCTGAACTCTATTTCTTAATCAGAAGATTGAAGAGTGAATTGAAGATAGGGATGTTAATAACCACTTCCAATATTAGCGAAGCCATTTATTTATCGGATACTATTTTTTTGATGAAGAAAAGTCCGGGCGAAATTATCAAGAAAATTGAAGTTAACATTCAAAAAGAAGAAAGTCTGGATACTTTCAAGACCGACGAATTCTTAGAATTAACGAGAACGATTATTACCGAATTCAAAAAACTCGACTCAGAAAATCAACTTGCCAATTTACTGGTATAAAATAATGGAAGACAAATTTAAGAAGTTAGAGAAATTACGTTCTGAAGCGCTAATAGGGGGCGGCAAAGATAAAACAGAACAGCAGCATAAAAAAGGAAAATTAACTGCACGGGAAAGGATAGAACTTCTCGTAGACAGCGGGACTTTTCAGGAGATAGATTCTCTCGTTACTCACAGAAGCCAGGATTTCGGATTGGACAAGCAAAAATTCTACGGCGACGGTGTAATAACAGGATTTGCTAAAATAGACGGTAGACCGGTAGCTCTTTTCAGTCAGGACTTTACAGTATTCGGCGGGTCATTATCTGAAGCTCATGCTGAAAAAATTTGCAAGATTATGGACCTGGCTTTGAAGACAGGTATTCCGATAATTGGACTGAATGATTCCGGCGGCGCCAGAATACAGGAAGGGGTTATTAGTTTGGGTGGTTATGCTGAAATCTTTTTGAGAAATACGTTAGCTTCGGGCGTAGTGCCCCAGATTTCAGCCATATTAGGACCATGTGCTGGTGGTGCGGTCTATTCGCCTGCGATTACAGATTTTACTTTTATGGTTCGTAATACAAGCTACATGTTTGTTACAGGACCTAATGTGGTCAAAACAGTTACACATGAAGATGTATCGTTCGAAGAGCTGGGTGGCGCTGACACGCACGCTTCCAAGAGTGGGGTGGCTCACTTTGTGTTTAACAGCGAAGTGGAAGTTCTGGAGGGAATCAGAAAATTATTCTCTTATCTACCTCTGAACTGGATGGATTCGCCCCCGGAAAAACATTTCACTTCGGATAATTTGATAATTCCAGAACTCGATAAGATTGTACCGGATAATCCCAATAAACCCTACAATATGAAAGATGTGATCAATTTATTGACCGAAGATTTTTATGAAGTTCATGGTCAGTATGCGGAAAATATAATAGTTGGATTCGGTAGAATTGGAGGGATGTCGGTAGGTATTGTTGCAAATCAACCTAAAGTTCTCGCTGGTGTTCTGGATATAAATGCGTCTGTAAAAGGAGCTCGATTTGTTCGATTTTGTGATGCTTTTTCGATACCGCTTGTTGTATTTGTCGACGTTCCTGGATTTTTGCCTGGTACAGAGCAGGAATGGAACGGAATTATCAGACATGGAGCTAAATTACTTTTCGCATTCAGCGAAGCTACGGTTCCTAAAATTACTGTAATAACGCGTAAAGCTTACGGCGGTGCTTATGATGTGATGAATTCGAAACATATTAGAGGCGATTTCAATTATGCCTGGCCTACTGCCGAAATTGCTGTTATGGGTCCAAAAGGAGCGGTCGAAATAATCTTCAAGAAAGAAATAAATAATGCCTCTTCACCTGAGCAAAAATTGAAAGAATTAGTAGAGAAATACACGGAAAAATTTGCCAATCCGTATATTGCTGCCGAAAGAGGTTATATTGACGAAGTAATCTTTCCAAGAGAAACAAAGAAAAAATTGATCGATTCGCTTGTCCTTCTTAAAACCAAAGTCGATAATAATCCGAAGAAGAAACATTCTAATATTCCTTTATAATTCTAAGTCGTTTGATTACAATGTGTAATTAATTTTTTATTATAATTTGCTTGACAAAAATTACATAACAGACTAAATTGCAATAAAAAATAAGAGATGGAGTTTAGTGTGAGATATAAAACTATATTGTTACTTGTCGTGGGTATTTTTTTCATTAATTCGTGTGGAACACTAAACTATTTATCTCAAAAAAATAAAACAGCCCCTCCCGATAGCACCAAAGTTGTGACAGTCGGTTCGATTACAAGTGATATGCTCGAAAATGCCAGGCAGGATTATTTAACAGCTCTATATAAACAAAAATTAGGTTTTAAAACGGAAGCAATCAATTATTATGAATCGGCATTGTCTATTATCAATAAATTAAGCTATTATCCGAATATTGAACAAAATGGTGCTTATGTCGAATTGGAAAATTCCATAGTTGAGGATTACAGAAGTTATATTGAAAGTCTGGATGAACTGCCGGAAGATGTTTCCATAAGCGCGCTCGATGAATGGATGGACAAGAGTATTCCTGATTCGGTTGTTAGTGAAGATACTTTGGAAGTAATTGAAGATAGTACCGTAAAAGTAGTAGTAGGAGAGTTTCCTCTTGAAATAAATCGATACGTAGAGAAATATATTGAGTATTTTACAAGTAAAGGCAGAACATATATGCGAAGGTGGCTTTCCCGTTCGGGAAGATATTTCCCGATTATGGCAAAGGTCTTTGCAGAAGAACAGGTTCCGCAGCAATTAATTTTCTTGAGTATGGCTGAAAGTGGTTTAAATCCTACTGCCCGTTCATGGGCTCGAGCGGTTGGCATCTGGCAATTTATGAAAGGTACTGCTCGTTTGTATGACCTGAAAATCAATTATCATATTGATGAAAGGCGCGATCCCGAAAAAGCTACAAGAGCTGCTGCAAGGCATTTACGGGACCTATATTATTCGCTGGGTGATTGGTATCTGGCAATAGCTGCATATAACAGCGGAGAAGGTAGAGTAAGAAGAGCTATGAGACTTTCTGGCTCTAACGATTTCTGGGAGATGAGACAATATCTTCCCAGAGAAACGAGAAACTATGTGCCTCAATATATTGCAGTTACACTAATTGCAAGTCAACCCGACAAATTTGGTTTTAATAATATCCAGTATGAAAAGCCGATTGAATATAAAATTTATCGAATTAAAGAATCGCTCGATCTCAATATACTGGCAAAATGTGCGGGTGTAAGCGTTGAGTTTTTAAGAGAACTGAATCCAGAATTAATTCAAAATATAACACCACCCAAATTTGACGATGGATATCCACTAAAAGTACCGGCTCAGACGTACGATGCATTTGTGGCTAACCTCGAAAGTATTCCCCAGGATGCAAAAATCCAATATACGTTTCATACGGTTAGCCCCGGGGAAACTCTCAGGATGCTCGCATCAAAATATAATGTGAGTATATCCCAGCTTGCTTCTTACAATAATATTTCGACACGACGTAAATTGACCGTCGGAACGAAGCTCAAAATACCTGTATCGACTATAAATGTTGATGACATATCAATAAACACCGATATTTTACCTGCAGTTGACGATTTAGTTGCCTCTGCGGACGAAAATCCTACTTATAAACTTGAACTTACCAATCCGGAAATTGACTATAAATTCAGCCAAATTTACGATTCGCTTTACAGCGCTGATTCTCTGGAATATATAGTTCCCGAAGGAAAAGTTGCAATTAATTATACTGTAAAGAGCAACGATAACCTTGTAGATATAGCCGATTTGTTCGATGTTCGCGTATCCGATTTGAGAAACTGGAATAATATACCTTATACTCGAAGGGTTAAAGTAGGGCAACAGTTAAAAATTTACGTGCCGGAAGAACAAACTGGATATTATTCAAAGATTGATTCGCTATCGACAACTGAAAAAAATCAACTTTTATTGGCAAATTCCGGTAACACTATGATTGAGCATCACGTACGACGAGGCGAAACTTTATCTACAATTGCCGCTCGATACGGAGTGCGAATTTCGCAGTTAAGAAACTGGAACAATCTCCATAGCGACAGAATTTATAGGGGAAAAAAATTAATTGTATATCCCGGTTATACACAAATAGCATCCTCTCAAAATTTTGATAATAATAGGACAAGCAAATACAGAGTACGACGCGGCGATACTTTAAGTGAAATAGCAAAAAAGTTCGGAGTCTCGGTTGCCCAACTTAGGAGATGGAATAATCTAAAGTCCAACAGAATTAAATACGGACAAATTCTTACACTCAAAGGAACTGACAACGTCTATTCGTATGGAGACAATACTGTAAAAAGAAATTCCAATCTTGTCGAATATACTGTTAAAAAAGGCGATACGATGAGTGAAATAGCAGATAAGTTTGGCGTTAGAGTATCAAATATTAGAGAATGGAATAATTTGAAAAGCAATGTAATTCGTGTCGGAGAGAGTTTGAAGATATATCAGAAAAATGAAAATTTTGCTGATGTTAACTACAACAGTAACAGCAATTATTATCTTGTAAAAAGAGGCGACAACCTTAACGAAATTGCAAACAAATTTAATGTTACTGTCGATAATCTAAAAAATTGGAATCAACTCAGTTCAAATAAAATTTATGCTGGGCAAAAACTTTATGTTAAGAAGAGGCTTGAAAATAATACCGAGAATAAATATATTGCAAAGCGAAATGATAAATCTAATGTTACTATTCATAAAGTAAAACACGGCGAATCGCTGTGGACAATTGCAAGAATTTATCGAGTTTTTGTTGCTGATATAATTAACTGGAATAATCTAAAGACCGATAAAATAAAAGTCGGTCAAAAACTCAAAATAATTAACTAGTTCTTTTAACATCTAAAAAGTCGTTAGGGGTGCTCCCATTTGAGGGGGCTGAGATAATACCCTTGAACCTGATCTGGGTAATGCCAGCGTAGGAAAACGGTCGAAGAATAATTAAGTTGAGCGCCGTTTTCCGTTATAAAACGGCTTTTTTATTTTAAAAAACGGAGGTTAACATGAAAAACTTAATTATTCTTTTTTTTCTATTCATATCTTCAAACTATTCGCAGGTAACTGAAATTAAAGGCAAAATTGTGAATGGAGATACCGGAGAGCCTCTCCCCGCTGCGAATGTGTATATCAAAAATTCTCCTTACGGTGCTTCTGCCGACTCATCAGGCGAATTTGTACTTAAAGGAAATTTTAAGAACGACGACATTATTGTTGTCAGTTATATTGGCTACCGTAAATATGAAATCCCGGTCGAAGATTTTCTTGCTTTAAAGAATAAAATTATTAAACTAACAAGCGACATTATTATCAGTCAGACCGTTTTGGTTAAAGGTACAATCGGCGAGAGCGGTTTTTCTCCTCTCACATTTACCAAACTAAACAAAAACGAAATTAAGCAAGACTATACAATTCAGGATATACCAGAAGTAATTAGTTATACTCCGTCGGCTACCTTTTACTCGGAAGGTGGAAATGGGCTGGGATACAACTATCTTAGTATACGAGGATTTGATCAGCGCAGAATATCAGTATCGATTAACGGTATTCCTCAGAATGACCCTGAAGATCATAATGTCTATTGGATCGATTTCCCGGATTTACTGGAAAATACAGAACTGATTCAAATTCAGCGTGGGGCTGGCTCCGGTATTGCTGGATATGCTGCTATCGGTGGTTCAATTAACATAATAACTACTTCAATTACCAGTAAACCACTCGTGGAACTCTCTACTTCAATCGGGAGCTTCAATACGAGAAAATATTCGGCGGTGGTCTCCAGCGGATTGCTCAACAACAAATATTCAGTCTATGCAAAATTATCTCAGACCCTGAGCAGCGGTTATCGTAACAATAGTTGGGTTAACCTTAGATCTTATTATCTTTCGGCTGTCAGACTCGATAAAAATTTAACTACTCAGATTAATATTTTTGGTGGCCCTTTATCAGATGGACTCGTTTATACAGGTTTACCGAAATTTGCGATAAAAGATAGAGAACTAAGAAAAGCCAATTATTCTTACTGGGAAGCAGACGAGAATAGTTATACGTATACATTAGAAAGAAGACCGGAAGAAATCGAAAACTTTTCGCAACCACATTTTGAATTGCTTAACGAATTTCGTTTGAATGACAATACTGTTTTTAATTCTGCTCTATTCCTTGTATTTGGCGACGGATTTTTCGATTACGACGGCTCATGGGGCGACACTACATATTTCAGACTTACTCATGATAACGGATTTAATCCAACAGTTAATCCGTCGAATGTTTTGATACGTGCAATGGTAGAAAATAAACAATGGGGCTGGATTCCTCGTCTAAGTATCAATCACACAGGGGGAGAATTAATCGTTGGTGGAGAACTCCGTCTACACAGATCGGTACATTGGGGCAGTCTGAATTACGGTGAATTTTTGCCTGCGGGAATTACAAAAGATTATCGATACTATTATTATGAAGGTGCTAAAGACATCTTTACATTTTTTGCACACGAAAAATATAATTTCAATTCGCACTTAAGTCTACTCGCTGAAGCTCAACTGGCTTATCACCGATATGAAATTGCCAACGAACGTTACCTAAACAATGAATTTGAAATTGACGATTTGTTTTTCAATCCACGTTTTGGATTGAATTACCGTTTTACACCTTCGTTTAATCTCTATTTAACTTATGCACGGGTAACAAGAGAACCGCGATTAAAAAATTATTATGATGCCGCAGAATCGAGCTGGGGCGAAACTCCTCAATTCGAACAATTGCCCGACGGCACGTATGATTTTTCCCGACCTTTGGTTAAGCCTGAAACGATGAATGATTTCGAATTCGGTGCCATTTTCGATAATGATAATATGAGTCTTGCTCTGAATGCTTTTTATATGTTATTTAACGACGAAATTGTCAAAAGGGGGCAACTCGATCGATTCGGTCAACCGATAACCGGCAACATGGAGAGAACAATTCACTACGGAATTGAATCTTCTCTTATTGTTAAACCGACTAAAGAAATCGAATTAGTTCTAAACGGATCAATTAGTAAAAATTATATCAGCAAAGGATTCGCATATTTCTATAACGACGAGGAATCGAAAACATACGAATTTGATTTAGCTGGCAACCGAATCAGCGGATTCCCTGATGTAATATTCAATGCACTTATTAAATACAAAAAAGGTGGATTGTTCGCTCAACTGTCGGGTAAGTACGTCGGTGAGTTTTATACAGACAATTACGATGAAAAACTATTGGAGTTCAAAACGATTTATCCATATGTAACCGATTATACGGACAATAAAGTCGAGTCGTATTTTGTTGCTAATTTTTATGCCTCATACGAAATGGAATTAAAATCATATTTGAAAAATGTTAAATTGTATTTGCAAATTAACAATATCTTCGATAATCTTTACGCAGCATACGGAATCGGTAAGGAATTCTTTCCAGCTGCAGAACGCAATTTTATAGCGGGAATTAAATTCGGTTTATGAAAAAAGCAATTTTATGGGCTAATGGAGACCCTCCGTCGAAACGAATAATTGATTTTCTTGTTCGTACGGGATATAATAAAATTATCTGTGCCGACGGAGGGGCAAACTCCGCCCGTAAATTAAATGCCGTCCCTGATGTAATTATAGGCGACCTCGATTCGATTACTGCAGAAAATCTCAAATATTTTTCCGGTAAGTCGAAAATTATCAAGCAAAATCGTCAAAATGATACCGATGTTGAAAAGGCTATTAAATATGCCATTAAAAAGAAATTTACCGACCTGTTTTTAATTGGCGCTACCGGCAGTCGACTCGACCATTCATTTTGTAATCTTGGCATTATTCTGAAATTTTACGACGAAATCCAGATTAAATTATTACATCGACAGTCGGTGTTGAGCGTTTACAGTGGAAGTGTGGAAATAAAAACCTTGACAGGCGAGACCATTTCGCTCTACGGTTTTGACAGAAAAACTAAAATTACTTCTCAAGGTCTCAAATATCCTCTTAAGGAAATGCATTTGCCCTTTGGCGAAAAGGAAAGCACGAGCAATGTAGCATTAAAGGATTCAATTTATCTTACAATTAAAGGAGGGCGAATTTTCGTTATCAGGGATTTTGAAGCTATGAGGAAAAATGGTCAGCTTTAGTTTGGTAGATATTCTTATTATTACGGGATTTTTCCTCGTTCTTTTGGGTATTGGCGTTTATGTTTCGCGTTATACAGGAGACTCCACAGAAAATTTTCTACTATCAAATCGAAAAGTTGGAATCCTTTTGTTTGTATTTACAAATGTATCAACCTGGTATGGTGGCATACTCGGCGTTGGCGAGTTTACTTATACCAGCGGTATTTTGAGCTGGATTACTCAAGGTTTACCGTATTATATTTTTGCCGTCATATTTGCATTCTATTTTGCAGAAAAGGTTAGAAACTCTTCACTCTTTACCATACCCGATAAAATTGAAATTATATACGGCAAAATGCCGGCATTAATCTCTTCGATTTTTATTTTTGTCCTTGTTTCTCCTGCTCCTTATATTCTTATGACGGGCGTATTGTTACAGGTTATTTTTAATATTCCTCTTTTATTTGGACTGATAATTGCGTTAATATTTTCTTCGGTCTATTTAATAAAAGGCGGTTATCGTGCGGATTTAATGACGGATGTTTTCCAGTTCTTCGTAATGTTTTTGGGCTTTACAGCAATTGTCATCGTATCATTTAATTCGATAGGGGATATTGATTTTTTAATCCATAATTTGCCGCCCGAGCATTTAAGTTTAACGGGCGGACACTCCCCCTTGTACGTTACAGTGTGGTTTTTAATTGCATTATGGACATTTGCCGACCCTGGTTTTCACCAGCGATGTTATGCAGCACGAGACGGTAGAACAGCAAAATACGGCATTTTAATCTCAGTAATTTTCTGGCTTTTATTCGATTTCCTTACGACAGCCACAGGACTTTTTTCAAGAGCGTACTTGAAAAACCTGATTGACCCAGTGCTGGCTTTTCCGATTTATGCGGATAAAATTCTCGGTAGTGGACTGAAAGGACTCTTTTTTGCCGCTTTATTTGCAACAATTATTTCAACGTCCAATAGTTTTCTCTTCCTGAGCGGTACAACTTTCGGAAATGATATTATGCTTAAATTCGGTTTAGCGAAAAAAAGGTCGATAAATTTTTATACGAAACTCGGCATCATTATATCTGGAATAATATCTGTTCTACTAGCATTTTTTGTAAAATCAGTAGTATCCATCTGGTACATAGTAGGAAGTATTTTCATACCCGGTATAATCCTGCTTATAATTGGTGCATACTATGATAAATTCAGAATCGATACTAAATTTGCTACTGCGGAATTAATTTCAGGCTCTTTATCGGTAATTTTCTGGCTATTATTGCGTCCTTATATCGACAATGGATTACGGATTATCGAGCCGATGATTGTCGGCTTGACCGTATCTTTTATTATTCATCTTTTGGGACTATTTTATCGGCGCTTTTATTTTTCATCAATGAAAAAATGACCGATAAAGTTAGCACTATTATTATAAATGCCAGCGAATAGAGTGTGGGAATTTTTTGGATATCTGTCAATAACATTTTAACTCCGACATAAGCAAGAATGATAGCCACACCGTATTTTAGATAAGAAAACAAATTGACTATTCCTGCAAGGGCAAAATAGAGAGCCCGCAATCCAAGTATTGCAAAAATATTTGATGTGATTATTATAAAAGGGTCATGTGTTATAGCAATAATTGCAGGTATTGAATCGATGGCAAAAATTATGTCGGACGATTCGATTAAAAGGAGCGTCAGGAGAACTGGAGTAATAAAAAGTTTGCCTGAATTTCTGACGAAGAAGTTTTTACCTTCATAATTGTGTAGAAGACGGAATTTCTTTTTGAAAAACTTAATGAGCGGGTTGTGCTCGTAATTAATTTGCTCTTCGCTGCCGAATGCCATTTTGTAAGCAGCGTAAAAAAGCATTATTCCAAAAACATAAATAATTGGATGGAACAGCTCGATTAGCGCTACGCCTGCAAGGATAAATATAATTCTCAATACAATTGCACTGATGATTCCCCATTTCAGTACATGCGGCTGATGTTCTTCCTTGATATTCATTACGTTGAATATCATTAAGAAGACAAACAAATTATCAACAGAAAGCGATTTTTCGATTAAATATCCCGCCAGGAATTCGAGTGCCTTTTGGTGTCCATCTTCTAAGAATAAAAAGATAAGAAGATTAAATAAAAGAGCGGTAACAATCCAGATACCGCTCCATTTAAGACTTGTCTTAATGCCAATTTTACCTGTACGATGTTCAACCGCATAAAGGTCAATATAGAACATTATCGAAACTACAACCCAGAAAAAAATCCAGAATGCTAAATATGAATGTATCATAATTAGGGTAATAATATTGCTACTGAAATAACTGTTGTCCATAAACCATTTTTGTTGCCTCTGGCAGACTGAGTAACGTTAAAAGTACGCACAATTTTGCCTGACATTTTAAATACCTGTTCTCTTTCATTCCAGTTTTTGTCCGCGTCGAAGTCGATACCGAGTGTAGTTGCAAGCATGGTGGCAGCCAGATCTTCAGCGTATTCGCCGGCAATTTTTTCGGTCTGTCCGTATGGATGGTGCTCGGACAAATATCCGTACATATTTTTGTCAGCGGGAATTGCAACTCCTATTGAGGAAGCAATTAATCTGTTTGGCTCGTTTGTAGAGTTTCGTGCCATCACACAGTGGGTAATCATGCCCGGTTTCAACATACTCAGTCCCTGAGTCTTATTAATTATTTTAGCTCCGACAGGGAAAATACTGCTTACTGAAACGAGATTACAAATTTCGATACCTGCGTCGCGTAGTGCGAGTTCGAAAGAGGCCAGATATTCTTTGTGGCGACCGACCCCTTTTGTGAAAAAGATTTTAGTTGGTACGTACAATTTAGATTTCCTCCATAAATTAAATCGTAATTTTGGCAAAATTGCGCTTACCCACCTTTAAAATGGAACCTTCTTTGGGATTTATTATCAATTTTGGATCTACAATTTTTTCACCGTTAATGGAAACACCGCCTTGTATTACGAGCCGTCTGGCTTCGCTGCGGGTGGGAGCAAAGCCAGCTTTTAAAATTAAATCGAGTATATCAATACCTTTCTCTGAGTAGTCTTTCCCAAGTTTCAAATCCGGCATTTCATCGGGTAGTCCTTTTTTAACAAATATCTGGTCGAATTCACGCTCTGCCTGAAATGCTGCTTCTTCAGAATGGTACATCGTTACGAGTTTTCTTGCTAGGGTTCTTTTTAAATCTCTTGGGTTAACTTCTTTGTTTTCAAGCTGTTGTTTGATTATTCTAAGCTCCTGGTTTGATACATCAGTAGCTAATTCATAGTATGAATAAATTAGTTCGTCGGGAATTGAGAGTGTCTTGCCGTAAATTTGATTTGGTGGTTCGTTTATGCCGATGTAATTGTCGAGGGACTTGCTCATTTTTTCTTTTCCGTCAGTTCCTACAAGAATTGGCATTGTCAAGATAACTTGCGGAGCAAGACCAAATTCACGTTGAATATCCCGTCCTACCAGGAGATTGAATTTCTGGTCGGTACCTCCTAATTCTACATCGCTTTCAATTGCAACTGAATCCATGGCTTGAGCCAGAGGATAAAGAATTTCGTGCATACTTATCGGAATTCTGTTTCTCATTCTTTTTGTAAAATCGTCGCGTTCGAGCATGCGTGCTACTGTATATTTCGAGGCAAGTTTAATTACGTCTTCAAATGTCATCTTACCGAGCCATTCGGAATTGTAGACAATTCTTGTTTTTTGAGGGTCAAGTATTCTGGAAGCCTGCTCGAAATAAGTTTTGCCGTTTTTGCGTGCTTCTTCAAACGAAAGCGGTGGGCGCGAAGAATTTCTTCCCGAAGGATCGCCAATCATTCCTGTGAAATCTCCGATTATCAGAATAGCCGTATGACCTAATTGCTGAAATTGTGCGAGTTTTCTTAACACCACAGAATGACCTAAGTGGAGATCGGGACGCGTCGGGTCGCAGCCTAATTTTATGTTTAGTGGTTTTCCTTCTTTATGCGATTTTTGGAATTTTTCGAAGAGCTCTTCCTCCGGTATAATTTCCGAAGTTCCTCTTTTGATGATATCCATTTGTTCATTAACAGGAGGAAAGGCGATCTTATTTTTCAATTTTAAATTCTTCTCCTTATTGTTTCAGTTTGCGCTCCAGTTCCCGTTTAACTTCTCTTTTGGCAATATCTTCACGTTTATCGTATTTACGTTTTCCACTTGCAATTGCCAGTTCTACTTTTACTTTGCCATTCTTGAAATAAAGTCGTAATGGCACAAGTGTATTACCTTTTTCGGAAACGGCTTTTTTTAATTTCCTTATTTCGTTCTTGTTAAGGAGCAATTTCCTTTTTCTCAGAGGCTCGTGATTGTTGTAGCTACCTTGATCGTAATGAGAAATATTTGCATTTATCAGCCAGACTTCATCGTCCATTACAGCGGCATAACTGTCAACCAAACTGGCTTTATTCTGACGCAGTGCTTTAACTTCCGTTCCTACGAGAACAATTCCGGCTTCGAAGCGCTCTTTTATAAAATAATCGTGCTGCGCTTTTCGGTTGACCGTTATATTCTTCTCATCACTCTGGTCTGCCATAACTTTAAAAAAACGTACCAAATTTATTTTGAAATTCAAATAAATGCAAGAAGTTGACCAAGATCAAGTGGAAAACTAATTGCTAATATGTGTAGTTATGCTTTTATTAAATTTATTCATGAGTTCACTCTAAAAAGGTAAAACAATATAAATAAAAAAACATAGT
>DYLP01000046.1 GCA_020722005.1 Melioribacter roseus
AAACTAACTATGTTTTTTTATTTATATTGTTTTACCTTTTTAGAGTGAACTCATCAATAGCAATTAAAAAATATACATAGAAAACAAAACATGGTAAATGGGGAAGTCACTTATTATTGCTCTTAAGTCCCAGTCTTTCCAAGCGTGAGCGGAGATGCCTTTCGGTCATCCCCAGCTCACGTGCTGCAGCACTTTGATTTCCGTTAGTTCTGCTTAAAGCTTCCTGAATAAGTTCACTTTCGAAGGCTTTCATCTTCTCTTCATATGTATTATCCAAATTATGAGGGTCCAATATGTTCTTTTCAAATGAAAGGCCGAGCTGTGGAGGTAAATCGTCTATGGTTATTATATTATGTCTGGCCAAAACTATAGCACGCTCTATAATATTTTCAAGTTCTCTAATGTTACCTGGGTAGTTATATTTCATTAATATATCGAGTGCGTCATTACTAATGCCTTTAATTTCTTTCTCATTTATATCTGAATATTTTCTTATAAAATGATTTATCAATAAAGGTATATCTTCTTTTCGCTCTCTTAAAGCGGGTAAATTCAAGCTGACAACATTTAATCTATAGTAAAGATCTTCGCGGAATAAGTTTTCTTTTATCAACTCTTCCAAATTTCTATTTGTTGCAGCCAATATTCTTACGTCAACTTTTTTTGTAATGTTACTTCCGATACTTTGAATTTCCCCGAATTGTATTGCTCGAAGAAGTTTAACTTGAATATTCAAAGGGATATCGCCTACCTCATCAATAAATAAGGTTCCTTTATCCGCTTCTTCAAAACGTCCGACTCTATTTTCAATTGCACCAGTAAATGAACCTTTAACATGTCCGAACAATTCACTTTCCATAAGGTTTTCTGATAACGCTGCAACATTTACAGTAACAAAAGGTTTATCTTTTCTTGAACTTGTAAAATGGATTGCCTTGGCTATTAATTCTTTTCCTGTTCCGCTTTCGCCTCTGATTAGTACTGTAGCTTTGCTTGATGCAACGCGACCTGCGAGATTAAGAACATATTCCATTTTGGCACTTTGCGATATAATCGACTCGAATTTAAATTTGTCCGCAAGCTGACTTTTTAATCTCTCGTTTTCTAATACAAGCAATTTCTTTTCTGCTATTCTTTTAATCATGTTTTCGAGTTCATCAAGCTCGATAGGTTTAGTTAAGTAATCGTATGCGCCACTTTTCATAATGTCGACGGCTTCTTCAACGTTGCCATAAGCAGTTACGATAACTACATCGATTTGTGGATTCAGATATTTAATCGCCTGCAAAACTTCAAGCCCGTTCATCTCAGGCATTCTGTAATCGCTTATCACCAGGTCTATTTGATTATGCTCTACAATTTCAACACCCTGTTTTCCTCTTGTTGCCGTGTATATTGTATGTCCCCGTTTTCCTAAAAACCGTTTCAGCGATTCTACTTGAGTTTCTTCATCGTCTATTATTAGTATTGATAAATTATTCATTTTACTTACTCTCGTAACCTTGTTTAATTTTAATTGTAAATTTTGTGCCCTCTCCGGGTTTACTTGCAACGGTTATTATGCCGTTATGTTCGTTTATAATTCTTTGAACAATTGCCAGACCTATTCCTGTTCCTTCGGCTTTTGTTGTAAAATAAAGATTGAAAATTTTGTCGATATCTTCTTTCGATATTCCTTTACCATTATCTTCAATTGTAATATGAACAATATCATTTATTAATGAAGTTGTAATTCTGATTGTTCCGTTTTGTACTATAGAATCAATTGCATTGGAAATAAGATTTATGAAAACCTGCCTCATTTGATCTTTGTCCCAGTAAACCGAGCCGTTGAATTCATTTTTAACTTCCAGACGTATTGATTTTTCTTTTAGTATTTGAGAATATTGAATAGATAATTCGTCAAACAAACTACTTAATCGAAAATCTTTGCGAACAACAGGTTGAGGGCGTGCAAGCTTTAGGAAGCTCTCAATAGTTTTATTGATTCTTTGAACTTCCTTGTATATAACAGATGTAAATTTTTTATAATCTTCGGCATCCTCTTTCGGTTCAAAATCGCGACGTAGCTGCTGGATTATTGTACCGATCGAATTAAGTGGATTTCTAATTTCGTGCGCTACGCCAGAAGCAAGATGACCCATTGCGGATAATTGCTTGCTTCGCAATATCTGCTCTTCAAGTTCTTTTAATTGTGTTACGTCTCTTATAATCAATACATAATTAATCCTGTCCTCTAAATCCTTAAATTCGCTTCGCGAGATAATCAGGTTTTTGTATTCACCGTTTATTTCGGATTCGGTTTCAATTATGTTGGAACCACCTTCAAATAATTTTTTCTCGCTGTCATTATTTAGGATTTCGCTAATAGATTTGGAAATCACATCCGGTTCGGTTTTAGCGAAGTATTTTAAAGCCGCAGGGTTTATTTCCTTAATAAATTTCTTTTCATCCAAAACAATTATTAGATCGTTCGCATTTTTTATTAATTTATTCGCAAAGCTTTCTATATAATCATATTGTTTTTTTAACACGTTAAAATTCTGTCGGGTAAAAACTATAGATAACAAGAAGGTTCCCAGTATCAGCAATAACACGCCGAAGATGATAATTCGCTTTGTAATTTTATCGTAAACTTGATTTAGCGGATCGAGCGATAACCCGATTCTAAACAAACCAACTGTTTCACCTTCGAGTTCAAATCTGTGGACAGCCTCGAATACTTCGGTACCGTCAAAATCATAAAAGCGCCAATCAAATAGTTTATCTTTATACAATCGTTCTAAAAAACTGGATGATAAAATTTGATCGAGCATGTTTACATTACTCGATGCGGCAATAATTCCGTTTGTATCTTGAAGTGCGGTATATATAACGCCTGCATTTTCAGTGAGTTTATTAAGTAAAATTCCAAAACCTACTCGCTTTCTAAATTCCAAAAGCTGTTCGGCATTAAGATTCAGAACAATTGCACCGTTATAATCCGTTGCTAATGCAACAATATACCTAATTCCTTCTCCAAGCCGGGCTTCTCTTAAACCTACTATAATGGTATCCTCAATACCCTCAAAAATTGGCCTTAAAAATTTACTTGCATATAAATCCAGATTACTGTCGTTTTTACTTTCTATATTAGAGTAAAGCAGTGTTGCATTTTTATCGAAAACATTAATACTGTTGAGACCATTATTTTCCGCAATATCTTTAAGCAATCGGTCGGATATTTTGTTTTCTTGAAATAAAGTTTTTATAATAGACGCATTATTCAACAACCTGTTCCGTATTTCTTTCTCCACTTCGTTGCTTGCATAAAGTACTTCCTGCGAAGAGACCAGTATCGTTTCCAATAATGAATGTGACTGACTTTCGAGTACGGTTAATACTTCTTTACGACTTTGACTTTGCTCGTTTAGTACGGTTATTACAACAAGTATCAAAACCGTGATAAATATAAAAAGCAAACTTTTCGGTTGAATTAAAATATTCTTTAGCATCTATTTTTACCGTATAATCAAACGGAAGCAAGTACAATGTTCCGCTCTAAAATTCAATAGTTAAATCTAAAGATACCCGATCACTTGTGTAATTGTACCAATAACTATTAGATATATTGTTAATCCGTTCGAAATAGAGAGAGGTTTTAAGTGAAATATCTTTTTCTTCACTTAACAAAAGTGATTTATTCAGATTAATATAAAACATGCCTCTTTCATCTTTGCGTTGTATTACTGTATTGTAAGCTGAACTATCGATGTAAATACCTTGATTCGGGTAATTCCTCCAACTGTATTGATACCCTGCCCTCAGAGTAAAACCGAACGGTATAATTTGAGTCAAATCAATTCCCAAAGCGTTCTCGTTTCTGCTTATCGGGTCGTCATAAAGGTCGGATTCATCTCCTCTGTTATATTCAATATCTTCGTTGAAAACTCCTTTGTTGCCGAGCATAGTTCTGTTTGTATAATGAACTGCCATGCCTGTGTTTTCGAACAATGATTGTGCAACTCTTATGTTGTTAAATAACTGAGTATTTACAACTGCAGAAATATTCTGCCTTGAAACATTTATATCGTTTTCGCTATTTCTTCTTATTAACCATCCTCTTCCGTGCCCCATATAATTAATACCCGAATCTGCTACGGAGTCAACAACAAGAACAACTCCCGATGAGTTGAAATAATTTTTATAGTTTAAAGAGCTGCTTAATATAAAAGTTGTTTTGGTTTGAAAACTTTTATTAAGACTAATGCTTCCGCTTAAGAAGATATTATCATACCTGGATAGATTTCCATATTTTTTATATGTAGATGATATGTTGAAAGTAGAAATAATAAATTCGGAAATGACTCTATGCCTATAATATACAGTAAAGTCATAATAATTATATATGTTATATACCCTTTTATTAATCCTGTTCTCGGCATAAAATCCCAACATTGAATTTTCAGTTTCTCTGTAAAATCCCAATTGATGCCAGTAATAATTTCTATCAATCGATTTGGTAAAAATAGAATAACTGCCGTAGTATAATAATGTAAATTTACCGAACACCTTGCTTAATCCTAAGTCAAATATACTTGCAAATTCATTTTCAGCTTCGGGAAGGTAGAAGGGATTGCTGTAATACTCATTCTGAACGGAAAAGGAATAATTCCATTGGGCATTTAACTCGCTTAAAACGAATAAAAAAAGTATTATAATAGATAAGAATGTAAGACGAGTTGATTCCATTTTACTTTTTTCCATTCTGGTTTCCTTTTCCTCTGGTGTCGCTATTTCCCTTAGAAGATTGACCAACTTCGGAATTAGATGATTGTGGCTTAACCTGTGTTCCGTTCATTTTCATATTCATACCTTTTCTTTTGCCACCTCGTTGTAAATTATCGTTAATACCGTCGCCGTCCAGGTCGATATAGGGAAGATTGCTGTTCCGTAGTTTTTGCATTGACTTTTTGTAATCGGGATCAAGTCCGTTCGGTATGCCGTCCCCGTCATGATCGGGCGCATTGTCGTTAAACCCGTCGCCGTTTTCGTCAACAAATCGTCTGCCGTGATTAATTTCTTTTTGCTCTACTTGTTTCTTTATTTCTTCTGCGGGTTTTCTAGCTTTTGATGTATCCTGCTGACTATAAATCGAAACAGTAAGTATTGGAAGAAATAAAAGCAAAAATATGTTTCTTGCAATTTTCATCCTATTACCCTTTTTATGTTATAAATTACAAACTATATGCCAAATAAAAAAACAGAAAAAATGTTCGAAAAATAATAATTACTTAGATTCCTTTTTAAAGGGAAGTAAAAAATTAGACAATATGGTCGAACACACTCGACTTTTTAGACGAAAAAAGTCCGGTGTAAACCGGACTTTTGACGTTTGTAGTTATGAAGTCGGAATTATCAGTTTCTTCTGCCTTTACTTATATTACCTTTAGGACCGGTGCCGTCACATACGCCTGCACCTGATGCATTACCTCGACCAAAGCCTGTACCGTCTTGCGGGCGAAGACCACTGCCGTCACCTAACCCACCGCGCTTTCCTTTGCTTACGTTGTTATTTAGTTTACCGTAACCATTGCCAGCACCTTGATTCTCTGTTCCAAAATTATCGCATATTCCGTTGCCATCAATATCAACCCAATTAACCCTGTATTTATTCAGTTTTTGATTTTGAGTTTGATTATCGGCACTGGAAGTTTGTGCTAATGCTGTTGAAGTAAAAACAGCAAACAATGCAAATAAAGCTGAGAGTTTAATTAAGTTTTTCATTTTTTCCTCCGTTTTGTTTTGTTGTTAATTACGTTGACGGAAATACATTATAAATTTCCGTGCCAAACGGAAAAGTTGTTAATTTTGAATAAAAATGAATAATTGATTTCGATTGAGTAAAAGAAAAGTTAATAACAGGTCGAACTGATCGACCTGTAGGACGAGGATCGGTTTTCTATGATAATTTTCAATACACTTTTGTGGCTATATGTTAAAGAAATTTAGGTATGAAAATATCTTCCTGAGATGTCCATTATCAAGAGAAATAGATTGAGCTTTTTAAAGTAAGTTAGGTAGTATATAAGAGATTTTAATTTAGTTCATATGATTAATTACATAAATTTATGAAGAAGAACTTAAAACTTAAGTCGGAAAAATTAACGAGAATAGCCGGAATGCACTCATTAGCAAAAAGTAAACCCTCTTAGATACATAAATTAAATTATTCACCAATGGGAGGTTAGTTAATGAAAAAATATTTTCTAGTGATTTCAGGCTTGCTGCTTTTTGCTTTAATTAATTCTTACGGGCAGCAAAACAAATGTATCGAGTGCCACTACAAGGAGACACCGAATATTGTTTCTGACTGGCAGCTCAGTAAACACGCCGAAAATGATATTGACTGTTCAGTGTGCCATGGCGACGAGCATACTTCGGCAGAGGACGTTGCAAGGGTAAAATTGCCGACGCCCGAAACCTGTTCAATGTGTCACGATACGCAAGTAAGTCAATTCAAAAAGGGTAAGCACGCAATTGCGTGGGCAGCAATGAAAGCAATGCCTACTGCACACATGCAGCCGATGGCACTAATGGAAAGACTTAAAGGTTGCGGTGGCTGCCATAAAGTAGGCGTAAAGACCGAAGACGAAATAAGAAAATTGAAAGCCGACGGTTCGGTATTCGGACATGCCTCTTGCGACGTTTGCCATACGCGCCATACATTCAGTAAAAAAGAAGCTCAACAGCCTCAGGCATGTCAAACCTGTCATCAAGGTTTCGACCATGCTCAATGGGAAATGTATTCAGGTTCCAAACACGGTGTTCGTTATCTTTTGAAACAAAACGGCGTTTTGTCGGAAAATAGCCCGGCTCCGACATGCCAGACTTGTCATACACCGGAAGGATATTACAAAGGTAGAACGGTAGGGCTTTGGGATTGAGCCCCTCACAATGTCTGAAGACAAACAATGTGCTGATTGCCGAAGCAGTTAATTTTAACGCCAAACTTTAATCAAAAAAGCCGGAAAAATATCCTGCTGCCTACCCGATGTTGTTGACATTCCACGACGCTCCCACTGTTATCGAACAAAAATTGTTCGTTATGTTCCTCGAACACAGAATGAGAACTTTTCAGGGTCCATTCCATAATAATCCCGATTATGCTCTCTGGTACGGCTGGAGCGAAATGCAGCGTGACCTCTCGGAAATTAAAGAACTTGCCCACCAGATGAGATTAAACCAAAAGGCGGTTTATTAATTCCCTTCCTTTTTCAAAAGGCGCGTGGATCACGTTTAATTTGTAATCTGCGCGCTTGTTCTGTACCAACGATGTATTATTTCGATGAAATAAAATAATAAATCTTTATTTTTGTAATTATATTTTTACAATTCGGGTTATTAATGAAGGAAACCAAACCTTTAAAAATTGCTTTTGTTTCAAGTGAAGTATATCCGTATGCCAAGACGGGCGGTTTAGCTGATGTGTCGGGTTCGTTGCCTGCCGAATTGTCGACCCTGGGAAATGAAGTAAAATTGTTCATGCCAAAATACAATACTTTCGGAGAACTCGAATACGGTCTGAAATACAGATGGGATATCGGCGAAATACCGGTACGTGTTGCCGGAAGAGTTGTCCCGGTTCACGTCCATACTGCCTGGCTGCCTAGTAATAAACCAGATGAAAATTCGAATGTAGAAGTCTACTTTGTCGATTGCCCCCAATATTTTCACCGTTATCGTCTTTATACCAACGACCCCGATGAAGATGAACGTTTTATTCTTTTTATGAAAGGCGTTATCGAAATTTTACAGAGACTTCAATGGGCTCCGGATATTATTCATTGCAACGACTGGCAAACTGCTTTAATACCATTGCTTTTAAAAGATAATTATGGATGGGACAGATTATTTCAAAAAACTGCAACTGTTTTTACAATTCACAATATTGCATATCAGGGACGCTTTACTAAATCATCTTTTGCCAAAGCCGAAATTAGAGAAGAGTATTATTTGCATGGTGGTATTGGCGAATACCAGGGTGGAATTAATTTCCTGAAAACCGCAATTTATTCAGCAAATGTAATTAATACTGTGAGCGAAAATTATGCCCGGGAACTCCTTACCCCTGAGTATGGCGAAGGAATGCATGAATATCTTAATCATAGAATAAACGACTTTTATGGTATATTAAACGGAGTGGATTATAGTATCTGGAATCCTCAAACCGATAAATATATACCGTACAATTATTCAACTGAAAATCTGGAGGACAAGAAGAGGAACAAAGAATATTTGCTGGAACATTTTAGGTTACCCGTTGATGACAAACCTTTGATTGGAATGATTTCCCGTATGGTAGACCAGAAAGGATTTGATATCATGGCGTACGTTATTAATGACCTGATGAATTTGGATGTAAGGTGGATTGTGCTCGGTAGCGGTGGAAAAAAATATGAGGACATGTTTTATTATCTGGCGGGAAAATATCGAGAAAGAATGGCTGTCTACATTGGTTACAATAACGAATTGGCTCACTTAATTGAAGCTGGTGCCGATATATTTCTGATGCCTTCGAAATTCGAACCGTGCGGTCTAAATCAAATCTATTCGATGAAGTATGGAACCGTGCCTGTGGTAAGAAAAACTGGCGGACTGGCAGATACGGTGCTGGATTGGAACGAGTATCTCGCACAGGGGAAAGAAATCGGTACCGGTTATTCTTTCTGGGATTATAGTGGTCACGCAATGGTCCAGTCGGTTCAACGCGCTATCCACGATTATTATTTGAAAGACGTCTGGCAAAAAATTCAAACGAACGGAATGATGCAGGATTATTCCTGGCGTCGTTCTGCCGAAAAGTATATTAACCTTTATAAAAAAGCTATTGCTAACAATTCACATACTTGAACTAATCTATTGTCTATCGGGTTTTTAACGTTATGAAATTGACACAAATGATTTTATTCTTTGGAATCGTATTTGTCGTTTACGGCATAATTAATTACTACATTATAAAAAGACTACTTTCAATAATTCCCGATCAGTATAAAGGAATTGCTCTGACCATTTCTTTATTCGTAGTACTTTCTTATTTGGCAGGCAGGGTGCTCGAAAACTTTTGGATTTCTTACCTTAGCGATTTTCTCGTCTGGGTTGGCTCGTTCTGGATTGCCATAATGTTTTATTCCTTCCTTGCCATTATGCTCGTTGACTTTGTAAGACTTATTAACTGGGCGATTCCGTTTTTGCCCGAAGCTCTTTTTAAAAATCCTTTGAAAACAAGACAATTCATTGCAATGATTGTGTCGGTTTTCGTGATCATTATGGTAGGAGGCGGGCATATTACCACACGTATGATTCAGATTAAAAAGTATGCTATCAGTATTAACAAAAAAGCAGGCAGTCTGAAATCGCTTAAGATTGTAATGGCTTCCGACTTGCATCTTGGAACGATCAATGGAAGTAAATTTGCTTATAAAATCGTCGATAGAATCAACAAGTTGAATCCAGATATAATTTTATTTGCAGGTGATATTATAGATGAAGATATAAAGCCTGTATTAAGAGATAACGTCGGCAATGCACTTCTTAAACTTAGAGCTAAATATGGAGTCTATGGGATAACAGGAAATCACGAATATATAGGCGGAGTTAACAAAGCCGTCGAATATCTCAATAATCATAACATTAAAATGATAAGAGATAGTTATGTGTTGATCGACAACAGTTTTTATGTTGTGGGACGTGACGACAGAGCCAGCAACCGATTTTCAGATTATCATAGAAAGACTCTCGAAGAAATCATGTCAGGTGTGAATAAAGAGCTGCCTGTTATAATGATGGACCATCAACCGTTTAATCTGGAAGAGGCGCAAAAAAATGGCATCGATTTGCAATTGTCCGGGCATACGCACAACGGTCAGCTCTGGCCTTTGAATTATATTTTGAAAAAGATCTACGAATTGCCGTGGGGTTATAAAATCAAGGGCAATACGCACTATTATGTTTCCTGCGGTGTGGGAGGGTGGGGTCCTCCGGTAAGAAGCGGTAGTGCGCCGGAAATAGTTCAAATCGAACTTAATTTTAAAGGAAAGTGATATTTATTAATCTACTTCGTAAAGATAATTAGGCAGCTTGATAATGTAGCCCGAGAAACCGCCTTCGAAATCGCTCTTCTGATCGCCTACGTTTGCAATTATACGATAACCTTTTTCGGAAAGCTCTTTTCTTACGCGACTTTTGAATTTGGAAGCCGACTCGTTGTTTTGATGGTTTTTTCTGATGATAAGAGTATCGTATTCAGTGTAACCGGCTGAATGTAAATTATCGACGGTGGCTTTATAAGTTTCCTCATATCTTCCCGAGAGAAATATTATCCGTATATTTTTCGAACGAAGATAATCGTAGAGTCTTTTTACTTCTTTGTTTGGTGGCGCTTCTGCCCGGTTTATCCATTTATTCCACTCGTCGAGTATGTATCCGAATCCAATTGACTTGATATAACAGTAATTATCAAGTGCGGTTTCATCGATATCGAAAACTACAGCGTTGCTATCGTAAGGTTCAACCGATTCAATAAATTCAACAGCCTTGTCAATTAGCTTACCGCAATCTTTTTCATATTTCCCCGAATCATAATACTCTGCAACAGCTTTTTTAGCTTTGTCGAGATTAATCAATTCGGGCTGGCAGGCAACGAAGAAAATTAAGAGCGATATTTGAAGAATTCTGTATTTCATAAAAGGACGATTTATCAGTCGGGCTGGTTACAAAATATATTTACTTAAATCCCTGTTTGTTACGATTTTCTCTAATTTTTTCTTTACCATTTCGCCGTCAATCTCGATTGTACTTTCGGGCATTTTATCAGGGACTTCGAATAAAATGTCTTCCAGCAATGTGGTAAGTATTGTATGAAGTCGGCGAGCTCCAATATTTTCAACCTGCTCGTTTACTAGAGCAGCAGTTCTGGCAATTTCACGTATTGCTTCGTCGTTGAATTTAATACTTACGCCTTCTGTTTGTAATAGCGCTGTATATTGTTTTAGCAGAGCATTTTCAGGTAGTGTAAGAATTTTAATGAAGTCTTCTTCGGTAAGACTTTTCAATTCGACACGTATTGGGAATCTACCTTGAAGTTCAGGTATTAAGTCGGACGGTTTAGAAACGTGAAATGCTCCGGATGCAATAAAGAGAATATGATCGGTTTTAATGGGACCATATTTTGTGTTAACAGTAGAACCTTCAACGATTGGCAATAAATCCCTTTGAACGCCTTCTCGGGAGACATCGGGTCCGTGCTGACTTTTTGCCCCTGCTATTTTGTCAATTTCGTCTATGAAAACAATGCCTGATTCCTGTACCCTTTGTGTTGCTTCTCTTTGTACTGCTTCCATATCGATTAACTTTTCTGCTTCTTCCTGAGCGAGAATTTTCTTGGCTTCTTTAATTGTAGTTTTTCTTTTCTTTTTCTTTTTAGGGATCATATTACTGAGCATATCCTGAAGGTTTGAGGTTATATCGTCCATGCCCATTGGTCCGAGAACCTGCATACCGAAAGCAGGAGCCGTGATGTCGAATTCAATCATTCTTTCGTCGAGTTCGCCATTACGCAATTTTTCGCGCATCCATTCACGGGTTCTTTCGTTTTGAATTTCATCGGTTGAGTTTTCGTCGTCGCTTTTAGAAGAGTGTCTCAAAGGCGGAATCAATTGATCGAGAATTCTTTCTTCTGCAAGTTTTTCTGCTTTGTCTCTTACTACTGCCGTCTTCTCGGCTCTGACCATATTGACAGCAATTTCTGTTAAGTCGCGTATCATCGACTCAACGTCCCTGCCCACATAACCAACTTCTGTAAATTTTGAAGCCTCCACTTTAACGAAAGGAGCATTTGCAAGCTTTGCCAGGCGACGTGCAATTTCGGTTTTGCCTACTCCGGTAGGTCCAATTAAAATAATGTTGTTTGGCATTATCTCTTCGCGCATCTTTTCTTCGACCTGCTGCCGACGCCATCTATTACGCAGTGCTATAGCTACTGCGCGCTTAGCCTCGTCCTGCCCGATTATAAATTTATCCAGTTCTTTTACAATTTGAGAGGGAGTAAGTTGGTGCATATTGTTGTTCATAATTTAAAACCTCATTTGTCTATTTCTTCTATAGTAATTTTATCGTTAGTATAAATACATATTTCAGCTGCTGTGTTTAATGCTTCTTGAACAATTTCTTTTGCGGATAAGTTGCTGTGTTTTTTTAACATTTTAGCCGCAGCCAGCGCATACATGCCTCCGCTGCCAATTGCCACAATATTATCTTCCGGCTCGATTACATCGCCGGTTCCAGAAACAATAAAAGCCTTGTCGATCGATAAGATTGCAAGCATCGCTTCGAGTCGTCTTAAATATTTGTCTGTCCTCCAGTCTTTTGCCAGTTCGACAACCGCTCTTTCAATATTTCCCCTGTAGGCTTCGAGCTTTTCTTCAAAGCGATTCAAAAGAGTAAAAGCATCAGCTGTCGAGCCAGCAAATCCACATAGTACCTTTCCATCTAAAAGTTTGCGTATTTTTTTCGAATTATGTTTCATTACAGTATTGCCCAGTGTAACCTGACCGTCGCCGCCGAGAGCAGCTTTGCCGTCTTTAATTACTCCGATTATTGTCGTTGATCGTACTTTCATATAAACTCCGTTTGATTTCCTTTCCTAATCTTTAATGGGAAAATTCGAGGAGTATTTTTTAAGTATTCCTCATAATCTTTTCCGTATTTTCCTTTCAGTTTTTTTTCTTCGAATATCGAGCCGATATAAAAATAAATAACGACACATATGAACGTAACAAAATAAAATAGATCCATTGTAGGACGGAATCCGAGGAAGAGTATTGTAAAAAGATAAATCGGATGCCGTACGTATTTATAGATCCCATCGGTAATCAAAGGTTGCTTTTCGTCAAGGTCGTTTTCATCATAATTGCCTCTATGATACCGGATAACCTGACTGATGCCCGCAAATTCGAGTAAATCGATCGGTCTGGCCGATATAATTATTCCAACAAAAGAAAGAACCTGAAATACAAATGTAATAATATCATAGGGATAATGTAAGTCGTATATAGTTATGTCGGGTTTGGGTGCAATTAAATAAAATAGAAGAAAAAAAATTACAGACGCAGCATTGTAAAAAAGACGATAAAAAGCTATTGCCTCTCCGAGTCGCTCTCCAAGGACAAGTTTTATTTTTTTAGATGCGAGTAACGAGTGCGTCAGCGCAAAAAGTATAAAAAGTACGACAATGCTAATTATATCGAATAGGATCATATTATTTTTTTACGAAGTCGGGCAACCGGGATTTTCAACTGTTCTCTGTATTTTGCGACGGTTCTTCTGGCAATGTGAATTCCTTTTTCCTGTAGAATGCTTGCAATTTTATCGTCGCTGTATGGTTTGTCTTCTGGCTCGTTTTCGCAAATTTCTTTGATTAGCTCTTTGATGTGTTTGTTAGATATTTCGTCTCCGTCGTCGGTGGAAAGTCCTTCGCTAAAGAAATATTTCAATTCGTGAATTCCCTGAGGACTTTGCACGTATTTACCGTTGACCACTCTGCTTATTGTTGAAATGTCCATCCCGATTTCGTCGGCAATGTCTTTATAAATCATCGGTTTGAGATATTTCGGTCCGTTCTCGAAAAATTCGTACTGCTTTTCGAGAATGGCTTGCATAATTTTCATAAGAGTTTGGCGTCTTTGATGCAACGAAGCAATGAACCATTTAGCCGATTCGAATTTTTCCCTCAAAAATTGATGGGCTTCTTTTTCGCGTTTGGGTATTTTTCTTTTTCGTTTGTTGTTTTCGAGCATTTCAAGGTAAGTCTTGCTTATAGTAACAGATGGTACTGCCCTGTCGTTGAGCGTAACAATATAGTTGTCGTCTACTTTTTCGATAATGAAGTCGGGCGTAATCTGGTTAACTTGTTCCGAGTCAATATTTCCTTCGCCGGGTTTGGGGTTTAATTTTTGAATCAAAGCCAGTGCCGATTTTAAAGTATCGGTGGAAAGCTTTAAATTCTTCTGAATATTGTCGAAGCGTTTGTTGAAAAAATCTTCGAAATGTTCACTGAGTATTTTTTCTGCAATGTATGAATAATACGGGTCGTAAGACGAATTGCGAATTTGAATAAGTAAACATTCCTGAAGATTGCGAGCTGCTATTCCGACGGGCTCTAAAGTTTGAATTTTTTTAAGAACTTTTTCGGCGTCTTCCAGGCTTACGTCAATACTTTCGAAGAGTTTTAGTTCTTTAATAAATTTTTCGAGGTCTTCTTTGAAATAGCCGTCTTTGTCGAGCGCTCCGATTATGTTTTCGCCCAGTATCATTTCTTTTTCGGTCAGGTCGAGCATATGAAGCTGGTCGATTAAACTGTCGCGCATCGATTTCCGCTGAATTGCCACGGGATAGACTTTTTCTTCTTCGTTGTTTTTATTCAGGCGCTCGAATTCCTGTTCGTACTCTGAATCGTTCATAAAATCTTCCAGATCGAACTCGTCTTCCGAATTGTCGAATTGTTCTTCCTCATCGTCTTCTGTTGCGTTTTCTTTCTCGGGCTCTTCTTCCAGCTGTTCGAGTTCCATTTCGTCTTCAAGAGTTTCTTCGAGTATCGGATTTAGTTCAAGCTCGGTTTTGATTCTTTGCTCGAGAGCAAGTGTATTTAATTGAAGTAGCTTTTGATACTGTATCTGTTGAGGCGATAATTTCTGCTGAAGCGCCATTTTTTGTTGCAACGATAACATAGTCTTCTACTCCGTTACTTTTTTTAATTTTGATAACCAATCGCTGCCGAAAACTCTCGTTAGAGCTTCGCGGCAAAACTCTATTATTGTTGTCGATGTTTCTTTCCCTTTTGCTAATGCAGGAAGACACTCTTCGTACTTTTCGTATCGAAGTACTGGACCGCCAAAATTGGAAATCCTGATTGGGAAAAGATGACACGATACCGGCTTAATAAAATCTATTTTACCTGCTTTGAATGCTTTTTCGATACCGCAAAATGCAATGTCGTTCTCGTAGACCACAAAGACGCACGCTCTGTTGTTTAAGCTTTTTGTCATAAACTCGCCATGTTCTTCGAACCAGAAACCTTCGCGTTCGATAACTTCAACGTGTTCATCAGGAAGAAAATCTTTAATTATATCGATGTATTTGCTTATTATCTCGATTTCTTCTTCGAGAAGAGGCGCCCCATATTTGCTTTCCATCGTACAGCAAGCCCCTTTGCACTTACTTAAATCGCACTTAAATTTTGTTTCAATTATCTCCCTGTTAACAATTACATCGTCAATATCGATCAAATGATTATTCATAATATTGGAATAATTTTTGTTGTAAGATACAAATTTTTGTTCAATCAGGAAATTGCCGAAATTTTTTTTAAATATGTCGGCGCCTATATACCGGGTTCGAAAATGTATCCCACACCACGGACGCTTTTGAAATAAACCGGATTGTCGGGCTCGAGTTCAAAATACTTTCTTAAACGGGAAACAAATATATCGACGGTTCGGGTTTCGACATCGGAGTGCAAATTCCAGACATTTTCGAGCAGCTCTTTTCTCGAAATTATTCTCGACCTGTTCTCGACAAAATATTTTAATAACATTGCCTCTTTGGGAGTAAGCTGGAATTTTTTTTTGCCAGAGGTACACTCGAGATTTATAAAATTGACTTTGTTGTTGCCGAACTGAAAAATTTCTCCCGTCTTTTCCAGATTTTTGTACCACGATTTTCTCTTTAACATTCTTTCTATTCGAAGAAGCAATTCCTTTAAATTAAATGGCTTTACCACATAATCGTCTGCTCCGTAATTGAAGCCCTTAATTTTGTCCTCGTCGGAGGAACGCGCCGTAAGTATCAGAATTGGCATTTGAATGTCTTTGTTCCGGATTAATTTGGTAATTTCAAAACCGTCGTGATAAGGAAGCATTAAATCGATAATAATGATGTCGTAATTTTCGTTGTCGATTTTTTCGATGCCCTCTCTGCCGTTTTTAGCCCAGTTTACGATATATCCTTCCTCTCTTAAATTGAATTCGAGCCCGATTGCCAGTGATTCTTCGTCTTCAATTAGCAAAATACGTTTGCCTTTTAATTCTTCGGATTGTGTCATGGTTCTTATTCTTCCTTTGTTTTTGCCGCAGGGAGTTCTATAGTAAAAGTTGACCCTTTGTTCAAGCCTTCGCTATGTACGCTTATCGAGCCGTAGTGCTGCTTGATTATTTCTTTTGTCCAGTACAAACCCAATCCAGTTCCTTTTACGTTCGGCATATAATTCAAATCGATTCTGAAAAATTTATTGAATATTTTTTTCTGATATTGCTGTGGTATGCCCACACCGTTATCGCTTATGTTTATAATAATTTTCTTTCTATTGTCCTTAACGGAAATATTAATCGAGGGCTCTTTGTTTGAATATTTAATTGCGTTGCTTATCAAATTATCGATTGCTATCTGCAATGCTTTTTTATCCGCAGAGCATATTGAAGCAGAAGTACATTCGTATTTTACAACACCTTCGGAAACCGATAGATTGTCGATCGATTCATTGACCAGTTATTCAAAGAGGCTGCAGGTATTATAGGTTCGTCTGTCATGCACAATCTTTTTTTGTTCAAGTCGGGAGATTTCGAGAATTGTGTTTATCAGATTATCCAGTCGTTGAATGTCTTTCATCATTAACGCAAGAAAATCTTTCCGTTTATCTTCGCTCAAATTTTTATATGACATGGTTTCAAGGAATAATTTTAATGAAGACAGAGGCGATTTTAATTCATGTGTAACGGTGGCAATAAAATTGTCGTATAAATTTGCTATCTTATACTGAACAGTAAGATTCCGAAAAAAAATGAACATGACTACGGCAATTCCCACAATGAGGATTATTCCCCCGGTGAAGACAAACACATTTGGGGTTTGAATGTCAATTAAAGGCGAAAGTTTGCCGGCTACCTGCTCGAATACTATATAATTTGTTACATACCAATAAATCCACAAACCCAGCAGGCTCAGCCATGCAATCTGAGCAATTACAAAAGCACTGATAATATAGAGTTGCGAATTAATTTTTTTCATCTTTTGCCGTTCAATTGACGGATAAATATCGCTTAAATACGCAAATTATACAATACGTAGTAATGCGGGGAATATAATCAAAAAGTGGTCGCGCTAAATTTTTACAATTCTGTTACAGAAAGTATGTCTGAAATTTATGATTATTACAAGTGTTAACAAAGCACGATATACGACATGAAAATACTGATGATTTATCCGGAGACTCCGGCAACATTCTGGAGTTTTAAAGATGCGCTTAAATTTATATCGAAAAAATCAGCTGAACCGCCACTTGGACTAATTACGGTAGCTTCAATGCTTCCAGCGGACTGGGAAAAGAGATTGATCGATTTGAATGTGAGTCGACTCAAAGACGAGGATATTTTATGGGCGGATTATGTTTTCTTAAGTGGGATGAACATTCACACATCTTCGATAAGAAAAATTATTAGAAAATGTAATAATCTGGACAAACCAATCGTAGGCGGCGGTCCCCTTTTTACTTTTCAGTATAACGATTTTCCCGGTGTCGACCATTTTGTTTTAAATGAAGCCGAACTGACTTTACCTCAATTTTTAAGCGACCTGTTGAAAGGCAGAGCTGAAAGAGTTTATTCAACAAATGAATATCCTGAACTTAGCACAACTCCGGCGCCAATGTGGGAATTGCTCGACATGAATAAATATGCGTCGATGAGTGTACAATATTCACGAGGCTGTCCGTATGATTGTGAATTCTGTAGCGTTACTGTGTTAAACGGGAGACGACCGCGTACAAAAAGCATCTCCCAATTTATTGCAGAACTCGACAGGTTATACGAACTCGGCTGGCGCGGCGGAGTATCGATTGTCGACGACAATTTTATCGGCAATAAAAGACTTTTGAAATCAGAGACTCTACCCGCAATTATTAAATGGCAACAAGAAAAAGAGTATCCCTTCAATTTTGTTACTGAAGTGTCGATTAATCTGGCAGACGACGAAGAACTTATCGACATGATGATAAAAGCCGGAATAAACAGCGTCTTTGTAGGAATCGAAACAACCGACCCGGACAGCCTGAACGAATGCGGTAAGAAACAAAACTTAAGAAGAAACCTCGAATTATCAGTAAAAAAATTAATTAGCAACGGTATGATCGTATCGGGAGGTTTCATTGTCGGATTTGATAGCGACAAGCCGGGATTTCAAAAACAATACGTCGATTTTATTCAAAACAGCGGTATAGTTTCTGCTATGGTTGGATTGCTCAACGCTCCCAACGGCACTAAATTGTACAACAGGCTAAAAAAAGAGAACCGCTTGATCGACAACTTCAGCGGTAATAATATGGACGGTTTCACGAACATTATTCCCAGAATGAATTACAAAGAATTAATAAAAGGATATACTCAGATCATCAAAAAAATTTATTCGCCGAAAGAATATTATAATCGTATAAGAAATTTCATTGACATTTATCGTCTGCCGAATTGGCCGAAAATCAGATTTACATTTAGAGAGTTCAGGGCGTTTTTTATGATATTGTGGAAACTGGGTATACTCGACGCCGGAAAACGTTATTTCTGGAAAGTGTTTTTCTATACGGTTAAAAAATATCCGAAAAAATTCCCGATTGCCATGACTTTTGCTGTTTATGGATATCATTTTAGAAAAATATCTGCGAGAATAACAAATTAATGAGTCTGCTCTAAAAAGCTAATTATTAAAACCAGTGGTTTTTAGATTT
>DYLP01000010.1 GCA_020722005.1 Melioribacter roseus
AACTAACTATGTTTTTTTATTTATATTGTTTTACCTTTTTAGAGTGAACTCATTAGATGAAATCGAGAAATCTATAAACGACAAAACATGCCTTATATTTCTTGAATCGATCAGCAATCCGAAACTTGAAATTTATGACCTCAAAAAAGTTTCAGATCTTGGACATAAATATAATCTTCCCGTTGTAACAGACAATACATTAACCACGCCTTATTTATGGCGTGCAAAAGAATATGGAGCAGATGTAATAATTCACTCTGCCACTAAGTTTATTACTGGAAATGGTACAGCTATCGGCGGTATTTTAATTGACACTGGAAATTACAATTGGGGTCTACACCCATCACCCAAAATAAAATCGTTTGTCGAAAAAGCTGGCTCGCTTGCCTTTATTGCTGCAGCTCGTTCTAAAGTATATCAAAATTTTGGCTTTACACCTGCCCCTCAAAATGTATTTTTTCATCTACTGGGGCTGGAGACTTTGGCATTAAGAATGGAAAAACATTGTTTGAATGCTTTGAAACTAGCTGAATTTTTTTTGAAACATCCTAAAATTAAATCTGTTAATTATCCTGGACTTAAAGACTACAGATACTATCAATTAGCTAAGAACCAGTTTAAAAATCGATTCGGTGGATTAATTACAATTGAATTAAACACAAAAGAAGACTGCTTCCGTTTAATCGATAACCTTAAATATACAAAGAATTCAGCCAACCTTGGCGACTGTCGCACTCTCATAATTCATCCTGAATCGACCATTTATTCAAATTGCAGTCATGAAGAAAAAGATAATGCAGGTGTTACACCGTATTTAGTTCGTATTTCTGTTGGTATTGAAAACATAGAGGACATAAATGAAGACTTCAGCAATGCACTAGACAAAATTTAAGAGGATAAAATGAATTTTACCGAAGAGCAAATATATCGATATAGCAGGAACATAATTCTAAAAGAAGTAGGGGGAAAAGGACAGGAAAAGTTACTCAATTCGAAAGTACTTGTGGTAGGTGCTGGCGAACTCGGCTCTCCCTTACTTCTCTACCTTGCTGCAGCAGGGGTAGGAACGCTCGGAATTATCGACAGCGACGTTGTCGACCTGAGTAATCTCCAGCGGCAGGTTATTCATTTTACAGACGATCTTACCAGATACAAAGTAGAATCCGCTGCCGAAAAAATTTCTCGTATCAATGCCGACGTTAATGTTATTCCATACAAAGTTAGACTCGATTCTTCGAACATTGAGGGAATAATCAAAGACTACGATTTCATTATCGACGGAACGGACAATTTTCCTACTAAATTTTTAATTAATGATGCATGCGTTATGCATGGTAAATCATTTTCGCATGCTAGAATACTTAGATTCGACGGACAAACTTTCACACATGTACCCGGCAGTATGTGTTACAGATGCATTTTCAAAGAACCCCCTCCGAAGGACGCTGTTCCAACATGCAGTGAAGCAGGCATTCTTGGCGCTGTTGCCGGTGTCATCGGGAGCATTCAAGCAGTCGAAACACTGAAATATTTAATCGGCACAGGAGATTTGTTGACTAATCGACTTCTTACATTCAATGCTCTCAAAGGAAGCTTCAGAGAAGTTAAACTCAACAAAAATAAAAATTGCCCGCTCTGTGGAGTAAATCCGACCATAACAGAACTCACAGATTACGAACAACCAGCGTGTGATTTAAAGTGAGGATGATGGAGATGGCTAATAAAAAGAAAATATCAATAGTTCTTTTCAGCGGCGATTTCGACAGAGCTATTGCAGCTTTTACAATAGCTTCTGGAGCTGCCGCAGTTAATTACGAAGTAAATCTGTTTTTTACTTTTTGGGGTCTTAATACCATCAAAAAAGAAAAAGGAAGAAAAGCTTTAGGTAAGGGCTTACTTGCAAGAGCATTTAATTTTTTGATGGGAGGATTCAAAAACTTGCCGCTCAGTCGTCTTAACTTCGGCGGAATAAGTCCAAAATTAATGACCGGTTTAATGAAAAATAGAAACGTCGCCACGCTCAAAGAACTTCTCGAAGCGTCAATTCAATTGAAAACAAATTTTTTTGCCTGCGAAATGTCGATGAATATTCTCGGTCTAAAAAAAGAAGACTTCATTCCGGAAATAAAGGAAGTTTTGGGTGTAGCAAAATTCTTAAAATTATCAGAAGATGGGGAGATACTATTCATATGAGATATAAACTCGACATAACAAAAGACCATTGCCCGATGACCTACGTAAAAACAAAACTTGAATTGGAAAAACTCTCCAGCGGGGACATTCTTGAAGTAATACTAAAAAAAGGAGAGCCTCTCGAAAACGTTCCCCGCACAGCAGAGGAACAAGGCAATAAAATAATTGAAATTAAACATCTTCAAGACGATATACATATTGTGGTAATAGAAAAAGGATGAATATGATTAGCATACCAAAACAGATAATCGAAAAAATAACAGAACATGCGATACAAGATTATCCGACTGAAGCCTGCGGATACCTGACAGGAAAAGATGACGTGGCATTCGATATAATTAAAATGACAAATACCGATAAGTCAAACGAGCACTTCTCGTTTGACCCGAAGGAGCAGTTTCAAGCCGTTAAATATGCCCGCAGCCGCGGCGAAAGTCTGATTGCCGTATATCATTCTCATCCGAATACTCCCGCCCGAATGTCGCAAGAAGATATTCGTCTGGCAAACGATACAGAAATAAATTACATTATATTTTCAGTCAGAGACAATACGGTCAAATGCTTTAAAGTCGATAAAAACAAAAACGTAATTGAAGTTCCAATTCGAGTAATTTGATTTAAATCATAAGCTACACTTGACTTAATTGGTCTCATAACTTAATATTGAGTGTGAAAAAGGGATACGTATGAATATAAGTGCGAATATAGCGATACATCCATTACACGAGTATGTCAATACAAAACTCGACCCCAATAATATTCGCACAATCAGCCAGTTGCAAAAAGATGCGCAATATGATTCCTTTCATAAATATCTAATTCCAGAAGAGGTTAGCAAAACAATAACGGAAAACTCTGATGAGAGGAAATCTGAAGAATTAAGATTCAGAGAAAACTCACCGATTGCCCGTCCGCTTGAAGGCACTCAAGTTTTCAACAATACGGTTAAAATCAACAAGAAAAAATTAGAAAGATACTTTTCGTTCAACAAAGGATATCAATCCGAAGAAGAAGTAAGAGAAACGAAAGAAAATTTTGAATTTTACATTGTTACGAACGATAAATTAGAATTTAATTCGAATACACAAAAGCCATTAACCTACTTAGAGAGAATTGTCAAGAAAACCTACCGGGCTGGATACGTAAAAGACCCCGGCACACTTGTGAATTTATCCGCTTAATTCTTGTAGTATCCTTTCTTCTTGTATAACTTTGCACCGTAAGTTCTTTCGTTGCCTATTTGGTTTACAATATAATGCTTTTCCGGTTTACCATTTATTTCCAGTACCTCATATCCCACGATCCCTCTCTTAATTAGAGCAGCCAGCATTTTCATGAATTCTTCTTTCTCAGCTTCGTTCAGATCACTGAGATCAAGTCTATCCTTCCTGCCGAGATTTAAGAATTTATCAAGTTTATCGAAAACTCTTGCTGTATTTGAAATTTCAGCAGAGTCGAGAGAATTGGCATTACTATCGGTTCGCGATGTTTCGGATTTCAATTGAGCAAAGAGAGTACTAAGAAAATATTTATTCCCAGATACTGGTTCCATAATTTTTTTATTTTATTATCGACTACGGGGCTCAATTAGTTAAGTATTTTTTTCAAAAAGTCGTCGACCCAATTGACCACCTGCTCCTGCCAGGGATGAAAAAGCCAGAAAGGATGGGGTGTATTTTCAATTGTATGAACTTCGGCATAAATACCGTGTTCGTTTAGTATTTTAATCGCCTCATCTCGTCCCGCATGAAAACGTGGTAATGAACTATTGATAAAAAGCATGGGCGGAGATGTACTGTCGACATATTTAAGAGGAGAGGCTTCGATCCACAAGGAGGGTTTTTCTTTATACGTAAATCCGAGCCATTGTTTTGCTGCCGAAGGTTTTGAAGGGATGGTATCCTTCGCACTTTCAGAAGGTGTTGTCATATCGTAAACACCATCGATATCAATAATTGCAGCTGCATTAATAGCGCATTTTTTTATCGATAATTTTTCAATTTTATCCGTTAATGCTGTCATGGCTGCAATTTGACCACCCGCAGACATTCCCATTACAACAATTTTAGAAGTATCAATTTTATAAATGTCTGAATTTTCTTTAAGCCAACAAATCGCTCTTTTAATATCGAGTATTGCCGTCGGATAGAGAGCTTCCGTCGAAAGTCTGTATTGGACCGTAGCAGCAATATAATTTTTTCCCGCTATTCGGGAGGCAATCGGATGTTCCATTTCTTTATGACCCGAGCGCCAGCCTCCGCCGTGAACAATTACAATCAAGGGCAATCTTGTATTGAAATTTTCGGGCACAAATAAATCGAACGTTAGCTTTTTTGCACCTTCCTTGTAATAAACAATGTTTTTGAATATTTGTAATCCTTGCAAGTTGACTTCAGCCGGTTTAACGAACGGATAATCTTTTTTTACTTTTTCATATGTACTTCTTGTAGTAAAAGAAGTATCTCTGTTAATTTGCGCAAAAGCAAGTATTGGCAGAAAAAAAATTAATGCAAATGTTTTTTTCATAACGAAGACATTTAATAATTATTCACAAAATATTTATCAGGTTGCTCAATTTTAAATTACAGCTTTTTTCATTTAATCGATATGAAAAGATTAATTGCACAATAAATTATATAACTGCATTAAACAAACATTAAAAAGGAAGCCCTTTTTATTCAGGGCTTCCTGTATTGAAGTTTATTTTAAAAGGAGCATTTTGCGGGTAATTATTTTTTCATTTGTTTTCAGCTGGTAAAAATAAATTCCGCTTGCCAAATTCGAAGCATTAAATCGTACTTCGTAATTGCCCGGATTCTGTCTTCCATTAACTAGTGCTTTAACTATTTGCCCGGTCAGGTCGTATATAATCAATTTAACGTTACTTTGGGCAGGCAGAGAATAATTGATTTTAGTTTCCGGGTTAAATGGATTTGGGTAATTTTGTGATAAAGAATATTCTGAGGGTATTTCGTTGTTACTGGAATTAGACTCATCAACGGAAGTAATTATATCGGGCATCCAGCTATATCCAAAGTTCGGATGAGAATCTTTCGAGAAGATCTTTTCTATTGTATAATTACGTGCTTCTTCGTCCGAAAGCTGTCGGGCAATTGATGTGAGTCGTTTAGTAGTGTCGGCGCCGGGTCCGTAACATTTATATTCAGCGTATAATGCCGGCGTAACATTCCACGTAGACCAGCCTGCTGGATTTAACGACGCCGGTTCATAGCAATTAATAAAAACTGTTCTCGGTTTATCCTGCCAGGGTCTGCCCAGAACGAAAGTTGTAATCGGTCTTCCGTCGAAACCTATTGAATCTGCTGAAATAATACAGTCTTTAAACACATAACCATATTTCGACACAGCTTCGGTACTGGCAGCTGTAAGAGTTCCTCCTTCACGATTAATATGAATTCCGCAAGAATCAAAGAGAACAATATCTCTGCCGAATATAAAATCAACAGAACCTTCGATGTAACAATTCTTCATATAAATTCTTCCGGTACCTCTACCTCCCCACGTGTAATAAGTATCCTGATAACCGAGTAGCCTGCAGTTATAATATTGTTGCCTGTCTCCGTTAACTCTCAAAGCTACTGCTTGTTCACCGCTGCCGTGTGTTCCGTCGTTTTTGATTGTATTTTGAAAAGTTATGTTGATTGCAGTAAAATCGTCGGCGTCAATTGCCACGCTATACGATTTTGACGTTCCCAGATTGTTTTTTCCTGCATAATCGTCGTATGTAAGAATCGTGCTGTCCCTATCCTCGCCTTCCAATATAACATTTGTTTTTGTTGAAGGGAGTAAAAGTTTTTCGTAGTAAATTCCTTTCTTCACAAAAATTTTGTATTTACCCGTATAATAATCCGGCACGTCGTCAAAAGCAGCCTGAACGGATGTATAATCACCCGTACCGTCGAGTGCAACAATCTTGGTTACATCTGGAGCGGGTTCCTGTGTTGTAAAAGAAAATTCTTCGCCGTAACCTGTACCAATACTATTTGTCGCATAAGCTCGTATGTAATAGGTGGTATTCGGTTCAAGAGGATACATTATACTTTTGAACGTACCAAGTCCACTACCATTTTCCGTTTTATTATCGTTAACTGTTGGATTTCCTTTTGTATTCCAGCAAACACCGCGGACTATGACCGTATCGCCTCCCCATTTTTCTACAGTTCCTCCGGTTACAGCGGTTTTGGTCATAATTTCGGTAACCTCTGAGGTTGTAACCGTAGGCACCATTAACGAATCGAGCGTTTCGAATTCCACTTCATTTCCATAAGCAACACCTGCATCATTAATTGCATATGCGCGGACGTAATATTTGGTACCTGGTTGCAGTCCCGTTAATTTACTTACGAACGTTCCCGAGCCGCCACCGTCATCAGTTTTGAAGTCGTCGATAGTCGGGTTACCAGTAATATTCCAGCAAACGCCGCGCATGGTAACTACTGCTCCTCCATCGGAAGGAATGTTACCGCCACCTGTAGCAAACGTTGTTGATATATCCGTTATTTCAGAAGTTACAACTTCGGGAGGATCAGCGGTAACTCCTAAAACATTGCCGTATATCATCACGCTGTCGACTGCGATTAATTTTGCCCATCCTTCAGCTTTTGTATTATGAGGATAAATTAGTAGATAGAATGATTCGCCTGTATTTATGGTCTCTTCGAGTTTAGCTCCAAATTTTGCAATCTTATTTCCAGGCAGTGAAGTATCTGCAATCAATACAGTTTTGTTGATAAATGTAGAATCTTTCGAATAATATACTTCTGCTCTTAAATTACTCGAAAACCATCCGCCCAGATAAAATGAAACAGAATCGACATAAAGTGTACCGCCAAATTTTGGTTTAATTGAATATCCGAAATAGAGTGAATCGGTTGGTAACGGTTCTGCATACCATTCTTTCGAGACTGTTTGAACAGCCCCTCCCGTATGTTCGCCACCTTCTGTATCGGGAAGCTTTGTAGTACCGTAAAATTTCATTGCACTGCTGTAAAATGGTTTTTGAGCAAGTACGGGTCCTGTCGATTCCCATTCTTCGCCTGTTTCATAAGGCCATAGTACATTTGACGAAACCGGACTCCCTTCCACTTCTCCGGCAATAAGAATATTTTGGAGGCACAAGTATTTACCGGTTTTTACCGATGGGTCTTCGTTCCACGGATAAACTCTAAAATAAAATTTTTGACCCGGCATCACTTTAACGTTAAGGTCAAAAGCAAAACTTTCGAGCGCTGTAGCATTTAAATAATTATTCCCACTCTGGTCGCTTGTATGATATTCGAGTTTTACTGCATTTGAAAAATCAGAATTTGTGGAATACCATAAATTGGCTTTAAAGGTACTTGAACTTTTTGCGCCCATATCGAGGCTCAATGAATTAATATAAAGAGTATAGCCTGCTTTAGGAGCTACTGTAAACTGAACATATACCGTGTCGATCTGGTCGGTTAAATTAGCAGGCCAGGTATTATTAGTGTTAGCCATACGAATTCTTTGGCTATTGTTTGACCCGGTATAGCCGTTAATTTCTGTATTTACAAAAAGTTCTTCTTCGGCTACGACCTGTCCGGTAGTAACAACGCTGAATCCCGTTCCCCCCTCGTCGGGATTTGTAAGAGGCCAGGAAGCGCTTGCTGGATATGTAATGCCTTTTGTTTCACCCCAGATAATAACGTCCTGCACATAAAGATATTTGGATGTTGAAGGCGAGCCTTCGTACCAAGGATAAATGCGCACATAGAGAGTGTCGCCGTCGTTTACCTTTTCATTAATTCGGAAAGAGAAAAGCGTATCGCTTCCGTTGCCCAGCACAAGTGGATTTTCGTTTAATTTTTTCGGATTGTCAAACGAGAAATTTAAATCGTAGACGACATCGGCACGCATATAACTTGTACCGCCACCGCCGAGATACATTGAGACTGAATCGGCATAAAATGTAAAGTTGGGTTTAGGAACGACTGCAAATTGCACCCATCTCGAAGCGACAGGTCCTGTTTCATTTCCCCATTGTATCGGATTTGTGCCGTCGTGGGGCCACCATCTCTGGTTAGTTCCCAACGGACCCGGACTGCTACCCGAATAACTTCGCACTACAAAGCCGGGACTTCCTGTTTCAGGCAAACCAATTAAATTACCCTGAACTACCGAGACATTCTGACTGTCCGGCGGAACGCATTTCCATTCGACAAAAGATTGACTTTGTGAAAATGCGGTAATGAAAGGAATAAATAAGAAGAGTAAAACGATAAATTTCTTTTTCATAAACACCCCATTTGAGTTAGTTAATAATAGTCTGAAGGACTATAATCAACAATAAAGTTATCGATTAAGTACTTTTAAATAAAGCTTTTTTCGACCAAAAGGGAAATTTGAAAGTTAAAATGGATTTTTTTGCGGTGAAATTATCAAAACGATGCAGACATTTTATTTAATGCTTCTTTGTAGTTTCTGCTCATCTTTAATTTAACGCCCGATTTTAGAATAACGAGATAATCTCCGTGGTCGCCTGTAACCAGCCTATCTATCATCTCAATATTTACAATAATCGACCTGTGTATTCGAACAAATTTTGATGGATCGAGTTTCTTTTCGATAATGTGAAGTCTACCCCGCTCCAGAAATTTCTCCTCCCGTGTAAAAATGTTCAGATAGTCGCCTTCCGCTTCAATATATTCAATATCGTCTACGTCGATTAATTTAATTACGTTCTTACGTTTGATTGTAATCCTTCTAAGATAATCTCTATCTTTGAATTGGTTTCTGACTACCGAATTAAAGTACTCATCAATCAATTTTTTGATGCTTGAGCCATATTCTCGCTGATTGTTTTTTTCAATTAGTTCGAGTGCATATTTAACAGCGGCGTCAAATCTCGATGTATTTATTGGTTTCAATAAATAATCCGTAGCGTGTACTTCGAAAGCCTGCAAAGCATATTTATCGTACGCAGTTACGAATATGACCACTGGAATTTCTTCTGCTTTCAACCTCTTGAGCATCTCAAAGCCACTCATACCGGGCATTTGAATATCCAGAAAAACAAGTTCGGGTTTATACTTATTAATTGCGCTTATGCCCTCCTTCCCATCGCTGCATTCGGCAACAACACTAATATTGTTAAACTTTTTCAAACGGAGAAGAATCCCTTCGCGGGCGTGCTCTTCGTCGTCTATAATAATCGCTTTGATATCGGACATATTATATCTTCCGGAAAGTGTTTGTAATTGTCAATATTTTGTTTTCTAATTTTATTTCCAGATAATTGTCGTTTTCCAATTTTATAATTTCACAATTATTTGCATTTGGGTCTGTCGTCCTATTCTTTTGCAGCAAATTTATTACCGCACAAAAGAATGAATAAGTAGGTAGTTTCTTTTCGCCTATAATATCAACTCCAACCGTTATGAGTTTGATGTTTTCATCGAATAATATTTTTCTTAAATCGATATACTTTTTAATAAGTAAAACCTGTGAATTAATATCAATATAGTTTTCTTCATTATAAAGTATCAATCTTATATAATCGCTCAGTTCGGTCAATATTTCTTCGGCAAGTTTGTATTCCGAATTTGCAATTAATAATTTCATTTTAACCAGAGCATTATCAATCAGCTCGGGTTGAATTTTTGAATGGATATCCGTTAATTCAATCCGTGCAAGCTCTTCCTGGATTTTATAAAGGTTTACTTCTTTTTCTGTGACCTTATTGCGGGTTTGAATCGAATAAAACGCTGCTAAAAACAATATACACAATCCGTAATCTGTCCATAGTTGAGGATTAACAATTAGCATTTTATATAAATTGGAATAATCCGCTTTTTTTATAAAAAACAAATCCGTCTCTCGTTGCAAGAACTGGTGCGTTACAATTAAGAAAGTAAATACTATCGAAATCAGGGAAGCCTTAAGCAAACGGCTTTCAATCTTTGCGTTAATAATTAAATAACCTGCGATTGCAAATAGTATCAAATACCAATTATAAATCAGATTCGACATAAAAAGCGAGAAGAAATGCTTTGTTTTATGAAATACAAAATATTCCTGCAGCGTATTTAAGCCTGCAATAAATGTGAGCAATAAAAGAAACGGAAGAAAATATTCAATCTCACGCGATTGACTTTTACTCTCCTGTATATCGTTTTTTGTTTTCATTTTAATACGATTTTTTGACTATCGGAATCAACAGTCGGTTCACAAATCCTTTTTTTGTTTGTTCCGCGTTGAAAATATAGTCGTTTTTGAAGAGGTAAGATAATTGACGTTTCACTATTTTGAGACCAACTCCGTTTCTTTTCGTTTGGATACCGTTGTTTCCCGTGCAATTGTCTTCCACACCAATTTCAAGTTTATTATTATTTATTCTTGCGAAAATTTTGATAATTCCATCTCTTCCGGATTTAGATATTCCGTGTCGGATCGAATTTTCAACCAGAGGCTGAATTATAAAGGGAGGAATCAAAAGATGTGATAAATTCGTATCTATTTCATACTTTACTTCCAGTCGCTTGCCTAATCGGACTTTTTCAATTTGTAAATAGTTTTGCACAAACGACATCTCTTCTTCGAGGGTAATCAATTTATTCGTTCCTTCTTCGGCGGCTTTTTGAAACAATAACCTCAGATTTTCAATAACCTCGATTGCTTTTCCTTTCTCTCTTTTTAAGATAAGTGTGGAAATCGTATTGAACGTATTAAAAACGAAATGCGGATGGAATTGATTTTTCAGTCGCTTCAAACGCGCAGCCGCAAGTTGGGATTTCAATTTCCACGATTCAATTTCCTCTAGTTGATATTTCTTTTGAGATTCAGTTATGCTAATACCGACAGCGATTATAAAATAGACTACCAGATCGACCCATGCCCATTGACTTCTAAATATCCTTTTGTAGATCAAAGTTTTCACATCGAGGAAATCGAGAAAGCCGTATATAATTATTGCAGAAAGAATCTGATGCAAAGAAACTATAACTAAAGGTAGCAGTATATACAAAATCGCTTTACCGCCGATTGTCTTCTTTTCACAACGTATAAACGTTATAAAAATCAAAGGCGTAACGAACAACCAGTAATGCCAGTAAAACAAATTGAAAGGAATATGCCAAAAGAGACTGAAGTTTTGATTTGCCCCGGGATCAAACACAAAATAATGCTGCATTGCGACTGTAAATGCAATTACAGTCAACGCAAGAGCTTCAATTATTAAAAGGCGCAAATAATATTCGTTTTTCGATTTTATCATTTATTGTTAAGCAAGAACTTATCAATCAAATCGAATATCATATAAGTTGAGCCAAGCACATTCCATCGGGAAGTGTTAACAACAACCATTTTTAATTCTGGTATTACAATTAAGAATTGTCCTCCCCATCCAGCAGCCAGATAAGAATTATATTTATCAAATTTTCGCGTATGCCAGTGATATCCGTAACCGCCGATTTGTTCGAATCCGTCAAAATATTTTCTGGTCGATTTCTCAATCCACTTATCGCTTACTATCACCTTATTTTCCCACACTCCTCTGTTCAGTAACATAATTCCGATTTTTAGCAGGTCTTTCGGCTTCATCCACAGTTCAGAATTTCCTTTATAAATTCCGTCTCTGGCTTTCGACCATTTTATGTCGTTAATTCCAAGTGGGTTAAATAAGTATTTGCGTGCAAATTCGAGAGTACTCATTCGTGATGTCCGTGTAATTATGACAGAAAGCAAGTGGGACAATCCACTGTTGTAATTCCATTTATCACCCGGATTATTTACAAGCGGGATATTTTGAATTAAGTATCGCGATGGATTTTCGCTTTTGTCCCATCCACTTCTTCTTTTTCCGCCCAAATTATTCCACTGGAATCCGGCAGACATCGTAAGCAAATCTCGAACGGTTATCTCAAATTTGCGTTTATCCCTAACTCCTTCAAATAATTCGGGTAACAGCTCCGACACTTTTACACTCTCACTTACTATATATCCTTTGTCGATAGCAATGCCAATCAGGAGTGAAACAATACTCTTGGTTACCGATTTAAGATTGTTCAACTTTTCCGGATTAAAATTATTAAAGTAGTTCTCGTAGAGAATATTTCCGTTTTTATAGATTATAACTGAGTGAGTTAACGGATTTCTTTCGTTATACTCTTTTACGTATCGTTCTATTAATTCAGTCTGCGCGTATAGACTCGTCATACTAATAATAAACACCATATAATTTTTTATAAGTTGCATAAATTAAGCAACTGTTAATAGCCGGTCGCCCATTTTTTAATAATATTTTTTTTGACAAAATCGAGTCTCGCGTTAGGTCTGCTTAAAGTATAAACGGCTTTCGGCATTTCGTCGTTTTCAACTTCTTCCCATAATTCTTTCTTGAGATGTAATTTCTTATTTGTATCGTACGTCTCCCATTCAGAAAAATTTAATTCACTTCTCCCCTTCTTCACGTCTTTTTCGATCAGAAAAGAAATTGGTGCGATGTAAGAATACCAGGGCCATTTAGTTTCGTTCGAATGACAGTCGTAACACGATTCTTTTAATATTTTTTTAACTTCCTGAGGTGCTTTCAAATCGCCTTTTACCATCGGGTTTTTACGGTCTACCTTAATAAATTGAATGCCAATTAAACCCACTGTCAGTATAACGATGAATATTTTTATATAAAATTTCATTATTCCTCTTCATGAGTTATGCTCAATATAAAACATTTACCGTACTATAATCAATCGTTTATGATTTTAATTTAGATGTTCGTAATTTTGTTATCATCAAACACGGATTCGATGTATAAAAAACTACCCCTGTCGTTTTACAGACGCGATGTGCACACAGTAGCCCGCGAATTGCTTGGCAAAGTGTTTATGAAAAAAGAGAAGAATACCATTCTCTCCGGCATGATTATCGAAGTAGAAGCCTACGATGGACGTATTGATATGGCGGCTCACTCTTATAATGGTAAAACCCAGAGGAACAAGGTAATGTTCGAAGGCGGCGGAAATTTGTATGTTTATTTCACATACGGGATGCATTTCTGTGCCAATGTTGTAACAGGCAATGAAGGCGAGGGATGTGCAGTTTTAATTCGCGCAATCGAGCCGCTTGGAGGAATTGACATAATGGCTTTAAATCGCTTCGGTAAAATCGAAATCGACGAACGGGAAAAGCTAAACTTAACAAACGGTCCAGCGAAATTTTGCAAGGCATTCAACATCGACAAAACATACAACGGCATCCCCTTGACCGGCGACCTGATATTTATTGTTGAAGGAGAAAATCCAGCTCCAGAGAACATTGCGGTTACAAAAAGAATTGGCATTAAAAAGTCAGCCGAACTTGAATGGCGCTATTTTATCAAGCACAATCGATACGTCTCTTCAAAATGAATAAGCCCGGAAAAATATTAATTATCAGAACAGATAGAATTGGCGATGTTACGTTAACACTTCCGATGGCTCATGCTATCAAAAAATTTTATCCCGATTCTCAAGTTACTTTTCTTGTAAGACAATATACCAGACCACTTGTAGATAATAATAGATACATTGACGAAGTGCTTATCTTAAAAGAGAAGAATGGTCGGATCAACTTCAGAGAGAATCTCGATCTACTGAAAAATTACGATACTTGTTTTCTTGTACATCCTACTTTTGAGTTAGCTGCATTAATCTTTATGGCAGGCATTAGAGTCCGAATCGGAACAGGTTATCGCTGGTATTCTTTTTTATTTAACAGAAAAATATATGAACACCGCAAATACGCCGGAAAACACGAACTCGAATTCAACCTGTCGATGCTCAAATTAATTGGCATCAACCACGACACAAATATTGAAAGCGCTGACTTCGGATTGAAACCCGACACTACAGCATTAAAGAATGTAAAAACAGTTCTCAGTAAAAGTGGAGTAAACTTAAACTCAAAGATAATAATTGTCCATCCTGGTAGCGGAGGCAGTTCCGTCGATTTACCGTTTGACAAGATGAAACAATTGACAACTAAATTATCCGAGATCAACGGCGTTGAGATTTTAATCACGGGCAATAAATCCGAAGCGGAACTTTGCAGCCGCCTGATTGTAAGCCAAAAAACAAAAAATTTTGCAGGTGTATTTAATCTGAATGAATTAATCGCTCTTATAAATTTATCGGACATATTAATAGCGAATTCAACCGGTCCCATACATATAGCGGCTGCACTGAATAAATTCGTAGTAGGATTCTATCCCAAAATAGTCTCATGCTCGGCTGAACGATGGGGACCTTACACGAATAAGAAAGCTGTATTCAAGCCGGAGACAGAATGCAGTAATTGTAGTATAAAAAAATGTTTACATACAAATTGTATGGCAACTATCGACATTGATAAAGTCTTCAATGTCTTAGCAAATAAATTGAGCGTATAGAATGGCTAATAAATTAAACGACATCGTCAAAATTTTAGCAGCCTCTTTTATTTTAATTTTGGGACACAATATAAATTACGCACAAAGTAGTAAAAACGAATTTAGAGTAATCGAGAATGATGCGTTCACGACCGGCGAAATTTTAAGATTCGAAGTAAGATACGGTTTTATAACAGCAGGCATTGCCGAATTTTCAATACCTCGCATTGTCAAAATAGCAGGCAGAGAAACATACAACGTTGTGTTTAAGGTTAACTCTATTCCTGCCTTCGATTTGTTTTATAAAGTTCGGGATCGTTACGAAACTTATATCGACAGAGAAGGAATATTTCCCTGGCGATTCGAACAACATATACGAGAAGGCGGATATTCGCGCGATTTTTCGGCATTCTTCGACCAAAGACGTGGCATTGCAAGAACCTCTGAAGACTCTTATGAAATTCCCCGATATATTAACGACATTGTTTCCGCATTTTATTTTACCAGAACGTATGATTTTTCCAAACTTAAGCCCGGTGATAAAATTCAGCTTGAAAACTTTTATAAAGATAAAGTATATCCTCTCGATGTAATTTATCGTGGCAAGGAAAAAATTAGCGTCGATGCTGGAACTTTTAAGTGTATAATTCTTGAACCGATAATTCGAGAAGGTGGATTGTTCAAAAGTGAGGGCACTATCGTTATCTGGTTAACAGACGACGAATTGAAAATCCCGATTAAGGTAAGAACGAAAATATTGATCGGCTCAATCGATGCCGACCTGATTTATTACGAAGGACTAAAGTCTAAACTAAAATCGAAGGTCAAGTAAGCATTTATTTTTTGTTGAGCAGAACTGTAAAATAAAATTTTGTCCCCTTTCCAGGTTCACTTTCCACCCAGATTTTACCGCCATTACTTTCGACGTGTTCTTTACACAGTATCAATCCGAGTCCTGTACCTTTTTCACCCTGTGTGCCTCTTTTGGTAAAATTTTCGTGCGGATCGAAAATTCTATTTATTTCCTCCTGTTCTATCCCGATACCACTATCCTCTACACATACTTCAAGAAACCTATCGTCCTTAACGCTCGTTTTAATTAAAATAGTCCCCCCCGAATAAGAAAATTTAATTGCATTCGAAATTAAATTGAGAAGTACTGACTCGATTGCTGTTTTATCTGCATAAACGCTTTCTTTGCTACCTAAAATATATTTAATCATTATATTTTTTTGTTCTGTATACGTGCGAAGAAGTGCAATAATATTGTTAATCGATTCTGATATATCAAACTCGATTTTTCGATATTCGATTCTGCCAGATTGAATTCGAGCCCACGCAAGTAAATTTTCAATTAAATTGTTCAACAAAAGCGTTGAATTCTTTATCAAACTTATCAGTTCATCTATTTCGTTGTCTTTTAATTCCTTTCTGCCATTCATCAGAAAATCGGCAGACGAAGCAATTGAATAGAGTGGATTCCTGAGGTCGTGCGATATGATCGAGAAGAGTTTGTCTTTTGTCCTATTTAATTCTTCCAGTTTCCCGGCATATTCCTTTAATTCTTTCTGAACAGCTTCCTTTTCTCTAATTTCATTTTTTAATTCTTCTGTGCGAATATCGACAATCCTTTCTAACAGTGCAGTTTGTTTTTTCTGCTTATGGAGTCGCCTTTTAATAGCAAGATAACCTAAAACTATCAATAATAGGGGCGCAATGACCTTGAAATAAATTGTTTGGTAGATTGCTGGCGGTATGTAAATGTATACTTTCGCTTCTTGACTATTCCAAACATCGTATTGATTTGAAGAAGTAATCCTGAAAACATATTCTCCAGGCTCAAGGTTATAATAAATTACACTTCTTCTATTTTCCCATATTTTCCACTCATCTTCAAAGCCTTCGAGCTTATACTTATATTTTATTTTTCCCGGTTTGTAAAAAGAAGGTGCAATAAAATCGAATCGAATTATAGAAGTGCCTACTGGGGCTTTCATACTTTTCGTAATATCAAACGGAACAAAATTGAACAATACCCTTTTGATTTTAACCGAAGGCACATAATCGCTATAATACTGCGATTTAGGATTGACCGATACAACCCCCTGAATTGTAGGGAACCAGATTTTTCCCGACGAATCGATTGCAACGGCGCCCTGCACTCCGCCATTGCACTCATTATTTTTCATACCATCTTCGGTTCCATATTTTTCTGCATGAACCAATTTGATTTTTCCATCGGCGACTTTATTTAGTTCATTCTTACTCACTTTAAATATACCGCTATTGCTGCTCCCCCAGACATAACCATTAACATCCTCCACAATAGCATGCACGGCATCAGTCGGCAATCCCTCGCGTCTGGTTATTTGCCTAACTTTTCCATTTTTAATTCTGAGTATCCCCTTGCCACTCGTTGCTATCCAGAGAGTTCCGGATTTATCACAAATTATATGACGTACTAAATTCGACGGAAATCCATTCGATTCTTCGTAATATTTGTACCTTCCGTTATTATAAACAATGAATCCATTTCCAGCCGTTCCGAGGAGTAGATTTCCTCTATCGTCCTCTGTTATAAAGCGCACACGTAAAAGTGATGATTTTTCGTCAACGGATTTTTTAATAAGTTTCCCCTTGCCGTATAAAAATAATCCGCCACCGTCCGTGCCAGTCCAAAGATTTCCTTTCTTATCGACATAAAGCGCATATATTTGACTGCAATTGTAGCATTCTTCTTTGTTTATTTTCCCCACTTTTCCGTTAACAAAAAAATAGAGCCCTTTGTTTGTGCCCATCCATAAAGTATCGTTCCGTAAAGCATAAGTTTGTATCATTAAATCCGGTTCTCTGTTATAAATATAATTGTACAGCTTCCCGCCGACTATACTTGTAATGTTATTAGTGCGCGTACTTATCCAAACACCTTTTTTGTCGGCTACAACTGAAAGGACAAAATTTTCTGGCAAACCTTCTTCTTTTGCAAAAGTTGTAAACGTACCGTCGTGAATTCTATAGAGACCGTTACTATAAGTACCCAGCCATAAATTATTTTCCTTATCGAAGTAGAGGTCGATTATATTATTATAATTCGTTTGAGAGGATAAAACAAAACTGTCGATTTGTCCTTTGTTGTATCTGTAAAGTCCGCTCTCTGTGCCAATATAAATAATGCCGTTTTCGTCTTCTTCGAAATCGAGAGCCGACAATCGTTTTAATTTGTTCTTCCCCTTAATATAGACCGGTTTACCGTCCTTTATTAATTCAATTCCTGCATTCAGTGTCCTGACCCATAATTGTTCTTTACTATCCAGGTAAACCGATCGTATTGAATTACTGATCAATCCCTGTTTCGTAGTAATAGCACTGAATTTAATTCTACTGCGGTCATATTCTACAACATTTACGCCACCCTCACGAGTTGCAAGATAAACTTTTCCTTTTTTATTGCCAGAAATTTTATATATATAGTCGTTTGTCAAACCATCTTTCAGCGTATAACTTTTTACTTTATCCTCATCGATTATATTCAACCCGCTAGACGTCCCAGCCCATATTCTGCCGTATTCATCTTCGAATAGTGTTCGTACGGAATTGTTCGAAAGGCCATTACTTAAATCGAACAACTTAATTTCATTTTCAGAATATTTTAACAATCCTCCAAATGTGCCCACCCAGAAAATGCCTTTTGAATCCTCAAGCATTGTTACGACAAGATTGTTGTTCATTAAACTAATATTATCGGAGCTGGAGACTTCGAAATGAACGCCGTCGTATCTGACAAATCCCTCCTCTGTACCGAACCAGATAAATCCATCCTTCGATTGCATAATACCATAAACAGAATTCTGTGGCAGCCCTTCATTATTTGTCCATTTCTTGATGACGTACTGGCTGAATTTCCTGGAAGGATCTAATGACTGTCCGATACTTATATGAACGATAAAAGTAAAAACAATTACCGTTCTGATTATTAACCGATAATGTTTGAAATTATAGTGCATAATTTTCTCATATCTTCACACAATATCCCCCTCGTATCAGTATGTAACATCTCAATTTTCCAAACATCGCAATCTTTCCCTTTTATTATCGTAGCGACTTAAAAAAAGTTAAATAGAATTTAATCAATTCGCCTTAATTTATTATTTTTGCCACAAAAAATGCTTAAAAAATACCGACATATAATCTGGGACTGGAACGGAACAATTCTAAACGATGTCGATCTCGGAATTGAAATCATCAATCGAATCCTTAGCGAAAGGAGCCTACCGAAAATAACAAAAGAAATTTATAAAAACGTCTTTACAATTCCCGTTAAGGATTATTATGCAAAATTAGGATTCGATTTCGAAAAGGAGCCATTTGAAGTTGTAGGTAGGCTCTGGATTGAGGAATATGAAAAAAGAAAATACGAATGCTCAATCTATGATGGTGTTCTCGATGTAATGGAAAGAATTAAAAATAGCTCGATCGAACAATCGATACTTTCGGCTTACTCACAACACACTCTCGAAGAAATGGCAACACGTCATGGCATCGATAAATATTGTAGCCACATAGTGGGACTCGATAATATTTATGCCGCAGGAAAACTTCATCTTGGACTGGAATTACTCAAAAAGATTGGAAACGGCAATGGCAGGCTATTGCTTCTTGGCGACACATTGCACGATTATGAAGTTGCAAAAGCAATTGGTGCCGATTGCATTCTATTGTCGACCGGACATCAGTCGAAGGAAATATTAAAATCGGCTGGAGTTAAAATTATAGATGATATCCGTGAACTTCTCAATTATTAATTTGCGCTGAGATTCAAAATACTCAGTGGGTCAATTCTTTTGGAATACAATTGAACTCCCCAGTGGAGATGCGGTCCGGTGGTTCGCCCTGTCGATCCAACTTCGCCAATCACTTCCCCTTTCTTAACAAATTGACCATCGGTAACGTACAATTTATTCAGATGCAGATAAATTGTATTTAAGCCCAGCCCGTGGTCGATTAGAACGAAATTTCCGTTGAAGTAGAAATTTTCCCCGGCAAGTACAACGATACCGTCCGCGGCGGCTTTTACGGGAGTGCCTTCTTCAACATCCCCGATATCAATTCCATTATGAGGCTTCTTGGGAATGCCATTGAGAATTCTCTGACTGCCGAAAACACTTTTAATTCTGCCACCTTCCACCGGCATAACAAATCCGTCATCAAACATCATCGAATCGACCTGCCCAATTTTTTTGCGGGCTACTTTCATAATTTCCAACTCCCGTTCTATTCTTTCCATTTCTTCTTCGGGAGGATTAACGTATCCATCCTTGATTTTTAAGCGCTGAATTTCATATTTCCGCTTTTTAATGGTTAATCTCTCGGTTTTTACACTACCATCTTTGAATTTTATTTTTAGTTTTCTTAAACCTTTTTCGTTTCTGTCGAAACCGATTACAAATCTACCGTTTTTATCTACCGGAACCGGCTTGTTATTTAGATATACTCCCAATACATTTTCTGCACTTCCAATTATAATCGAGCCCTGAATAGCTTCACCTGTCAATTTATAATTCTGTGCATTACAGATAATAAACAACAAAAAGAAAATCAAAAAAAATTGTCTCATTTTCTTTCCTTAAAAAGCCGTCCAATAAATAGATAATTGAGTTGAAAAATATCTGTAGCTTGAATCGTCTCTGGATGTGCTACCCATTCCCATCCGTCCACTGATTGTAAGGTTTTCTAAAGGTCGGTAGAACATTTCGAAATGTCCTTCGAGAGCAATAAATTTACTGAAAGGGATGTATCCAATTTTTCCACCGAGTATCACGGTTAAATCTTTCTTTTTTTCAAGCTCGTTGTCCAGCCAGAAACTGTGGGATTCGAAATTTTGCGGTGAGTAATAATATTGAGATTTGAATTTATAATTAGTGTAATAATATTCGTAACCGAGTATTAAATCGCTGTAGATGTATTTACCGAGTCGTATTATCAAGTCGTTGCCTTCGTTGATATCCGAGACGGAAATGTATTGAAAAGACCCGCTAATTTTGAGTCCGTTTTTGTGAATATAATATCCACCGACACGATAGAGCGAAGCATAATACGTCTGGTCGATTAAATAAGGCGAATAGAGAATCAAAGCGCCATCCGAATTTTGATAAGTAAACGATACCGAAACAGTATCTTTGATTTCAAAATTTGCAAAAACTTCTTTTTCATCTCGTTGTAACCTACCCGTCGAATTTGTAACTCCCAATCCCGTTCCGGCATAGAAATATTTCGAAATACGGATTGTAACCAAACCTTTTAATGTCCTATAATTCCTTGTTCCAATATAATTATAGGTAGAAATTATGTCGGGATTTAGAATTTGTGAATTCGAATTTAGTCGAGTAGAACTGAACAGAAATCCCCCCGACAAATAATTATTAATACCGAGGTCGGCACGTATTCCGAAAGTGGAAAGACTAAAACTTATATTATCGGAATAATATTGTGATAGAGGTGCGACTCCGACATAATAGGGAAATGTTTCGAGGATGGCGGTTATTCCAGTAATTGGCAGCCATCCTTTACGTAGTTTTACCAATTCGACTTTTGAAGAGTCGAGGTCCCAGGTTTCGAGCAACATATTATAAATTTTACGAGCCGAATCGGGCTCGCCAAGTTTCGAATAAGAATCGCCCAGATACAATTGCGCTTCGAAATCTGTCGAATCTTCTTCGACCAATTCTTTAAATGCGCGCACGGCATTTACCGAATCGTCCATTGCATAATAAACTTTTGCTCTTTGCATTGCTGCATCGTAATTATATCCCGATTCAAGTACTTGATTATAAGCTTCTAGAGCTCTTTGATACTTTTTAGCACAAAATAGAACGTCGCCATATTCTTTGAGTATCAACAAATTCGGCTCGGCTTTCGACATATATTCTTCATAATAAGTCAATCCATCTTCGCAATGACCGTCGAGAACTTCTTTTCGTCCCTTCTCCAAAATACTATAAAGTTTTTCTTCCTCTTCTCTCAGTTTTTGCCAGTCAATATCCGACTGTAATTTAATTACTTCGTCGTTAGTGGGGTCGATATTGCGGGCTTTGTCGGCGTACTTTTGCGCTTCTTCAAAATTTCTTTCAATCAACATTAATGAACCCATCGCGATATTTGCGTCCAGATTATTCGGCTTTTTCTGCAAAACGTTATTGAGATATTCTCTGGCAAGTTCCATATCTCTTTTAGTCCATACTGAGAGCTGGGCTCTAAACAATTTATAATCGAGATTATCGGGAAATTTTCCCAGAAGCTTATCCATTATTTCAATGGATTTATCGAACTCGCGATTCCACGCTAATATTCTGGCGTACTGATAAATCAATTCGGGGTCATTTTCTTCTGGTACTTGTTCAAAGTATTTGTTGAGATAAGTCAGGGCACTGTCGTAAAATTGTAGATACTCATAATAGCGGGAAAGTATTTTAAGGGCATCTTTGTCGAGAGAATTATTTGCCAATCTCAATTTAGCTCTATCGAGATTAAGCCGATAAAGACTGTCGCGAAACTGTAGTACATAATCCCATTTAGACTGAAAACGTTCGTCGTCGCTATGCGCAAAACCAATTATTTGAAGTTGCTGGTAAGCCTCTTCAATTCTTTTGGCTTTAAGCAATTCGTCGACGAGTTTAAATCTCATTTCAACATCGGAGGGATTTTTTTTAAGGAGACGATAATAGCGATCAATTGGGTATTCTTTTTCAAAGGCTCGTGGATTTTGCTGCGTTACATAAGCCTGCCTGTTAACGATATCCAGACCGTCGCGGGCTTCTTTGAAGAAGGGTTTTATTGCAAGTGCTTTTTCGAAAGCATCTTTGGCAATATTGTATTTGCTAAGCCACATAGTAAAATAACCATACCTGCTCCAGAGCCGCCAGTCGTCGGGATATCTTTCTACGTATTTCTTGAGTATCGTTTCTCCTTTTTTAATGCTTCCGGTTTTGGCAAGTATTTCAGTATATCGTATAATTTCATCGGGCGACGCATTATCGTCCCGTTTCAAATATTCGTCATACCATTCTTCTGCTTTGTTCCAGATTTCCATCCAGCGATAACATTTTCCTATTTCGAGGTAATTGATCGGCTTGTCGGGATTAATTGCAATTTCTCTCAGGTGACCTTCAATCTTTTTGTTGAGGATGTTATACCACACTTCCTGAACTCTTCTTAGATTTTTGAGATATTCATTTCTTCTGGCATTGTTCTTTTCGAGTGCGATGGCTCTTCTAAAATCGAGTACAGCATTTTCATATTGTTTTCGCTGTTCGAAACACTGCGCACGTAAATTATAGCCTTCGGGATTTTGTGGTACTGCAGAGATATACTTATTTAGCTGGTCAATTGCTTCGCCGTACCTGCCGTTTTTCATATGTTCGAGAGCAGTTTTGCGATATATTTCTACATCCTTATTCTGCGCCTGTAAAAATTGCGCAATCATAATAATTATTAACAGAATTGTAAATCGCTCTCTAATCATCCGAGTTTTATAAAGTTGTCGAGTCAAAGTTATTAAATTATCTATAATTATGCCGTAATTAAGTTCATTCGCGGAATACTAAAAAAAATCCCGGAATAATTTTACGTTTGGATTAATCCGGGATTAATAGTTAAATCCATTTATCTTTTATTCGAAATCTTCAGATTCGTCGTCATAGATATGTTCGTGAAAGAGCGATTCAAGTTCATCTTCGAAGAAGAATTTATCTTCTCCGAAAGCGGGCTTTAGCTGGTCAATCCAGATTGCATTTTCATCGTATTTGGCAAAGAATGGTCTTGCGACCCAATCCGGATTCCTTCCCTGTAAAAATCTCAGTACGATTGTCTTTTCCCCGTTAATTTCGCTTACTCCGAGAATTTGAATTTTTCCCGGAGTTGCACTCATGCTCGGACCTCTAACCGTACGGCAGACACCGCTCACATTTTGATAGGCATTGCGATAAATATTCCATGCCTCAACAAGTGGAATGCCAAAGAATTCCTGAGCACCAGTATCGCGTGCAATAAACATGTAATACGGGATACAATTCAAGTTAACCTGTTTTCGCCACATTTCAGCCCATATTTCAGGAGAAGCATTGATATGCCTCAATAGCGGCGATTGAGTTCTTATTTGAGCACCAGTAGCTCTTATTCTTCTAATTGCCGTTTCCGCTTCAGGTGTGCTTAATTCCACAGGATGATTGAAGTGAGCCATTATTGCTAGATTTTTCCCTTTTGCAACTATCTTTTCGAAAAGTTTTATTAAGTCGTCCGCATCGGGATCATCAATGAAACGATATGGCCAATAACCAATTGCTTTCGTTCCGATTCTGATTGTCTGCAGGTGCTCCAAATCGGCATCAAGAATTTGTTCGATATAAGAGGCAAAAATTTTGGTTCTCATTATTAACGGGTCGCCGCCTGTAAAAAGAAGATCGGTTACTTCGCCATGTTCTTTCAAATACTTAATCAACAATTCGGTTTCTTTCATGGCAAATTTCAATTCGTTCATACCGACGAATTGAGGCCATCTGAAACAGAAAGTGCAATAAGCATGACACGTTTGTCCCTGACTCGGGAAAAACAAAACGGTTTGTCTGTACTTATGCTGAACTCCAGTTAATTCGATTCCGTCAATTTTCGGTACGTTGTGTTTTTGTCCAGCAGGGTGAGGATTTAGCTCCCATCTAATGTTATTGACTATTTCTTTGATTTTATCCTGAGGCGTACTGGAATCGAGGAGTTTTTCGATTTCTCCGAAATGTTCCTGGCTTAGCATTTCTGCTCGTGGAAATGTAAGTGTAAAAATTGGATCATCCGGAACTTTATTCCAATCTATAAGTTCTTCCACTACATAATTATTTGTTTTGAAAGGAAGAACCGTACCAACAACTTCAATGGCTTTTTTCTCACGGTCGCTCAATTTTTGTACTTGTGGCAATTCCTTCCAATTTCTAAGCGTATAACTCTTATAATTTCTCATGACTGGTTCCTCTCTTTTATTTTAAGAAAAAAGATAATCGAAACGGAAACAGCGGGCTCACCAATAAATAGCAAGCCTAATTCTCTTCGACCGGATAGTGGAGATACGACTACGGACTTTCGACAGGATAATTCGGAATAAAAAGATGTTATTTTATAGATGTAACTTTATTTACGTCGTCAAGTTTTACGAATTTTTCCTGAAATTTGTATTTACCGTTTTCGGATTTAACAGTAGATACCACTTTAACATTAACGAAAGCTGCCTTTGCTTTGCTTTTTGCCTTATCTGCAAAACTTTGTTGTTTTGCCATTCAATATTCTCCTTTTTTTGATTTCAAATCTAAGAAAAAACGGCATAAAATAAAAATAAAACGGTAAGGTTATTTTAACAGGTCAGCCCACGTGGCATTAGTTATATTTTTCAAATTATCTGGTGAAATTAGCAATTGCATACCTCGAACTCCCGCACTTACGTATATTTTATCCCACACTTGTGCCGTTTCGTCGATAAATGTCGGGTAGTTTTTTTCATCCCAATTGGCGAGCATCCACCCCTGATATATCCCGTCAGAGGTAATAACTCTCTAACTTTAACGAGCTCGACTTTTTTTACATTGGCGGCATTAGCTGCTTTCTTCAGGTCGATTTCGTAGCTACCTGGAATAACAAAAACAAAAATTTCACCGTCGCCTTTTGCAACAAGTGTTTTAAAGACCCGCTCCGCTTCAGCATTGATTTTCTTAGCCACAGAAAGTGCGTCGATTTCATCCTCGTTAAATTCATAAACAACCGTTTCGTACTCGACATTCAATTTATCGAGCAGTCCTAGAGCATTAGTTTTTTGGATTTTATTCGCCATCTTCAGTTAAACCGTAATTTTCAATTTTTGAATATAAAGTAGGCAACGAAATTCCCAGAATCTTCGCTGCTTCTGGTTTGTTCCAGCTGGTCTGTTCGAGAACAAATTTGATATGTTTTTTTTCAACTTCTTTGAGTGTTATTAATTTATTAGAGTCGTTGTAGACTCCAGCTTTTATCAAAAGATTTTCTTTGTGCAAAATTTCATCTTTTGAAAGAACAATAGCCTGCATGAGAGTATTTTCAAGTTCGCGTATGTTACCGGGCCAATCGTATTCAATTAACGATTCGATTGCTTCCGATGAAATTTTATTCACATTCTTATGCAGCTCGGCGTTTAATTTATGGAGGAAATAGTTAACCAGCAATGGAATATCTTCTTTTCGTTGTCTGAGAGGGGGAACATCGATCGAAACAACTTTCAATCTAAAAAACAGATCTTCACGGAATTTGCCTTCGTTAACAAATTGCTCCAGATTCCTGTTTGTAGCTGCAATGATACGAGCTTTCATCGGTATCAAAGATTCGCCCCCGACGCGTTCGAATTCTTTTTCCTGCAATACTCTCAACAATTTCACCTGGAGATGGGGAGACATTTCAGAAATTTCATCGAGAAAAATCGTTCCCTCGCCGGCTAATTCGAACTTACCTTTTTTTAATCTGTCGGCTCCCGTAAAGGCACCTTTTTCGTGTCCAAACAATTCGCTCTCAAGGAGCGATTCTGTAATGGCAGTACAATTGATGGCAACAAATGGTTGATTCTGAGTAATTCCGCTGTAATGAATTGATTTTGCAATCAGTTCTTTTCCCGTGCCACTTTCGCCTTGAATAAGAATAGTTACTCTGTTTGTGGACACCTGTCCAATAATCTTATAAATTTCTTTCATGGAAGAAGATTTGCCGATCAATCTTTTTTCTGGCTTGAATTCTTCGGCTTCTTTTTCGATTATCGAGTCGATTCGTTCGCTTAATTGTTTTGATTCTAAAGCGCGTTCAACCGCAATTTTAAGCTTCTCGATGTCGAGCGGCTTCTCGAAATAATCATACGCCCCTTTCTGCATTGCTTCGATGGTTGTTTTATAATCGTCGTGAGCCGTAATCAGGATGATTTTTGCATGTGAGTCTATCTCTTTTGCCTTCTGTAAAAATTCTATTCCCGAAAGACCCGGCATTCTTATATCGGAAATAATAAGGTCGTGTAAATCGGCATCAAGTATTTCGAGTCCTTCTTTTCCATCGCTGGCCGATGCAATGTCATAACCGAGTTTCTTGAAATAGTTGGTTAACGTTTGACGTATCGAATCGTCGTCGTCAATGATTAATAATTTGGGCTTCATTTTTCATACGGTATTTTAATTTGAAAGACTGTTTCTCCCAGTTGAGATTTTACGAGTATGAGGTCTCCGCCGTGAAGTTCAATTATTTTCCTGGATATCGAAAGTCCGAGTCCGGTTCCGGAAGCTTTCGTAGTATAAAAAGGGTCGAATATTTTATCTCTTTCTTCAATTCCTTTTCCGGTGTCTTTTATGTATAAACAAAAAAATTCATCTTCGAAAGACGAGTAAAATTCGAGTATACCATTTTTATCCATTGCTTCAAGCGCATTTTGAGCAAGGTTAATCAACACCTGTTTGAATTTATCCGGGTCCACCTTCAGTGTAACTTCTGCAACCTTATTAACAATCGACGCTCTTTTGTTGGACAGCCTCGGCAGCGCCTGCCTGATTACGTCTTCACATAAAGAATGAATCTCAATTTCGTTTTTTGAAATTGTCAATTCTCTCGAAAACTGAAGAACTTCTTTAACAAGATTTGTAAGCCTTGTAATTTCCCTGTTGATAATTAAAAATGATTCTTTTTCGTCATCTGTAAGGTCGAGCGATTTGTATAAGATATCGGCGTTCATTTTAATCGAAGTAAGCGGAGTTTTTATTTCATGGGCTAAAATCGCAGACATCTTACCGAGTGAAGCAAACTTTTCTGATCTTATTATTTCGGCTTCCAATTTCTTCCTGTCGCTTATGTCGATTTCCACAAATAGAAATCCATTGCCGGAGTCTCCGTTTTCCGATACTGAAATCAAGAGATCTTTTTCGTTTCCGCTCTGAGTAGTTACTCGAATCTCACCAAAATAAATATTTTTTTGTTTTACCGTATTTATAATTTCGTCGAGTGTTTTTTCGGACAAACTGAATTGCACTTCCCGAATCGATTTACCTTTCAGGTCAAATTGAAATTCGCATCCGCAAATTTCGCAGAATCGGCTGTTTGCTTCGATAATCTTTAAATCCTCGTCGATAATTGCAATAGCTGCAAGCGATTTTTCGAATGCATTCAACAGCACTGAAATTCTCTCTTCCTTTCTGTTTATTTCACTGATATTATTACTCAACGTTTCAGCCATATTGTCGAAAGCGCGGGACAATTCGCCTATTTCATCATTCGAGCGAATATTTGTCTTAACATTAAAATTACCTCGCTCAATTTCGTTTACTTTTTCTGTTAAAATCGATATCGGCTGCGCTATAATTTTCGAAAATGCAAAAGAAAGAGTAATGCTGACAATAATTCCAACTAATGCGCTGTAAAGAAAAAATCTTATCTGTTCATTTCCAGGTTCTATGCCAAAAACTATTCTACCGATAGGAATTTGAATCAACAGAATTATAATAGGAACGAAGACCAGTGCGACAAAAAATATCTTTTTATTAAGACTGAAAGCCGCAACCCTCCCCTTTGCAACGGGAAACATATTGTATTTACCCACAGCAATTGATGTAAAGAATATGAATCCAATCATAAAAGCAAGGGGACTAATTTCAACGAGATAATAAAAACCGAGTATCCAAGGCAAAAGCAAACCGAAAATGTACGTTGCAGTATTGGTAATGATGAGTCCAAACATATACACCATTAATTGTTTTTTATGGAGAATGTTTTCAGTCGACCTGTATTTTGAAATTATCCAGAAATAATTCAGAAGGATCAAGAGCAAATACCAGATTAAATAGAGTGGATAAAGATTACTGAAATATGGATAGAAACCGTGATTGTGAGCGTGCGATTCTCTTACCAACCAACCTTTCCATAGCATCACCAGCAAAATTACGGAAGGAATTATTATCAAAAATTCCGCCAGCTTCGTCCTTAAAATTTTACGGGGATAATAAATTGTAAAAAAAGTAATTGATACCATAATCAAAAGAAGCAATGAATGGCACGAGCGGTCGAGCAATGTAACATCGTAGGAAGGCATGAATACGAAATGAATTGTATGAGAAATTAAGTATGCGATTACAAGAAAAAGCGTCAGCAAGAAGATTCTTGAATTTATCGATTCATCAGCTCGAGCATAGATTACATAAATTAATCCACCCGCTGCAATAAATGACGAGGAGAGAAAAATTATTTGATTTAATAACATTCCCATAATTACAAAATAGAATAAGTAATCCCTATTTGCAACGCTTCTTTAGTCTGCGTTTTTAACGACTGCGCTTTTTCATAAAGCAAAAGATATGTAAAGTTCACGCTTAACCAATTATTTACATTTGCAGTAACTACATTATCCCATCGAACATCCCAAATATCAAGACTTTCGAATCGGGTGAAAAATCTTAATTTACTCGCAAGAACGATATTATCATCGAGTTTAAAATTCATATCTGTCACCGACTCGAATCCAGTCTCGAATTTAAACGTTTCGATTTCGCTCGTTTCCGGGTCGTCGGTATAATGAGTAAACCTGTTCGATATAACTTCTTGAAATGCGATGCCAATTCGCGTAGTAATATGAGAATATTTATCGTAAGCAAAACCGAGAGTTTGAGTAATATATCCGGGGTCGAAAAAGTCCGACACGTTTGGAGCCCCGGTTAACTTATAATCGTATCCTTTAGTAACCTGAGTTCTCATAGAATTCGAAAAGAACGGATCGACAGCCCAGCCCGCTTTATATGAAAGGACATCTTCCATAAAGAGGTCGTTCTCGGTTGTTTTGTAAGTAGTTTCTCCAATTTTTGCCCTTCCGTACGTAGCTTTCAATTGATGTTTAAAATTCCACTTTTCAGCTTCACGTTTTAATTTAAAGTCACCATATAAAGTCCAGGCGATTGAATTTTCGCCTCCCTTTACCCAATTATTGAAAGAGACCTGATTAATGCCCAGTCCCGTCGTAAGTCCCGGAATCCACTTCCCTTTTAACGAATCGGGAGTCTGGGAATAAATTATGCCAAAGGAAAACAAGCAAATTACTATTATTCTTAACTTCATAAATAACCTCTTCAATTTAGGGATATTAAATTTAATAAATAAAACAGCTTCATTACTAATTTGCTCCTGTCTTAAGAGATTTTATATATTTATTGTCCAATTAATCGAATCGAAAGTGTTTTATGAAAATAAATAAATTAATTTTACCAGTAATGATCATAGCTATTGTTTTAGTTGTTTACATTACATATTTCAATCCAAAGGACGATCTGGGACTCTTTTCTGATTTCGATAAAAACAGCAACGTAAATAGGGATATAATTGTTAAAGTAATTCACGATAAAGGATTCTTTGTCGATCAGGCTGCGGGTGGAACGATATTCTACGTCGAGGATAAAGCCGGCATTCAAATGAAAGTAGTCGGTCCTATTTCATTGCCGCCCGGCATGGACGTAACAAACAGAGTAACATTGAGAGGACATTTGCACGACGGTTATTTTCATGCAGCTGAAGTCAGGACACGTAATTGAGTATGAATTTTGAATTAGTTTCCAGTTATCAGCCTTCTGGTGATCAGCCGAAGGCTATTAAAGAATTGGTCGAGGGACTCAATAAAGGACTGAAGCATCAGGTATTGCTTGGAGTAACAGGCAGCGGAAAAACTTATACCATTTCAAATGTTATTAAAGGAGCCAATCGACCGACTCTCATAATTTCACACAATAAAACTCTTGCAGCTCAACTCTATTCTGAATTCAAATCTTTCTTTCCGCATAACGCGGTCGAATTTTTCATCAGTTACTACGATTATTATCAGCCGGAAGCCTATGTGGTAAAAAGAGATTTGTATATAGAAAAAGATTTTTCTGTAAATGAAGAAATTGATCGACTACGACTTAAGGCAACAACGGCATTAATTGAAGGTCGCCGTGACGTTATTATCGTCGCCAGCGTTTCGAGCATTTACGGTATTGGTGCACCTGATGAATATGCCCGTCAGATATTATTCCTCAGAAAAGGTCAGGAAATAAATCGCAAGAAACTTATGAGGGATTTAATCGACATTTATTACACCCGCAACGATATCGAATTTTCGAGAGGAACTTTTAGAGCTCGGGGTGACGTTATTGAAATCATTCCTGCTTATCAATACGAAGAAGCCATTAGAGTAGAATTCTGGGGCGACGAAATCGAACGAATGTCGGTAATCGATTCAATTACAGGCGAAACAATAAAAGAAATAGATTCAGCACCGATTTATCCGGCTAAATATTTCGTAACAACGAAAGAACAAATCAACCGAGCAATTAAATCGATTGAAGAGGAACTTAAAGAACGAATTCAGTACTTCTGGTCGCAGGAAAAATATGTTGAAGCGCAGCGGCTCGAACAGCGTACCCGTTTTGATATCGAAATGATGCGCGAAATTGGTTATTGTTCCGGAATTGAAAATTATTCGCGCCATATTGACGGCAGACCTCCCGGTTCAAGACCTTACTGCCTGTTCGACTATTTTCCAAAAGATTATCTTTTGATAATCGACGAATCGCACGTTACAATTCCTCAAATAAGAGGAATGTACAACGGCGATCGCTCCCGTAAAGAAACTCTCGTTGAATACGGATTTCGACTCCCTTCTGCTCTGGACAATCGCCCTTTGAAATTCGAGGAATTCGAAAATCTTGTCAATCAGGTAATCTACGTAAGTGCCACGCCAGGTGATTATGAACTCGAAAAAAGCGGCGGCTCGTATGTTGAACAGATTATTCGTCCCACAGGACTGCTCGACCCTGAAATTGAAGTACGTCCCGTTGCAGGTCAAATTGATGATTTAATTGGCGAAATTCGAAAACGTGTCAAAAATAAAGAACGAACTCTTGTAACTACTTTAACGAAAAAAATGGCTGAAGACCTTACCGATTATCTCGACAAACTCAACATCAAGGTGCGTTACATCCATAGTGATATCGACGCTCTGGAAAGAGTCGAAATTATACGCGACCTGCGGATGGGGGACTTCGATGTACTTGTGGGAGTTAATTTATTACGTGAAGGTCTGGATTTACCAGAAGTTTCGCTCGTTGCAATTCTCGATGCCGATAAAGAAGGCTTTTTGAGAAGCGAACGCTCGCTTATGCAAACTGCCGGAAGAACCGCACGGAACATAAACGGCAAGGTAATTATGTACGCAGACGTTATAACAGAATCAATGCGTAAGACAATCGATGAAACTTACCGCCGAAGAAAACTCCAGCAAGAATATAACGAAAAACACGGCATTACACCCAAAACCGTTTATAAAAGTGTCGAGGAAATTCTCAGTTCGACCTCAATTGCGGATGTTCGTAAAAAAGAGAGCGAATCAACCGAGACTTCTGTGCTTAAAGTAGTAGAACCGGTTATTAAGTATATGACAGACGAGCAGAAAAAAGAATTGATTGAACAAATGACCGAGGAAATGTACACCGCAGCAAAAGACCTCGAATTCGAACGTGCTGCTTTTCTGAGGGATGAAATTGAAAAATTGAAAAAAAACATCAAAGATAATTAAGATATCACCTGCTTTCTCTATCTATATAAAATCCCAGCGTAAAGAATCCTACCCAGTGGTCGAGAGAATAAGGCGCAGTTGTACCCATTGAACTTCCTTCAAAGGGAAGAAGTTTTTCAGTGTATGTATCGGAATATTTTATTAATGCACCGTGAATGCTACCGAGATTCAATTTATCAACGACATTTTTAACAGTCATAAGACCGAACAAAAGTGGATATCTACCACACCAGAGAGGTTGCGTGTTTTGATTTCCGCCATCGATTAATTCGCCGTAAAGACCGATAATTTTTTCCCTGCCGATAACACCCACGAGATAATTATTTATAATCCTGAGGTCGTTGTTAATTGCGGCGTTATGAGCTGCTTCGTCGAGTCCGTAGGGATAATTATTGAAATCAACGCCGTAATGATTCGCGTCGTTCGATATAAGTATAAAAATATCCTTGCCGAGTGTAAGTTTGTTTTCTTTGATGTAGTCGGAAATTATTTCCGATAAATCTTCGGAAATTAATTCCATCGTATCGCGGCTCATCGCAGGAACCATCAAAGGCGTTATTCTTATTTCTTTATTATAAAATTGCAAAAAAGGAATTACCGCTTCGATCGAATGTTCGATTTGATGAGCGCGGTTATTGACCGTATAATAATCTTTGGATAATTTTTTCTTTATAATTTCCCTCAGTGGCGAAATATTGACGTCGTTGTATATTCCCGTCCACGCGTTATGATTTTCGAGTATTAATTTATTTTTGAAAGCCCCCAATTCTTTTCTGACGGTCGAATGTGTAACTCCGAGAATAACTACTTCTTTTGCATCGATCAATTTGAAAAGAGGATGATAAACTTTACCGGCATAGAGATAATCGTCGTGAACAGAAATTGCAGCAATCAAACGTCCTTTGAAATTAATATTGTCGCTCGAATTTTGATTCAACCAATTAACAAAACGTTCCATCTCGCCTGCATCCCAGCAAAAACCAACTTTATCTCGAACATCTCTTTTCCCCTGTGTGTAATGTTCAGCAAAAGGCAGAAGCAAAAGCAATATGACCAATATTTTTTTCATATTCACTCTATTTCATCACCAGCTCTGCTGGCGCAGGTAATTTAATATATCCGTCTTTAATTAACAAGTCTGTAACCCTGTCTGCCACAATATAGCCAGTCCAAAAAAGCCATTCTCTGAAACTGCACTGGTCTTTAAAACTGCTATTAAGATAATATTTTACCAGCTTTGGAATTTGTCTTTCAAAGTATTCTACTAAATCTCTTTGAGTAATCTTTGAAATATTTTCAATTGTCTTTAATTCATCTTTCTCAAAAATAATTCTACTTCTTAATCTGCTATTGTTCAGAATTTCTTTTTCAAATAATACTGCATAGAACCGTTCTCCACTTCTGAGCGGTGGTTCAACCTTAATAATATAATCGGAAATATTTTTCATAATGGAATAATCGCGAATTATAAAGTATGCAATGTCTTTAAAAGGCTTGTTCATTTTGTTTTTGTTGTATTCGTTCTCGATACTATCGAGCCGCTCTAAAATAATCACCCTTACATCTTTAATTAATGAATCGAGTCTGTTTAAAATATCATTATAGTCTTTGGAGGAAATTACGGGGAACGCCGGCAGAAAATTATCGTCGTATTTTTTTATGAGGTTGTTTGAAAAGAGGAAATTGATTTCTTCGTTAAATTGCATCTGATTTATTTTGAAATATTTCCTGATTTCATCGCTGGAAAATCTGTGTTTGAAAAGTATCAGATAATCTTTCTGGCGCTTGCTTAAATCGAAATTGCGTTGAGGTACAGTAATAAGAACAAAATTGGAATTGAGAAAATCTTCCGGAGATTTTTCTTTACTGCAGGCATTAAATAACACTGCAGCAATTATTAAAGTTAATAGTCGCTTCATAATTTTCTCCTATTTATAACCGATGTAAAGTGCAGGTCCGAATCCGGTTTCTTTTTTTACTGTTCGCAGAATGCCGGCGTTGCTTAGCCATTCTTTCATTTCGACTTCCGAATAAGAACGTCCTTCTTTTGTGGAGACAAGCATGTTTACGGAAAACAGAGCCGCTTCTGAAGGTTCCGTCAGATTTTCATTCATCACCCAATCTCTTATTACAATAAAGCCACCAGGAGCGAGAGCATCGGCTGATTTTTTTATCAATTTTTTGTTTTGTTCGTAACTGTTCATATGAATTATCGAAGATATGAAGACCATATCATAATTTTGACCGAAATCAACAGTTAAATAATTGCCTTCGATAAATTCGGCTCTATCGGTCATCTGTTCTTTGGATGCATACCATTTTGATAGCGGGATTACTTCAGGTAAATCGATTATTACTGATGTTAATTCAGGATTACGTTTCATGAATGCGTATGAAAACGCACCAGAGCCGCCGCCTATGTCGAGCATTTTTTTAATACTGCCTATATCGATCATGTACGAAATGATATCCGCTTGCAAACTGGCTCTATAATGCATAGCTGCAATAAATTGCTCTCTTCCTGTTTCGTTTTTCTCAAAAGTTTCGACGTTCCTTCCTTTTTTAACAACTTCTGTAAGCTTTGTCCATCTTTGCCATAGATTTGCAGTATGATAAAGATTTGCCATATAATCGGCGCTTTTACGTGACAGGTATTTAGAAGCTGTTTTCGTACAGTAATATTTATTTTTAGATTTTTTTAAAAGACCAATAGCACAAAGTGCATTGAGTAAAATACAGGTTGCGGCTTCGTCAGTGTTCAAATCCTCGGCAATTTCCTTACAGGTTAGTAACCTACCGTCGAGCGTTGTAAAAAGATCGAGTTCAACTGCCGACAGTAAAATTCTGCTTTCGCGAAACGACGAAGCAATTTTGTCAATTTCCTTTTTGTCGAGCAATTCACTCATAAATCAAATCCTTCTTCTGAATCCTTCGCCGAGCACCTCGTGCACGTTATAAACGATTACAAATGCAGACGGATCGATGCTTTTAACAAGGTCAACCAGTTTTGATACTTCGCGTAGTGGAACAACAGTCAAAATCATTTCGCGTTCCACATTTCGATAAACGCCTCTGGTTTTGACAGCAGTGCATCCTCTTCCCAGTTCAGTCAATATCGTATCGATAATTTCATTGTATTTGTCCGATATAACGTAAGCTGCTCTTGCGTAATCGAAACCGTCAATAATTGCATCGATGAGTCGGGAAGAAACAAACAAAAGAAAAATTGCATAAAATGTGAGAGTAAGAGCAGGACGATTGGGCGAAAGATTTTTTAGTTCAATTATCATTCCGGCAAATGCAATCACAAAAAAGTCGATTATCATTATTGCCTGACCGGGCTTCATTCCAAATCGCTTGTGCAAAATCGAAGCTACGATATCGGAACCCGCAGTTGTACCTTTGAATTTGAACACAAGACCAAGTCCGATACCCAGTAGAACGGCGCCAATAAGTATCAGAAATAGAAAATCATTTTTGTACAAATCCTGAATTGGCTTGGTATTTTGCAAGCGAATAAAAGAAAGCCCCGGTATATCGCCCCTAAAAAGGTCGATAAAAATTGAATTGAAAGTAAAACCAACGAAAGTACGGAGACCGAATTTACTGCCGAGTTCTTTAATTCCCCAAATGAACAAAGGAACATTAAAAACCCAAATCAGCATACCGACGGGAATTTTATTGCCGGATAAATAATGAAATGCCATCGCCAGTCCGCTTACCCCACCTGGCACTACCTGTGCATCCACAAGAAATACTCCGATACCCACAGCCATTATAGCAGAGCCGATTATAATAACGGTATAATCTATTATCGGATACTTCTTAAAAAGTAACTTTATCATGTTACTCCAATAATTTATTTTTTGAGGACTAAAATAGTCAGATGGGAATTGTTAAAAAAGTTATAAAGTTTTTAAAGTTTGCCGTTGCGGTACATCATGCGTGTTTTAATTCTGAGAAGCTGTCGTTCAATTATCAAATCGGCAAGTCTGGCGGGGATAGCAGATTTATTTCTATCATACATAATTTCACTTACCTTCTTTTCGTCGACGTCGATTCTGTACAAATTATTTATGAATCTTCCGTAGTCACGTGCCATTAATTCTTTTATTTTCTCTACGAGATAAACGCGGATGAATTCAATATCGTCCTTTGCAGGAAGATTAGTTTCATCGAGCGAAAAATCTTTATTTAAAGTATTCACCAATTCGGAATAGATGTCTACCTCGCTCATTTTTTTCTCCGAAATCAAAATTGACTTGTTAAAACTATCTATGGACAGAATCAAAGAAATGACTGTTTATTACGAAGAACAAGTTAATAAATCGTTTCGACAGGGTCAAATTAAAAAACGGCAAACACGCATCGAAGTTTGATGCGCGTTTACCATATTACTGTTTAAGCCAACGAACGACTTCCGACCATTTGGGTTTCTTGCCGGTTATTAAAATCCCCACGCGATAAATTTTTCCGGCTACAGGGAATATGGCAATTATGGTAAGAATATTTATTAGAATTGCGGCTATCAACTGCCAGGTCGGTACGTCAATTAACGTCATTCTCGCTGGCATTACGATTACCGATGAAAATGGGAACAAAGAGGCAATCTCAGCGTAAGGTTTATTCGGATTCTCCATAATCGAAAAAGCTATGAAAAATGGGATTATGATCAGCATCATTATCGGCATTGTACCTGATGAAGCATCCTGTGGATTGTCGAATATTGCTCCTACAGTTGCGAACAATCCAATGAACAATACCAATCCAATAAAGAAATTAGCCAGAACGTAAAGAACCACCTTAGTATCGATTTCAAGAACCAGATTATCTGGGAGTGTTATCCAGGAAGATGAAACGACACCCATAATTGTAAAAAGCCAGATTCCCATTTGAACCAATCCGGTTATCGACGCTCCGAGTATTTTGCCTGTCATCAATTCTTTCGGCTCGACCGACGAAAGAACAATTTCGACAATCTTATTACTCTTTTCTTCAATTACAGACTGAAGTGTAATCTGACCGATAATAAGCAAACTCATATAAAGTAGAAACGTGAAGGCGTAGGCAAGAATTATATTGCCGTATCCTTCTTCTTTAATTTGTTCTTCTTCTGATACTTTAAAACCGGCAAAATCGACCCCACGTCGTGCAAATTCAAGTTCTTCTGGATTTAGCGTCTTATTCATAAAATAAGCGTCGACCAGCACTTTGTTTATCGGTCCGTTCAACTCTCTGGAGAGCGCAATGTTTTGAGGCGACTTTGAATAATATTCTATTTTCTTATCTTTAAGCGCTGATGAAGGGACGAATATCACACCTGTTAAGGATTCGTCAGTTATTTTGTTTCTTATTTCCTCTAAGTGTTTTTTTAATTCCTCCTTTGTCATCGTCTTGTAAAGGAACACATAATTTTTTTCTTTGACAAAATCCGCATTCGAAAATTCATATACAAAAGCAGAGGTCAGTTCTTCGTTCTCGGTAATCAATTCGAAATTGAGATTTTTACTTTCAGTGCTGTAAAGTAATGCCTGTACACCAAAAATTACGATTATAAGTCCGGGAATCAATAATGTTGTGGTAATAAAAGCTTTCGAAAAAAGGCGCTCTCTCAATTCTCTTTTAATGATTGCAAGTACTCTGTAATTAAACATTTATGCCCTCCCTATCCGATAACGAAAATTGTGATTCTGAATCGACTTCGTTGCCAACCGTTTCAACAAATATTTCGTGAAGCGAGATATCGTTGGCATCGAATTTTTTTATTTCCACTCCATTGTCAATCAGTAGTTTCAATAACTCCTGTATTTGTGATTCTTTCCGTACTTTTATTCCAGTGGAATTGCCAAAGTCTTCTATTTTTTCAACTATTTCATTATGTTTTTTCAGGAATGAAATATCTCCTTTATAAGCGAGACTTACATTCCTGTTTGCATATTTTGATTTCAGTTCATCGATAGAACCTTTCAGAACAATTTTCCCTTTTTCGATAATTGCTAAGTGGTCGCACATTTTTTCGGCATAATCAATCAGGTGAGTCGAAAGGATTATTACTTTCCCTCTCCTTTTCATTTCAAGAATTATTTCTTTAAGGATATTTGTATTAATCGGGTCGAGTCCAGAAAACGGTTCATCGAGAATAATAAACTCCGGGTCGTGAAGAATGGTAGTAATAAACTGAATCTTCTGCTGGTTTCCTTTGGAGAGGTCTTCTATTTTCGACATCCGTCGGTCGTAGAGTTCGAATTTTTTCAAGTATTCGACCGCTTTTTTTTGCACCTCTTTGCCGGTTTTGCCTTTGAGTTCAGCAAAGTAGAGAAGAGTTTCGAGGACTTTCATTTTTTTGTAGAGTCCTCTTTCTTCGGGCAGGTAGCCCACATTACTTTTAAATTCCCTGCCGACTTTGGTGCCTTTAAGAATCACTTCGCCTTCGTCGGGCAGATAGATGCCCATCATCATTCTGATGGTTGTAGTTTTGCCGGCGCCGTTTCTGCCAATTAGTCCAAATATAGAGCCGTCGGGCACCTCGAAAGAGGCGCCGTCGACAGCTACAATTTTATCGAATCTTTTGGTAAGATTACGTACTTCTAAAGAATTCATTCTACCCTCGAAAAATAAAAATCAATTTACCATATTTTAACGATTTTATCATCCGGTATTCTCATCGGATCTCCAGGCTGCACGTCGTAAGCTTCGAAGAATTGTGGCATTGTCATCAAAGGACCGTTGACTCTTTGAACAGCAGGAGAATGGACGTCGGTTTTTACCTGGAGTTTAAGCGCTTGGGGTCGAATATTCGTTGCCCATACCTGAGCCCATCCGAGAAAGAATCTTTGAGCCGGAGTAAAGTCATCTATTTTTTCACCTTTTTTGAATTGTTCGGTTTTTTTGAATGCATTAAACGAAATGGTCAATCCGCCAAGGTCAGCAATATTTTCGCCCAGAGTCAAAGCTCCATTAACTTTGAATGTATCGATAACCACAAAGCCGTTATAAAGGTCGACCAATTTTTGTGCTCTCTGCTGGAATTTTTCGTTGTCTTCTTTCGTCCACCAATCGTTCAGGTTTCCGTTTTCATCATATTTTCTTCCCTGGTCATCAAAGCCATGAGTGATTTCATGACCGATTACTGCTCCCATTGCGCCGTAATTGATTGCATCGTCCGCATTTGGATCAAAGAAAGGTGGTTGCAATATGCCCGCAGGAAATGTAATATCGTTTCGTGTGGGAGAATACATTGCATTGACAGTTTGAGGATTCATCGACCATTCGGTTTTGTCGGCAGGATTACCGATTTTTTTCAGGTTGTCTTTAATTTCCCATTCCCAGGCTCTCATCAAATTTTTGAGATAAGAATCGCGTTTTATTTCGAGTTCCGAATAATCTTTCCATTTATCGGGATATCCAATTTTTACACCGAATGTGCTAAGTTTTTTCAAAGCTCTGGCTTTAGTTTCATCGCTCATCCAGGCAAGATTTTGAATGCTTTCCTTCATCGAGACGAGTATATTATCGACAATTGCTCTGGCTTTTGCTTTCGATTCAGGCGGAAAAGCTTTTTCAACATAAACCTGACCGAGCAACTGTCCGAGAGTTCTGTTCATAACGTTGATTACCCTTTTCCAGCGCGGTTGAATTTGTTGTTGCCCTCTCAAAAATTTGCCTTCGAATTCGAATTTTTCCATAACAAAGGGAGTACTAAGAGCTTCGGCAGTTTCATTAATTACATTCCATTTCAGATAAATTTTCCAGTCGTTAAGCGTTACATCGTCAATCAGAGCTGCCATACCTTTAATAAATTCCGGCTGCCTGATTATTATAATATTCAGATTTTCGACTCCAAGTCCTCCAAAGTATCGGTCCCAGTCAAACGAAGGAGCCAATTTTCTAAGAGCATTGATTGTCATTTTGTTATATGTTTTTATCGGGTCTCTGTTTTCCAGACGTGTATTGGAAACTTTTGCAAGTGCTGTTTCAATCTTCATTACCTTGTCGGCAAAATCATTAGCGTTCTTCTCTTCGCCGGCTAACGCAAACATCTTTGCAACGTGCTGGAGATATTTTTCTCTTATTTCTTTCGATCTTTCGTCATCTTTGGTATAATATTCCACGTCCGGAAGCCCAACTCCGCCTTGATAAATATGCGCTGCCATTAAATCGCTTTTTTTAGCATCGCTGGTAACGTAAAAATTAAAGAATGGAGAAATTCCAGTTTTATGAAATTGTGCCACCGCTTCAATAAGTTCGTTTTTGTTTTTGATTTTGTCAATTTGGTCGAAAAGAGGAAGAATTGGCTTGTAACCATATTTTTCGATGCGTGCCGAGTCCATTGCTGTTACATAAAAATCGGCAATCTTTTGCTTTGCTGTGCCCTTTTCCCAATTAGGATTCGAAGCTACTTCTTCCACAATGGAACGGAGCAATTCATTATTCCTCTCGTTTAGAACATTGAACATTCCCCACTGACTCTGGTCCGGTGGAATTGGATTGTTTTTAACCCAGTTACCGACTGCAAATTCATAAAAATTTTCTCTGGGCGATACAGATTTGTTCAAGTTACTGGTGTCGAATCCTTTTTCTCCTCCTGATGCATTTACATTAATTAAAAATGCCGGTAGGAGGAATAGACCTAATAGAATGATTTTAACTCGCATTACAAAACTCCTTTTAATTTTTTGTACTTATTTTGACGGAATAAACAACTATTTTGTTCTGTTGTTCAAAAAATAAGTAAAATAATGGAGTTCGTAAAATTTTCTGTGGTAATAATCCTGGGTCAAAAAATTATTCAGAAGCGAGTTTTCTCTTCCACTTACGCAAAGCTTTATTAACTTCTTCGGGAGAAGTACTTCCTTCGGAGATTTTTTTCTTTATGCTGTTCAGTGGAGAGAGGAGCAGGTATAAATCTTTTTCGAATGCGGGAGAAAATTTTTTATATTCACTCAACTCGAGTTGATTTAATTTAATCCCCTTTTCTACACAATGTGCAACAATTTTCCCAACCATATGATGAGCTTCTCTGAAAGGCACATTCTTTCGTACGAGATAATCGAGCAGGTCAGTTGCAAGCGACAGATCTCCGGTTAATTCTTCCTCAAATCTGTCGGTTTTAAATTCTGTATGGTTGATCATGCTGGCTGCAATTTTTAAAGAATCTTTCGTTGTATCGAGTGCGGAAATTAAATGATACTTGTCTTCCTGCATATCTCTGTTGTAAGCCAGCGGAAGACCCTTCATTAAGGTTAAAATTCCGGTCAAAGCGGCGATAACTCTTCCTGACTTACCTCTTATCAGCTCGGCAAAATCAGGGTTTTTTTTCTGTGGCATCAAACTACTACCCGTTGCATACGTATCGTCTATTTGAGCAAACGCAAATTCGGAACTACTCCACAAAATAAATTCTTCGGAAAGTCGACTTAAATTCATCATTATTATTGACATTGCCGAAATAAATTCGACAATAAAGTCCCTGCTGCTGACGGCGTCGATGCTGTTTTCAACAATACCTCCGAAGCCGAGCAATTTAGCAGCATAACTTCTGTCGATCGGGAGCGACGTGCCGGCGAATGCTGCCGCACCCAGAGGCGATTTGTCGCTCCGTTTCAAACAATCTTTTAATCTCTCTTTATCTCTTTCGAGCATTTCGATATATGCTATCAGATGGTGGTCAAAGAGTATAGGTTGTGCTCTTTGCAAATGCGTATATCCAGGTATAACAGTGGTTTTATACTTTTCTGCTTTCTTCAATAACGATTTTTGTAAACCCACAATCAGGTTAATTAACAAGTTGATTTCTTTCTTCAGGAACAGTCGTTCGTCAAGTGCTACCTGGTCGTTGCGGCTTCGCGCTGTATGAAGTCGTTTGCCGACGTCCCCAATTTTCTGAACGAGTCGCTCTTCAATTGCCGAATGAATATCCTCTTTAGTCCAATCGATTTGATATTTGCCATTTGATATTTCATTACGTATTTCTTCAAGCGCCTTTACAATCTTTTTCGATTCGACAGCAGTAATAATTTTCTGCCTTGATAGCATTTTGACGTGTGCAATGCTACCGTCAATATCTTCATTATACATTCTTGAGTCGAGATCAATCGACGAAGAAAATTTCAAAGCTTCATCGTCCAGCTTCTTTTTAAAGCGACCGTTCCATACAGTCATTTTACACCGTAATGTTTGTTTCGTTAGCTTTTTGTTCGACTCTGTTCATTGTTTTGTAAGGCAATCCGTAGATTTTAATAAATCCTTCTGAGGCTTTATGGTCAAACTGATCCTCAATGGTATAAGTTGCCAGCGACGGGTCATACAAAGAGTAAGGGGACGTTCTACCGACTACTCTCATTGTACCTTTGTAGAGTTTAACTTTAACAAGACCTGTTACTTTTCCCTGGGTTTTATCGACGAAAGCCTGGAGTGATTCTCTCAATGGAGTAAACCAGAGTCCATTATAAATAAGATTCGCAAATTCATGGGAGACGATACTCTTGTAATGCATAACGGCTTTATCGAGAGTAAGTCTTTCGAGTTCGGTATGTGAAAAATGAAGAATCGATGCTGCTGGAGCTTCATAAACTTCGCGGGATTTTATTCCGACCAATCGGTCTTCAATCATATCGATTCTGCCTATTCCGTGCTTACCTCCAATTTCGTTCAGATAATTAACCAGCTCTATTGGGTTTAACTCTTTGCCATCTACTTTAACAGGAATTCCTTTTTCAAATTCGACCGTGATAGTTTCGGCGTAATCGGGAGCTTTTTCGGGTGAAACGGTATGGAGGAAGGCATCTTCAGGTGGTTCCTGCATTGGATCTTCGAGAATGCCGCATTCGATTGCCGTTCCCCAGATATTATCGTCAATGGAATATGGATTGTCCTTAGTAATTTTTACGGGGATATTGTTTTCTTTCGCATATTCAATTTCTTCTTCGCGGGATTTAAACTCCCAGGTTCTCAATGGTGCAATACATTTTAGATCAGGGGCCAGCGCTCCGACAGATACTTCAAATCTTACCTGGTCGTTTCCCTTTCCGGTGCAGCCGTGAGCTACCATAGTTGCATTTTCTTTCAGAGCAATCTCGACGAGTGATTTTGCCAGTAATGGTCGCCCAATTGCCGTTGCCATTGGATATGCATTTTCGTAGAGAGCGCCCGATCTAAGAGCGGGAAAAGCGTAATTGGTCAAGAATTCTTCCGTTAAATCTTCTATATAAACCTTAGAAGCACCGGATTTAAGAGCTTTTTCCTCCAATCCTACTAATTCTTTCGACTGACCCAGATTACCTGTAAAGGTAATTATATCGGCGTCGTAATTTTTTTTGAGCCAGTGAACCATTACCGATGTATCGAGTCCACCGGAATATGCAACAACTATTTTCTGTTTACTCATTTTTCTATTCCTAATAATGTTTTTAATTCTTCGACTACTTTTTTAATGTTCTTGATTGATTTTGGTATAACGAGAATTGTATCGTCTCCAGCAACCGTACCTAAAAGACCGGGAAGGTTTTCTTTATCAATTTGAATTGCTACTCCCTGAGCGCGCCCTAAAAATGTTTTTACCACAATCACACATTCATTAAAGTCGATAGACAGTACTTCTTCCGCTATGTAACTTTTAAGGGTGCTTTCGCCTCCTTCCTGATTAATTTGATATACAAGTCCATTTGGCGTGGGTACGCGCACCACTCCCAGTTCGTTCAAATCCCTGGAAAGAGTAGCCTGAGTAACTTTAATTCCTTTGCTTCTCAAAAGTTTACCCAGTTGCGTCTGATTAAATACTTCCTGCGAAGTAATAATCGATTTAATTAATGAATGACGTTTTTGAATTTCCTCTAATTTCTTTCCCATAGTTTCCCTAAGTTTATTCATCGACTATTTCTGTTCCAACACCTTCTTTAGTAAAAATTTCGAGCAAGAGTGCATGAGGAATTCGGCCGTCGATAATGTGAACCTTTTTTACGCCGGCTTCGAGTGCTCTAAAAGCCGACTCGACCTTGGGAATCATACCGCCATTGATAATTCCCTCTTCAATCATTTTCTGAGCTTCCGAACGCGTTAAATGAGTCAAAAGTCGATCGCCGTCTTTGATACCTTCAACATCGGTCAAAAATACCAATTTAGAAGAACTTACTGCACCGGCAATGTGACAGGCGGCTATATCAGCGTTTACGTTGTAAATTGTACCTCTGGCATCAACTCCAACGGGAGCAATAACTGGCATATATCCGTCCTTCATCAGTTTTGAAAGAAGACGGTCATTAACATTTTCGATTTCACCAACCAATCCGAGATCCTCTTTCTCATACTTTTTTACGCCGAGCAAATTTCCGTCGATACCGCTAATTCCGACCGCTCTACCGCCGTGCATATTTATTCTTCTTACAATATCTTTATTAATCTGTCCGGCAAGCACCATCTGAACTACGCCAATTGTATCCTGATCAGTATATCTTTGTCCGTTTATAAAATTTGTTTTTAGATTGAGTTTATTTGAAAGCGAAGTTATTTCTTTACCTCCGCCGTGAACAACAATTATATTGATACCAATCTTACGAAGCAGAGTTACATCCTGCGCAACCATCTGTTTAAGATTTTCTTCTTCCATTACGGCGCCGCCGTATTTAATAACGAAAGTTTTGTTTTCAAATTCCTGGATGTATGGCAGAGCTTCTACCAGTACATCTTCTTTTCTGAATTTAGGAAGTGTCATGTTCTGTAGCTCCCGTTAATCTTAACATATTCTTCCGAAAAATCGCACGTCCAGTAATTGGCTTTTCCGTAGCCATCGTTCAATTTTATCAATAATTCGATCTGCTCCGATTTCAAAGTTTTATTTGCTTCTTCAATCGAGAGCTTCACTTCATAGTTCTTGCCGAGGATGCAGGTTCCGTTAATATAAATTTCGGTATCGTCAGGATAGAATGTGATACCAGAATACCCGACTGCTGCTAAAATCCTTCCCCAATTGGCATCTTCGCCGTGTACTGCAGTTTTAACAAGAGGAGATTTAGCAACGCTGCGGGCGGCTTTCAATGCATCGTTATCATTTAGCGCTCCTTCCACTATTACTTCGATAAATTTTGTAGCCCCTTCACCGTCTTTAACAATATCGGTAGCGAGTTTTTTCATTACTTCGAACAAGGCATTTTCAAAAACCTGTGCACTAACGTCACCTTCTTTTATTTCCACTCCCGATAATCCGTTTGCCAATGCAATCACCATATCGTTTGTACTTGTGTCGCCGTCGACTGTTATTCTGTTAAAGGTTCGGTCGGCTGTTTTCTTTAATAAATTTTGAAAATGACTTTTTTCAATCTGCACATCTGACGTAATAAACGCCAGCATTGTTGCCATATTGGGATGAATCATCCCGGAACCTTTTGCAATGCCACCGACTGTTCCAGTTTTCCCATTCACATCAAATTTTATCGAAGTAAATTTTGGGAAAGTATCTGTAGTCATAATTGCTTCGGCTGCTGCAATCCCCTCATCTTCGGAAAGGATATCAACTATCTTATCGATTCCTTTTCTTATCTTTTCCATCGGAAGCGGCTCGCCTATAACTCCTGTTGACGAGACGAATACTTCTTCTGGTTTAACATTCAATCTTGAAGCTGTTAAGAAAGCCATTTCGATTGCATCCCGCATACCTCGTTCACTCGTGCAGGCATTTGCATTGCCGCTGTTAACTATAATTGCACGAAATGTATCGTTTGAGATTAGATGCTTTTTAGATAGCAATACAGGTGCGGCTTGAACTTTGTTTTGAGTAAAAATAGCCGCTGCTGTAGCCGGGACTTCAGACATAATAAGTGCAAGATCCTTTTTGTATCTCTTGATACCGCAGTGAATGCCTGCACTCAAAAAGCCAATCGGCGCAGTTATTCCGTGTTTCATTTCTTTATCCGATGTTATTTCCAAATACTTGTTTTCATTCATAACAATCCCATTGTTTGCTCATAATTAAAAATTAAATTCATATTCTGAACAGCCTGACCTGCAGCGCCTTTGATGAGGTTGTCAATGGCAGACATAATAATCAAATCATTACCAGCTGTGCTGAATCCGATATCACAAAAATTTGTATATGCAACATTTTTTATTTCCGGAATACCTTCTCCAAGCAATCGAACAAAGGGTTTATCCGAATAATATTTCTCATAAATTTTTTCAATATTGTGAACGTCAGTCGAATTATTGATTTTGCAATGAATGGTCGTATAAATTCCTCTGGTAATCGGCATAAGATGCGGTACAAAAGTGAAAGAAGCAGCGATATTACCGAACTTTTGCAGATAAAGATCGATTTCCGGAATGTGTTGATGATTACCAATTTTATACGCTCTTACATTTTCGTTGACTTCTGTGAAAATCATCGAGGGACTGACCGATTTTCCCGCTCCCGATGTACCACTGTATGAATTTATTGAAATAAAATCCGGATTGACAAGTTTTTCTTTCAGCAGTGGAATTAATGGCAGAAGAATGCTCGTCGGATAACAACCGGGGTTGGCAACAATTTTCGCATTTTTAATTTCGTTTGAATTCCATTCGGGTAATCCGTAAACTGTCTCATCCAGCAATTCAGGTGTTAAGTGTTCGTGCTTATAATATTTTTTATAAAGATTCACATCCTTGAGTCGAAAATCGCCACCTATGTCAATTACTTTTACATTCTTTTTATACGCTTCCGAAACAATCGATTGGGCTTCTCCAGAAGGAAGTGCAACAAACAAAACGTCAGTATTTTTTAGCGATGTCGCCTCAAAAGGGACAATTTCTTTTGAAAGCACATATCTAAAAGACGGATGAACTTCGTCTATTTTCTTTCCAGCCGTTGAATAACCGAAGAGCTTATCTATTTTTACGCCCGGATGCCGCAGCAGCAGTTTAATCAATTCCGCTCCCGAATACCCTGCAGCACCAGCTATCGAAACATTAATCACTTATTTCTCCATTTTATAAAGCATAATTATACATAATTATGCATAATTATGCAAATTTTTCATTCATTGTTTTTTAATTTTTTTATTTGAACAAATAATTCTTTTTTCATTACATCAATGGTTGTTATGAAAAATCTATTTTACTTGTACTCGTAGATAAAAGAAAAGAAGAAGTCATTAAAGTGCAACAGATACTGACTGTATGGTTAAAACTCGACCTGACATTCACGACGTGCGCGGGATAATTGTTCAGACAGTGACTTAATAATGCTGGAGCTGGCAGACAATGATGAAAAGAAAGAAGAACTCTATAGAGAAAACTCTCCGTGCTGCCCTGAGTAATGGCTAGACTCGTTAATCTGGAAGCAAAAGAATAATAAAAACAAAAGTTTGAACGTACTTTGATCTGTATGAATTTAATAAAAGAGTTAGACAAGTAAAGATATTCCGTTATTGCAAACGCCTTATAATCTCGGGTTTTGTTAATTCCCTGAAAGCGTGGCAATCAATATAAATGCAGCCCTGCGTATAAACTCTTTGTTGCTTTTTATCCATTTATCAATTTTATCGTAGGCAAAAGACGCTTTCCGGAACAAATGAATGCATATCCCGTCACAAATATCCCACGAATCAAAATCGTTAACCCATTTGTCCATTTGGGTTTTAGTCACTTTGTCTTCTTCATCAATCATCACCTCCAAATGCTTGACTTCGTGGTAGCCTGACTCTCACAATTCCATTGCAAGTTCGTGATTCTTTCCAATCATTTTTGCAAGTTCCCTAAATTCATTTACACTTATGCCAAATGCTTTTTGAACGTTATTGGTGTATCTCACCATTCAAGATTTGTTCTTTTCGTTATTTCTCGACGAAAGGATGTTCACAACTTTTTCTTTTGTCCATTTGTTTTTTTCATTTTAATTTGAGTTCGTATAATTTTTCTTCATTATCGGATACTAAATAAATCAACTTGTTTTGATGATCGATGGCAATTCCTTCCAGCTGAATAATATTGATGTCATACGATTCAATAATTTTGAATTCTGTATCCATTTTTAACAGCTTCTTGTCCTCATCACTAATCATCCAGAGGGAATTGTCCATGTAGTCATAACACAGACCCGATACGTCACTTACAAAATCAATTTCTTTTCTTTCGATTTCATTAAAAAGGCTGTCATATTTTATAATCATTGCAGGATTTTTTTCGTTTGCCACCCAATATATTTTATTATTTGTATCGTAAGCAATCCCTTCTGGACCGTTGTTGAAAATGCCATTGTCGTACACGTGTTTTCTATCGATAATATCTCCGCTTGTAGATACGAAAACTACATTTCGTTTCTCCTCGCTTAAAACTGCAAGAGTAGAATCGTTTACAAGAGTTATTCCTTCCAGGTCTTCGTCGGGAATTTCAAAGCTTTTTATTATTTCCCCATTTATATTCAGCAAATATATTCGGCTGGTCTCGTCACTGACACTCCAGAGTTTGTTACGCAAGGTATCGTAAGCCAATCCGGATGGTTCGGGTATACTTAGCACTATACTTAGGTTTTTATTTTCTTGTTCGCACGAAACCAGAAAACAAAAGACAAACATGGCGATTAGCAATTTAAGATTTGGCATGGTTCTCACATAAAATTATTTTTTAAAAAACTTGGTATTAACAGAGTGCAATTTACTATATCCATAGTAGAAAATAATATTATTCATTTAATATGCAATAGCCAGAAAAATTTATTTTCAACCGGCTGGATTTTACCAGTAACATTATTGGAATTATCTCAATCAATTCTTTTTATTTTACTGCATACCAGAAATTTTTAAAGAAGGTATTGCATATTTCGAATAGCAATTATCATAACACAAATGCGCAAATATTTATCTACCCAATTATTTAATTGTTCCTACAATCATTGGTGTTCAAGAACTATTTTAATAAAACAGATTTAGTGTAGAAGTAGCTGATTTGGAACATCTTCTTTTTAGATAATAACTGCGTTAGTTATATTCCATTGGTTATACTTTACCAGTTAAGAGCCCTTTCAATTTTATCGTCGCTACCGAATAAAATCAACTCGTCGCCTTGCTGAATTATATAATTTGGGTCTGGAACAACCACCTCTTTTTCGTTGTCGTCAAACGGAGAGTTAGTTTTTTTAACAACGAGCACTTCCAATCCGTAACGACTCCTAATTTTTAGTTCAATTAATGATTTGCCCACAAATTGGGGAGGAGCTGTCTTTTCCAATATAGAATAGCCCTCAAACACCTGAGTCTTCTTAATTTTTGATATATTCAAAAGTTCGTGAGATAATCCTTCTACAATGTCGGTTTTGAGACTTTCTTTATTATAAGCAGTTATTACGTCATGGCGACTGATAGTACCCAGGATTTTATTCGAGTTCGAAGCGCTGACAACGGGAAATTCATCGGCTCCTTTTGCTTCGAATTTTTTAAGCACGTTATCGAGTGTTTCATCTTCTCGAATTAAGGTAACCGAAGACGAAGCTACATCTCTTGCCACGAGAACATTCCTTATGTGTTCGTACTCTGTTATTATCGGTCTTAGTTCAGTCTCAGTAATTGTACCTGTGATTTTTCCGTTATCGTCAATCATATAAAAAGTATTATGTGCACTTTCTATAAGATGTTTTACAATTTCCGGCAGAGGTGTATCCTCTTTTACCAGAACGATATCGTTTTTCATAACTTGTTTTGCAGTCAACGATTTAAGCAAATTAATTTCTCCCTTAGCCGAAACCCTGTAACCTTGCTTTTCGAGGTGGCGTTCGTGAATCGATTTTTTCAAAATAATTTGGACAATCATAGTGCTTGTAACAACAGCAAGCATCAACGGTAGAATAAAGGAATAATCTTTTGTCATTTCGAAAATGATAAGGATGGAAGATATGGGAATGAAATTTATTCCTCCCAGTACCGCGCCCATCGCCACCAATACAAATGCAGTCGTATCGAATTGATTACCGGACAAATAATTCAAACCGGTGGCGTAAAGGAATCCGAGGCAGGCACCCATAAACAACGAAGGAGCAAATATTCCTCCGAAGCCACCCGAGTTTAATATCATAGGAACGAGTAAAAATTTTAGTATCAACAATACTGCTACAATATGCCAGGCAAGCGAACTTGAAAGGATATGATTTATTCCGTAATAACCAATTCCGAAAATATCTTTATAAAAATAACCCGATATTCCCATAATTATACCTACGAAGGTCATTAACACCCAGCGGGGTATTTTTTTCAATATTTTTTTACTGATAAAATTGTCGAGGAAATTTGAATACCTTATAAAAGAGAGCGATAAAATCCCAGCCATCACTCCGAGTATTGCATAATAATAAAGATTGAGATAATCGCCCACTTGAGGCGAGGAGAAGTAAAAAACTGATTTGTTACCTAAAAACACGCGAGAGACGGCACTCGAAGTTACGGAAGAAAGTATCAGCGCCGGAAAAGTTGAAGTGGAAAATTCATTTAGAAGTACGATTTCCAGAGCAAAAAAAATGCCGCCCATTGGAGTGTTAAATATTGCAGCAATCGCGGCGCCTGAGCCGGCTGCCGTTAAAACCTTCTTTTTTGTATCTGAGAGATTGAAAAGATATGCAAGTTTATTTGCCAATCCGCCGCCCAGTTGTGCAGCCGGTCCTTCTGGTCCTACCGTATTACCCGAACCGATACTGATTACTGGAGCAATAAAATGGAAAATAGTGTTGCGTAACGGTATCCTGTAACCCTTCGTAGCAACGGCTTTGATAACTTCGACAACGCCTCGATTCTTTGCAATCTCAGGCGCACCATAAATCATCAAGCTCTGAATTAACATACCTATTGCCGGCAAAGCTATAACCGCTGCAGCTCCTAAAAAATAGAGTCCCTTTGCCGTTTGTTTAAAAAAGAGTTCGTTGAAGAAGTCGATCGATTCGTGAAATATTACAGTGGCAAAGCCGACTACAATTCCCATAATTACAGAATAAATCACATAACTTGTATAATCGTAATCGAGAATTTTTTTTGTATTAAAGACATTTAATTTTTCTTTTAGTACAACGTGTTTTTTTTTCATTATCTTTTTTATGGTATTCTTTTTATTACAACCACTGTAGCGTCGTCTTCCCAATCTTTTTTTCCACCATATACATAAATCGTATCAAAAATTATTTCGATAATTTGCTCGGGTGTTTTATCATAATGTTGTTCGATTATTTTTTTAAGACCCGAAACGTCGAAGTCGTTTTGTTTGCCGTTTTTTCTTTCGATAATACCGTCGCTATAGAATACAACGAGGTCGTTCGGTTTCAGAAAGGCATAACCTCTTTGGAGTTTAATTTCCGGTAAAGCGCCGAATACCAATCCGGTAGACGGCATTTCCCTGAATTCTTTACCGTCATAAATTAACGGTGACGGATGCCCTGCATTTACATAAAGAATATTTCCGTTCTTTTCAATTTCGGCATATACCAACGATACAAAACTTGTCGAATAGACGCTGCGATAAATCACATTATTCAGTTTCTTAAAGGTATAGACCATTTTCATATGTTTTTCGAGTCCCATTCTTAAACCAGTTACAACGTCGCGCACAAGGAGCGCTGCCGGCAAACCGTGACCGCTGGCGTCGCCTACACACACCCCGAATTGATCGTCCTCGAAATTGAAGAAATCATAAAAGTCGCCGCCGACCAATTCTGCCGGGATTGAACGTGCTGCGATTTGGAAACCTTCAACTTCCGGGGTATTGACCGGCAATAAACTTTGCTGAATTTGAACAGCCTGTTCCATTTCGCCTTTGACAGCCTCCGAAGCAAGACGATAATTCAGAACCGTTCTTACAGCGTTAAAACAAAATTCAATTTCCTCACGTATCCATCCGCTTTTTAATTCAAAGACAAATATCCATCTGTTATCGGGACTTTTAACGCTTATTGCAGCGGGTATTCTGTAATCTTTTTTCAACAATACAGAAGAATCAATCGTAAAATTCGGATCGTCAAAAATATAAGTTTTCGATTTAAGCAGTGCTTGCAACGGTTCTGAGTCGATTGGAATTTCGGTCAAATAATTTTTCTTATTTTCTTTTGGTGAAATTAGTACGAATTGACCATCCTGCTCTACATAAACTCGACCGTTACAAATATGTAAATCTTCTCCGAAAGTCTTTTCGAGTTCCTGCACAATTGTAAACAAAAAGTCCTCACCTGATTTTTCGTTGCCTATTTTTGCCAGCAGAGAATCGAGTTTTCTGTAAAATATTTTCGGGTCTATCATAAAGCATCCTCTATTTAATTTACAAAATTAGTAAAAAGAAGAGAATTGATTGGGAATCAAAGTATAAAATTAGCGTTAATATTTTCCAGTACTCGATTGAACGAATCAGATAAATCAACGCTTAATCTGTAAGACTTGCCACCATAATCAAATCTAATCGATTCGGCGTGTAACATAAGGCGCGGATATTTTTTTTGAACTTCACGATTCCCATATTTCAAATCGCCAGCTATCGGACAACCGATCAAATACATATGCACCCTTAACTGATGACGCCTTCCGGTAAGCGGATTTAATTTAACAAGCGCGTGTCCATTATAATATTTCAAAACTTCGAAATAAGTTTCGGAGGGCTTTCCTTTCTTGTGATCAATCCCCATTCGACCCGACCCAAATTGTCGTAATGGAAAATTGATAATCCCCCCCTCTGCTTCCGGCTTTCCGATAACAAGAGCTTTATATGTTTTCCGAACATTTCTATTCTCGAAAAGTAGATTCAATTCCCGGTGTGTCTCGCTTTTAAGTGCAAATAGAATTATGCCACTTACCTCCTTGTCCAGCCGATGTACTACGTAAATTTTACGCCCATATTTTTCTGATAGCATCTGGTATAAATTTTCAGCTGTTTTATTGCTCTCAGGAATTGCAGCTATACCCTCCGATTTATTTACCGCTATCAGACAATCGTCTTCGTAAATTATATCTATCTCCACCTTCAATCCCTTAAAGTAAGTTCGTATTTGCCTTCTGTAGTTTCTACGAATCCCATTTTTTTCAAATACTTCCGATGCACTTTGTTGCCAGGATCGCTTATTATTTTTTTTACATTTCTTTTTCTGAAAAAATTTTGAAAGACAAACCTGCCCACTTTGAAATCACGATAACCGGGGATAACATAGTCCAGCTTAACTGAGAGTGAACCGTCGGATAAAGTTTCAGCGCATATAATTCCTGCAGGAACTGAATTTCTGAGTACAAATAGGATTGTCCAATCATGCTGAGGTTTGAAAGTAAATGTAGGAATAAATTTTCTGATATCTTTTTCGTGGAATTTCAAAAAATATTCGAGGAACCCTGAGTCGTGTTTTACTTCAAGGATATCAAAGTATTCCTTTCTAGAAAAAATTTCAGTTAGGTAATAGATATTAACGACGGCGACAAATCCGTTTACAAGCGCTACAGGATAAGCGTTTATTATTATACCATAGATGGTAAAAATTAGGGAGCCAATGAAGTTTATAACCCTGAGTTTTACAATCGAACTCATCATCAATGATAGTGCGACCATCACTGAGGCAACATATCCGATTAATTCTACAATTGGGATTTCCATGCTAAAATCCTCGTGGTTTTCAATTACATTCTTTAACAATAAATCTTATTTTTACACTACAAATAAAAACAATTTATCATGGAAAACCACCCCGTTATCAGTTTGGACGACGTAATCAGACCGACACATTTAGTAATCGATCTGAACATAATAAAAGAAAATTTCCACAGAATCAAAGAGGCTGTCGAGCCATCGAAAGTAATGCCGATATTAAAAGCCAATGCATACGGACACGGCTTAATAAAGATAGCTCAGACGCTTGAAAAAGAAGGAGCAGACTATCTTGGCGTAGCATTCCTGGAAGAAGGAATACTTTTGCGTCGACAGGGAATTAAAATGCCAATACTCGTACTCGGTGGCATCTGGGGAAATCAAATACCAACTTTTCTCAAATACAATCTTACCATGACAGCTTCGTCAATCGACAAAGCGCGCCAGATTGATTATGAAGCCAGCAAACAAAATTTAAAAGCAAAAGTGCATCTGAAAATCGATACTGGAATGGAACGCATTGGTGTTCATTATTACAATGCCGACAAATTTTTTGACGAAGTAGTGAAACTGAAAAATATCGAAATAGAAGGCATCTATTCTCACTTTGCCAATGCCGACAATAGCAACATTGACCACACAAAACTTCAGTTCGACAGATTCAAACAAGCAATCGACTATTTCGAACACCTCAATTACGGTCCGATTATAAAGCACATTTCAAATTCTGGCGGAATACTACAACTGCCCGAAGCAAATCTCGACATGGTAAGACCTGGCATTATGCTTTACGGTGTTTATCCTTCTGATAAAATAAAGAAAACCATTGAAGTCAAACCTGCTCTTATATGGAAGTCACTCGTTATTTACTTTAAAGTTATTAAAGCAGGTCACCCTGTGGGATATGGCTCAAAGTGGACTGCCAGCAAAGATGTACGAGCAGTTACTGTTCCCGTTGGCTACGGCGACGGTTACATGAGAAGAATGAGCGATAAGGCTCAGGTGATAATCAACAAAAAGAAATATCCGGTTATTGGAACTATATCAATGGATCAAATTGTAGTGAACATCGAAAAAGATTCTGCATACAACGGAGACGAAGTTATTTTGATTGGCAAACAAGGCGATTGCGAAATAACAGTTGAAGACCTTGCCTCCTGGGCAGAAACAATCCCTTACGAAATTTTAACCGGGATAAACACTCGCGTACCCCGAATTTATATCGACTAATTATTCAATCCGTAAGTTTTACGTCTATTGTAGTATATTAAATATCCAGCCACGACAGCCACCAGCAAAATTACTGCCCAGTAATACCATTTGGATTTTTCTTCCGGTCCTAATTTATTTTTCCAGTTCATCAGTTGGGCTTCTATTGTATCTTTATCTGCCTCAGTAATCATATTATTATCGATCAAAACGGGAATCCATTCGGGAAGGACTTTTTCATAATATACCGTATCGCTAAAAGTCTTAAAAACTTCCTCCGATTTGTCTTTTCCTTTAATTTCCATATTCTTTATTTCATCTTCTACGAATGATTTTATACTGTAGACAAACTCCTCGCCATTATTGAAAGGTAGAACGGGCAATTCTTTGGATCGGAATTCAGTATAAATTGCGTTCCATATTTCTTTATCTATTCTGTTTCTCCATTCATAAAAAAGATTATTAATATTTGCCAGTTGCACTTCTTTTTCTTTTTTGTCGAGATAAATCTCGCTCAGTTTTGGCGATATTCTTTTCCACTGTTTATTAAATTCCACCTGATGTTTTTTAATTTCAGCAATGTCTTCCGGTTTTAGTTCAGTAACTTTCATAAACTGGATATTATCCACCAATGTTCTCTCAATATTGAAGAACAATTCTGCATTATCAATTTTCATTCTGTAAGAAAGCTTTTCTGCTTCGTTTAATGAGGAGGAAACCTGGGCGAAATCCAGGATAAGCGAATCAATAATATCGCGAATCAAAAGGTCTCTTTTTTCCAGATTGCTTTTCAACTGTGCAATCATGTTGTTAAGAGCTGCGATCGTGGCTGCGTCTTTATCAACCTGGCGCCGCAACACAGTTATTCTCGCAAGCAAGTCTTTGTTTTGTTCATTAAGCTCTGTCAGCTCGGTTTTAAGATTCACAATTTCGGTTTTCAATTCGGTAATCTGAGTGAATTCATTTTGACGGAGAGAGATTGCATTAAAAAGTTTCTCGAAAGAAGATTCGAAACTTTCCGGATAAAGTGAGTTATCGAGCAAGGATGAATGTCTTGAATATTCTTCGTATAATTCTTTAGCCCGCGAATAAATTGAATTGCAGTCGTCGAGCGATTCAGCTTTTTTTATTTGCTCCATCAAAGTGTTGTATTTTTGTTTGAAAGACTGCACAATTTCATAATCCGACTGGCAGAAGTAATTATTGTACGCAATAAGTATTAATATGAAAATTCCTATAAACTTTTTCATCACTACCTCACTATACCATTTTTATTGATAAGAAATTTTTCTTGAGCATCTATCAACTCGATGTATGGCAGACGCTGATTCATGGCTGGATTCTCGAGTGTTTTATCGGTATAAACATTTATTTTTTTATACAGCTTCATACCTCTTTCAGTCGGGAAAAACAAGTAGATATTTTTAAAACCCTGCGACGTTATATAATAGTATCCTTCTAAATCTCTTATTATACGCACTTGTTTATTAACTGTATTCGACGAGTCCCCGGTTTCTTCAAAGAAAAGGGGATTTAAATTGATCGAAAACGAATGACGTTTTTCGTGCACATATCCATTTTCGTCGACATTAAGGACCGATTCGATCGGCCAGGAAAAATCCGCAGGTTTCAGTATCAACGCGGTGCACGAACAAATTATTAAAGAAAAAGCGAGAAGTACAAATATCTTCTTAATCATCTCTAAGCCCCTTTTTGAACAGCAATTAACATACATAATTTCTATTATAAATTGAATAATTTCATTCATATTTTTTTCTAAACATTTTTTTAACTAAGTTAATTATCATTTTAATCTATGAAAGGGGTACTATGAAAAAACTAATTTCACTTTTATCCTTAATAATGTTTATAGAGGGAGTTTCATACGGACAGGACGACCCGGGGACAATGGAAGCCTGGATGAAATATATGACGCCTGGTCCGATGCACGAGATGCTTTCCTCGATGGTAGGCGACTGGAAAACTGCAATGACAATGAAAGGTCAGGGCGGTCAGGAAATGAAAAGCGAGGGTACGGCAAAATTCGAAATGATTTTGGGCGGCAGGTACCTGAAATCGACCTTCGAGAGCGACATGATGGGAATGACAATGGAGGGAATGGGTATTGATGCCTACGACAATGCAAAAAAAGAATTTATTAGTGTCTGGATCGATAATATGGGAACTGGTGTGACAGTGTTAAACGGCAAACTCGACGAAGCTACAAAAACGCTGACCTATTATGGAACAACTGTCGACCCTGCCACTGGCGAGGATTCCAAAATCAAATCCGTCACAAAAATAATTGACGAGGACAATCACAAATTCGAAATGTACAACGTTATGCCCGACGGTTCGGAAGTTTTGATGTTTGAGATGGATTATATCAGAATAAAATAAATCATTCAGTAAACGGCTTAAAGTTAGCAGAAAAATTATTTGCATTGAAACCGGGCATCTCGTGGAGTTGACCGGTTCCTCGATTAAAAAACCAGAGGTTTTTCTTCAATCGATTATCCACCGTAATACAGACAATTTTGCCATCGGGAGAGATTACAGGGTCGTCTGCAAAATCCGAAAAACTTACAAGTTGCCTTTGATTGCTGCCGTCGGAATTCATCACAAAAATTTCAGACCTGCCGTTTCTGTTACTGACAAAGATGATTTCTTTACCATCGGGAGTAAATACAGGTTTATTGTTCCACTCGGTTGTGCCCGTTAACTGATTTCTGTTAGATCCGTTGTTATCCATAATAAAAATCTGAGCCACTGAATTTGTATAAGCTACAGAAATAATTTTAGAACCATCCGGAGAATAATTACACAAAACCTCGTAATCTTTATTGTCGGTTAGTTTATTCAAATTCGACCCGTCTATATTTACTGTATAAATTTCAGAAGAATAGTTGTTCTGTAAAACGAAAATTAATTTGCTACCGTCGGGCGAAAAATTAATCGAGCGCGGTTTCCCTTCAGGTAAATTTAATTTAATTCTGTTTGTTCCGTTGCTATTGATAAGAGCAATACTCCCGTCGTACAAAAATGCAATCTTACTCCCATCCTTTGAAAAAACAGGTTCTTTTCCTTCACTCAGAATTTTTTGCGTTTTAGTTGCAAGATCGTACAATACAATATTCGAATTTGATTCGTTGTCGAAAACCGTATATACAATTTTAGAACCATCCGGGGAATAGACAGGAGCGAAATCCCACGTTTGATTAAATGTCAGTCGTTTCTGAGAAATGCTGTCGAGTCCTGTGGTATAAAGCTCCGTTTTGTTACCCAATTCCAGATTAGTCTCTCCACCGTAATCTCTGTCGGAAACAAAAACAATCTCGTATTTTTTTATAATTTCAATATCGGGTTCAAACGGATTTTCTTTATTGCAAGAAACAATTGATATAAGAAAAAACAACAAAGACAGATACCGGGCTTTTTTCATTTAATCACCTTTTAGTCGTTTTGTAAGTTATAGTTATAACACAATAATGTCAAATTCATTCCAGTCTTTTGTGAAATCTTTTTGCGGCGAGGAAAAGTATCAATGCACCCATCAGAGCCAGTATTAATGTTTCCTGCCACAAATCTGCTATTCCGATACCCTTTAGAATGACACCGCGAATAATGGTAATAAAATATTTCAACGGAATTATGTAGGTTACATACTGAATTATCCTGGACATATTTTCAATCGGGAAGACAAATCCCGAAAGATAAATCATCGGCATCATGGCTCCGAAAACCGTCACCATCATCGCTTGCTGCTGTGTTCTGGAAACTGTTGATATAAAAAGTCCTATTCCCAGTGTAGAAAGTATAAAGAGCAAAGATGCAAAAAAGAAAAAAAGTAAGCTGCCTTTTATCGGAATGCCGAACCAAAATATCATAACTGAATTTACCAGCAGTATCATTATTAATCCAAGTGTGGTAAAGGGCAATATTTTGCCGAGGAGCATTTGCCACGGTTTAATCGGAGTTACAATTAACTGTTCCAGAGTTCCGAATTCTTTTTCTTTTACTATTGCCAGTGATGTAAGCAGAGTAGTAACTATCATTAACAACAATGCTGTTATGCCAGGCACCATAAATACCCGGGTTTTTAATTCAGGATTATACCAGATTCTGGTTTCTGCATTTACCGATTTCAACGGCACCCTTATGCCATTTCTTTCTATTTTATCGAGCAGAATTGTTTTTGCATAAGCAGCAGTTATCGCCTGAATGTATCCGAAAGCAATGGAGCCTTTATTCCCATCAGAGCCATCGACAATTATCTGAACTTTTGTTCCGTTATTGTTTTCGATGTCCTTTTCAAATTCTCGAGGTATAATCAAACCTATCACGGCTTTTCCGTTCATAATAGCATTTTCAATTTCCTCATAATTTTCTGTGTTCCCTTTAATCGTGAAATAACCAGAATTTATAATCTTTTCAACATATTTACGGCTGACAGAAGATTTATCTCTGTCGAGTAAATAGAAGTCGACATTATTTACATCAAATGTAGCCGCGTATCCTAAAATTATTGTTTGTAGAACAGGTGCAGCAAGAACTATAGCCAACATTTTCGGGTCGCGCTTAAGTTGCTGGAATTCTTTAATAATAAAATGGATTACCGTTGCGAAACCATTTCCTTTCAACTGCTTAATTCCTTCAATTGTTTTTTATTATATATTTTCGAAGCAGCGACTACAACTATCACAGTGAAGATTACCATATAGAGCAACTGCTCCCAAAAAACTTCTATTCCGGCTCCTTTGAGCAATATTGATCGGAGGCACACAATATAAAATTTCGTTGGAGTAACATTCGAAAAGATGCGAATAACATAAGGCATACTTTCAATCGGGAAAACAAAACCCGACAGGAGCATTGAAGGCAAAAGCGAAATTAACGTACCGGCTAGAAATGCCACCTGAAGAGAATCTGCAATTACGGAAACCAAAATCCCGATACCAATTGAAGCCGCCAGAAAGAATAATGTACTAATCAGCAACCACAAATAACTTCCTTTTACTTCAATACCGAAAAATAAATATCCTGCCGCAAGTATTATCCCAGCATTTATAAATGCTATTACTATATACGGTATTGCCTTCCCCGTTAAGAGTTCAGGGATTTTGATTGATGAAACGTTTAATTGCTCGATGGTTCCACGTTCTTTTTCCCTTACAATTGATAACGAAATTGTTACAACAGCAATTATAATTAGTATCATTCCTATCAGACCTGGAATTAGAAACCGTGTTGAATTTAAATCAGGATTGAACCAGAATCGCGGTTCCAGTGATACTGAGGATGATAATTTTATTCCTCTTGAAGAAAGAAATTCATAGTTCAGATTATTTGAATAACTTGCTACGGCAGCATTAACATAATTCATTATGATTGTAGCTGTATTTCCGTCGACTCCATCGATAAGAAATTGAATCTTAGCAACTTCGTTTCTGTAAATCTCATTTGAAAAATTGGACGGAATAACAGCAATGCACTGCGCTTTCTTTCTGTCGAGGAACTCTCGAATTTCTCTATCCGATTTAAGATAAGTTACAAGGTCGAAGTAATCTGTACTCAAGAGAGAATTAATAAATTCCCTGCTTTCAGGGGAATTGTCCCTGTCCAATACAGATAGCTGTATGTGCTGAACATCGAAATTAATCGCATATCCGAATACAACGAGTAGGAAAACCGGGAATAGAAAAATTACACCCATCATTCTTACGTCGCGCAACAATTGCCGCGTTTCTTTAACTGCAATGGCTTTAATTCTGTTGAGCATTCTTACTCCCGTGTTCCAGTAGATGAATAAATACATCTTCAAGTGTTGGGACAATACGTGTTATTCTGTCGATCTTAAATTCATTTTGAGTACAGTAATTTTCTAATTCGTCGGGCTTTTCAAATTGCTTTTTCGTAATGACATGTATTTTTTTTCCAAAAATTGAAACGTCTATAATAAACTTCGCCTTCTTCAAAATATCCATCAGCTCGACAGGGTTTTCTGTTTCGATTTCAAAAGCATTGCCGTCGATATATTCGGTTTTTAATCTTTGCGGGTTTCCTTCGGCAATTAATCTTCCAGCATTGATCAGAATAATATCGTTGCAGTATTCAGCTTCTTCCAGATAATGTGTTGTTACAAGAACAGTTGTCCCTTCGTCCGAGAAGCGATTAATTAAATCCCAAAAATTTCTTCTCGAAATTGGGTCGACGCCGCTGGTTGGTTCATCGAGAAACAATATTTTCGGTTTATGAATTACCGCAACGCCCAGAGCCAGGCGTTGTTTGATACCCCCCGGCAAATCTCCGGTAAGTGTTCTTTCTTTTCCAATGAGATTCGAAATTTCAAGCACCCATTTTTTTCGCTTTTCAAGTAACTTACCTTTAAGACCATAAACTGCACCGAAAAATTCGATATTTTCTTCAATAGTCAGGTCATTATATAGTGAAAAGCGCTGTGACATATAACCAATGCTTTGCTTGACTTTATCGGGTTCATTCATAATGCTGAATCCACCGACGACGGCGTCTCCGGATGTCGGTTCTAGTAAGCCACACAGCATTCGTATTGTAGTCGATTTACCTGCACCGTTGGCGCCAAGGAATCCAAAGATTTCTCCTTTTTCAACTTTGAATGAAACGGAGTCTACTGCAGTAAAATCGCCGAACTTTTTTGTTAAATTTTCCGCAACGATACTATAGTTCATCCGTTCAATTTCCTGTGTTTAATCAAATTCATAAATACATTTTCTATAGAAGGTTCGGTCAATCGTCTGTCCACAACTTCCACATTTCCGGAATTTAATATTCTCAAAATGCTATCCGTTTCTCCCTGGCTTTTTACCAATACATTAATCCTATCGCCGAAAAGTTGTATATCATTATTAATTTCAGAGGACAATAATTCATAAGCTACTTTTATTGGTTTGCATACAATTTCGAGACTCATCAAGCCAATAGATTTTTTTATATTGTCTGGAGTATCGCAGGTAATAATTTCACCGTTATTAAACATTGCAACTCGGCTGCATCTTTCGGCTTCGTCGAGATAAGGAGTTGCCATAACTATAGTAATTTTTTCTTTAATCAAATCGGCTAGTATTTTCCAGAAGTCGCGTCTCGAAACCGGGTCGACACCCGTCGTCGGTTCATCGAGAAACAATATTTCAGGTTTATGGATTAAACTGCATGCCAACGCGAGTTTTTGTTTCATACCACCCGAGAGTTTTTCTGCCAGTCGTTTTCTAAAAGGTTTCAATCTCGTAAATTCGAGCAGCTCATCCCTTCTTCTTTTGTAATCAGTTACGTTGTGGATTTCTGCAAAGAATTCGATATTCTCATCGACAGTAAGATCGCCGTAAAGACTAAATTTTTGCGATAAATATCCGATTCTTTTTTGAATGACATTTCTCTTTTCAAGGATATCTTCGTCGAATAAACGAACGGTTCCTTCACCTGGATTAAGTAATCCGCACATAATTCTTATTGTAGTTGTTTTCCCCGCTCCGTCCGGCCCAACAAATCCAAACATTTCGCCTTTTTTTATTCTCAAGGATATGCCACGGAGGGCAACGGTTTCTCCGTATCTGCGGTGCAGGTTATTAATTTCTATAATTCCGTTCATTCAATTCAAACCCAGTTGAATTGTTGCGTCTGCAGGTATTCCAACTTTAAGAATGAAATCTGGGTTCGGTATTTCGATTTTAACTTCGAATACAAGTTTAGTTCTTTCGTCTCTGGTCTGAATGTTTTTGGGAGTAAATTCTGCTTCGGGAGAAATGTAAATTATTCTGCCTTTGAAAATTCTATCGGGATAAGCGTCTACTGCAACATCTACTTTCTGCCCAAGCTTAATTTTCGGCAAATCAGTTTCAGGAATATAAATCGACATTTCAACCTTGCTCAAATCGGATATTTTGAATAGAGCCGACAACATTGTAACCGTTTCGCCTTTTTCAATGAATTTTTTTACAACGAATCCGTTAATAGGTGATACGACGAAGCAATCGTTCAAATTTTTCTTTAGGAGATTAACTGACGCTTTTGCTTTTTCTACATTCGCCTCGGCTTGTTTTATTTCTTCGGGTCTTGCGATGTTTTTGAGTTTTCTCAGATTTTCTTTGGCTGAATTATACTGAGCCGCCATAATTTGATATCGCGTTTCGGCATCGTCGAGTTGTTTCTTGTTCACAGCTCCAGTATCATATAAATTTTTGATTCTTTCGAAATCTGTTTTAGCGGAATTTAAATTGGCTTCCGCTTGTTTTAGAACTTCTTCGGCTTGTTTTATATCTTCACTCCTGGTTCCTTTTACGAGTAGAGTCAACTGAGCTTCCGCCATTTTCAAAGCAGCTTCGGCTTGTTTTAATTGCAGATGGTACGATGTCGTATCTATTATACAGAGAGTATCGCCTTTATTAACCTGTTCGCCTTCATCCTTTAATAGAGCGATTATCTGTCCGCTTACCTGAGAACTAATCAACGCTTCAGTCGATTCGATTGTCCCCGATTCAACAATATTTTCTTTTTCTTTATTACTGCAGCCATATAAAAAGACTGCCAAGAGAAGAATAAAAATCTTTTTCATTTTCTTCCGACCGTTTGTTTTTGATAATTTTTTTATAAACTTCTTTTCCTTTCTCCGTAAGAATTCCATTAATGAAAATTCCCAAAGTATAATCCACCGCTTCTTTCAATGAAAAACTATTATCAAGTATAAAGTCGGGATTAATAACTGTTTTAACAGAACTCAAAAAGACAGTTAAAATAATCTGCGGGGGAATATCGACTATGTAACCTTCGTCAATGCCTTGCAAAAAAACTTTGTAAATATGTTTATTAATAATTTTAGTTCGCGTATCGTCGATTTCTTTCCAGATTTCGGGCTTATACACACGAACATCATTTATCCAATTAGAACTCATCCTGTTTGCAGCCATTGATTTGAACATATCGCTCAGGAGAATTATTTTCTCGATAGAATGAAGTTCGTCATTCATAATTCTACCGACATTCTTTTTAATTTCTTTTTTCAAATTCTGGACCGCGTCGTGTAAGAGTTCGTCTTTTGAGCTGTAATATTTGTAGATGGTCTTCTTGCTCATTCTAAGTTCTGATGCAATCATGTCCATCGAGGCCTTGCTGAATCCGTCCCGTAAAAATTTTTCCTGCGCTGCTTTTAATATTCTATCTTTTTCGCTCATAGAAATCATTATTTACAATATGAATATAGAACCAGGAAACTATAAAGTCAAGATATAGTTTCCCTGGTTTCTGCATGAATTGTGGGAGCATTTGTTATCGGGAAGGGGGATTAACGAATTTAAAAACCCAACTTTTCTCGCAGATCATTCGGAACGGCGTCTTTGTGAACCATAATTGCGATAACTTTCAACCTTGCATAGGCTTCCGACATATACCAATAGCCGTCATATTTTTTATCTTTGGTACCCCACGAGTTTTTTGTATAGTAATATTTATTTCCGTACTCGTCTTTAGCCAGTCCAACTATATGCATCAAGTGGTCATCAGTAGTAGTTTGATTGTCGAAAGTTTCCTGCCGCATTTCTTGATTAACAGTTTTTTCTATCAACTGTTCATTATTTTCATCACTCTCTTCGTCGCTGGAATCTTCGGCGAGAAGAGTAGCAATACCTTTCTTTCTGTCGAAAGATTTTTCGCTGACGTCGCCATCCCAGGCAATCGAATAGCCGTTTTTCAACGCATGATCCATTATATTCATTAAGTCGTCAATCGGTACGTTATAATATAAATCTTTGCTCCAGTTGTCGGGAATTTCAAGGTCAAATTTTTCATAAAACGGATGATGCGTAAAAGAAGTAAATTCAACGTAATCATCGGGATTAAATCCGAGTGAATCGACAAAACTTTGAGGAGTGTATTTTTTGCCATTGTACTCAAATTCTACGGGTGGTTTACCAAGATAAATATCGAGTGTACTTTCGACCAGCTGCTTCCACGCTGGAGTAATTTTTCCCCCTTTTTTCTTAACTATAGTACCTAATATCTCTTTAAGTACTGCGTCCATTTCAGCGTGGTTGTGTTCTTTTTCTCCCCATTTTAAACCAGGATAAATTTCCTCTGGGACCATTGCATATCGGCGAATCACATTCATTACATCATGCGCCTGACCGCCCATACCGAAGTTTACCAATCCATTATATCTGATATAATTTTCCGCTTTTAACGGATAAACAAATCTCACATTCCACATTGGCGAAAGTATATGGACTCCTTTGCCCATCCTGATTAATTCTGTTTCAATAAATGAAGTTGTAGCGAACGACCAGCATGTACCTGTTTTGGCTTGATTCTTTACAGGAGTAGTTTCAACTTTATAAATCATTTCAAATTGTTTTTCATCTTTCTCTTTTTTCTGCGCCATTAAAACAAACGGAATTATCGCTGCAAAAAGGATTATTTGTAAAGTTTTTCTGCGATTCATGTTCTTCTCACTTTTATTTATAAATCAATTTTAGCTTTCTTAAAATAATGAGAATAGTAAATTATAACGAGAAAAATTTAACAGTTTTTAATGCGGAATTAGATTTAACGTTCGTTTGTCTATAATTATAAATTTTGTAAAAAATTTTTTTAGTTAGGGGTGATGTTGTGCGGGGGTGCTGGGGTGCTGGAGTTCTTTGTTTTTAGATAATACTACCTGACAATCAAAATAAAAGTGAGTTTGCTTCGTTCGCTTCGGTCGTTCGCAAGGACGAGGGAACTGTGTGTTAAGAGGTTGTCTTAGATCGTCCTCAATACGTTTTCCTCATACAAACAAGTGTAATGTTCTTTTCAAAGACGGGGCAACTTAATTTGTCATTACGAATCCAACTTTAGTGGGAAGAAGCAATTTTGTTTTCGGGGGCGTGTATTAAGGTTTGCTATCGAAATTCGAATTCGGTCTTCTTCACAAAATAACGATAGATACTCTATTCCATAAAACTTTGAACAAATTACCACGAACATTGAACAAAAAAGAAGCACGAAACAAAGAACATTGAACAACAAACAACATTCACCTTCATCCCTACTCCCTAATCCCCATTCCCTAATCCCTAAATTAGAATTAAATTGCAAAACTATAAGCCGTAAACCAACATTTATAAGCCATCAGACAAAAAAATTATGAGAGTAGGTCTTCGTCCCTGTAGAGGATGAGAATGGCAGCCTGAGGAACAACAACTAACTTTTCGCCGTCGATTTCGACTTCCACTGCTTCTTTTCTTAGAAAGATGGCATAGTCGCCTTCGTGGACTTGAAGAGGAAAGTATTTTATCGGTTTGCGTTCTTTCCAGGGTTCGTCGTCTTCAATCGGAACGCCCATCGGATACCCCGGACCAACTTTGATAACGTATCCACCTTGCACTTTTTCTTTTTCCTGCACACCTGGCGGCAAATAAAGACCGCTGTTAGTCTTGAAGGCACTCTCTTCAGGTTTTATTAAAACACGGTCTCCTACAATTATTATTTTTGATGTATCAATCAATTTCGATTATTTTTTTATTTTTAACTTCTTAAAAATACCAAATAATCCGCTGTTCATCAAACGGAGCAAAATATATGAAAGACTTGTGGGACAAAAGATTTTCTTCCGAAGAATATATTTATGGAATAGAACCGAACGAATTTTTTAAGAACAAACTGGATAAACTTACTCCAGGAAGATTTTTATTATTCGGAGAAGGCGAGGGTAAAAACGCCGTATATGCAGCGGAACTTGGATGGAGTGTAGATGCAGTAGACTTCAGCCAGTCTGCTAAACTAAAAGCCGAACGATTGGCTGCCGAAAAAAATGTGAGCATAAACTATATTGTCAGCGATCTAACAGAATTCCAACCCGAGCGGGATTTTTACGACGCAGTCGGACTCTTTTTTGTTCATCTCGAAGAAGATTTAAGAAAGAATGTTCACAAAAAGGCTGTAGATGCATTAAAAAAAGGCGGCAAATTGATAATGGAGGCATTTGAAAAAGACCAATTGAATTATGACTCGGGTGGTCCAAAAAATTTATCGCTTCTCTATTCACTGGAAGATATTACAGAGGATTTCATCGACCTCGTTTTTGAATATTTTGCCAAAGAAATTGTTGTACTCAACGAAGGAAGAGGTCATAAGGGAAAAGCCTCCGTCATTCGATTTATCGGAATAAAAGTTTGAGTTCTTTTCAGGAGTTGACGGGTTCACTTTTTAACTTTTTCAAATTATTGATATATTCGGCTGCACTAAGCGCTGCCACAGTTCCATCTCCAACTGCAGTCGTTACCTGACGAAACCTTTTGGCAATCGAATCACCTGCGGCAAATACGCCTTTCAAATTGGTCGACATATTTTTATCTACTACAATTTCTCCATAATCATTCAGTTCAAGTATACCTTTGAACATATCTGTATTCGGTACATAACCGATAAAAATAAACACACCGTCTATTTCCATTACGGTTAACTCGCCTGTGCGTTGATTTCTGATTTTGACAGCATTCAATCTCTCGTCGCCCATAAACTCTTCAATTTTCGATTCCATTATAAAATTGATTTTGGGATTTTTACGCGCTTCAACGACATAATGTTCGAATGCCTGGAAGTGGTCGAATTGATGGACGACTGTTACAGACGAAGCATATTTTGTAAGCGCTACGGCTTCTTCAAGGGCTGAATTACCGCCTCCTACAACGATAATATTTTTATCCTGAAAAAAGTCGCCGTCGCACGTAGCACAATACGAAATCCCCATTCCCTTAAATTTATCTTCTCCCGGAACACCAAGAGTTCTTGAACGTCCTCCAGTAGCAATTATCAAGGCATCTGAAGTATAAACTTCGCCGTTTGTCAATTCGACTGATTTTATTCCGTCGTCGAGTTTGATGTCGTTGATTTTAATGTTGGATTTAATTTTGGTTCCGAATTTAAGAGCTTGATTTTTCATATTTCTTGCGAGTTGGTAGCCGCTAATCGATTCGACACCTGGATAATTGGCTATTTCGTGCGTCAATACCATTTGTCCGCCCACAGCTCCTTCATTCAAAATGAGTGTATTTACTTTTGCTCTCGATAAATAGATACCGGCTGTTAGACCTGCTGCTCCTGCTCCAATAACAATAACGTCGTAATGATTTTCCATCTCGATGCTCCGGGAAAAATTAATTATTTATGAGTTCACTCTAAAAAGGTAAAACAATATAAATAAAAAAACATAGGATGGCAAAGGAACTTCAAGAATCAGAAGAACAAAAGTTCTATGAGCTTATCTTC
>DYLP01000047.1 GCA_020722005.1 Melioribacter roseus
TATTATTTCTATGTTTGTCAAAACAAACTTTTCTCTAATGACAAATCTGGGATTATTTTATTACTTAAGATAAAAAATGCAAGCGTATGATAAAATTGTTTTTTAGTATTCTGTTGATATTTCCGCTGCTAATATTTTCCCAGCAGTACAATATCACCGGTAAAATAACAGACGAAGAAAACAACGCGCTACCGTATTCCAATTTGAGAATTGAAGGTACTTTGAAAGGCACCTCAGCCAATGAAGATGGAATCTATTCTCTAAAGCTCGATAAAGGTAAATATAAATTTATTGTTTCGTTTATTGGTTATAAATCGGATACGGCATTCATAGATTTGATTAAAGATACAACGGTTAATTTTAATTTAATCAGAACCTCGGTTGTATTAGAGCAGGTAACAGTATTACCCGGGGAAAATCCCGCTGAAGCATTGTTAGCTAAAGCTATCAATTACAAAAAGGCGAGAAAACGTAAACTCAACGAATATGAATATCATGCATTTACGAAAATACTGATTAAAACTAATCAGGAAATGAAAGCAACGGATAAAAGTCTGGAACTCAGTACGGATAACGATTCCGAAGACGTAAAAATTACTGGAATTATTGAAAACGAAAGCAAAGGATATTTCCGTAAACCTGATAATTTTAAGGAAATAATTTTAGCCAGAAAACAAACAGCAAATACTCCATCTGAAATTAATATTATTACAGGTGTAAGATTGCTGAAGGATTTTTACAGCGAGGGAATCGATTTTTTTAATAGACCGCTTAAAAGTCCTTTAGCCGACGATGCTCTCGATTATTATTACTTCATTATATCTGATACATTGACGCGAGATAATACAGCAATATTCGAAGTAACTTTCGAACCGAGGGACACTACCGACAAAGGTTTTAAGGGTACCTTGTTAATTGCAGATAAAATATTTGCACTGGCAGGGCTTAAAGTCTATGTGAACAAGCACGGATTACCGGGTGGATTTTTCGACAGCATATCAGTATCGCAGCAATTCTATTCTTATGACGATGTTTATATGCCAATCGATTATCGTCTATCGATAAGTGGCAGCATCTTTAATGCAATAAAATTTGCTTTCGATATTAATACCATTTTTTTCGATTATAGCATCAACAACAAATTCATTCTGGATTTTGATTATGCAACAATTAAAGTATTGCCAGAAGCCGACAGCAGGGATTCTCTCTACTGGCTTTCTGCACAGACAATACCGTATTCGACTACGGAGCTCGAAGCTTACAGAAGAATTGACAGTTTGACTGCAATCAAAAAAACATTTTGGGACAACTTTTCTTTACTATCGCCCCGCCTGGAAATATCAAAAAAATTGAGCATAAACGGTCCTTTAACTTATTACAGCTTTAATAAAGTATCCGGACATTTGATAAGCTTTAATGCTATGCTGGAAAAAGTTTTGAACAGAAGACTTAACTCCGAAATTGAAATTTCATACGGCTTTAACGATAGAAAAGCAAACATCGGACTTTCTGCCGAGTATAAATTCGGAACTTACAGAACGGGTTTTGTCAGGTTCAAAGCTTATGATAAGTTATACGAACTCTTTGGCGATGCCATTTCTTATAGTAAGTTTACTTCAACTATTTCAAGTCTTTTTTATAAATATGATTTTATGGATTACTATTATTCAAAAGGAATTGAGCTTTATGTTGGAGGCGACTTACTACCGTTTATGAACCTTAGTGGTGGAATTGTATTGCGTAAAGACGAAAGTGCGGTGAATAATTCCGATTTTTCATTTTTTTATCGGGATAGAAAATTCAGCGCTAACAAACAAATCTTCGATGGTAATATAAACGGCTTCAAGATTGGAATTAATCTCGACTTCAGAAAATATATTGAAGATGGATATGACAGAAGGAGAATTAACAGCAATAAAGGATATCTCCTGTTGAGCGGAGAATTATTTAACAGCGATAAGGATTTGCTCAACAGTTCAATTAGTTTCAGTACTTACAAAGTTGACTTGAAAGGAGGTATTAGAACTTTCGGTGCAGCTGAGTTTCATTTTATCGCAGAATTATTTTACTCAAAAGGAGCTGTCCCGCTGCAAATGTTACATGCTCTCTCCGGCAATATCAACTCAGTTGGTAAATCATTTTCTTTCAGAACGATCAATCCGAACGAAGTTTACGGTGATAGATGTCTGGCAATATTTACCGAACATGATTTTAAAGATGAATTATTTGGTCTGATCCCTTTTATGAAAAATTCCAGGTTAATTTTTACACTGCATTTGAACGCAGCATTAATTAATATATCGGGAAAAAGTAGAAATGTATTAATCGCCGAGCCAAAATTGTTTGTTCATCCTTTTGTTGAAGCGGGTTTCGGAATTGGTCACCTGATTAGTCCTTTTGTTCTGGAATTTACATGGAAACTAAATCACCTGAATGGAAGCAACTTTGTTGTTGGTTTGAATTCATTCATATTCTAATAATGATTAAACTTTGTTAAAAATTACCCTGAAAACACTCCCTTCGTTCTTCTGGCTTTCAACTTCAATTACAGCATCAATCAAATCACAATGTTTTTTAACAACTGCAAGTCCCAAGCCTGTGCCTTCAAACATACGGGAGTAACTGTTATCTTCCTGCGAAAATGTCGAAAAAAGATATGGTATATATTCTCTTTTAATTCCTACGCCAGTATCTTTCACCTCAACACTGATTTTTCCGGAATGCTCGGCAATTAAAATAAGAATTTCGCCCTCAGGAGTATATTTAATGGCGTTGTCTATTAACTGAGTGAATATTTGAAGGCAACTGTATTTGTCAACCATTACTAGGGGTGAGTCAGCTTCGTTAACTACCGAAAATTTAATATTTTTTCTCCTTGCTTCATCGATATATTTTGCATGTAACTCTTTAATTAGTTTGTATAAATCAACAGGTTCAGGGTGAATATCGAAATTGTTGGCTGCAAGCTGGGACATTTCGAGAATTAATCCAATTGTGCGCTGTATCCTGCGTGTTTCAGTATCGATAATAGATGTACTTTCGATTATCTCTTTATCAACATCCAGGCTGGCTAAATCGGATTTAAGAATTTGGACAAGATTCAGAATAACATTAATGGGCGTGCGTATTTCATGAGAAATTGTAGCAAGGAATTCAGTTTTCAATTTTTCAAGATTCTTTTTTTGTGTCTCAGTTTCTAAAAGACTTAACTCTGCCTCTTGTTGTTTTGTGATGTCAATGAGGCTAATATCAAAATAGACGAGCTCCCCCTTCGCGTCTTTTACAGGTATGAGTGTCTCTTTGAAATACAATATCCTGCCTTTGTTGCTGATGCAGGCTGTCGTAATATTTTTGACAATTTTGCCGTCTGCTGCTTCTAGTTTGTATTTGTTATGTTCTTCAATATTTAAAAAAGTATTACGCTCGAAATTTACCTTGTCGATATCTTCTTCGGATCTGTAACCCAGCATCATTCGCAGAGTTTTGTTTATCGATATCAATTTCCCTGAAGGAGATATTCTACAGCAACCGATCTTTACTTCATTGCAAATGTTGCTCAGCTGGTTGTCTATGGAACGTACTTCTTCTTGCGCCTTTTTTAAGTCGGTTATGTCGCGGTTACTGATGTATCTTCCAATGTATTTGTTATTGTCGTCGTATACTGCCTGACAGTTATGAGCAATCCATTTGGTTTGTCCGTCTTTTGTTATTATTCTGAATTCTTCTGAACAAAAAACTTTTCCTCTAATGACATCGCGTGTATGAGAAATAAAACGTCTTTTATCTTCTGGCGCAATAATTTTAATTAATAATGATTGATCGGAAAAAAAATCCTCTTTCGAATAACCTGTAATATAACGGCAGGAGGGTGAATTATAAATTAACTTGTTATGCGGGTCTAACCAGTAGATCCAATCGATTGAAAACTCGGTGATAATTTTATAAAGGTTTTCGAGTTCTATATGGTCGTGAGGGAAAACCGATTCGTCATAAATAGTTTTGTTAATTCTGTTTGAAACCAAAATTTATACCCTTTCATCATTATCTTTTCCGGCTGGGATTCGTTCGACTTTATAGTTAAGTGGAATCGAAACGTTTGATATTTCTTAAATCATTTTCGATTCCACTTCTCAGAGGGTGCACAACAAAAATAGATTTTATAAGGGAAGGAAATAAAAGTTTTTAGACGAGCGATTAAATAAATAGACAAGCGATAATTTTATAGGATAAATTGCTTGATTTTTTTTACAGATCGCTGACTGACATCGAATTCTTTGTCGCATCCTTTTAATTTAATTAAGTATCGATTGCTGCTGCTTTTTTTGAACGATTCCACAAAACCGATATTGATTATTGTCTGACGATGAATCCTTATAAACTTATTGGTGGGTAATTGCTTCTCCCAATCTTTCATCGACTTGCGCAGCAGGAATGTCCTGCCGTCGTTTATATTGACTTTAGAATAATCCTTCATGCTTATAATGTAGCTTATATCCTGAACTTTATAAAAGCCAGGATGCTTTTTGTCGTTGATGAAAATGTAATCATTCGTTGTCAATGATTCTTTTGAGCTTTCATTATTGTCAATTATTCTGCCGTGCGTCTTTATAAATTTATTTCGCTTTTCCAATTGAGCTTTGATGGAATTTAGAAGTTCTACATAAGTGAATGGTTTGGGAATATAATCGTCTGCCCCGAGTTCCATCCCTTTCCTGATGTCGATTCGTTCGCCTTTAGCTGTAAGAAAAATAAATATGGGCGGTTCCATATCATCGATTTTTTTAATGCCCGACAAGATTTTATATCCACTCAAATCGGGCAACATTATGTCGCATAAAATAATGTCGGGATGAATCTTAAATAAAGTTTTCAATCCCTCCGAACCGTTATAAGCACAGTAGGTTTCATAGCCGAATTCTTTCAATAATAATACAATGTTTTCGGCAAGGTCTTTGTTATCTTCTATAATCAGGACTTTCTTCATTTATAAAACAAGTTTAACTTCAGTGCCTTTATTGATTGCGCTCTCAATTTCAATTCCGGCTTGCAGCAGAGCGGATAATTTTTTAACTATTGAAAGTCCGAGACCCGCTCCGTCTGTTTCTGAGGTATTTGAGCCTCTAAAAAACGGTTCGAATACTTTGTTGATGTCTGATGCCGGTATTCCCATCCCTTCATCTTTGACGGAAAGGATGGTTCTGTTGCCTCTCCGAGTAGCGGTTATTTTTATCTGTCCTCCTTCGGGAGAGTATTTTATGGCGTTTGTAAGTAGATTCAATAAAATTTCTTTTAATATTAGTTCATCGGAGTAAATTGTCTCTGCCGAATTTTCTATTTCAACGTTAATAAAATGTTTATCGGATGTATCCGTAATGACGATTTCGATTATATCGTTGATTAACTCGCGAAAATTAACTTCCTTTTTTGTAACACTAAGTTTGTTTGCCTCTGCTTTATAAATTAAGGTCGATTGATCGATAATCTTTCTTAGTTCATTCAAACCTTTTCTAACTTTGTTGAGTACTTGCAATTGACGAGCTCTGTTCCCTTTCTGGATATACAACTCTAATAAGTCGACAGAGCTTTGTAGAGTTGACAGAGGGGTTCTCAATTGATGTGTAATCAGCTCGATGTAGTTATTTTTAGAATTCCTCTTTCCCATTTAATTATGCAACTTCCCGTAATTTTTTTCACCTGCAGTAATTCTTAGATTCAAATAATTTTGCTCTGGCGGTAATGGACACGTAGCATATCTGGAAAAAGCGCATGGTGGATTATAAGCCATATTAAAATCTATGATTACCGTGCCAGTTGAATCAGGTCTATCGGTATAGAGGAATCTGCCGGCTCCGTATGTTTCAATACCGCTTGTTTTGTCTGCAAAAACAATAAATAATCTTTCGCTCGATACAATTGCATCTAATCGATAAGTTATTCCATCTTTTTCAAATATCAACGCTCCTGGGGACATTTCTTCTTCGATTGTTCCGATAATTGTAGGAATGTTAATTTTTTTAGGAGGATTATAAGGCTCGAATCTGGCTTCAATTCTCCAGTCGCTGTTGACCGGAAACGTTTCTATCCCTTCAAAGTTTTTTAGGAGAGGATTTTCAAGGTCCCTCAATCGAATACCAAAGAGACTACCTCGCTTAATCACAAACCACTTAAATCGTTCTAACTGTAAAACTGTTGTGCGATCTTCCATGTCGTTGTGCATTACTTTTTCTTTTACTGGTGCGTTGTTTTCATAAACATTGATATTATCGTCGATCTTAACCGTAACCGTTGAATCCTTTAAAATAAAATATCCGATACGAGCAGGTGCTTCGGGAGGGAAAATAATATCGTTTGAATGGTCGCTTCCGAAACTGTTTTTTCCCTCTTTAAGCCAGTAAAGTCCCGCTAAATTCAACCATCCGTTTTCCTTTTTTAGATTCTCAATTCTTTTCTTGTGCCAATCCTTAATTTGATTGATATATTCAATCGAGCCTTTTTCCTTGAGACTTTCGTTGCAATTAAGAAGAATGAGCGATAATGGTATGAGTAAATAACGTTTCATAATAAATGTTCCAGAGTTATCGACTCAAGATAAAAAAATAAGGTTTGGAATGCTATAGAGAGGAAAATGAGGGTGACTAAAAAAATATATAAGCAACAAATTACACTAAATATTTACGAATTTATTGTTGAATAATTACTTTTTAGTCACCCTGATAGATTACATTAATTTTTCCCGAAGGTAGGCAACGAGTTTATCAATTGAAACCCTTGCCTGTTCCATCGAGTCGCGTTCTCGTACTGTTACGGTATTGTCTTGGAGAGTTTGAGTGTCGACTGTAATGCAATAGGGAGTACCGGCTTCGTCCATTCTTCTATATCTTCTGCCGATGGCGCCTTTGTCGTCGTAAAATATTTTGAAATGCGGGCGTAGTTCCGATTCAATTTTGCGTGCGATTTCCGGCATACCGTCCTTATTAACCAGAGGCAAAATAGCCGCCTTAATTGGCGCTAATTTCGGATGAAAACGGAGTACACTTCTGGTTTCGCCATTAACTTCTTCTTCGTAATAAGCGTCGATTAAAAATGCCATAAATGACCTGCTGGCACCGGCTGAAGTTTCGATGATATAAGGAATGTATTTTTCTTTTGTAACGTCGTCGTAATATTGCTGTGATTTCCCCGAATATTCTTGATGGCGGCTCAGGTCGTAATCTGTTCTGTTGTGAATGCCTTCGATTTCGCCCCAGCCGAACGGAAATTCATACTCGATATCGGTCGCTTCTTTAGCATAATGAGCAAGCTTGTTGGCAGGATGGTCGTGAAAGCGGAGTTTGGACGGCGTCATACCGAGTGATTTGAACCACTGAATGCGTATTTCTTTCCAGTAGTCGTAGTATTTTTTGTCGGTTCCCGGCTTAACGAAATATTGCATTTCCATCTGTTCGAATTCACGCGTTCTGAAGAGAAAATTCTTCGTGTTAATTTCGTTACGGAATGCTTTCCCAATTTGAGCAATTCCGAAGGGCAATTTTTGCCTGCTTGAATTTGCAACGTTCAAAAAGTTGACATAAATTCCCTGCGCAGTTTCGGGACGTAGATAAATCACATTATTCGAGTCCTCGACTGGACCCAAAAAAGTTTTGAACATCAGGTTAAATTTTCTGGGTTGTGTAAAAGTGCCTTTGTTGCCGCACTGAGGACAACTGATTAAGTTCAAAAGTTGCTGTGCTGTTTCAGGCTTTTCGAGTAATGCAGTAAATTTATCGTCGAGTGTTTCGCCTTCCACTCCATTGAATTCTTTGAGTGCTTTTTCTTTGTTTTTGTCGGATATAAGTTCGGCAAGTGTATCGAGACGGAAACGTGCTTTGCATTGTTTGCAATCGATCATCGGGTCGGTAAAATTTTCGACATGTCCGCTGGCTTCCCAAACACGTGGATGCATGAGGATCGCAGCGTCCAATCCTTCGATATCATCACGATAGGTCATTGCCTTCCACCACTCATCCTTGATATTTCTGAGTAGTTCTACACCGAGCGGACCATAATCCCAGCATCCGTTCAAACCGCCATAAATTTCACTTGACTGATATACGAATCCGCGTCGCTTTGCTAGCGATACGATTTTTTCAACTGTTTCGTTGCGACTTTTTTCGATGGTACACCTCACTGTTTTTTAGCTTCAAATATAAGAAAAGAAGCTCAAAAATATTTATTGTCAATTGAAATCTTCGTAATTAATTCTAAATCCTGCAGTAATCCACCAGCCAGGCAACAATACTCCGGGTATCTCTTCATATTTTACGTTGAATAAATTTGTTATTCGAATAAAAAATTGGTAGTACGAATTGCTGTAATTGAATTGTGTGTCAGTTAATAAATTTGCGCCGTAGTTTAAGCGATCTTCATATTTAACAATCCAGGTTTGATTTACGTTAAACGGTAATTCGTACGCAAGCGAGCATACGAACTGATGCTTCAAATTGTCGATCAGGTATTTCGACTGATAACCTTCCGCTTTATGATCGTACGATAAATAAGTGTAACTCAGATTAATGTTTTTAATGAAAAAATCGGAAATATAAAAAGAAGGATTAATTCCAAAGCTAAATTCGAAGCCCGTAGTATTCAATTCTGTTACATTTTCGACGCGCCACGGAACGGAATCCGATTTTCTTACCCAGTCGATTAAATTGTAACCGGATTTTAAAAATAGATTCAGGTCGTAAATATAATTAATTGCACGACGGCTTAGTCCGATTTCATAATTATTCACTTCCTCGTAGGCTAATTCCGGATTGCCTTTGTTGGCGGGACTGTCGTAATATAATTCTGTGAAGGTAGGAATTCTGAACGACTTACCGAGTGTCGTGTAGATTTTCGTTGTGTGATTAAAATTGTATGCAAAATCGAACCCGGGCCATATTTTCCATCCGGCTCTATCGTATTTATATACATAAAATCCGAAAGATGAATTGATCTTTTCAGTGGGAGAAAACATCTGCTCAATATAAAATCCCTTTTTTCCTCTCCTGTGATTGCCCAGATTATTACTTTCAATTTCGTCTCCGCTATATTCTCCTCCAAATGAGAGTTTGCCGAAATCAGAGGTAAACGTCGATTGCAATTCAAATCCATAAGAAGTTGATTTATGAATGTTGTGATACCAGTCCGGTCTTGAATAGTCGAGCAAATAATCGTCGTGATTTTTGCGTAGATAAACTTTGGGAGATAAATAAAAAACTTCTGACAGATTTAGTTCGGATGAAACATAAAATAATTGTGTTGTGGTTTCTTCCCGTTGATTCGGGAAACGGTCGCTGTAAAAATTATAAGCTCCGAATCTTTTATTCGTATAACCGTAATACCAGTTAATCGGCTGGGAAGCAATTCCTGCATTTTGACTGATCGAAAAATCGGTTATGTCATAATCTGTATTTGCTGTATAACCATCGGATTTTTTCTTACCGAATGTAACGGTATTATTTATGAATGAAGTAGGAAGTGAGGCAGACAATGAATATGCATATGAATTGAAACTTCCGGTTTCAGCAGTTGCATCAACTCTCGGGTCGTTTTTTTTCTTTGTAATTATATTTATTACGCCACTAAAGGCATTGGCGCCGAAAATTCTGGAGCCGTGTCCTTTTAGAATTTCGATGCGCTCGATGTTGGAAACCGACACGGGTAAGTTCATATTATGATGCCCCGTTTGAGGGTCGTTAACTTTTATTCCGTCGATGAGGATTAATGTCTGTTCAAAAGTGCCACCACGAATACCGGCATCACTCTGAATGCCGTTTACACCTCTGGTGCGAATATCGACGGAATTTACCGCTCCAATCAAATCTTCCAGACTTGCTGCTGGAAGATTTTTAATTTCTTCAGAAGTAATTACAACAATACTTCGGGCGACTTCTTTGAATGTAATTGGCGCTTTGCCAGCAGTTACATATATTTCATCTAACTTATATTCTTTTTCCTGTGCTATGAGCGATATAGCAAAAAGCATAAAGAGGAAATTAATATAGTATTTCATCGGCGTTTCTCCGCTTATTATGTCTTGCTTTATGTGAAAATTAAATGGTGTGGAATATGTAACGGAAACAATAGATACTCAAATTGTGGCGTGCATTGTTTCCGTTAATTTAGATGAACTGAATAATACTCAAAGAACGATTATAAGCTTATAAGGTCGTTGTAAATTATAAATGCCATCAACATTAAAAGGATAATGAAACCAGCATTCTGGATTGCGATTTTAACTTTGACTGGCAGTTCTCTTCTTAAAATTCCTTCGATCAAGATTATAAGCAAATGTCCTCCGTCGAGAGCAGGGAAAGGGAGAATATTGATGATAGCCAGACTTAGACTTAACATTGCAAGGAAGAGTAAGAAGGACATAATGCCACTGTCGGCAGACTTAGCAGCATACTGAGCAATTTTTACAGGACCTCCGAATGCCTGATTGAAAGCAATATTTCCCGTAATTACTTTTTTCAATAACGAAAAAGTAAGCACCGTATAATTACCGATGTTCGATATACTGTGTGTAATTGATTCCCATGCGCCATATTTAATTATATCATAATCGCCAGAGTAAATGTCGGATATGACAATTCCGATTTTCCCATCGTTGGTAGGTGTTACCTCGGTCAAAAGAGTGTCTTGATTCCTGAGTATTTTAACTTTGAGGGGATTGCCAGGACTCGATGAAATCAGGTCAATGGCTCGCTCCCTGTCGGTCAATTCAATTTTATTTATTGTCAGGAAAATATCTCCAGGTTTAACGCCAGCTTTTTGTGCTGGAGAATTTTCCATTACATCCTGGATATAAGGTCTTGTTGGATATGGATAGATTAAGAATCCCTCCTGTGAACTTTCGGCAATGATATTGTGAGGAATGGTAAGCGTATATTCCTGGTTGTTTCTTAAAATTGTGACGTTGATATTCTTTTTGCTTTGAATGAGCATATGGGAAATTACGTCTTCCCAGTTTTTAACCGGAGTGTCGTTGATTTTTAATATTTTATCGTAGGATTTAAAACCCACCTTTTCAGCTACGCTACCTGAAAGTACTTTGTCAATTGTGGTAGATTTTATTACCTGCTTACCCTGGAAATAATTAATGCCCCAGAAGATCATCAGAGTTAACGCCAGATTCATAATTACACCGGCGCTAATGACGAATAATTTCTGCAGAGTTGATTTTGAACGAAATTCATACAGCTGCGGTTCGCTTTCGGCAAATTTGGTGTCGAAACTCTCGTCGACCATACCAGCTATTTTAACGTAGCCGCCCAATGGAAAAAGGGATAGACGATAATCAGTATGTCCATTTCCGTTCCAGTCTTTGGGTAAATCGCCGAATGTAAAGCCAGTGATTTTATTCCAGCCGAATAACCGTTTTCCGAATCCGATTGCAAAAATATCCACTCTCATTTTTGAAAGTTTAGCTGCCGCAAAATGACCGAATTCATGCACAAAGACAAGAATTCCAATAGTTATTGCGAAGTATATAATGTAGTCCATAATATTCTTTTTTTATTTGTATCTATTGTTTATGTAATTACGCGTTCTTTGGTCGTATTTTTCAATAACTTCTAACGACAATTCTACATCTTCATAAAGATTGACGAGCGCATCTTCGATTAATTCGGGAATTTGGGAAAACTTGATTTTACCCGTTAAAAACCGATCGACCGCCAGTTCGTTTGCTGCATTTAATATGCAGGGTGCAATGCCACCACTATCGATAGCATTGTATGCCAATTTAAGACATACAAATTTATCAAAATCTGGTTCAAAAAACGTCAGTTGCGTAATTTTTTTGAAATCTGTCTTTACGCCGTCGTAATCGAGTCTGTTTGGATATGTTAGTGCATAGAGAATCGGCAACTTCATATCAGGTGTACTCAATTGCGCTTTGATTGAGCCGTCTTGAAATGCAACCATCGAATGAATGACGGATTGCGGATGAATTAAAACTTCAATTTGTTCTTTTTTTAATCCGAATAACCAATAAGCTTCTATTACTTCAAGTCCTTTGTTCATCATCGTGGCAGAATCAATCGTAATTTTATTACCCATATTCCAATTTGGATGACTTAGAGCTTCTTCGATTGTAACGCTTTCGAAATCAGCTTTGTTTCTGTTTAAGAAAGGTCCTCCAGAAGCTGTTAAAATGATTTTATCTATTTCTTTTTTTGATTCGCCCTGCAAGCATTGAAAAATTGCACTGTGTTCAGAATCGACCGGAATAATTTCCGAATTAAATTTCCTTGCAAGTTCAATTATTAACTCGCCAGCTACAACCAGAGTTTCTTTGTTGGCAAGTGCAATCCTCTTACCGAGTTTAATCGATTCGATCGTTGGTTCCAAACCTGCAAAGCCAACGATGGCAGAAAGTAGAATGTCGTAATTGTTTCTTTGGGCAATTTCAATAAGTCCATCTTCACCATACAGGATTTCACAACGTCCGTTAATCCTTTCTTTTAAGATTTTTGCATTTTGTTCGTTGCTTACTACCACAGCCGGAGGATTAAATTCTTCTATCTGCTTTTCCAGCAAATCGATGTTACTGTGGGCTGTCAATCCGGCAATTCTAAACTCGTCCTTAAACTCCTTGACCAGTCTCAGGGCGTTTTTACCGATGGAGCCAGTCGAACCTAATACTAATATGCTTTTCATTATTCCCGATTATCCCAAAAATCGATGTGTTATTGCAAAAAGAAAATTGATTACTACCAGAACATTGACAATCGTATTTAATTTATAGATTCTTTTCAAATTAGTATCAACTTCATCACTGTTTTCTTTTATACTCTTTCTGAGGAACTTCGAGGCGGGTATGATATATATGAAAATTATCAAAAGAATAACCACCATTAATATTTGTTTCGATACGAGCCAGTGATTTGATGTAAATTCAAAAAAGCCATAGACCGGATTGAAGATGACCATCAAAATTCCGGTGAACAATATGCCTACGGAAGCTACCATCCCCAATTTATTGGTCAATACGAGATAAAGCTCTACCAGTTTATCTTTTGTGGTTACTTCTTTACTCATCGTAATATAATTCTTAAAAGGTAGATCGATCAATGCACTGAAAAGCCAGCCGCCTGCAAATATTATATGGAATGTTAATAATGTCGGATAATACTCCATTTTTTCCCTTTCATACTAATTGTTAATAACTAATATATAAAAAGAATTTTAACTTTGCCCATCGGCAATGAACTTGAATGACCAACGCTCTGTTTTGAAGTTATCAAACGGAGGCTTTATGACTAAATTAATTAGAGTGGCTATAGTCCTATCGTTTTTCTTAACTACAACAATATTAATTTCGAGGGAGTTTCGGACTTCGAAGATTCCGAACGGAAATAAATTTGCTTGTGCAAATTGTCATATAAATCCCTCAGGAGGCGGAGCAAGAAATTCATTCGGGAAAGCAGTCGAAGGGCTTGTATCACCTGGCGGTTTTGAGGATTTCTGGAATGAAAATCTGGCAAATATCGATTCAGACGGTGATGGTTTTACCAACGGTCAAGAATTGCAGGACCCTGCCGGTCTGTGGCGTACGGGTCAACCAAATCCGGGTGACATAAATTTGGTTACAAATCCGGGTGACCCAAATAGTAAACCATCTACTACATCGCTCGACGATATTAATTTATTTGCAAAGTATGAACTTCATAACAATTACCCGAATCCATTTAATCCTTCGACAAAAATTTCATTTACCATTCCACGCAGTGAATTTGTAACGCTGAAAATTTATGATATAAAAGGGCAGGAAATCAAAACGCTCGTAAATGGTAATTATCCTGCGGGAACATATCAATTAGAGTGGAATGGAAAAGACAAAAATAACAGAAACGTTGCAGCTGGCGTTTATGTTTATACCATCAATGCAGGACATTTTAGTAAATCGGCTCGTATGATATTGCTCAAATAATTTATACGGAGTAATATGAAATTCTATTCTCTTATAATCGTACTTTTTATGATTACCGAATCAATTGCTTTACCCCGTTTTGCAATGAGACAGGGTGACCGCTGTATCGATTGCCACGTTAATCCGACAGGCGGTATTATAAGGAATGAAGACGGATTTTATTTTGGAAAGAATACGCTGAGTTTGATTTCGCCGCGACAAAAAGATTTTCCCCTGTCGCCGTCTATTACGGATAATTTAAGCATCGGATTCGACTATAGAACCCAGCTGATCTACTCGCAGGAAAAGGATCGTTCTGACTTACAGGATATGAGTGGAAATCTCTACATGAATGTTTCAGTATCTGAAAATATTGACGTTATTACAAGGTACGATTTTGTCCAATCTATCTGGGAAGGATATGCCGTGGGACGCATATTACCCAACGAGAGCTACATTAAAGTAGGTTCCTTCGCTCCCTATTACGGAATACGTATCGATGATCATACTGCATATTCAAAAGGTGGGGATTTCGGTCTGCTTTTTTCGCTCGGAAGAATTCAGGGTATGATATACAACCCGCTCTACATCGAAACCGGAATTGAATTGGGGGCATATTTAACAGACAATACACTAATTACTGCAAGTATTGGAAAGCCGAAATCAAGTGCAGTGTTTGCGAGCGACCCGACTTTTACAATGCGATTCGAAACTACCCGACAAATTGGAGTTGCTAATTTGCTTGCAGGCGCTTCTTATGCAGCATTCGAAAGGAAAATTTTGTCTTCATCACTTCAATCTAAAATGTATGGCGGTTTTGCCGGGTTCGGATTAAAATACTTCTCGCTTATGGGGGAATACAATATCGCTCGGAATTATGTGACTGAAGGAATCTACAGCATAGCCGTAATGCTGGAAGCCGCTTATAAAGTCTATGTGGGCATCGATGCCATTGTACGATATGATTACTTCGATTATGACGATTCTACGCCGGACGATGAATTCGAGCATATCATTCTTGGCTTTGAATTTTTTCCCTACAGTTTCGTAGAAGCTAGACCTCAATACAGAATTAATCTCGAAGCAGCTGGAAATAAAAATAACGCATTTGTACTGCAATTCCATTTCTGGTATTAGTCGAACCAGACACTGAATATTTTTTCGTATCGGGAAAAATCGCTGTCTTCGAGATTAAAGCTGATGAACTGTGCAAAATTGTCGAGTGCTATAATTGCATTGCAACTGGCATCCTGGTTTTCGAGTTGTGCAATCTTTTGTGATATTATGCGATTGATATCTAGAATCTGGGCATATAAATTGTGTAGATGCTTCATTTCCCAATCGGCATCCAATCCTTTTAAATGTCTGAGAAATTGAGCAAACAAATACATCGAATAAACGCGATATTCGGTTTCTTCGATTGATGAAAAAGGCAAATGATATTTGACCATAGGCCTTAATTTACCGAGTATGGGACATCCGCTGCTCGGCATTATAATTCCGATTAAACTGCTGACGGCGTTTTGTATGGTTGTTTCTTTTGAATATTGTCTTCCGTTTATATCGGCAGTAATAAATACCTTTTCGTAGGAAACTCTATCGCTGAAGAACTTTATTATCTTATCGAGATGCAGTGCAATGGGACAGTATTGGGTGTTTGAGTTATTGCACCTTCCAGAATTGCATGGAAAGTCGGGATTGTATGCCCATTCGGGAATATTCTCCGTTTCACGGGTTATTATGTTGAGCGTTTCAGCATCGAGCTGAATATGAAAATCTTTTTCAGATCCGTCTTCGAATTTAAATGTATAGATGTATCGGAATGTCTGCGGTTCATTATTCATTGCAAATATCCTTTAGATTTTTTATCGCATACTCGGTTTCTTTCAATAGATTATCAATAACTGTTCTTGCGGGAAGAATTTCTTTGATTGAATTGAGGGATTGTCCTGCTTCTAAAAGTCCATTTTCAATATCGCCTTCAAAAATTCCGAGTCGTTCCCGTTTATGTCCTAATTTATTTAAAAGCAGGATTTTGTCTGCGCCTGATTCTTCGAGTTCTTTTAATTCCAGAGCAACCGGGTTTCTTATTACTCTGACAGGTGCAATTTTTCTAAGGATCAGTATTGAATCCTCGTTTTCGGATTCTACCAATTTCTTTTTATAATTAATGTGCGCCGAGGATTCGATTGTTGCAGCAAAGCGCGTTCCAATTTGTACTCCATCGGCGCCGAGAGCCATTGCAGCTGCAATTGACCTCCCGTTAGAAATTCCTCCTGCTGCAATAATTGGTATGTTAATCGAATTTTTTAATTGTGGGATAAGACTGAAAGTGGTTATTTCGTCAATGCCATTGTGACCGCCTGCTTCGATTCCTTCGCCCACAACGGCATCGCACTCGGCGGATTGAGCTTTTAAAGCATATTTCAATGAAGGGACAACGTGAACAACTATAATTCCTTTCGCTTTTAATTTGTCGATAAACTTACCGGGATGACCAGCTGATGTGAATACAATCTTTACATCGCTTTCGATTACCGTTTCAATTAAATCGGCTGCATCCTCGCGCAACAGTGGTATGTTAACCCCGAATGGTTTATTGGTGGCACTCCTGCATTTGTCTATATGTTCTCTTAAAAGTTCGGGTTTCATTGAGCCGGCACCGATTAAGCCAAGGCAACCCGCTTCTGATACTGCGGATGCCAGTTTCCACCCACTAACCCAAACCATACCAGCTTGAATTATCGGATATCTAATGCCGAATAATTTCGTTATGTTATTTTGAATTGTCATTGCCAGTCGCTACACTTAAATTCATAAAGACATATTAAAAAAGCAATATAATGGAAATAATTAAAAGATAATTTGTAAATTAAAAAAAACTATTTTAGATAATATCAAATGTTGAAAAAATATATAAGAACATTTCTCCTGTTCTTAAATTGCGCTGCCTATATTTATGGTCAGACGGATTACCTTATATTTAACGCCATCAATAAAGTAAGCGTCGACAGTCTGAAAGCAAATCTGAGAATTCTTACCGGCATCGATTCTTTTTATAATAACGGTCAATATAAGAAGATTACAAGCAGACACAAAGAATGTCCGGGGAATGTATATGCACGCGAATATCTGATTGCAAAATTAAGTTCTTACGGTTTGAAAGTCGACATCGAGGAATTTGAAGAGGACGGTGAAAATATTATTGCACTCCAAAAAGGGAGAGCTGCATCGAATAGTTATGTGATTATTTGTGCGCATTATGATAGTATGCCACCAACTGGATACGCACCTGGAGCCGACGACAATGGTTCGGGCACAGCTGCAGTAATTGAAGCTGCGCGTTTAATTTCGAATTACGACACTAAATATTCTGTGGTCTACGCGCTATGGGACAACGAGGAACAGGGATTGCGCGGAAGCAATTATTATGCTACTAATGCGGCACTCAGAGGCGACTCGATTCTTGCCGTTATTAATCTTGATATGATTGGATGGGACGGGAACAACGATTTTAAAGCCGACCTCCATTCCGACGGCAAACCGCTCACTTCGTTGCTTGCTGATGAAATTATATCGATTAACAAAAATTATCTAATTAATCTCAATATTGAATTGGTCTACCCAGGTACAACACGTAGCGACCATTATTCTTTCTGGTTACAAAACTATCCGGCTGTTTTACTTATTGAAGATTTTTATTCACCCAAAGAAACACCAAACGATTTTAACCCTTTTTATCATTCACCACTGGACCAAATGTGGCGCATCAATTACGACTTCTATAAAAAAATGACACAGCTTGCATTAGCTGCAATTTCTTTCAGAGCTGAAATATTTGCTGAAGAGGGACAAATACCACTCGTAAATATTCTTTATCAAAATTATCCAAATCCGTTTAACAGCTCGACGGTAATAAGTTATTTCCTTGCAAATGACGGGAATGCAAAATTAAAAATTTTTGACCTTACTGGAAAGGAAGTGGCAAGTCTGGTCGATAGATATCACGTAAAAGGTTTATACCAGATTAACTTTGCTGCAGAGGGTAAACTTGCAAGCGGCATTTATTACTACGCTTTAATTACAGAGAGCGGAAGTGAAATCCGCAAATTGCTCTTTCTTAAATAGTATCATATGACCACAGGATGGCATAAGTAATTATAAAAGAACAAGTT
>DYLP01000048.1 GCA_020722005.1 Melioribacter roseus
CTAACTATGTTTTTTTATTTATATTGTTTTACCTTTTTAGAGTGAACTCATCTATTATTAATTACAAAAATATTCTCTGTATATACAATTATTATTCTATTTTTATATTTACAGTAAAATTATTCGGAATGTAGTGTCAAAATTAGGAATTGCATTGGGGGGCGGAGGAGCCCGGGGACTTGCGCATATCGGAGTACTTAGAGTGCTCGAAAAAAATAAAATTAAAATCCATTCGATTACTGGTTGCAGTATGGGCGCAATAATCGGCGGGCTTTATGCCTATTACGGCAATATCGACGAGGTGGAAAGTTTTATTAATAACGTATTGAACAATCCCAGATTCAAGGAAATCGGGATTTCGAAACTGAGTGAATCGAAAGGCGCTCTCACTAAAAATTTTCTGGAACAACTCTTCGATTTTATTGAGGTACGTTTTAAAGCATTTAAATCACTTTCGCGTTTATCGTATTTCGAAGAGGACGAAGTTGAAGAAATGTTCGGAATTATTCCGGATGTTCCGATTGAAAATCTAAAATTGAAGTTTTCTGCTGTGGCGACCGATTTGATCAGTGGAGAAGAAATTAATTTTACAAGTGGTTCACTCCGAATGGCAATTAAAGCCAGTTCTGCCATACCGGGCATTTTCCCTCCGGTCAAGTATAAAGATTATTTACTCGTAGATGGCTATACATCTGAAACCGTACCAGTTACAAAATTAAAAAAACTAGGTGCCGACAGAATCCTTGCCGTCGACGTAATGCGACAACTGAAATATTCGAGAGTGCCCGATAATATTATCGACATTTTGTATCGAGCCGAAGACATTACGTCGTATCATCTGGCTCTTTTGAAGTTGCAGGAAGCCGACCTGATTATTCATCTCGACATAAAAAATTTATCGTGGGCAGATTTTGAACGCGCCGATGAAATTATTAAAGCAGGAGAACTCGCCGCTATCGAAAATCTTTACGAAATAAAAAAACTAGTCAATCGTTTTCCCCTCACTCTGTGGTTCTTCAAACTAACGAGATATTCGCAGAGAGTCTGAATTCTCTTTAGTCCTACTTACCTCGAATCAATTTCCCTGACAGAGCATCTAATAAAATAAAAAAAACAATATGGCACTCCCTGAATTCAGAAACAGATTAATTATGTCTGCCGTCAAAACCGGGTATGGAGATGGCAACGGCAAAATTTCAGAAAGACACATCGCTTTTTGGGAAAGACGTTCCCGTCATGTTGCAGCAGTTATATTCGAACCGTTTTATATTGACCGCAGAGTTAGAGAACTTCCCACACAAATTGGTATCGACTCCGACGATAAATTAGAGGGACACAAAAAATTAGTCGATACAGTCCACAAAAACGGAGCACTTGCAATTGCACACATTAATCACCCCGGGAGAATGGCAAATCCCAAACTCGAGGGAAACATCTTTCTTTCTGCTTCAGAAATTGAATGCCCAAACGGCGGCAAAAAGCCAAGAGAAATGACAATAGATGATATTAAAGCTGTACAGAATCAATATATACAAGCTGCCATTCGTGCTAAAAACGCAGGTTATGATTTAATAGAACTTCAATTTGGACTCGGCTATTTAATTGCACAATTTATCTCTCCAGCTTCGAACAAACGTGCAGATCAATACGGCGGCAGTTTTGAAAATCGTCTCCGTTTTGGGATAGAAATATTGAGAGGAATAAAAAGAGAATCCGGTTTGCCTGTAATCGTACGGCTGAGCGGTGATGAAATGTACGAAGGCGGAATAAAACTCGAGGAAACAATTCGTATTGCAAAATTACTCGAACAAGAAGACGCAGGTGCAATTCATGTCACTACGGGAAACGTTTGTATGAGTCCGCCGTGGTATTACCAGCACCATTTCATACCAAAAGGAAAAAACTGGGAGTTATCAAAAAAAATAAAAGATGTAGTTTCTGTTCCTGTTATTGCAGTAGGACAAATTAACGAGCCGGAAGACATCGACACAATTTTTAATTCTGGTTCAGCCGATTATGTTGCAATAGGACGTGCGCTTATAGCCGATCCGGATTTTGCGGGTAAATATCTTAATATTATTAAAGAAAGAATTCGTCCCTGCAGTGCTTGTTTAACGGGTTGCCTGGGCAGAATAAAAATTGGCAAAACTCTGCAATGCGAAATCAATCCTCTTGTCGGCAGAGAATCGGAAGAAATAACACCCGCTCCCTCGAAAAAAAACTATGCCGTAGTTGGAGGTGGATTGTCCGGAATGGAAGCTGCTCTAACTCTCGCTAAACGAGGACATAATGTTACTCTTTTTGAAAAAGACAAACTCGGAGGACAATTTAATTTTGCCCCTCTGCCACCAGGAAAATTTTCTTTAAAAAAACAAATCGAGTACTACAGAAACGAAATTAATGAGAGCAATATTAATGTGGTTTATAAAGAGGCCTCTTCTGAAGACCTAATCGGTAAATTTGAGGGAGTATTAATTGCAACCGGTTCTAAACCTTTCTTCCCCAATATCGACGGCCTTGAAAATTATAGTTGGGCAGAAATTTTATTGAATCCTCCTAAAAATAAAAACGTATTAATAATTGGTGGTGGCTCCATCGGTATAGAAATAGCTTCTTCTCTTGTAGATCACAATAACAAAGTTACTCTTGTCGAAATGCTCAACGAAATTGCTCGCGATATGGAATTGATTTCCCGCAAACTGAATTTAACCAAATTAATTAATTCAGGCGTGCGTGTTTTTACCAATTGCAGAGTAACTCGTATTGAAAATAAAAAAATTTACATCACAGGAAAAGAAGAAGAGTTTGTATTAAACGATATTGATATTTGTGTTATAGCAGCAGGCATGAGACCCAATACCGATCTTGTAGAAAAATTAAACGGAAAAATTCCTTTTTATTTAATTGGAGATTCAAATCAAATTGGTGATGCCGTTTCTGCCATACAAAGCGGCTTTTTTACTGCCAAAGAACTTTAAAAAAACGAGGTGAAAATATGAAAATAATTATCGGTTCGGACGGAAAAACAATGGAAAGTCAGGTATCAAAAAGATTTGGTCACGCCGCTTATTATATTTTTTACGATAGTGATACGAATTCTTTCGAAAGCTTTGCCAATGAGGAAGAAGGACATAATCACGAGATCATGGAAAAACTTCTGGGAATGGGAACAGAAACCTTTATCGTAGGCAATATCGGTCCTAATGCTTTTGAAATGATAAATACTCCACGCAGTAATGTTTACCTTGCCAGAAAAATGACTGCCAAAGAGGCAATTGATAATTTATTGAACGGTAACCTCGAAAGATTGAACGAACCGACTGCAAAGAGAAGTATTAATCACGGTAAAAAACATAGTCATGGAGTAGGTTACGGTCACGGCAAACACGCTAGTTAATGAAAAAAGAAATTTTGTTTCTTTACTATGGCACGCTTTCTGGTTAGCACTTGCTGAAACTTTTGCCGATAAAAACACGATTCTGCCGTCATTGATTCTTTTTGCTGGCGGAACTCAGACAGATGTAGGATATCTCACTTCGATAATGATTGGGATTCCGCTCTTGTCCCAATTATTTTTTGCGGTTCTTTTGACGGGCAAAAAATTCAAAAAGAAGTTCCTGCTTGTGGCCATTTATTTACGCATTTTCGCTTTTGCGGGAGTCGCCTCTTCCATTTTCTTCATAGATCGCATTCCGACGGGCTCTTTCATTTTTCTTATACTATTCTGGTTGTTTTTCTTTGCTATAAGCGGCGCATTTGCCGGAATTTCTTATGGCGATATTGTTGGCAAAAGTTTTGAAACTTTGAGACGCAAAAATTTCTTCGTTACAAAACAATTTATTACTGGAGTAGGAATTCTTTCTTCTGCTTTTATTGCAAAACAATTACTAAACGAAATTGCATATCCCGAAAATTATCAGCTGGCATTCTTTTGCGCTGCTGTTTTCTTATTTATCGCTTCTTTTGGTTTCTCGATGATAAAAGAAAATGCTTCTCCCGTTCCCGTAAAAAACAAACCTTCTACTCAAAAAAAATTATTTAAAGAAATTATAGAAAACAAAACCTTCCAATATTTAATAATTATATCCAATCTTGCTGGTATTTCATTTGTAACGATTCCTTTCCTGGTTGGACATATAAAGGATTCTTTTTCAATAACTCAAAAAGACATTAGTAATTTTCTTTTCTTACAAATTCTTGGAATGATTGCTTCCAGCTTTATTTGGAAAAAAGTAATACATCGTTTTTCTTATAAAGGTTTGATGAGAATAAGTATATCTCTTCTCGTTTTAATACCAACGATTTCTTTATTTATAAATTCACTTATTTTATTTAATGTTCTTTTTTTCATAATTGGCGGCACGATTAGTTCGTGGAAAATAATTCAGGAAGGCGCAATTATCGAACTTTCGAATGAAGAAAACAGAGCACTCTATCTCGGTATGTTTGGAACCCTTAATTTTTCCTCGATTATCGCTCCTATAATTTTCGGCTTTCTCTTACACAGCATTGATATATCATACATATTTATTGCATCTTCGATTATTTCTACCTTTTCATTTTTACCAATAAAAAAGCTTGTTTGTCCGGCTGACTTAAATTATTAATTTATTTTGCAAAGTTCGTATTAATAAATACGTTTAAAGTTCTATAAAATTTGATAAAATCATCTGAAAATAATAGTTTTGCGTAATTTTTTTCAACTAATTGGTTAATAAGATGGAAGCTCATAATGTATCTATCCCGTTGTTAAGTATTGTACCCTTTGTTCTTATGCTTTTATCGATAGCAGTATTTCCTCTCTTATGGGAACATTTTTGGGAAAACAACAGAAACAAATTAATTATTGCCATAATTCTCAGTATCCCTTCGATAATTTATTTATTGTATGCTGGTTTTTCTCATAAGTTAATTGAAACTATGGTCTTTGATTATATTCCATTTATAATATTATTAGGCGCATTATTTACTATAACAGGAGGAATTTATCTTTCGGGCGATATCGAAGCCACACCTAAAGTAAATTCAATTTTTCTGGGTTTAGGGGCAATCCTTGCGTCTTTTATGGGAACTACCGGAGCAGCAATGCTTTTGATTCGTCCCGTAATTCAAACTAATAAAGAAAGAAATTTCAAAGTACATACCATTCTCTTTTTCATTGCAATAATAGCTAATTGTGGTGGCCTGTTAACTCCATTAGGAGATCCTCCTTTATTCATGATGTATTTGCGTGGTGCTCCATTTACATGGTTTTTTAAATTATCGCCGGAATGGTTTGTTGCAAATTTTTTGCTTGTTTTAATTTACTTCATCGTTGACAGCTATTATTATAAAAAAGAAACAAACCTAACATTCTTAAAAGACAGAGAAAACATTAAGCCTATAAAACTCGAAGGAAAATTGAATTTTGTCTGGCTCATCGGTGTTGTTCTTTCCGTCGCTTTTCTCAACGAACAATATCTCCCCTTTATTGAAAAAAATGAATATTACAAATTCATCCGAGAAGCTGCTATTGTTGTAATGGCAATTCTATCCCTTCTTTTTACTCCAAAGCTTACAAGACAGTCGAACAATTTTACCTGGGAACCAATAAAAGAAGTGGCTTATCTCTTCCTTGGAATTTTTATTACTATGGTTCCTGCACTCCTTTACCTCGAAACAAACGCTCATCAATTAGGTATATCTTTGGCTCATCAATTTTATTATTATACCGGAGCACTCAGCAGTTTCCTCGACAATACTCCTACTGCCGTTACTTTTCATTCCCTGGCACTTGGTTTGGGTATTAACGAAGGTAAACTTGTAGCAAGTATTCCTGAAGAATTATTAAGGGCAATTTCACTTGGAGCAGTTCTATTCGGCAGCATGACTTACATCGGCAACGGACCTAATTTTATGGTAAAAGCTGTTGCAGAAGAAAATAATATTAAAATGCCCAGTTTCTTTGGATATATTTACAAATTTTCCTTAATCGTTCTTTTACCGATATTTATACTTCTTCAATTACTCTTCATCTAAGTTATTATTAAGGCTGTCCTCTTCCTCAGGGGACAGCCGCTTGTATCCACCGATAAACATCGGCATTATCAAAACGTATAAAAATATAAGTATTGCTAATACGTAAAATATTGCTCCGATTGTTTTATCATATTCGAGTAGCTTTAACCTAACAAGAATGTAATTCCAATCGTGATAAACTTTGTTGCCTCCCAGTAGTCTCAACTTTTTCTCGGATGCATCCGATGCATAAATGCTGATGTTGATTAAATTTTGTGCTAACCACAAAAGGAATATTCTTACATATAAATATTTTCTTTCCTTAAAGTAGTAAATAATAAAAAGCAGCGGTATTAGAATTTGCATAATAGTTCCGCCGAGTGTATAGATAAATCTTCCAAAGAGAGCAAAAACTCCGTGCCCTCCCTCATGAATGAGAAGATTTATTTCGTCTAATAGAAATACTTTGCCATCATTTTTAATCAAATAAATAATGACTGGTAAAAATAGAAGTGAGGGTATCCATTTTTTTATTTGACTTTTAGTCATCACCGAACATCGACCTCAATTTATTAATTTCGTTCGTTATGCCGAGACAGACGATTAACTTTATTCTTGCTTTTTGTCCGTTTAGATAGTCGGCAAAAATAACGCCCAATTTCTTAAGCCATTTTCCCGCTCCTTCATATCCATAGATGTCGAGAGTTTCGCCTGCGGGACATCGAGATACTAAAACTACCGGAATTCCTTTTTCAATAACATATTTAATTCCATCAAACGCTTTTGGAGGAACGTTGCCCACGCCCATTGCTTCTACTACCAATCCCGCCGTTCCACTGTCTGCAGAATATTTGAAAAATTTTTCGTTCATGCCTGCATAAACTTTAATTAAATCGACATTAGAATTTATTTTTTTTGTCTCAAATGTTTCTAATTTTCTTGGCAGTCGATTAAAAATCACTCTGTCGTTTTCCACAAAACCGAGTGCGCCGAAATCGAGGCTGCGAAAAGTTTCAATATCTTCGGTATGAGTTTTTGTTACTTCGCTTGCTGCGTTAATTTCCCCATTAAGACAGACCAGCACTCCCATGCCTCTACTATTAGGATTGTTAATAATTGATATTGCGTCCAGCAGGTTTTTCGGTCCATCCCAGTCTGGTTCCGAGCTGGTTTTCATAGCTCCAATAACAACTATTGGTTTTTCTGTTTTGACGGTCAAGTCGAGAAAATATGCGGTTTCTTCAAGTGTGTCTGTACCGTGTGTTACTATTATGCCGTCGATTTCTTTTTTCTTAATATATTTTTTTACAATTTCCGAAAGTTCAAGCATTAATTCTGGGGTCATATGTGGTCCTGGATAATTACCAAACTCGTAAACTGATATATTTGCCTTCTTATCTGCTTCAGGAATTATTTTAAGTAATTCTTTGCCATGATAATAAGGGACAGCGGAATTTGTTTTCTTATCGATCTTCATCGAAAAAGTGCCACCGGTAAAAATTATCAAAATATTTTTCACTTGCTTTCTCCTCTTTTTTTCATAATTCAAAATAAATTGAGTTCATCGAAAAGAAAAGTGAAAAAGATTTTAAAATTAATTTGCTCTTATCGTCTACAACTCATATTTTCACGCTCGGTTAAGGCACTGAAAGCAGATGTTGATAACTTGTTAATAAGTTGACTGTGTGAAACGTTTCACAATCCATTTACAGGGGTAATTTTATCAACCTTACTAATAATTTTTGTTCGTTGTTTTATTGCAAATCCTGTAACTCTCCTTATTTCAATGGGTTACATAATTTATTTAATGTGAATAATTTGTGGAAATTAAATTTTTCCACTCACTGTTTTCTTAACAAATAATTAATATTCTTAATTTTTTCATAAATCTAATTGTGGATAAGTGATATGGAATTTAATCAATCTGCTCTCAATACCAATAAGATTGAAACTGAAAAAAACGCCAAAGAAGTATGGAAAGAATGCCTGAGCATTATCAAAGATAATGTTCCTTATATAACCTACAATACCTGGTTTTTACCCATAAAGCCTTTCGAGCTCGAAAATAATACACTAAAAATTTTTGTACCGAATAACTTTTTTATCGAATGGATCGAAGAGCATTACAACACGTTAATAAACAGGACAGTTAATCAAGTTCTGGGTGCCGAAGGTAAACTTGTATATATTGTTTATGAAGAAAACTACCCTTTCGAAGAATCAACCGCTCCGGCTAAGGAGGAAAAGCAAAAACCTGTAGTTTTAGAAAAGAAAAAAAATGAATTCGAGTCTTTCCTTAATCCACGCTATACATTTGAAAATTTTATAAAGGGAGAAGGAAATCAGTTAGCACGAGCTGCTGCTCTGGCAATAGCCGATAATCCTGGACAGACGTCTTTTAATCCTCTTTTTATTTACGGTGGTGTTGGTCTCGGAAAAACTCACCTGATGCATGCTATTGGAAATAAAATTTTAGAGAAAGATTCTTCAAAAAAAGTAATCTATCTTTCTTCCGATGCTTTTACGGTTGAATTTGTCGAAGCTATTCAAAGTGATCGCGTTAACGAGTTCTCTGCTTTTTATAAAAGCATGGATACCCTCATTATCGACGATATTCAATTTCTGGTTGGCAAGGAAAAAACACTCGACTTATTTTTCCAGATATTCAACACACTTCATCAAAGCGGAAAACAGATTGTTCTTTCGAGCGATAAACCACCAAAAGAATTGAAAGGGCTAAACGAAAGATTAATTTCAAGATTTTCTTGGGGTCTTACCGCCGATATTCAACCTCCTGATTTTGAAACCCGCGTGGCTATCCTAAAAAACAAAAGTGAAAGTTTTGGATTGGAACTCTCTAACGAAATTTATGAATATATTGCTCATAATATCACTTCGAACATTAGAGAACTGGAAGGCTGTCTGATAAAAATTCTTGCAACTTCTTCACTCAGCTCAAAAGAAATCGACTTTGCACTCGTTAAAAAAATTGTAAAGGAAGTTTCTACAAACAAGCAGGTTTCAATTTCCATCGATTACATAACAAAGGTAGTCTGCGATTATTTTAAAGTGGACGAAAACAAAGTACGCGAAAAAAACCGCAAGAAAGAAATAGTGCTTGCCCGTCAGATAGCTATGTATCTTTCAAAAATATTGACTAAATCATCACTCAAAACCATCGGTCTCCACTTTGGAGGACGCGACCATTCAACCGTGATACACGCTTTTAATACAATGGAACAAATGTTAGAAAAAGATAGTAACGTTAAAGAGATCATAGAAAACTTAAAAAATAAGATCGAAATGAGCGTTGTTTGAGTGTTTACAACATGTTAATTGTTTGTTTCTTGGCTGTGGATATTTACCTTTTATAAACTTCTTTTTGATAACTCTCTTTTTTCAACTATATATCCACAAACATAAAATTTTTTTTTGTTCTTTTTTAATCTGTTAATGTATCTTTTAGTGTTTGTCAACATATCAACACTATTATTGTTTTTATTCTTTATTCATATAATAAAATTGTAAAAACATAATAATTACGTGTGTGGATAAGGCTAAAATAAAATTGTTTCTCTCTCTCTATTTTATTATTTTTTGTTGTAAGCAGGAGATTATTTATGGAATTTAAAGTAAACAGTAAAGAACTAGAAAAACTACTTGCCAAAATTATTCCCGCTGTACCCACAAGAACACCAATGCAAATACTTGAAAACTTTCTTCTCGAAGTTGAAAATGGAGTTCTTACAATTTATGCAACAGACCTTGAAATTTCTCTGAAATCCTTTTTGAATATAGCTTCTGAGGAAAATATAAAAATAGTGATACCGGCACGTTTGTTTTACGACATTATAAAATCGTTCAAAGATACGACGGTTCACTTTAAAATTAACAGTAATAAACGACTCGAAATAACGACAGAAAATGGGAGATATACATTAAGTTATATCGACGCAGACGAATACCCACAAATTCCAACCATAAACACGAGTAACGAAGTATATGAAATTTCGATCAATGGTCAAGAATTAAAAAGCGCATTCGACAAAACCGCCTTTGCTATGAGTAAAGAAGAGATAAGACCAGCAATGATGGGAACACTCTTTGAATTTTGTGAAGAAGGATTGAGATTCGTTACTACTGATGGGCATCGTCTGGTTAATTTTCTGAATAAAAGTATAAAGACGGATATTAATAAACAGTATGTAATTCCAGAACGTGCTGTAACTGTTTTATCCAAAGTTCTGGACGAAAAAGAGCTTAAGATTTATTTTACAAACAGTTACGTTTCGTTCAAATTGAACGATATGGAATTGATTACACGATTAATAGCGCAGAAATACCCTGAATATAAGAGTGTAATTCCTCTTGAAAACGAATACAAGCTTCGTCTTAAAACAAATGAAGTACTTGACTCAATCAAAAGAATGATGTTTTTTACAACGAGTACTACGAGAAGAGTAAAATTTTCAATCGACACAGATAAAGTTATAATTTCTGCTGAAGACATCGATATAGGTGCAGCAGGTGAAGAAAAAGTAATGTGCGATTACATTGGAGAAAAAATGGAGATAGGCTTCAATTCCACTTACATCAATGATATTTTAAGTCACCTTTCGGATTACGATGAAATAATATTAAAACTGCACTCCCCTACCAAAGCAGTTATTATAGAACCGGTGGAACAGAAAGAAAATACAGATTTAATGATGCTATTGATGCCCGTACGTTTGAATACATAAGATGGTCCTGAGAAATATAAACTTGCGAAATTTCAGACTGCATGAAGACACATCGGTAGAATTTTCCAATAAATTAAATTTCCTGGTAGGAGGAAACGGACAGGGAAAGACATCCATTTTAGAAGCGATCTACTACCTTTGTACCACAAAGAATCTTTTATCTTTTTCAGATTCCGATACTGTAACTTTTGGCAGACAATTTATGGAAATTAGAGGAGTTATTGAGGATTTGACGGTTCATTCGGTTCGTTTGAATTACGATGCCAGAAAGAAAAACTATTATCTCGACGACAAAATTATTCCTAATTCAGCCGAAGTAATTGGTAAATTTCCTATTGTAACACTTATTCAGTCAGACCACATGCTTACACAAGGCTCTCCTTCTGATAGAAGGAGATTCGTCGATTCAACACTTTCACAGCTAAGCCATTCGTATTTAAATATCTATATCGAATACAATAAAATTCTGAGACAACGCTCAAATTTATTATCGCAAATTAGAGAAAACAGAAACATAAATCTTTACGACCAGCTGGAAGCCTGGACGGAATCGATGATACTCAAAGGTACTCAGATTATCGAACATAGAATTAAATTCATATCGGAATTTAATGAATATCTAAGACAAGCATATCAACACATCATGGAGGATATCGAGATTCCGTACATAAATTATTCTATGCTCTGCAATCCAGACGAAAAGATAAAAGAAGAATTTAGAAAACAAATTGATCTGGCAAGAGACGAAGAAATAAGGAGAGGAATTAATTTAATTGGTCCTCACCGCGACGATTTAATCTTTTTGATTAACGACAAAGAATTGAAAAAATACGGTTCGCAAGGACAGCATAAAACATTTCAAATAGCGTTGAAGTTCGCACAGTTTTTTTATATCAAGGAAAGACTGAATAGAATACCCGTCTTTTTAATGGACGATGTCTTCGGCGAGCTCGATAAAAAACGCGCAGAAAAAATAAGCGGCTATCTTTCGGAAATAGGACAGGCTTTTATCACAATGACCGACCTGACATATTTTGAGGAACTAAATAACGACAATAGAATGATAAAGGTAGAAAATGGTAAAGCAAAAGTTGTCAACTGACATTAAGAGTATAAGTCAGATTATTGAGCAGGAGGAATTTAAAAATCTGAGAGAGATTGCGGAATCATACGAAGTAGTGGAAGAATTTTACACAATTTTTCCCGAGTTAAAAGAAATAGCAGTACCGAAAAAAGTAGAAGACAGGGTACTTTTTTTAAAAGTTGAAAATTCAGTCTGGAAAAGCGAGCTCTTTTTATACAGAAAACAGATAACAGAAAAGATTAATAATTTTTTTAATAAACAGATTTTAAAAACAATAAAATTGATATGAATATGAAAAACAACACCGTTCAAAACAGTGAATACACAGCTAAGAATATTAACATATTAAAAGGACTTGAAGCAGTGCGTAAACGTCCTGCAATGTATATTGGGGACGTTGGTTCGCGTGGATTGCATCATCTTATTAACGAAGTGGTAGACAACAGTATAGACGAAGCTCTGGCTGGTTTTAATGATACAGTTATTGTCACAATACATAAGGACCAGAGTATTGCAGTAGAAGATTTTGGAAGAGGAATTCCAGTAGATATTCATCCCATCGAAAAAAAATCTGCTCTCGAGGTGGTAATGACTGTTTTGCATGCCGGTGGCAAATTCGATAAAAACTCATACAAAGTTTCCGGTGGATTACATGGTGTAGGCGTTTCTGTTGTTAACGCTCTTTCAGAATGGCTAAAAGCGGAAGTAAGAAGAGATGGTAAAGTTTATATGCAAGAATACAAAAGAGGAGTACCACAGGGACCAGTTAAAGAAATAGGAACTTATAAAAAAGATACTACTGGCACTAAAATAACGTTCAAGCCGGACAAAGAAATTTTTAAAACAGTAAAATTCAAATACGAAATAGTGGCTGAAAGACTTAGAGAACTGGCATATCTGAATAAAAATGTCACAATGATTTTAAAAGACGAGAATGAAGGAATAGAAGAAAAATATCATTTTAAAGGCGGACTGATCGACTTTGTAAAGTATCTCGACGAGCAACGCAATCCTCTCCATAAACCGATATACATAGAAGGAGAAAAAGAGGGAACTCCAGTTGAGATTGCATTTGAGTATAGCGACTCATACAGTGAAAACGTTCACTCTTATGTTAATAATATAAATACAATTGAGGGCGGTACTCATTTAGTTGGTTTCCGAAGCGCTCTCACAAGAACTTTTAATAATTATGCTTACAAGAATGGGCTTATTAAAGAAAACAGTAAAATCACTTTAACAGGAGATGATTTTAAAGAAGGACTTACAGCGGTTATATCAGTAAAAGTTATGGAGCCTCAATTCGAAGGACAGACAAAAACCAAACTCGGAAACAGCGAAGTTAAATCGATAGTTGAGTCGATTGTTGGAGAAAAACTTTCGGAATTTCTCGAAGAAAATCCCTCTATAGCGAAAAAGATTATAGAAAAAAGTGTCAAAGCAGCCGAAGCAAGAGAAGCCGCAAGAAAAGCTCGAGAATTAATTAGAAGAAAAAATGCCCTCGATACCTTAAATCTTCCAGGCAAACTGGCCGACTGTTCAATCAACGACCCGGAGCACTGCGAAATTTATATTGTCGAAGGCGATTCGGCAGGAGGCTCGGCAAAACAAGGGCGCAATAGAAGATTTCAGGCAATTCTTCCAATCAAAGGAAAAATTATCAATGTCGAAAAAGCAAATATTAATAAGATTCTCGAAAATCAAGAAATTCAGGCAATAATATCTGCAATCGGCGCAGGCATAGGCGAAGAATTCGATACATCTAAGGCGAGATATGGTAAAATTATTTTGATGACAGATGCCGATGTCGACGGAAGCCACATCAGAACGCTTCTGCTGACGTTCTTCTATCGCTATATGAAAGACTTAATCAATCAGGGTAAAGTTTATATTGCACAGCCGCCTCTTTATAAAATAAAAAAAGGTAAAGAAGAATACTATGCTTACGAAGACGAGGAGCGCGACTCAATATTGAAACGATTGAAAAATGATGCTAAAGGAAAAGAAGAGGATGAAGTTTATGAGATTGAAGAAGGAGAAGAAGGAACTCAAAAACAAATGAAAGGAATTGTTGTATCGAGATATAAAGGACTTGGAGAAATGAATCCAGAACAATTGTGGCAGACAACAATGAATCCCGAAACCAGAACAATTCTTCAGGTAAATTTAGAAAGTGCAGCAGCGGCAGATAAAATTTTCGAGACCCTTATGGGAGATGCAGTTGAACCGAGAAGAGAGTTTATCGAAAAACATGCTAAATACGCAAATCTGGACGTTTAATGAATAAACATCATAAATATAATCATCCGGTTAAGGAATATATAAGAATCGATTATACAGCTTTGAATCAGGAGTTAACGATTGAAGAAGCCTTAGAGAAAATCCGTATGGAAGGCATAGGAGAAAGGATTGTATATTTTTATGTGGTCGATAACGAAAAAAAGCTGGTGGGAGTATTGCCTACAAGAAGATTGCTTACAGCTTCTAAAAATACCCGTATTAAAAATATTATGATTTCGCGTGTTGCTGCACTTCCTGAAAATGCAACAGTTTATGATGCATGCGAGTTTTTCGCTACTTATAAATTTCTGGCACTTCCCGTAGTCAATAAAGATCGTAAAATCATCGGTATAGTTGATGTAAATATATTTACTGAGGAACTGCTCGAACTGGATCCGGATATCGAAACACGTCAGAGTAAGAGCGATATATTTGAAATAATCGGTTTTACAATCGAAGAAATAAAAAATGCCACACCACTAAAAGCGTGGAGGTATCGTTTTCCCTGGCTCGTTACAACGATTCTTAGTGGCACTGTTTGTGCAATACTTGCCGGCATTTTTGAAGCTACTTTAGCCGAAAGTATTGTAATTGCTTTTTTTATTACCCTTGTACTGGGACTCGGGGAAAGCATTAGTATTCAATCGATGACGGTAGCAATTCAAGCGCTTCATACAAATCGCCCTTCAAAGGAATGGTATCTAAAATCAATTATCAAAGAATTAAAAACTGCAGCATTATTGGGATTAAGCAGTGCACTGTTTGTCTTTACCGTAATTGTCATTTGGAAAAAAAACTTTAATGCGGCATTTGTAGTCGGATTAAGTATTATTATGGTTGAATTGCTTGCAGCTTTCTGGGGAATTACTGTACCTTCAATTTTACATAGAACAAAATTAGATCCAAAAATTTCATCTGGTCCCGTAACCCTTGCACTAACCGATATTGGAACAATTTTATTTTATCTTGGTTCTGCAAGTTTGATACTGAAATAAATTAGAAATTATTAATTAATACAGATTGAAAAATGAGCACAATATTCGAAAAAATAGTACCCATATCATTAGAAGAAGAAATGAAGTCGTCTTACATCGACTATGCGATGAGTGTTATAGTAGCCCGCGCATTACCAGATGTCAGAGACGGTTTAAAGCCAGTGCATCGAAGAGTATTGTTTGGAATGCACGAACTCGGATTAACTTATAATAAACCATATAAAAAATCTGCTCGTATTGTTGGTGAAGTACTTGGTAAATATCATCCACATGGAGATAGTGCCGTTTACGATACGATGGTAAGAATGGTTCAGGATTTTTCGCTCCGCTATCCTTTGGTAGACGGGCAGGGTAACTTTGGTTCGATCGACGGCGACAGCCCAGCGGCAATGCGTTATACAGAAGCACGCCTTGCTCGTATTTCGGAAGAAATGTTGAGAGACCTCGACAAAAACACCGTCGATTTTGTGCCAAATTTTGATGACACGCTGCAGGAGCCTTCCGTATTGCCCGCATACCTGCCGAATCTGCTTGTAAACGGCGCAAGTGGTATTGCCGTTGGAATGGCTACAAATATTCCACCTCATAATCTTTCGGAAGTAATTGATGGATTGGTGGCTTTGATTGATAATCCGAAAGTTACACCTGAAGATATAATGAATTACATTAAAGCTCCCGATTTTCCAACAGGTGGCATAATCTACGGTTATGATGGTGTGCGGGAAGCTTATTTAACAGGTCGTGGAAGAATTGTTATTCGTGCAAAAGCTAATGTCGAAACGCTTAAAAATGAAAGAGAAAATATCGTAATTACCGAGCTTCCTTATCAGGTAAACAAAGCATCCTTAATTGAAAAAATTGCAGAACTGGTTAGAAATCAAAAGATTGAGGGAATTTCCAACATTCGTGACGAATCCGACCGCGATGGTATGAGAATAGTCATCGAAATGAAAAGAGATGGACAGCCGGCGGTTACATTGAACCAGCTGTTTAAACATACTCAAATGCAGGTAACTTTCGGCGTTATAATGCTTGCACTCGTAAACGGAGTGCCAAAAGTTCTTACCCTCAAGCAAACGATGGAACACTTCCTCGAACATCGTATGGATGTTCTTATTAGAAGAACAAAATTTGAATTAGACGCCGCCGAAAGAAGAGCCCATATTCTTGAAGGATATATTATTGCTCTCGACAATATCGATGAAGTTATCGAGACAATAAAAAAATCGCGCGACGTCGAAACTGCCAAACACAACTTGATGCGCAAATTCAAACTTTCTGAAATCCAGGCAAAGGCAATTCTCGATATGAGATTGCAACGCCTTACTGGTCTGGAAAGAAAGAAAATTGAGGACGAATACAAAGAGACGATTAAATTAATCGAAAAATTGAAAAGTATTCTTACCAGCGAAAAGAAAAGAAAACAAATCATCAAAGAAGATTTGCTTGCGCTTAAAGAAAAATACGGCGACGAAAGACGAACAGAAATTATTTATGACTATAAGGACTTTTCACTCGAAGATATAATTGCCGAAGAAGACGTAGTTGTTACAATTTCGCACAGAGGATTCATTAAAAGATTCCCCGTTAGTGGTTACAGACGTCAGTCCAGAGGCGGAAAAGGCGTAACTGGCGCCGGCACCAACGACGAAGATTTTATTGAACATATGTTTGTCGCTTCCACGCACCACTACATTATGTTCTTTACCGACAAAGGTAAATGTTATTGGCTCAAAGTGCACGAAATCCCTGAAGGAGGAAGAACGGCAAAAGGTAGGTCTATACTTAACCTTATCGAAAAAACGAAAGAAGAAAAAATAGCCGCTTTTGTTACTGTCAAAGAATTCAGCGACGATAAATATGTTGTAATGGTTACCGAAAAAGGAACAATTAAAAAGACAGTTCTTTCGGCGTATTCCAATATTCGTCGTGGCGGTATTAATGCAATCAATCTTGTCGATGGCGACAATCTTGTTGAAGCAAAATTGAGCGACGGCAACAACGACATTATCATCGGTACACAGAACGGAATGGCTATCCGTTTCAACGAAAAAGATGTACGCGATATGGGCAGAACTGCTACGGGAGTACGAGGAGTTAATCTTACCAAAGACGATAAAGTCATCGGTATGATTGTCGTTAGAAATGCATCCACCCTGCTTGTTGTTACGAATAAAGGCTTTGGCAAACGCTCGGAACTGGATGATTATCGTTTAACTCACAGAGGCGGCAAAGGCATTATTACAATTAAAACTTCTGAAAAGAACGGCAGAATGATTGCAATGAAGGAAGTAAACGACACAGATGAATTAGTAATCATTACTACTAAAGGAATGGTGATCCGACAGGCAGTCAAAGATATCAGAGTTATGGGAAGAAATACTCAAGGAGTTCGATTGATTAAATTAAACGAAGGCGATGAAATTGCCGATATAGCCAGAGTAGTTCCTGAAGAAAACGAAGTGTAATTACAAAAACAGGGTGACTAAAAAGTAATGAGTCTGCTCTAAAAAGCTAATTATTAAAACCAGTGGTTTTTAGATTTATT
>DYLP01000049.1 GCA_020722005.1 Melioribacter roseus
TTTCGTACCAGCTCCGTATATAACCAAAGAATTTCATGGAGATTTCCGATTTATTCTGAGCTGCAACCGTAACGGCAAAAAACAAGAAAAGAATAATTTTGTTTTTCATAGTTTCCTTCCTTAATTTATTAATGACTTTAATAATTACTTACATCGGCTGAAAGAACTCTTTCCAGATCGAGCAAGATCAGAAGTCGGTCTTCTAATTTCCCGATAGCTTTGATAAAAGATGATTCGACGCCTGATAACATAGTCGGATGTTGTTCTGTTATATTTTCTGGAATACGCAGGACTTCGTTTACTTCGTCAACGAGAAATCCAATTGTCTTTCCGCTTAGCTCTACAACAACAATTCTCGAATTTCTGTCGGCTTCTTTTCTTTCCATTCCCAGCTTAACCCGAAGATTTACTACCGGGATGATTCTACCTCGTAGATTTACTACACCGTCAATATAATACGGTGCGTTCGGCAACCTGGTTAAATTTAGCATCCTGTTAATCTCCTGAACTCTCAGAATGTCGATACCGAATTCTTCTTTTCCTAACTTAAAACTTACAAGCTGGTGTATTTCGTTTGAAATTTGACTATCTATATTCATAAGTCCTCTTTCTATTTGCATCATGGGAAATTATCGCACAGATTAAAATGTTTTTGAGCGGTTTTCTACAAACGACGTGTTTAATCAATAAGCGGGTTGTTGAATGAATAAGCGAGTTTATGTCTTTTTAAATTAGCAGTATTTTAATTATATGCTGATTTTATCTTTTATTTTTGAGATGTATCGCTGGCTGATTTCAATTTTCCTGTTTAATTCTTTTAAAAAGACGAAATATTTACGGTAGTTCTCTTTTTCGACATAGTCGATATAATTCGTGTTGATAATAGTCGATTTTCGAATTCTTAGAAAATGTGCCTTCGGTAGAAGCTCCTCCCACACCTTTACCAATTTGTTAGTAAAATATTTTCTTCCTTCGGTCAAAAATAGAGCAGTTCCTGTATTTTCAGAATCTATCCGAATAATTTCTTTGATTTTTACCAGTACTGCAGTACTTCCTGATTCGATGAGAATAGGATCCTTGTAAGCAAATTTTTTCCCATTTCTGTTGTATTTATTAAAATTTTTTAGGGTTTCGTATCTGGCAAGCCGTAGTTCGATCGTATTTAAAAGGTCGGAAGCTTTAAAGGGCTTGTAGATATAGTCGTCTGCGCCGAGGTTCATTCCCCTGCGCAAATCTTCGTAATCGGCTTTAGCTGTCAGGAAAATGAAAGGAATTAAAGCCGTCTTTTCATCCTTTTCCAGACGGCTCTTGACTTCGTATCCGTCGATTCCAGGCATAAGTATGTCGCAAATTATCAAATCAGGATTAGCTTCCCTTGCAATTTTAATTCCCTCCTCGCCATTTGATGCAACCAGCAATTTGTAATCTACTTTATTCAATAAATACTGGAGATTTGTACGGATCAATGAGTCGTCTTCTATAATTAAGATAGTTTTCATTAGTCGCTCCTTCGTATGGGAAAAGTAATGGTCACTGTAGTGCCTTTGTTTAATTTACTTTTAATTTCTATCCTGCCTTTCAAAGCTTCGGTCCACCGCTTAACAATCGCTAGTCCCAGTCCAGTTCCATTATAATTAACTGCATTCGAAGCTCTGAAAAACGGATTGAAAATATCTTTGAGCTCGTACTCCGGTATACCGATGCCTTCGTCTTTAACAGCAATGCTAAATTCTTTTTCGTTAGTATTTAGTTTGATAGAAATCTTGCTTTGGTGCGGTGAAAACTTTACGGCATTACTAATAATATTATAAACCGATTGCGTAAAAAGTTGTGTGTCGAGTTCTGCTGTAAATCGTTTTCCTTTTAACTCAAAAATGATCTCTTTAGTATCAAGAAGTTTGAAATTTTCGACCAGTTCGTTAACCTTTTCATATACGTCAAATTCTTCATATTTGAGTTTGATTTCTTGCATATCGGATTTGTTCAATGAAGTAATTGCATTCAACATCGAAATCATTGTATCGATCGATTTAAAAATATTATTGAAATGAGTTTCAGTTTCCGAGCGGGTCAATTTATTCCTGTAAAGCTGAAGAATTTCTGCCGAAGTCTGGATTGCAGTAAGAGGAGTCCTGATCTCGTGAGAGACCATCGAAATGAATCTCGATTTAAGTTGATTTAGTTCAATAGCCTTGTCAAGCGCTTTTTTGATTTCCTCTTCGACTTTTTTACGCAGAGTAATATCCTGAGCTATCCCGGCTACCCGATAGATGCCGTTAATTTTTGCAATCGGAAAAGCTTTTGCATAAATCCACTTGACATTTCCTTTTGAATCAACAAGTCTGAGTTCCTTTTGAAAAAACTCTCTCTCTGTCGTAGTCGTGATAAACAAAATCTTTAATCATTTCCCTTTTATCATCTGGATGGACTTTATCGATAAAATCGCTTGCTCTTTTATAGAGATGCTCCCTTTTCGATTCCCATACCTGCTCATAGGCAGGGTTTATATAGAGGAATTTCCTACCTTCCTGCAGCCAGACTACGTCTTCCAGATTTTCAGCCAGTTCTCTGAATTTTCTTTCGCTTTCATAGAGTTCTTTCGATAGGTCAGTCAGTTTTTGATTTAATTTTTTCATCTCCCTGTTGCTCTGAATCAATTCTATGCTTTTAAGCGATAGTTTGTTATACTGTGCATTAATTTTCTCGTCGGCCCGTTTTCTCTGAATTGCATTTGAAATGGCATGTGTACTTAGCATTAATAATTCGATATATTCCTTATCCCATTGTTTACTTTCATCTTTCGAATCGTAACCGATAAAACCAATTAATTTATCATTCGAAAGAAGCGGCAAAAAAATGATTTTTGAAGTATCGAAGAGACTTCCTATTGTTGATTTCCACAACGCTGTATTTATCTCAAGGAAGGCACCGTTTTGAAGAGTCGCAAGAATCTCCTCTAAATTTTTCAGTTCGATGTTCGATATTTTTTTACTCAATGGCAAAGAGTCTGTAGCTGCATATTCTGTAATTAATTTCATCGAATTATTTTCCGACTCGACGAAGAGATAACCTCTTTCTGCCCTGATCATTCTGGCAATTATTTCGATTGTGTTTTTAATTCGAGATTCAATTTGAAGAGGATGAATATTTATAAAGCCGGAGGATACTTCTGTAATAATTCTGATATGTTCGAGTTTTTCAACCAGTCGATTTTCGGCACGATTCTTTATATCAATTACTTTGTTTAGATATTCATTCCTTTCCTTTAATTCAGTATTCACCTTATAAAATTTCTTTTTGTAGGCACCTGCAACACCCACGAGTAATGCGATGACGAGTTGCAAAAAACCAGCAATTACATCGAGAAGCTGAACCTGATGGACATTAATTAACAGAAAAAAATTAAGATAATTAATCAAGAAGAAGAAAACTGTAACTAATACAGCAATCAGGACACCATAGTACCACGAAATGGTGAAAATTGGAAGTAACGAGAAAAGCCCAGCGGATGTATTAATCTTTAATGCGAATAATATTACCAGTATCTCATATAAAACGAGTGATAATATAATTACGATATTCTTATATTTTTCCAAAGTGACCCGGACTTTATATCTGCGAATATATTAATGATTATTAAAAATAGTTATCTTCTCAAAAACATTAATACCATCCCTTATTAATGAAAGGATTGTCTTTTTAATATTATAATCGGAATTTTTGAGAAATTATTTTAAGTACCAATGGCATTCGTCTTTGTTTACTATTATTTGTAAAAAGCCTATTTTTAATCGGAAAATCAATTAAGGGAATGAAAGAAAAGAACCGATATCTTACAACATTTTATTTCTCAATTACGGCAATTACTTTTTTTGCCGTTTCAGTCTTCATTTTTACCACACTGTTTGGCGACTTACTTGTAACCGACAACAACGAGCCGGTCAAAATTTATTTTGCCGATAATATTTCTCCGAGTCACAAAACAGCAATTGAAAAATTCAACCGACTTCATAAAGGGGAAATTGAGGTAATTCCGGTCGATCTGCCTTTCGAGAAATTTACGACGAACGAAAGGAAAGAACTGCTAATTCGTTATTTGCGCGGCAAAAGTGAACGACTCGATATTTTTTCAGTTGACCAAATCTGGGTGCCACGCTTTGCTAAATTTGCTACACCACTCGGAGAATATTTCACTTCGATTGAACGAGACGCTATCGTATCCGAAGCTCTTCAATCGTGCTACTACGACGGACAATTTATTTCTGTTCCTCTCTTTTTCGATATTGGAGTAATGCACTATCGAAAAGATAAACTGAAAAAACTTCCGGATTACTCCGAAATTAAAAAGAAACTCGACAGTTCGATAACATGGGAAGATTTCCTTTCTCTCGGGAAAAGGTTATCGAAAGACGGTACTCCTTTTTATCTTTTCGCTGCAGATGCTTACGAGGGTCTTATGTGTAGTTTCATGGAGCTTATTGCTTCACAAAACGGGGCTTTACTGGAAAATGGCAAAATCAAGTTGAACACACCTGAATGTCGCAGAGCGCTGAATTTACTCAGGGATTTGGTTTATAAATACAAACTCTCCCCTCCCGAAGTGACAAATTTTACCGAGAACGAATCGTATGCTTATTATGTTCAGAACGATGGGTATTTTTTGCGAAGCTGGCCTGGATTTATTACATGGTACAGGAATAATGTAGACAGCAAGAAAGACATTCTACTTTTTGACAGAGCACCAATTCCAAGATTCAAAAGCGGCAATTCAAGAAGCACTATTGGCGGCTGGTATTTAATGCTCTCGAAATATTCGGAGAAGAAAAAGGAAGCCGTTAAATTTATCAAATTCCTTTTGAACAACGACATTCAAAAAGAATTTTATTATTCCGGATATCTGCCTGTTACAAAATCGGTCTACTCCGACTCTTCATTCGTCAAAAAAAATCCCGACGTAAAATTTTATCATTCGCTCCTAAAAAATGCGGCACGAAGACCTTTCGTCGAAAAATATACCCGCTATTCGGATGTAATTTCGTACCATATCAATCGAGTGCTCAAAAATAAAATTACAGTCGACGAAGCACTTAGAGAAGCCGAAAGAATCATCAACTCGGAAATCGAAACTGGATTTTAAATGGAAAAAAACATCCTTCTCGACAGAATTAAAAAATACCACTTTGAGTTCAAACACCTTACTGTACTCTTTGTCGGGTTAATTTTATTCCAGTTTATCCTTTCATTTATTCACAAAGCTTCGATGCATAATTTTTTCGACAGCACACAGGAATGGTATCAGCGCAATTCAGCCGAACGACTGGCAAATATGAATACCACGACAATCGAACTGCTCTATGAAATTGTTAAATTGCGCGAAGATATGGGAAACGAGGAAAGAAGACACGTCATTCAGTTCTTCGATATGATTCTCAATCAACAGATACTTCATCAAAATATTGAAGAAATTTGCCTGCTGGTTAATAGAGGTAATAAGATTCTGGCAATCGACAATGGTAACGCTCTTTTTGCAAATTTAATTGACAACATAAATGTCACAACAAATTCGTCTGCTCACAAAAACGCAATTGAATTATACAGACGAATCTACGATAAAATTTCTCGCAGCGAACAAATCATTAATCTAACTACAAACAATAAAACATATCATATCTTTGTACCTTTTGTGCCAAACGGCGAATTTGCAGGCGCATTTTATATAAAGAACACTCCCGACTTCACCTTCGTACAGCGCGAAATGATATCAAGTTACGAAGAAACTTCTCTCATCTACTCGGCATTGTTCCTGCTAGGACTACTGGCAATGTATTATATTTCGACTTACACTATTAAAGAACGTGACGAAGCTCAGAAATTACTTCTGGAAGAACACGAACAGAACTTAAAACAGCAAATTGAACATCAGAAAGAATCGATGTTTACAAAAAGAATTTATCATACACATCACAAAGCCGAAAAGATAATGGGCTTCATAAAAGAAGATTTACGAAATCTTTCTATTGACAATATCGACGAAGTTAAAAATCGTGTATTGAAATATTCGAATTTCATTTCCCGCGTTATTTACGATATGAAATGGTACGAACCGCCATTACAAACTATCCGCAATCCCACTTTTCGAACAAACATTAACGACATAATACGCTTTATTGTAGAAAATATTTTCAACCGTACCGCCCGAAAAACCGGCTCTTTTAAAATCGAGCTCGATTTGGATGATAATTTACCGCCCGTTTATGTAAACGAATTTGTGGTTTGGGAAATAATCGAACCGTTAATTCAGAACAGTATCGACCACGGTGGCGAAGATTTTTTAAATATTAAAATAAGCACAATTTATAATCGAGAAGCACACTCCACAACGATTACAATCGAAGACGATGGCATGGGAATAAAACCGGAACTCCTTGAGACAAACGAAAATGGAATAAAAAAACTATTCCTCGAAAAAGTTACCACAAAGAACATTTCGCACACAAATTCTGGATACGGTTGTTATATCGCTTACGAACTCTCAACGCAAAGATGCGGCTGGAAAATCGACGCCGAAAATTTACCCTCAAAAGGATGTAAATTTACTATATTAGTTTCTCATTAATTTTTTTATATGGACAAGAATAAAACAATCAAAATATTACTCATCGAAGACGAGGAATTCGACGTTCGTCGCGTCGAAAACACAATCGCACCATTCAAACAACGAATCAAGATTTCTGAAGTAGTATCAGACGGAAAATCTGCAATCGAACTTTTAGAGAAAAAAAGGAACGAGTTCGACATTATCATCATGGACTATCAAATTGCCGGTGGTATTCGTGGTGAATATCTGATAAAGAAAATAAAAGACATCGACCTGTCGCTCCAGATTATAGTTATTACCAAAATGACAATAAATTTAACCGATTATGAATTTGCACAAAGTTTAATAACCGCTGGCGCTTTCTGGTATTGCACAAAATATCCAGTCGATATCGAAGAATATATTTATCAACCGACTGACTTTGTACTTTCGATCTTCAATGCATACGAAAAGAAAGAACTTATTAAGGAAAGAATTAATTCGAAGGCAAAAATTAAGCGAAACGTTGAAGGGATTCTTACGAGCAAACAAATTATTGGGATTTCTGATCAGATTGTAAAGCTGAGAGAACAAATAAAAAAAATTGCAGAAAGTAATGCTCCGGTTTTAATTACAGGAGAATCTGGCACTGGCAAAGAATTGGTGGCATACAACATCCATTACAATAGCCATCGAAAATATGAAAACTTTGTTCCGATCAATTGCGGAGGTATTCCCGAACAGTTAATTGAAAGCGAACTTTTTGGATACGAAAAAGGAGCATTTACAGGAGCCGACAAAGCAAAACCTGGTTTGTTTGAAATAGGCGACAAAGGCACAATCTTTCTGGACGAAATTCCCGAACTTCCGCTTACTTCGCAGGTTAAATTGTTGCGAGTTTTGCAGGACGGCGAAGTCGAAAAACTCGGCAGACTCGATAAAATCAAAGTAGACGTAAGAATTCTTTCCGCTACGAATAAAAATCTCGACGAAGAAGTAAAAGCCGGTCGCTTTCGCGAAGATTTGTTTTATCGTTTGAACGTTCTGCCAATTTTTATTCCACCCTTACGCGAAAGGAAAGAGGATATAATTTTTCTGACCGATTATTTTCTAAATCATTACGCACTGGATATCGGTAAGCCAGTGCCCACATTGACCGAAGAGGCAATGTCGATGCTCGTTGATTATGACTGGCCTGGCAATGTTCGCGAATTGAAAAATCTGGTTCAACGCCTCCTTTTCTACGGCGAAAACGTTATAACACCGGATCAGATCGCAAATGCAATTGGGAAATCGACCTCCAGTGGAATTTCTAAAAATGACGGGCTCTCATTCAAAACCGAAAATGGTTTTCTTACTCTCAAAGAGATGGAAAAGCAGCTGAGATTAAAATATTTTCAGTATATCCGCAGCAAAACAAATTCGGATGCCGAAGCAGCGAAAATTTTAGGACTCGCTCCGCCCAATTATTACAGAATGTGCAAAGAATTAGGTCTCAAATAAATTGAAAATACCAATGAACGCAATCGAAATAATCAGAAAAAAGAGAGACGGCGGTAAGCTATCGTATCAAGAAATTGATTTTATGGTTTCAAATTTTACCTCCGGTATAATTCCCGATTATCAATTTTCGGCTTTTTTAATGGCAGCTTTTATTCGAGGACTCGATAAATCTGAGACTTCATTTCTAACCGAATCGATGCTCAAAAGTGGGGAAATAATCGACCTCTCGACAATCGAAGGCTCTAAGATTGATAAACATTCGACAGGCGGCGTCGGAGACAAAACTTCATTAATACTTACTCCTGTCGTAGCAGCAGCAGGTATTAAAGTTCCGATGATTAGCGGAAGGGGACTCGGTCACACCGGTGGGACTCTCGACAAACTCGAATCGATACCGGGATTTCGTACCGACTTGAATTTATCGAAATACAAATCGGTTCTGAAAAAATGCAGCGCGGTAATGATCGGTCAGACAAAAGATATTGCGCCAGCCGACAAACTAATCTACGCACTGAGAGACGTAACCGCCACGGTCGAATCGATTCCGTTTATTACCGCCAGCATTATGAGCAAAAAACTTGCTGAGGGTATTGACGGACTCGTACTCGACGTTAAGACAGGTTGCGGGGCATTCATGAAAAAACAGTCGGACGCCGTTGAACTCGCCGTATCTCTTGGAAACACCGCTAAAGCATTCGACAAAAAAGTTATCGCTTTTATTACGGATATGAATCAGCCGCTTGGAAATTATATCGGCAATTGGCTCGAAGTTTACGAATCAATTTTTGTTCTCAGAAACAAAGTTAAAAACGATTTATACGAGTTAAGCACCACACTCGCCGGAGCAATGATTTACTTGGGTGGCAAATCGAAAAATATCGAAGAGGGGAAAAAAATTGCCATAGAATTAATTTCGAACGGAAAAGCCTTTGAAAAATTTACTGAGATATCCGAACTTCAAGATGGCGACGTTTCTTTCATTTTAAAACCTGAAAAATATCCGAAATCAAAGTACCGTAGAGAAATTCATTCGAGCAAATCTGGATACGTTCAGGCAATCGACACTTACAGAATCGGGATGACTTCTGTAATGCTGGGTGCAGGCAGACTGAAGAAAGAAGACAAGATCGATCCGAAAGCAGGGATTATATTTTATCCTAAAATTGGCATGAAAATTAAAAAAGGCGATCTTATTGCAGAAATCTTTACAGACAACAAAGACGTTATCGAAACCGCTACCGATTCGATAAAGAACTCAATCGAATTAAGTCGTTCGAAAACATCTGTACCAAAGCTGATAAAGAAAAAAATCGAATTCTAGTTCTTCTAAAACTGGAAATAGATAAACGGCTGAATATCGGCAGATTTAAATTGAGCCGCCAGCCATATTGCAACAGTTAAAATTAATATTTTTCCTGCAAGTGGAAGTTTTGCAATTATAGTTGCGCTATAATCGAATAATTTCGAGGGCAAAAAGTGGAACAAAAATCCGAGCACCATCAATCCAGTAATCAAAGGCATCTTTTCGACAAATTGAATGAAAACTTCCGCATGGAAAAATTCGATTATCTGCGAAAGCATGTCATAAACCGTCTGCATGTCGTAACTTCTGAATACGGTAAATGTCAATGCAATTAGATGAAATGTGATTAACGTTTGAAAGAATCGCAGGAATTTTGTATTCTCGATGCGAAGTAATTTCAATAGACGAATTTTTGGTTTTTGAATCAGGAGCGAAAACGACATCATAAATCCGTGAAGAGCGCCCCAATAGATAAAATTCCATCCGGCTCCGTGCCACAATCCACACAACAAAAATGTAACGAAGATTCCGATCATATTGCCAAAGACTCTGAGATTGCGATATTTCATTTGAAGCGGTCTGAATAAATAATCGAGCAACCATCGCGATAACGAAATATGCCAGCGACGCCAGAAATCTGCTATACTGGTAGCTTTGAACGGATAATTGAAGTTTTCCATCAAACGGAATCCCATCAACAACGCTACGCCGATTGCCATATCCGAATAGCCTGAAAAGTCGCAATAAATCTGCAGCGTGTATCCGTAGATTGCCAGTAAATTTTCGATGCCAGTGTAGCGAAGCGGAAAATCGAATATGCGATCGACAAAATTAAGACTGATATAATCGGCAATAACAACTTTTTTAATAAGCCCGATTGAAATGAGAAATACAGCCAGTCCCAGCTCTTTCTTTGTAATAAACGGTTCTTTGTTAATCTGAGGCAGAAAATCCGCTGCTCTGTCGATTGGACCAGCAAGTAAATTCGGAAAAAAGAAAAGGTAAAGCGCAAAGTCCCTGAAACTGTTCGTCGGTTTTAAGGTGTCGTAATAAATATCGAACACATAAGTAAGAGCTTTGAAAGTATAGAAAGAGATGCCGATAGGCAAAAAAATGTCGAGAGGTTCGATATTTCCTTCGCCGATACCGTTAATAATATCAATTACGAAATTCGTGTATTTGAAGTAACTCAAAAGACCCAGATTGACAATCAAAGAAATAATGAGAATCAGCTTCTTGTAAGAAAAATTTTCTGTTGCCGAGATCCATTTGCCGAAATAAAAATTAACCGCCGCCGACACCAGAAGTATCGAAGCATAATATCCCGCCGATTTATAATAAAAATAAATCGAAAAGAAAATAATAAGACCAAGTCTGAACGAATTGTTTTTGATAAATAGGGTATACAAAATCATGAAGAATGTAAATAGAATCAGGAAGAGCGCTGTACTGAAAACAAGCGGGTCGTCAGGCTGGTATCTTAGCAGTTCAAATAGTTTATTGAAATCGATAAAAGACGTCATAACTATTGTTTGGTTAATTTTGAATCGAGAAGTTTTTGTAAATCGCCAACGCATTTAAGGCGTAGCAATTCATAACTTTTGAATTTCACTTTGAAATGCTCTTCAATAGCAAGTATGATATTTATATGGTTCAGCGAATCCCAGCCCGGAACCTCTGGAGCTGTGGTTTCATCTTTAATATCGAAGTCATCCAGATTGAGTTGCTTCAATATAACCTGTTTTAATTCGGGTGAAATCATCTTATCTGCTCCATACTTGTGGGTCTTTATTGCCTATTAATCTTTCTTTGTTCGTTCTTCTACTCGGTTTGCCCGAGGAGCTTTTGATGAGCCATCTCGGTGGCACAAGATATACTTTATGAATACCAACGTCGATACTCATTCCGGCTTTTAGGATTGCCAGACGTAGATTATTTTTTTCTTCTTCCGTCCCGGCTTTCGTTTCGGCTATCACACTTATAAACTCTGTTCCCATTTCCGGGTCTTCTTCACCGAATGCAATCACTCTTCCGGGAATTACACCTTCGACCTGATTGACTGCATCTTCAATATCTTCGGGATAGATATTTTTGCCTGCTACAATTATAATATCTTTTTTTCTGCCAATGATAAAAAATTCATCTTCGTATTTGAATCCGTAATCTCCTGTGAAATACCATCCGTTTTCTACTACCTCGGCAGTTTTTTCGGGATAATTACGGTAACCGTCGAACATAGAAACGGATTTAACTGCAACCTCGCCCACAATACCGTCTGGAAGGCCCTTTCGGTTGTCGTCTACAATTCTTGCATCGCATGCTTCTATCAATCTGCCCGAAGAAACGCAAATTCTTATTGAAGAATTTCCTTCGGCTAATTTTACTCTTCCCTGAGCAAGTTCGTCTCTATCTGTCTTGACTTCTTTAATCGGTTTTCCGATATCGGTCACAGTTACGGCAAGAGTAGTTTCTGCCATAGCGTACATTCCGGCAAGCGAAAGTGGATTGAGATTATATTTTTTAAAACGCTCTATAAACTTAACATGACTTTCGTGACGTATTGGCTCAGCACAATTAACCACGGCACGTAAACTTGAGAGATCAATTCCTTCAAGATCTTCTTCGTCGATTTTTTCTGCAAGTACGTTGTAAGCAAAATTTGGCATGTACGTCATAGTGGCTTTCTCTTTTGTAACGGCTTCAAGCTGTAAAATGGGAGCCAGTACCCATTCGAATGGATCGATTTGTATGGTTGTAATTCCATAAGCCAGTGGAATATGAAACGCAGCAATCAGCCCAAGGTCGTGATACAAAGGCAGCCAGCTTACAACTTTATCTTGCTGATTCATACCGAGCCGTTCGCCCAGATATTTGACATGATAAAGGAGTGCCTTATGCGAAAGAACAACAGGCTTTTGAAGTCCTGTTGTACCAGAGGAATGTTGTAAAAAAGCTTCATCTTCGAATTTAATTTCGTCAGCAGCTTTTTCAATTTTGTCATTCAAGGCGGAATCGAATTCCGAGTCCAGGTCCCAGTCGAGTGGAAAAAAGATATTCTTAATTGTACTTCCCTGCTTATCGATTAAGGGTCTGATGAGTGGGTCGAGTTCTTTTTCCGTAAGGACATAATCGAGCCCGGAACGTTGCGACATTCCTTCCAATCCCTGCCGGAATTTGTCCGGATGAAGTCTCGGATTTGGATAAGCAAGGATTGCCGGCAATGCGCCTAAACGTATAATCGAAAAATAGAGTGGGTAGAGAAATTTATTGTGCCGAATAATGATGGCGCATACTTCTCCTTTTTTTATGCCATGTTTTTTCAAAATCAAAGAAAATTTTTCAGCTGTTTCGATTAAATTTTTATATGTCCATCTGAAAGGATTTTCGCCGGCAAGCCAGTGAACAACAGCCTCTTTGTCGGGATATTTTTCGGCGTTAAGTTTCCACCTCTTCCATAGAGTATTGGCTTCTTCGATGTTGAATTTTTCCATTATTTCCTCTTGTTAAATTCGTCGAGGAGAGACTCAACAAAAAGTTCGGCAATTCTTTCGGCGCCCTGATTATTGAAGTGAATATAATCGCGCGAGGCCATAGGAGGATTGGCAGTAACCCAGTTGTGCATTGAATTTTTACCACCCATAGCTTCGAACAAACTCCACAATGCCACTCCGTTATTCTGCGCTATCTTTTTTTGAACTTCGAGTAGCTTAAATACAGCAGGGTCGGTTTCAAATTTTGTTCCGACTTTACGTGCTTTGTCGTGCACGCTTATCATTATAATGCTTGTTTCGGGAAACGCCTCTTTAAGATTCTTAATAACCTTTCCCATCTCTCTTTCGTACCAGCTGTAGTCGGTCATTCGGGAACCCAATATGTTCAATCCGAATTCGAGAATAATAAGTTTGTAATTGAGATATTTCGAAAATTCTTTGAGTATCGAAGGATTAATTTGCGCAATGTCCACGCCCGAATTTCCTCTTAGCGGAAAATTATCGATATAAATTCCAGGTGTGTTTTCAAGACTGACTCCATAAAAATGCGCCTGTTCTTTTTGAGGAAATTCAATGCGAACCGATTTAACCATTTTCCCCGCATCCAGCACCAATTCCTGAACTTTCGCTCCAGGATTCAGCCGTGCTGATTTTTTGGATGAATTATCGAATGAATAATAGATATCCGAGCTTTTAGCGTCCGAATAAAAAATTCTGACTTTTGAAAAACCTTTGAGCGACTTTCTCAATCGGCTGACTTCATATTCCACCCAGGCATTTCCTTGCGGAATAAAAACTTCTCCGCTTATTCCAAGCTTCAACGATCGGGGATTACTTGTGTAGACAGAAGCAATTTCCCAGTTATCGGAAAACGAATGTCTTGTGGTTGTACGAAATGCAACATCCTGTGAAACAATTCCGAGCCAGCCTACAGCGTTGCCACCGAATTTCTTTTGTAATTGTTCTCTGATATCGGCGGTTATAAGATCGCCTTCAATTACCGAATCGCCATAATGTGCAATACGGAACGTTTTTTCCCTGGCATTTGAAAGAGCGTCAAAAAAATATTTTAGTTGCTCTGTGTTGCCGTAGAATCCCGTTTTCATCCCCTGATAGAAATAGCTAACATTATCTTTTTCGGTTGTAAAAAATTCAACAGGATCGAACAAATCGAATCCCGCAAGGACTACATTCGGCTCGACGGCAATTTTTTTACTGATCGAAAATTCTTCCTCTGCAGAATCGGGTTTAATGTCCATAAAGAAATCCACATTACGAAATGTAAACCCTGCAATTGTATATTCATAATTAACAAACGAAAGCAGATACAAAAGCAAAAGTGTAGCCGTAAGGATTACAACCGGTTGCTTTATATGATTTTTTTCCATTTTGCACCCTTCATAATTTATATTTAGATAAAATTTTTTCGATTTCCGCAGCCCAGATTTTATATCCTTCGGCGTTATAATGCAGACCATCCCACGTATATTTTTCGTCAATAAAACCGTCGGCAGTAGACATAAGTTCATTCAAATCAATATAATCGATGTTATTTCGAAGAGCGTAATTCTTCAGCATCTTATTTAATTTATCGATTTCGCGATTTCTTCCGGCGTTGACTTCCGGCGTGCCGCCCCAATCTTTGGCATAATTCTTTGCAGCGTATGTTACCAATGTAATTACGGGAATTATCTTTTTTGATTGAAGTTTGGAAATGATTTTAAGATAATTAAAATAGATTTCGTCAACTGGAGTCCAATTGTAGATGTCATTAATTCCACCCATTATAAATACAATTTTAGGTTTTAAACGAATAATATCGTCCAGCCTTTCCAAAAAACCAGTTAAAATATCTGAGGGTATTCCCCTTCCAATAGCATTGCACCTGCCGAGCAATTCGCTCCAATCGACTCCAGCTGTAAGAGAATTCCCCAAGAATACAATATCAGCCTGTTTTGTTTTATAAATATTGAACAGGGAATTCATTTTTTCATAGTTAGGATTTTTCCTGAACAGAGGGGAGGAATTGCTTTGCGCGCTAATTACGATAGCAGAAGATAGTATAAGAGTCAGTATTCCGCTTAATAATAATTTTTTCAAAATCACCCTTTATTCTGAACTATTGCCCAACTGCTTTTCGAATTCTGAGATTCTGGTTTTCAGACTTTTTTCAAGTGCAATTAATTCCGAGATTCTGGCTGTATACTCTTCTTTTTTCAATTCGATTTCTGATGATTCTTGTTTCAGTAGTTTATAGTCGTTTTTCAACTGTTCATAAGAATTTTCGAGTTCTTCTAACTTTGCGCGGGCTTCGTTGAGTTCCTGCGACAATCTGTATTTTGTTTCGTCGAGTGAAGAATATTCCTGGCTCGATTGCTTGAGCAGGTTCTTTATTTCTTTTTCCACCGACATTTTTTGTTCTTCGAGAATTTTTGTTTCCGATTTAAGAGATTCAATTCTGCTTTTCATTTCGGAATATTCCAGCTTAATTGCATTGAGTCTGTTGTTCAATTCATATTCTTCGTTTCTCAAACTGCGATTGGATTCTTCGAGAATTTGTTTTTCTTTTTCGAGCACTTTGACAACGCCTTCATATTCTGCAATTGTCGATTTTTTTTCGAGCAGTAATTTTTCCTTTACCGAAATTTCCTTCTCTTTATCAAGTATTTCCTGTCTCAGAGAATTAAGCTCTTCGTTGAATTTTGATAGCGTTTGTGTTACTTTATTTTCAACATTAAGAGCGTGTTCCTCGAGCTCGAATTTTTTCTTTTCGTACTCTTCGAGCGATTTTTTTTGCTTGCCTATTACTTCGAATAAGGTTTCGTTTTCCTTTTTAAGCTGAAGAATTCCTTCCTGTAACTGTCTTTTTACATTTTCGAGTCTATTGATTTCGTTAATAAGATTTTGTTTGTCGCTTTCACGCGAAGTGATTTCGTCTTTGATTTCGTTGAGTCTTTTATTTTCCGATGCGAGGTTTAGATTCAATTCGTCGAGCAGGTTTTTGCTCTTTCTTATTTCTTCCAGTATTTCGTCCCTGTTGAATAAAAATTCGGAATAAACCTGTTCTTTTTCCTGGAGTTGAATAAGAATTACATTCAGCGATTTTTCAAGATTTGTTTTGATCTCCTCGCTCAATGAAATTTGTTCTTCAAGTTTGGTAAGGAGTCTTTTCTTTTGATTTTCTTCTTCTTTCAGTTCTTCTATTCTTTTTTCAATATTAGCATAAGACTCTTTGACTCCCGTCGAAACATCCTCGTTATTAATATCTTCCGGGATTCTGTTTTGAAGTTCCACAAACTCGGATTCGAGTTTTAAGTAAGCCTCGTTCAATTCGGTGTATTTTCTATTGAGTTCTTCGAGTTCTTCTTCTTTTTTCTTCAGCAATTTTGCCGATTCATCCGGGGAAGATAAAATATCAGCGATTTCCTGTTCGTACGAAATTCTTTTTTCTTCGAGCTCTGCAAGTTCAGTTTTTATTTTCTGAAGCATTTCACTTTTTGTTTGGAGTTCGTAATTCTGTAATTCAACCAAAGAGGAAAGCTCTTCGTTGCGTTTGGTAATTTCTTTGAATTCCTTTTCGGCTTCGGTAATTTTTCTTTCAATTTCATTCAAGCTGGAATGCCTCTGGACAAATGCATGAAGAGTATTTTTCAGTTCGTCGTTTTCATCGCGCAATCGGTTCAATTCTTCTTTCATCCCTCGGGAAAAAAGCCCCATAGGAAATATCTCCTTGATTGGTAAGGTGTATAAATAACGCGATAAAAATAATAAACTTTGAGAAAAGTTACCTTATTTAAAATCTGTCTGCCCAGAATTAATCGCTTTCGGCAATATCTACCGTCCTCAACGAAAGCAAATAGGTAATTACACCAATTGCAACTATGGTCAACAAAACTCGAAGGAAGAGACTCGACGTAAAAAATATTGCCGAGCTTCCGATAGTCAATATAACCATTCCAATTGCAATAAATTTAGATTTATGTGGTATCCCTCTGTGCTCCATATAACTCTTTATAATCTTTCCGAACCTCGGATGATTAATCAACCAGTTATAAAATTTTTCCGAGCTGCGTGCAAAAGACGCCGCCGCAAGAATGAAAAATATGGTCGTGGGCATCAGAGGCAAAAAAATACCTACTATGCCAAGTCCGACAAATATCCAACCAGTTAGAAATAATATTTTTTTATAAATGAGTCTGCTCTAAAAAGCTAATTATTAAAACCAGTGGTTTTTAGATT
>DYLP01000011.1 GCA_020722005.1 Melioribacter roseus
TATCTTTTATCAATTTTTAATAAACTTAATCAATCTCTAATGACAATTTTGGGTTTATCTAAGACCGGAATTTATAGAGATACTTTTATATCCAGTTAACCGCTCCTAATCAGTTCCCCATTTGTAATCATAATATTTTAATCAGTCCCACTTTAAGAGATTTTATTGTTTAATAATTCTTGTAATATAAAATTACAATTGAGTAAATAGATTACTCAAATCCATTTACAATTACTGGCAGTAAATACAATCAAAAACATAATAATGGAAAAATCTTGTGAAACACATTTCTGTAATTCTACTTGTCGGATACATTTTCTTTTTTTTATCTTTTGAAGGCAAAGCGCAGACTAAACCGGTCAATATCGCTTTATTCAAGCCGGTTCAAATTTTCTCGGGGAATAATTCTATCCAAGACCTTTGGATTAACTTTATATATGGCAATGGCTGGAGAGACTTGACTGGGGACTTGTAAACAGTGCCGGCACTGGCGGTTTTACAAGCGTACAAATGGGCTTTATCAATATTGATGAAGGAAATGTTGTCGGCTAACAAAGCGACGTAGTAAACCTTAACGATAATAACGTTAAAGGAATTCAAACTAAGATTGCTTAATCTAAGTGGTGACTCTTTTTAATAATTTCAAATTAGTTTAACTGTTTATGAATAAGAATTGCGTTTTTTTCTCCTGTCCCACAGATTTAAAAAGAAGGGTAAACAGTCACGACCTTCATTGAGTGAAAATTGGAAAAATTTCGCCTATAAAATAAAATTAGATTATCTTTGTATTGTAATTATCAAAAAAGTAGAGGGGAAAATTGGATTATTTAGCATCTGAAAAAAGATACGAAACTATGAAATACAACCGCTGTGGCAAGAGCGGATTGAAACTTCCTGCAATCTCATTAGGGTTATGGCATAACTTTGGCGGGGTTGACGTTTTTGAAAACGGCAGAGCAATTGTGCGCCGCGCATTTGACCTGGGCATTACACATTTTGACCTTGCCAATAATTACGGACCGCCCCCTGGTTCCGCCGAAGAAAATTTTGGCACCATTCTGAAGAAAGATTTTAAACCCTATAGAGATGAACTTATTATATCAACCAAAGCCGGCTGGGGAATGTGGCCTGGTCCTTACGGCGATTGGGGTTCGAAAAAATATTTAATTGCATCTTTGGACCAGAGCCTGAAAAGAATGGGTCTCGATTACGTGGACATCTTTTATCACCACCGTCCTGACCCGGAAACTCCTCTTGAAGAAACAATGAGCGCTCTCGACCAAATTCTAAGAAGTGGCAAAGCTTTATATGTGGGCATTTCCCAGTATAAACCCGAAGAAACTAAAAAGGCAGTCGAAGTTTTGAAACAAATGGGGCATCATCTTCTAATTCACCAACCTCGTTACAACATGTTCGATAGATGGATTGAAGATGGATTAACCGATGTGCTGGAAAATGAAGGAGCAGGAGCAATTGTCTTTTCGCCTCTGGCACAAGGGCTGCTTACAGATAAATATTTGAATGGAATCCCGGAAGGCTCGCGCGCTTCGAAACCATGGGGCTTTTTGAAACCGGAGGGTATTACACAGGATAAACTGTCAAAAGTCAAAAAGTTGAACGAACTTGCTGCACGTAGGAATCAATCGTTAGCTCAGATGGCAATTGCATGGTTGCTTCGTAAACCAGTCATAACTTCAGCTCTAATTGGTGCCAGCAAGGTCGAACAGATTGAAGACGCAGTTAAAACTCTGGATAATCTTAATTTTAACGATGACGAACTTAAAGAAATAGAATCAATTTTGTCTTAATAAATTTCACAAAAGAAAAGGAAAAATAATCATGAAAGGAGATCCAAAATTAATCGATGTATTAAACAATTTACTGGCAGACGAGTTAACTGCCATCAGTCAGTATATGGTTCACTCCGAAATGTGCGAACAATGGGGCTATAGCAAATTACACGAAGCAATTGAAAAACAGGCAATCGACGAAATGCATCACGCAGAATGGCTTATTCAAAGAATTCTGTTCCTTGAAGGTACACCGATGGTTGACAAATTAAAAAAAATGAGCATCGGCAAATCGGTACCCGATTTTATCAACAACGACCAGGAAGCAGAAGCCGATGCAATCAAAGCTTATAACGATGCTATTGCGCTCGCTCGAAAGTTGGGCGACGAATCGACTGCAGAATTGTTGACTAAAATTCTCAAGATGGAAGAAGGACACGTCGAATGGGCCGAAAAACAACGCATCCAAATTGAACAAATGGACCTCGACGGCTATCTTTCAAATCAGGTTTAAAACTGAAATTATTCGGCAAAATCGGAACGTCTGAAAAATTAACCGCTGAGTTCGCATCGAAATGTATAGAATTTCCTTTATAGTACTTTGCGATCTTGGCGGTTAATAATATTATAATAGATTATGAAGCAAATAAATAATTTGTTTGCTAAATCGTTGAAGATTCACAAAGCATATGCTAAGCAAACACGTAGTATTAACCTAAGAAGAGGAACGAATGAATTTCAAAGTAATAAAAAGCAATATGGTCTTTGAAGGGAAAGTATTCAGCGTAAAAGTTGATGATATTAAATATAATGGCAGTGGCAATCTGGCCACGCGCCAGGTAGCTGTTCACCCTGGAGGAGCCGTCGTTATTCCTCTGAAATCGGACGGAAAGATAATTTTTGTAAAGCAATTCAGATACCCGCACCTAGAATTTGTTATAGAATTGCCCGCCGGAAAACTCGACAAAGGTGAAGACCCGGAAAAGTGCGCCATTAGAGAACTCAAAGAAGAAACAGGCTTCTCGTCGGAAAAAATAGTTAAGTTAGGTAAGATTTATACAACCCCGGGTTTCTGCAATGAAGTGCTTCATATTTACCTTGCAGAAAAATTGACTGAAGGAGAACACGCACGCGAAGAAGGCGAAGAAGACATGGAACTGCTTGAAATGACTCTCGAAGAAGCTGAAGCAAAGATTCGGAATGGTGAAATAGTAGACGCTAAAACAATAAGCGGACTGATGATGTTCAAACTTTATTATCGGGATTAGTAAATTTGTTTTTCCCCTGTCGGTAGGCAGATTCTTCTTTGTGGTTTTCTGCGTGAGGACGTTATTCATTTACGATAAGAATGTCGAGAAGGGCGGTAAGTATTAAAATCTTAGCGTTCTTTGCGTGCTTTGCGGTTTCAATATAATTTAATCGAAAAGATCGCAGAGAAGAGCGAAGACTTGTGAGAATTATTTGCTAAGACAAAAAAGCAAGAGTTACTTTTTGTATATTTATTAAATTGGAAGCCATTAAAAGCTTTAATAATTTGTAATTGTCAATCGACTATCAAACCCTCAACCACACAATAACGAACATCCTAACTCCCGCACCAAGAACTACCAAACCCCAGCACTACGAACCCCAAAACTTCCGCACACAAATCCCTGATCCCTAACTCCTGATCACTAAACATTATTAACAACGAATGCTGAACTTAAAAACCTACAACTAAACACCATACCATTCACTCGTTGGTCAATTCTTCCAGTTCAACTTTGTTGATATTCTTAATTTTCTTTCCCAGGAAACGTTCTGCTATCGCTTTGAACTTTGCAGGAAGGTCGCTAACGTAGTATTCGTGTTGACCTTCGTGCACGGAATTGTTGCGAAGTTGTCTGCCGTTAAGATAGTCTTCTACTATCTTTACCGCAGGTGTGCCTGAGTCGATTAATCTTACTTTTTTACCTATTACTTTCTGAATAGTATCTCTCAGGAGAGGATAGTGAGTGCATCCCAATATGAGAGTGTCGATATTTTTTTCTTTTAATTCTGTTAGATATTCTCTGGCAATTAATTCGACTGCTTTATGATTCGTCATACCTTCCTCGACGAGCGGTACGAATAGAGGACAGGCTTTCTCATACACTTGAACTTTAGGGTCAAGTTTTTTTAATTGTTTCGAATAAGCTTTGTTGTTAATTGTAGCATATGTGCCGATAACTCCTATTTTGCGATTTTGGGATTCTGCCAGTGCCATTTGCGAGCCCGGCTCAATCATTCCGATTACAGGAACCGTAAGGACTTTACGTAATTCATTGAGAGCCACCGACGAAGCAGTATTACAAGCCACAACAAGTAGCTTAATGTTTTTTTTAAGGAGAAAATTTGCCGCCTGAATCGAATATTCAATTATGGTATCATTGGATTTATTTCCCCAGGGCACTCTAGCAGTATCTCCAAAATAAACTATGTTTTCATTCGGCATCAGATTGGTAACTGCTCTTACAACCGTAAGACCTCCAATACCCGAATCGAAAAATCCGATCGGGTTTGTTCTGTTCATAAAATTCAATTTACCTCCTATAACATTTCTTCGATTGTTTCAGTTAGTTGCTGAATGATAAGTTCGTAATCGTTAGTAGATACTTTGCGTTTATGCCTGTCGAGTATATAAAACGAGTCGACTATATCATCAGCCTTTGTGTTAATCTTTGCAAAGTAAATCGACAGACCGAGCTCGTTCATTTTACGTGTAATCTGATACAATAGACCAAGCCTGTCGGGCGAAAATACATCTATGATAGTAAATCGGTCGTGCTTTTCAAAAACAATTTTTACTTTACCTTTGCGTTTGAAAAGTTTGTTTTCGAGACGCCACCATTTGGATTTAATACGACTGAATTCCTTTGTTATCTGGAGTTCATTCAAAGCGGCTAAAATCAGGTCCGATTTTATCTTTTCATAGCGTGATTTTTCGACGGCTTCATTTGTTCTGAAATCCGTCACATTAAAATTATCGATTACAATTCCATCTTTACGGGTAAATATTTTCGCATCGTGGATATTAAGGTCATTGATCGACAATGCACCGCAAAGTCTCGAAAGGAGGGCATCGGAATCACGTGTAATTACGGTAATTGATGTATAACCCGTCTCTTCTTTGAAGAACACTGAAGCCATCGAACCTTTTTCGATCTCTTTAATGTGCTGATTAATTTCTTCTGCCGAATAAAATTGTAAATAACCCAGATCGTCAATCGATTCGATATGCTCTTTTACTGTCTTGTCTAAAAAGACCTCAGATTGCTCCATTATTTCGAGCATACTCGAAGCTAACAATTCTTCGCCTGTAATTCTTTCTTCGAGCATTCGCTTGGTTTTATGGTAAAGTTCATATAACAGTTCGCTTTTCCACTGTGTCCAAACAACGGGAGAAACCGCTGATAGATCGGCATATGTAAGAAGATATAAAAGATCGAGCAGCTCAGTATCGGGGAATAAATCAGAAAATAAATTCAACGTTGTCGGGTCGTTTAAATTTCTTCTGAAAGCAACCTGTTCCATAGTAAGATGGTGTCGAACGAGAAACTGAACCTTTTGAATTTCTTCCGTACTATATCCGAGTCGTTCCATAACAGAACTGGCTATCTCAGCACCGATGATTTCATGTCCTGAAATTGTAATTGGTTTTGCTATGTCGTGAAATAGGACGGACAGATATAAAATGTCTTTGTTTTTTATACTCAGGAAAAGACGACCGAGTATATTCGATTCGTATTTTAGATTTTCCAGATTTGTCAATGCAATTAATGTATGTTCGTCTGCGGTATAGCAGTGATATACACCCGGTTGAAAGAAATTCACCAATTCGCCGAATTCAGGCAGGAACGAAGCCAGAACCCCGAGTTCATTCATTACATTCAGGGTTTTACTTACATTTTTGGGTAACCGGAGAATTTCCCTGAAAAACACAGAAGATTGGTGCTCGGTATCTTTCGATTCCTCCAGATCGATAACCGCTTCGATAATTTTGGAACGGAGTACATCGTCGAAACGAGCATCGTGTAGACCTCTATAATAAAATGCTCGGAGTATTACAGACATCGTAAGTTCTATGTCGCTGGCGAGATAAATTATATTGCCCTTCATTGTAAAATCTTCGTCGAGCGGAATGGAAAGATAATCTGAAATCGGTTTGGACATCTCGTCTTCAAAACGCTTGGACATTGTTATGGTAAAACGTTTGATTATAATAGACGAATTGAAATAGTGGCGCATATACTCTTTCCAGTTGCTTTCGGTGTAACCATGTCGGAGAGCAATTTTTTCCTGATCGCTAAATTCAAGCCAGTCGTTTTTATGACCGGAGATTAGATGAAGGTGATTCCTTGTGTTTAATATGAACCTGTAACTTTCAAACAATCTCCTGGCTGCTTTTGGAATTATTATTTTATCTTTTTTCAGATGTTCGAGAAAGACCTCTGTGTGTGTAATTTCTTTCTGTGTATCGATTATTATATCATTCTTGAGTGAATAAATCCATTGCAAAACCTGCAGGTCCCTCAGACCACCTGCTGTATATTTCACATTCGGTTCGAGTACCTTTGCGGAAGAACCATACTTTTGATATCTGAGATTTATATCAACGAAATATTCATTTATCAGATTCTTTTTTGTTTCCTGCTTGAGGGAACTCAAGACTTTTTTATTCCATTCTTTATATACATCTTCATTGCCGCATATAAAACGAGTCTCGAAAAATTGTGTAAACGCATGGAGATCTTCTTTTAGAAATTTATTTATGTCAGAATAATCCCTGACCGTATGAGAAACTTCGATGCCGGTATCCCATAGGATTGTTACACACTGTTTTATGGTATTGTCATTGCGGGGTACTTTGTCGTAGATAAACATAATATCGATATCGGAATATGGAGAAAGTTCGCGTCTTGCAAAACTACCGACCGATGCAATTGCGCAATCAAGTTTGATGTCTTTCAGCGTTCTAAGAATAAACTCTTCGACGAGGACGCTCCATCGAATCGAAAATTGAAAAGCATCTTTCAAAAGATCATCATCGTTGAAAAGTAGGTCCCGTTCCGCAATAAATGTTTCTTTTAATTTGAGTGCTTTGTTCATATTTAAATAATCGGGACTGACAGTCCTACGGATTAACTTTTGCCAGTCCCGTAAACACCTTTTGAAAAATGACCTTACAATTTTACAAATTTTGCCTGGAAGAATCTCAAATATTTTGGCTCGTAGACCATTTTTAATCCTTTTATTTTCTTTCTGTCCTGATAAACCTGAGCAATCGATTCAACTGTAACGTCGATGTGAGATTGAGTATAGACCCGTCGAGGGAAAGTTAAACGAACCAATTCGAGTTTGGGATAACGGTTCTCGCCTGTTTTGGGATCTCTGCCTGCAGAAACAATGCCGCGTTCCATTCCTCTTACGCCACTGTCAATATAAATTTCGGCGGCTAAGGATTGTGCGGGGAGTAAATCCTGTTTGAGATGAGGCAAGAATTTTTTTGCGTCCAGGAAAATTGCATGACCTCCAAAGGGATATACAAGGGGGATTCCATATTTTTCGAGTTGCTTACCGCAGTATTCCACTTGTCCAACGCGCGAACTTATATTTTCAAATTTTACCATTTCTTCAATTCCTCGTGCCATTGCTTCCATATCCCTGCCTGCCAGTCCCCCGTAAGTATGAAGACCTTCATAGACTACGACCATATTGCGTGCTTCTTCGTAAACTTTTTTATCGCGTGTGGCTAAAAATCCACCGATGTTTACCATCAAATCTTTTTTTGCGCTAACCCAGATGCCGTCGAAATAGCTGCACATTTCTTTTAAAATATGTTCGATCGATTTTTTTTCGTAACCCTTCTCTCGCACTTTAATAAAATATGCATTCTCGGTAGCGCGGGTTGCATCGAACCATAATTTTATTCCGTGTTTCTTGGCAATCTTGTGCACCTCCTTAAGATTTTGGATCGAGAAAGGTTGACCGCCTGCCATATTAACCGGTCCTGCCATACTGATATATGGAATTTTTTTTGAGCCGACTTTTTTAATCAAATCCTCGAGTTTGTCTGTATCGATATTGCCTTTGAAAGGATGTTTGTTTTGCGGTTTGTGGGCTTCGTCGATAATCACATCTACGAAAGTACCGCCGGCAAGTTCCTGATGTAAGCGTGTAGTAGTAAAGTACATATTGCCGGGGATATAGTCGCCGGGCTTAATCATAATTTTTGAAATAATATGTTCGGCAGCTCTGCCCTGGTGAGTAGGAACAAAGTAGGGCATACCATAATATTTCTTGATATTGTCCCAGAGGTAGTAAAAATTTCTGCTACCGGCATAAGCTTCGTCGCCCATCATTAATCCCGCCCATTGGTAGTCGCTCATTGCATTTGTACCGCTGTCGGTAAGCAGGTCGATGTAAACGTCTTCAGATTTGAGAAGGAAGGTATTGTAACCGGCTTCTTTGGCGCACTTTTCACGGTATTCGCGCGTAGTCATTTTAATGGGTTCAACCATTTTGATTTTGAATGGTTCAGCCCAGCTTCTTTTAATATTCCGTTTTGCCATTGTGTGACCTCACGTTTTGTGATCAGATTTGCGATCGGTAATTAATTCTAATAGCTTTTGGCTATTGTCCTTTCTGATATTCTGCAATAATATCAGAATGAATTCCGCCGCGTGTATTAAACTTTGCCGTTAATTTCATTTTACGGGGTTGAAGTACCTCCACAAGGTCGTTCAAGATTCTGTTTGTGACAGCTTCAAAATAGATGCCATCGTTACGGAACGATTGGAGATAGAACTTGTAAGATTTCAACTCAACGCAAAGCTTGTCGGGTATATATTCTAAAATTATAGTCGCAAAATCGGGCTGACCGGTTTTGGGACAAAGTGATGTAAATTCAGGGGCTGTATGAATAATTACATAATCTCTTTCCGGATTGGGATTCGGAAATGTCTCGAGTATTTTTTGCTTTTCGTTCATAAATTAATCTCTGCTTTACTTTGCTTAAAATTATTTTTGCCGGTTAAATTTTCTGATTTACAAAATGAATTAGTCAATTATTTTTCGTACAACGATAGAATTTCAACATCAGTACTTTTTCGACCATTTGCATAAGAAGTCGAAATAAATATAAGAACGATATAATTATCTTTGAAATCTTTAACCGATTTTGTCTCGTCATCAGGAAATAAATTTTTGCATTCTTTCATTGCCTTATACTGATTTCTTGATCTCAGATACTTAATTTATTTTTTATACACAGGACGAATTTTATATGGAATTGGATCTTCAATGCCGGCAATTTGAAAACCACGAAGTCTGAAAGCGCAGCTATCGCAAACGCCACAAGCCTCGTCTTCATTTTGATAGCACGACCAGGTTAAGTGTAACGGCGCATTGAGTTCGACTCCTTTTTTAATTATCTCCGCTTTGGAAAGATGTATAATCGGAGTGTGAATTTTAATTTTTGTTTCGGGTTTTGTACCAAGGTCTGCCATCTTTTCAAAAGCCTCGAAAAATTCTGGACGACAATCAGGATAGCCGCTTGCATCTTCGTAAACTGCACCAATAAAAACAGCCTCGGCTTTTAAAACTTCAGCCCAGCTTACGCAAGCAGCTAGAATATTCGCATTTCTGAATGGGACGTAAGAAGAGGGAATTTCACGGCTTTCTATATTTGCCCGAGTTACTTCTATTTTTCTATCGGTCAAAGATGAGCCTCCGATTTTCGAAAAGTGTGTGTAGTCAATTACAAGCTTGTACTTTACGTCGTAATATTCCGCTATATCGTTAAAAGCTTTCAGTTCGCGGTTCTCAGTTCTCTGTCCGTAATTAATGTGCATTAAAGCCAACTCGTATTCCTCATGGGCAATAGCAGCCGTCACGCAACTATCCATACCTCCGCTTAAAGCAATCACGGCTAATTTTCTCATTTCAACCTTTTATTGTTATACCCAAAAATAACAAAATTCAACTACAATTATAGACGAGAAACTAAACGGCATAATCCGATAGGCAATTATCTCAATAGATTGTCTAATAATTTTACGATTCTTGATTAACCAGCCCATTTTTGATAAGTTTCAATTCAATTTATAACAATTTTTGTGTGTAATATGAAATACCCTTTTGAATCAATTGAACTTAAATGGCAAAAATACTGGAAAGACAAAAAAGTATTTAAAACCGATTTAACAAAAGTTGACAATAAACTCTACGTGCTTGTTATGTTTATCTATCCTTCTGCGGCTAAGATGCACATTGGACACTGGTACAATTACGGACCAACTGATACGTTTGCGCGCTATAAAAAGTTGAAAGGGTTTAATGTATTTGAACCAATTGGTTACGATGCCTTCGGGCTCCCTGCCGAAAATTATGCAATTAAAACAGGCATTCATCCGCAGGATAGTACTCTTAAAAATATTAAAGACATTCGCACAATGCTCGAAAGAATGGGCGGGATGTACGATTGGGACGCCGAGTTGATGACTTGCGTGCCAGAATATTATAAATGGAATCAGTGGCTTTTTTTACAGCTATATAAAAAAGGTTTAGCATACAGGAAAAATGCACCTGTTAACTGGTGCCCTTCGTGTCAGACAGTCCTGGCAAGGGAACAGGTGCTCGCCGACGGAGGCTGCGAAAGATGCGGCACTACAGTCATTCAAAAAAATCTGACTCAATGGTTCTTCAAGATAACCGAATACGCAGATGAATTACTCGAAGGATTGAATAAAATTGACTGGCCCGAAAAAACCAAAACCATGCAGATCAATTGGATCGGTAAGAGCTATGGAACCGAGATCGATTTTGCAATCGAAGGTTCTAATGAAAAAATTAGAGTATTTACGACCAGACCGGATACTCTATTCGGCGTTACTTATGTTGTACTTGCTCCTGAAAATGAACTTGTTCAAAAGATTACCAAACCGGAATACAAAGACACCGTCGATAAATATATCGAATCGATTAGGTCCTTGACAGAAGTGGAAAGGACTTCCACAACAAAAGAAAAAACAGGGGTTCCAACAGGCGCTTATGCTATAAATCCAATCAACGGCGAAAAGGTGCCAATCTGGATCGCCGATTATGTACTGGCAACGTACGGTACAGGCTGCGTAATGGCAGTGCCAGGTCACGACGAACGTGATTTCGAATTTGCTAAGAAATTTAATCTCCCCATTAAAAAAGTTATTCTTCAACCTGGTACAAAAGAAGAAGATGAATTAATAGAAGCTTATACTGATGTTGGAATTATGATTAACTCAGGAAAGTATAACGGCCTCAGTTCCGATATGGGTATCGAAAAAATTTCTGATGATATTGAAAAACAGGGACTCGGCAAAAGAACAGTTAATTACAGATTGAGAGACTGGCTTATTTCTCGTCAAAGATACTGGGGTACACCCATTCCCATTATTCATTGCGATAAGTGTGGCGAAGTGCCTGTACCCGAAGACCAGCTTCCCGTAGTGCTTCCGTATGAAGTAAACTTTAAACCGGACGGAGGCTCGCCTCTTGCCAGTTGTGAAGAGTTTATACATACGACTTGTCCTAAGTGCGGTGCGCCTGCAAAAAGAGATCCCGATACGATGGATACTTTTGTCGATTCGTCTTGGTATTATTTACGTTATCTCAATCCAAATTACAATGATGGAATGTTCGATACAGAACTGGCAAACAGGTGGGTACCTGTCGACGTTTATGTGGGAGGCGCTGAACATGCTACGATGCACTTGCTCTATGCACGCTTTATACATAAGTTTCTCAGAGACATTGGCTTGGTTAAAAGCGACGAGCCGTTCCAAAAATTAATTCATCAGGGTACGATCACGAATCAGGGCGCAAAGATGTCGAAATCAAAAGGCAATGTAGTCGACCCGAATGAATTCCTTTCAAAATACGGTTCGGATGTTTTCCGTATGTATTTAATGTTTATGGGACCTTATGAACTCGGAGGCGATTGGAGCGATAAAGGTATTGTAGGCGTCGATCGTTTTGTTCAAAGAACATATACCCTTTTTGAAAATTACAAAGGGATTGCTTCCGATACACAAGCGAAAAGTAAATATGAAATGAATGAACTTTCCCCAGATGAAAAAAAGATTTATCAGAAAGTCAACCAAACCCTGACAAAAGTAGAAACGGAAATCGATAACTTCAGATTCAATACAGCTGTTGCGGCTTTGATGGAATTACTAAATGAACTCAAAAATATTGATAATTGCAGAAAAGAAATTCAATTATATACACTCGAACGATTAGCATCGATGCTGGCACCGCTTGCACCTCATCTCGCAGAAGAATGCTGGAGCTTGCTGGGCAAGAAAAAATCAATTTATGAAGAATCAGTTTGGTTCGAAGCGGATTCTGAAGCACTAGTCAACGAAACCGTGACAATTGTTGTGCAGGTTAATGGAAAAGTAAGAACTAAAATCGAATTGCCCGTCGATACACCGGAAAAAGATGTAAGAAATTTTGTATTTAACGACGACAAAATCAAAAGTTATGTCGACGGAAAACAGATAATAAAAGAAATTTATGTCCCGAATAAAATTTATAATATTGTAGTGAAATAATGAGGAATTAAACATGCTCGATATCAAATTTATAAGAGAAAATCCGGACTTAGTAAGGAAAGGATTACGTGACAAAGGTGCTGTCGATAATGTGGAGAAGATTCTTGAACTTGATGAAAAAAGAAGAAAAATAATCGCGCAAAATGACGAGTTAAAAGCGCTCAGGAATAAAGTGTCTTCGCAAATTCCAATCTTGAAAAAGAAGGGAGAAGATACTGCATCTGTTTTCGAAGAGATGAAAAGAGTGGGAGACGAAATTGCAGAACTCGATAACGAACTTCGTAAAATTGACGATGAACTAGAAGAAATATTGAGATGGACTCCGAACCTGGCTCACGAGTCGGTTCCTGTAGGCAAAAGCGCAGAAGAAAATGTTGAAGTGAGAAGATGGCTGCCTGAAGGATTTAGCTTTGAGAATGACTTTGAAATACTCGACCATATTGAACTTGGCAAAAAACTCGATATACTCGATTTTGAAAGAGGAACAAAAATTTCCGGTTCGGGATTCCCGCTTTATAAAGGAGCGGGAGCCACACTCGAACGTGCTCTCATTAATTTTATGCTCGATTTCCATTTACAGAAACACGGCTATAAAGAAATTCTTCCGCCGATTCTCGTAAATAGAGATTCGATGAAAGGCACCGGCCAAATTCCAAAACTTGAAGAAGATATGTATTTCATTGAAAAAGACGGACTTTATCCGATACCTACCGCCGAAGTTCCGATTACAAATATACATCGAAACGAAGTGTTGAGTGAGAACGAGTTGACAATAAAATATGTCGGCTATACGCCGTGTTTCAGGCGCGAAGCCGGCTCGTACGGTAAAGAATCAAAAGGCTTTTTACGCGTTCACCAGTTTAATAAAGTCGAAATGGTTAAGTTTGCAAAACCGGAAGATTCTTACGAGGAATTGGAAGGACTGGTTAAAGACGCCGAAGATATTTTGCAAGCACTTAATATTCCTTATAGAATTATTCTTTTGTGTACAGGCGATCTCAGTTTTTCTGCGGCTAAATGTTACGATATTGAAACATGGTCGCCTGCGGAAAAGAAATGGCTCGAAGCTTCTTCGTGCAGCAATTTTGAAGCTTTTCAAGCAAGAAGAGCTAACATTCGTTTTAAACGAGAGGGTTCCAAAAAAACAGAGTTCGTCCATACATTGAATGGCAGTGGACTGGCTACCAGCCGACTAATGGTTTCTTTACTCGAAAATTATCAAACACCCGAAGGAAAAGTTATTGTTCCAAAAGCTCTGCAAAAATATACTGGTTTCGAAATCATCGGTTGATATCGTTTAAGAAGAATTATTTTTCTGTTGCAGTTGTTTATTATCAGAAAGGACTTTCGAAAAGTTGTTCGGAAATTTAACCTATTTAAAAAAATACTTTGTCCGATATAAAAGCAGCTATCTGCGTGGAATTCTCTTTATACTGATTTCTAATGTAGCAACTGTCTTAGTACCAATTCTGATAAAAGACAGCATAAACTTGATAGGAAACAATCTGGGAACTCACCTCATCTTGAACTATGCCCTTTATACTGTCGGTATCACTTTAATTGCTGGTGTGTTTCAGTTTTTTATTCGCGAAACAATTATTGTCGCTTCCAGAAAAATTGAATACGATTTAAGACAGGATTTCTGGGAACACATACAAAAACTTCCCCTACGATTTTTCCAGAACAATTCAACCGGAAATATAATGTCGCACGCTACAAACGATATTAATGCAGTGCGTTCGTTCGTCGGTCCGGCAGTAATGTATTCGATTGACAATGGCACCTTATTCCTGATGATAATTCCAATTATGATTTCTTTAAGTCCTCTGCTCACTTTTTATGTGCTTCTGCCGCTGCCTTTTCTTTCGTATCTGGTTTATATCGTTATGAAAAAAGTCCACTTAAAATATACACGGATACAGGAAAAATTTTCAGAGTTAACTGAAAAGGCTCAAGAAAATTTTTCGGGAATCAGAGTTATAAAATCATACGTCAGAGAAGATTATGAGTTAAAAGAATTTACTAAAGAGAGCGAAGAATATCTAAAGAGGAAAATGGACCTGGTAAGGCTTCAGGCACTTTTCCATCCCATCTTTTTCATTATTGCAGGCTTTTCTTCCATTATAGTTATCTTTGTCGGTGGCAAGATGGTAATCAACGGAAAAATCTCGCTCGGCATTATAGTTGCTTTTATAGCTTATCTTTCAATGTTGATCTGGCCGATGATATCTTTTGGATTTGTTGCCAATTTAGTGCAGCAAGCAGATGCAAGTATGAAGCGTCTATTAAAATTCTTTAACGAACCGCATGAAATTATAGACGGTGAACAAACCGATTACTCAATTGAAAATATCGCAGGAGAAATCGAATTCAAAAATGTAAGTTTCAGATATAACGATTTTCTTCCGCCTGTTCTGAATAACATCAATCTGAAAATAAACAAAGGTGAAACTGTTGCCTTTATCGGAAAAACCGGAAGCGGTAAAACCACTCTCGTAAATTTAATACCGAGATTTTACGACGTCACGGAAGGTTCGGTTACTATTGACGGAGTCGACGTACGTGAAATACCTCTTAAAGTGCTAAGAAAGAATATCGGTTTTGTTCCTCAGGAAACGTTCCTCTTTTCGGATACTCTTGCCAGAAACATTATTTATGGTAACGGCAAAGAAGACGAAGAAGTGATTAAATATGCAGCGCAAATTTCTCAACTGGTAAAAGACGTTGAATCTTTTCCTAAGGGATACGATACTATTTTAGGTGAACGCGGTATTACGCTTTCAGGAGGGCAGAAACAAAGAACATCGCTTGCCAGAGCTCTTGCTATCGACCCAAAAATTTTAATACTCGACGATTCTTTTTCGGCAGTCGATACCCATACCGAAGAGGAAATTCTTAAACGCTTAAAAGAATTCATGAAAAACAGAACGAGCATAATTATCAGCCACAGAATTTCAACGGTAAAAGATTCGGATAAAATATTCGTGCTTGATAACGGAAGAATTGTCGAAGAAGGAACTCACGACGAACTGGTCGAACTGGGTGGAATTTATGCCGATCTCCATTTCAAGCAATTGCTCGAAGAAGAGTTAAAGGAATTAAATTAAGGGGAAACTAGGATGAAAAAAATAAATGTTGCTTTTTTTTCAATACCGTCTAAAGAAAAAAACTATATAAATAAAAAGTTCAATAAAAATAAGTATGAACTCTTTTTCTTCAAGGACGAACTCACTCCTGATAATCCAGTTATTAAGGATGCCGATGTTATATCTGTCTTTATTTATGACAAAGTGGACAAGAAGATCATTGATAGAGCAAAGAAACTTAAACTAATTGCCACAAGGAGTACGGGGTATAATCATATAGACACAGTCTACGCAAAGAAAAAGAAAATAGCTATAGCAAATGTGCCTTACTACGGGGAAAATACAGTAGCTGAACATACTTTCGCTCTTATTCTTACATTATCTAGAAACATTCACAAAGCATACTTCAGGGCACAGCAAAGTAATTTTTCGCTCGAAGGTTTAAGGGGCTTCGATTTGCGAGACAAAACTCTGGGTGTAATTGGTGCTGGCAGTATTGGCGTGCACGTCATGAAAATTGCCAGAGGATTCGGTATGAAAGTTCTTGCTTACGATGTTAAACAAAATCATATTCTTGAAGAACTTCTTGATTTCAAATATGTCGACTTAAATACCCTTTTGAAATCCTCCGATATAATTACCCTTCATTGCCCTTATAACAAAAGCACTCATCATTTGATCAATATGAACAATATTGAGCTTGTTAAAAAAGGTGCACTTTTTATCAATACCGCGCGTAGTGGTCTTATTGAATCTCAGGCGCTTTACTATGCGATCGACAAAGGGATTTTTGGAGGAGCAGGATTGGACGTTTTTGAAGGCGAAGAACTGCTTAAAGAAGAAAATCAAATGCTTACAAAAAACGTCGAGCTGGAAAAAGTCAATGCAATTTTCAAAAGAAATCTTTTGCTAAGGCACGAAAATGTTATTTTAACTCCACACATGGCTTTCGATTCGCATGAAGCTATCGAACGAATTCTCGAAACAACTGCGGAAAATATCAACGCTTTTTTCGAAAACAGAAATTACTATAAAGTGATTTAATGACCAACCACAGAAAAGACGATGAAATATTAGGAAAAGCGTACGACGCTAAATTAATGAAACGGCTATTAACTTACGTTAAGCCGTATAAAGGTTATATATTGCTTGCAATACTTTTGAATATTGTGGTTGCTATTTTGCCTTCCATTAGACCCTACCTCACCAAAATAGCAGTTGACGATTATATTGCAAATAAAAACTACGAAGGACTGATAACCATCTCAGCACTTTTGCTCGGAACGCTTTTGTTGCAAGCAGTGGTGCAATATTTCTTGACCTACTTTACAGAATTAATGGGGCAAAAGATAATTTTCGATATCAGGATTCAACTTTTTCGTCATGTGGAAAAATTAGCTTTAAGATTTTTTGACAAGACTCCTATCGGACGAATAGTAACGAGAGTAACAAACGACGTAGAATCACTCAACGAAATGTTTTCGTCAGGGATCGTCTCGGTTTTTAGCGATGTCTTTGTTATTATCTGGATTTTCTTCTTTATGTTTACAATGTCGTGGGATTTATCACTTGTTACTCTTTCGGTAATTCCGATTCTTTTTTATGCCACTTTTTTATTCAGAAAAAAAGTTAGAGAAGCCTATCGCGATGTTCGGCATCATCTGGCACGACTTAATTCGTACATGCAGGAACATATAACCGGAATGAATGTGGTTCAGCTCTTCGCGAAGGAGGAAGAGGAACTGAAAAAGTTCTCATTAATCAATAGAGATTACAAACAGGCAAATATTCGTTCTGTTTTTTACTATGCTATCTTTTTTCCTTTTGTCGAACTTTTAAGCGCTATATCGATTGGGCTAATAATATGGTACGGTGGTGGCGAGGTGGTACAAAACAATCTTACACTCGGCGTGCTGATTGCATTCCTTCAGTATACGGAAATGTTCTGGCGACCGGTGAGGGACCTTTCGGAAAAATATAATATTCTTCAAACCGCTATGGCTTCGTCGGAAAGAATATTCAAGTTACTCGACGATAATACTTTTGTTAAAAATCCTGATAATCCGATTAAACTAAATAATGTAAAAGGAGAAATTGAATTTAAAAATGTCTGGTTTGCTTATAATCCTGGCGAATACGTTTTGAAAGATATTTCATTTAAAATTAATACCGGTGAAACGACGGCAATCGTAGGTGCCACAGGAGCAGGTAAAACGAGCATTATCAATACTCTAACGCGCTTTTATGATATCGAAAAAGGAACTATTTGTATCGACGGTATCGACATCAGTAAAGTTGATAAAAGGGACTTAAGAAGGTATATTTCTGTAGTGTTGCAGGATGTATATCTCTTTTCGGGTACTATAAAATCGAACATTTCACTCGGCAACGAAGAGATAAGCGAAGAACAGATAGTTAATGCAGCCAGAACAGTGGGTGCTCATGATTTTATAATGAAATTGCCAGCCAAATATAATGAGGCAGTTAAAGAAAAAGGAGCTACACTCAGTGTGGGACAGAAGCAATTGATCTCATTTGCCCGTGCCCTTGCTTTTGATCCTAAGATATTAATTCTCGACGAAGCAACTTCGAGTATCGATACCGAAACTGAAATTCTAATTCAAAAAGCAATTGAAAAATTACTTCGGGGGAGAACCTCAATTGTAATAGCACACCGTCTTTCGACTATTCAGAATGCCGATAAAATTCTCGTTATGCATAAAGGAGAATTGAAAGAAGTCGGCACGCATCAGGAATTGCTGGCTCGAAAGGGGATCTATTACAAGCTTTATCAATTACAATATAAAGACCAGGAAGTAATTAAAACCAACTAAAGCAGGAGGCGTTATGCCCTTGAAGCAATTTATGACGCTCCCCCGTCATATCCTCGAAGGCGAAAAATTGCATCCCGAAGCTACAGGAGAACTGTCTGCCATTCTACTGCAATTGGGACTTGCCGCCAAAGTAATCTCTCTGGAAGTAAATAAGGCAGGACTTGTTGAAATTCTCGGGTTTACTGGAAAAACTAACGTACACGGTGAAGACGTCAAAAAACTCGATCTCTTCGCACACGAAATGCTTATTCGAGCAATGGACCACGGTGGCCACTTCTGCGTTATGGCATCGGAAGAAGAAGAGAACATAATACACCTACCACCTCACCAAAAAATCGGGAAATATGTTCTTTTGTTTGACCCCTTAGACGGCTCGTCGAATATCGAAGCAAATGTAAGCATCGGTACAATTTTTTCTATCTACCGACGCATTACTACGGGTAACGGACCTGGTGCACTTGAGGATTGTCTTCAACCTGGATACAAGCAAGTGGCTGCGGGTTATGTTGTATACGGTCCCTCAACCATTTTTGTCTACAGTGCAGGACACGGTGTATACGGATTTACTCTGGACCCAGCTTTTGGCGAATTCCTCCTTTCGCATGATAATATTAAAATTCCAGAACGCGGTAGAATTTACAGTATTAATGAGGGTAATTATAATTCATGGAGCAAGGGATTGAAAAAGTATATAAAGCATTTACAAGCAAATAAATTCGGAGGCAAACCTTATCAATTGAGATATGTCGGTTCGATGGTAGCCGATATTCACAGAACACTGTTGTATGGTGGAACATTCATGTATCCGGGCGACAGGAGGAACCCGAAAGGTAAATTGCGACTCGTCTACGAATGTAATCCCGTTTCGTTTATCATTGAAGCTGCAGGGGGACTGGCAATTGATGGAGAGAAAAGAATTCTGGAATTGATTCCCTCGACGCTTCACGAGCGAACGCCAATTTTCGCAGGCAGTAAAGAAGATATTATTCTTCTGAAAAAATTCCTCGACGAAGAGAAAGAATAGAAAGGATTTTTTTCTGGCGAGCGATTAAATAATAAGGCTGGAAGAAATCCAGCCTTATTATTTAATCAGAAATTTTTGATACCTTCGTCGATCAAAGCGGCAAGTTCTTGATAGCTAATATTTTCAAACTTGATTTTTGCCGACCTCAAAATGACTGCTGGTGGATCTCCCTCACCTTTTTTAAAACGATATAAATTGAATGCTAATCTGTACCTCTCATTTGGAATTGGTATATACTTTGCCAGCGTTTCAACAAAATTATAGCATTTTTTTTCTAATGAGTCTTCGGGAAATGTCTTTGTTTCAGGCGATGGTAATGTAGTCATAATTTAACTCGCATTTCATAATTTGTTTGTCAAAAATAATGAAGATTAAGCTTAGTTGCCAACGATATGGTTACTGGTTTTGAATCGTGCGACGAAATATCTAAATTTGCAATAAAAAATGGTATTCACGTTGTGAATGAAAATCGTCCCCTCAAAATTCTCGTAATACGACTCAGCTCCCTGGGAGACGTAATACTGACCACACCTGTTATCCGCGCATTGAAATCAAAATATAACAATTCGGAAATCGATTTTGTGGTTAAACCCCAGTATGTTGATGCACTGAAATACAATAAATATTTAAACAGAGTGCTACGGTACGAAATAAATAATAAAAAAGGATTATTAAAATACATAGCCTCTCGAAATTATGATATCGTCGTCGATTTACAGAATAATTTGAGGAGTAACAGAATCAATATCGCAGCAGGAGGTCAAATATACCGTTTCAGAAAACCGACAGCAAAAAAAATTTTTTTATCTAAATTTCGTATTAATTTATACAAGAATGTCGTATCGATACCGGAACTTTATGTTACCGCAGTTCCCGGTTTAGAACTGGACGAATACGGGTCCGAAGTGTTCTTACCGAATAATATTGAAGCCGATTTGAGAGAAGGTAATTACGTCGGATTTTGTCCAGGGTCAAGGCATTATACGAAAATGTGGCCGTCGGAATATTTTGTTGAACTGGGTAATAAAATTTACGAAAGAGGAATTAAAACGCTCCTTTTCGGAGGCAGAGACGACAGGGAATTATGCAGAACAATTGCCGGTAGTATTCCAGAGGCAGTAGATTTGAGTACAGATGACGACCTCCTAAAACTGGCGGCTCACATGAAAATGTGTAAAATTGTTGTTAGCAACGACACTGGTTTAATGCATTTGGCAGCTTCCCAGAATATTCCGCTCATTGTAATTTTCGGCTCCAGTGTAAAAGAGTTCGGATTCCTGCCGTATAAAGTTAAATATAGACTGGTAGAAAATGTAGGATTGAAGTGCCGCCCCTGCAGTCATGTCGGGCGGGAAAATTGTCCCAAAGGTCATTTTAAATGTATGAAAGAATTAACCCCGGAAATTGTTTTCAATAATATTATAAAATTATTCGAAGATATATGAAAATATTCTGGCAAATTTTATATAATGTAATCTTTTATCCGCTCTTTGAATTAATAAAAATTGTATCACCATTGGCAGGTGATAAGATAAGAGCAAGTATTACGGATAGGGAACACCTGTTTGAAAATCTAATTACTACTATTTCGGGTATTAACCGTACAAAAAAATTGGTCTGGTTTCACGCATCTTCGATGGGCGAATTCGAACAGGCAAAACCAATTATTGAAAAACTAAAAGAAGAAAATGAGTTAATAATTCTTGTTACATTCTTTTCTCCTTCTGGTTATCGAAATTCAATTAAATATTCTCACGCGGATATTATTTCCTATATGCCTTTCGACAAGATAAAGGATGTTAGGCGTTTTCTGGACATAACACAGCCTGACCTTGTCGTATTTATGAGATACGATATCTGGCCGAATACAATCTGGCAACTCGAAAAAAGAGGCATCCCTTATATAATAGCAGATGCTACTATGCGCTCAAGCAGCAAACGTTTATTACCCATTATTAATTCTTTTCATAAGCATGTATTTAAAAGCGCTGCAAAAATTCTAACCGTATCTGAAAACGACGCTATTAATTTCCTCAAGTTCGGATTAGCTCCAGAAAAAGTTGTTCCTGTTGGCGATACACGTTTTGACAGAGTTTATATTAAAAGTTTGACGGCAAAGGAGAAAAAAATCATTCGGGAAGATGTTCTGCGAAATAAAAAAACTCTTGTACTTGGCAGTCTTTGGGAAGCCGATGAGGAGATAATTTTTCCCGCCCTTATTAAGTTAATGAAATATGTGCCGGAACTTGTGCTTATTGTCGTACCACACGAACCCGATCTAATACATCTCGAAAAAATCGAAAGCGATTTCCATAATAAATTTTCCACAATCAGATTTTCGCTTATGAATCATTACAGAAACGAACGAGTGATTATTGTTGATTCGATTGGTATTTTGCTAACACTCTATAGTTATGCGGATGTTGCCTATGTTGGCGGAAGTTTTCGTCAAATTCATAATGTACTTGAACCAGCAGTATATGGAATTCCGGTGGTCTACGGTCCCAAAATTGAAACAAGTCAGGAAGCCATTCAAATGCATAAACTGGGCGGCGGAATTATAATTAAAAATAAAAAGGAAGCTTACAAAACATTTCGGCGATTGTTTTCTGACGATAAGTATCGGTCTGAAATAGGGAAAATAGGAGGCAACTTCGTCAAATCCAGTACAGGTGCTACAGATAAGATCATTAAAGAAATTTATAAATATTTATAAATAACCGTAATAAGTAAACCAACCGATTTAAAATACCTAAGTTGATAAAGTAATTCCAATTCTATACCTTTGTATCATATTATATAATCAAATGGAGTTTTCATGAAGTCCAAATTAGAAATCTGGCAGCAATTGAACGACATGGGAATAAAGAATATTAATAATCTTTTCTACAATCTTACAACACCCGCCCTTTATGAACAGGCGACAAGACGTCGCGAGGCGATGATTGCTCACATGGGACCTCTTGTCGTAAGAACAGGGCAACATACCGGCAGAAGCCCGAACGATAAATTTTTGGTGAAAGAACCTTCGAGCCAGGAACAAATTTGGTGGGGCAAAGTCAATAAACCGATTGAAGAAAAATATTTCGATAGAATATTTATGCATATGTGTTCTTATATGCAAAACAAAGATTTATACGTACAGGATTGTTATGCAGGAGCAGACAGGGAATATCGATTGCCGATAAGAGTAATTACTGAAACAGCATGGCATAGTTTGTTTGCAAGAAATATGTTTATCAAGGCTAAAGGAGACGACCTTATAAATCATAAGCCAGAATTTACAGTGATCAATCTGCCGTATTTTCAAGCTGACCCAGAAACTGACGGTACAAACTCAGGCGTATTTATTATCATTAACTTCGGTAAAAAGCTCGTTTTAATAGGAGGAACGAGTTATGCCGGTGAAATTAAAAAATCGATTTTCACGGTAATGAACTATCTCATGCCTCTCAAAGGCGTAATGTCGATGCACTGTTCGGCTAATATCGGGAAGGATGGCGATGTAGCTGTTATGTTCGGTTTGTCGGGAACGGGGAAAACAACCCTGTCAGCTGATCCGGAAAGAAGATTAATCGGAGACGACGAACACGGTTGGAGCGAGAAGGGAGTATTTAATTATGAAGGCGGTTGCTATGCAAAGGTAATAAGATTGTCAGCCGAATCTGAACCTTTTATCTACGAAACTACACGGAAGTTCGGAACGGTTCTCGAAAATGTGGCTATGGACGTTAATACGCGAATGCTCGATCTGAACGACGATTCTCTAACTGAAAACACACGGGCGGCGTATCCGATTAATTACATTCCGAATATAGTGCCAGAAGGAAAGGGAGGACATCCCAAAAATATTGTAATGTTGACCGCAGATGCATTCGGAGTTATGCCACCAATTGCTAAACTTACTCCTGAACAAGCAATGTATCATTTCCTCTCGGGTTATACGGCAAAAGTGGCTGGAACAGAAAAAGGCGTTAACGAACCGAAAGCAACTTTCAGTACCTGTTTCGGAGCTCCTTTTATGGTCCATAAGCCTTCGGTATATGCAAAATTACTCGGCGAAAAAATTCAAAAATACAATGTAAATTGCTGGCTTGTAAATACTGGTTGGACAGGCGGTCCTTATGGTATTGGCAACAGAATGAAAATCGAATATACTCGCAGAATGCTCAACGCTGCGCTTGCAGGCGAACTCGATGAAGTTGAAACTTATAAAGACAATTACTTCGGACTCGAAGTGCCGACTAAAATCAAAGGCATTCCGGATGAAATTCTCTATCCTCAGAATACATGGACGAACAAAACGAAATACGACGAAACAGCCCGTAAACTGGCGGCTATGTTCAAAGAGAATTTTAAGAATTTCGAAGCAAACGTCTCCGAGGATGTGAAAAAAGTAGGTCCGATAGTTTAATCATTATGAGGTTGACTAAAAAGTAATTGTTCAATTAAATAATTCGTGAAATTCATGTCTCCTTTCTTAAAAAAGATTATTTTTTAGACAACCTCTTTTTGTATGATATCAAAGCGCAAGGTTTTTAGCATCCTTCCTTGGTCGACGGTTAAAGACGAAGCATCAATTTTATAATTGAAAAACTCCCGCCGTATTCTGTAATTCTTTCTAAGGTTGTCAAAGAACCGCGGAAATTGATCGTCACCTAATTTTAAGCCTTCCTTCAATTTATTGCTGTCTTCAGTGATATCGTAAATATTATTTAAAATGTATTTCATTAATTCAACGTTGTTTTCTGTTCGCGGTGGTCTAATTAAATTATTTGGAATGGGTAAATAATCGGGTTCCCAGGTTTTCTCAATGCCGACATATTCGCAAAATTTATTGTATACAAAGAGTGTACTGTTGAGTTTTCCTTCGTATGAATATCCTGCAATGTGCGGTGTGGCTATATCGGTAATTCTCAATAGTTCTTTATCCAAAGAAGGCTCGTTTTCCCATACATCGAGAATAACGTTAAATCTTTTGTTTTTCTTTAATTCATTTTTCAGTGCCTCATTGTCGACAACAGGTCCACGCGAAGAATTGATTAACAACACACCGTCTTTTATAATTTTTATGTTGTTTTCATTAAGAAGATGAACAGTGTTATCCACTCCGCCTTTATTCAGAGGCACGTGGTATGTAATAATATCGCAATTGAGTGCTTCCTGGAGACTCTTAAATTTATCGTCTCCGGTTTTCCTTTCAAGTGGCGGATCGTTAATCACAGTATCGATTCCAAGCGACCTGGCAAAAGCATCTACTTTGGTACCAATGTTACCGTAACCTATAATACCGAGTGTTCTGCCTTGAAACTTTTGTCGATTGAATAAAAGAATTTCAGTAATAGCGCTGATTACATATTCTGCTACCGAATAAGCATTGCATCCAGCAGCATCTGCGAATTGAATACCGGCATTATTAAGATAGTCTTTATCAATGTGGTCGGTGCCGATTGTGGCAGTGGCTACAAATTTGACTTTCGTTCCTTCGAGCAGATTTTTATCGACTTTGGTAATTGATCTTACCAAAAGGACATCCGCATCGGTAAGGTCTTTATTTGTAATTGACCTGCCGTGAAATAATCTAACATCGCCAAATTGTCCGAATGCATTTTTGACCTGGGGTATGTTTTCGTCTGCAACTATCAGCATTATATTAACCTCTAAAAATTTTTAATGACAAAAATAACCAATTTTCGAAACAGTAAGGATAATAAAAAAGCCGGCTTTTTTGAGAGCCGGCTAAAATGAACGATAATAATATTTAGAATAAATCGATTTTGCCGTTGATATGCTTTGATTTGTCGATAATGTTGCCGTATTTGTCAACAACTCCTTCATGACAAATACCGCAAGCGCGTATCTCGTAACTTTCATGACCTGTAGGAGGCAAACCGTGGCATGTCCCGCATGCTGCCTGGCTTCCGTCCACCTGATTCCATTTCGGTGAAAAATTGTTTCCTGTTATTTTATCTGCTGTATAGACGAACTGATATTCCGAATTTTCTTTTTTGAATTCGAAATTGCCATGACAATAAGTGTTACTACAGGTGTTGTTTACAAAATCATACGACGGATTTGAGGGTCCGGAAGAAGAAAGTGCACCAAAGATAACTTCTGCGTGTGGTGTGTTGTCGATGTGTCCCGGAGCTTCGAAGGTGGTCGGCAGTATATGGCATTCCGTACAGGATACTTGATTAGAAAGCAGGGAAGCATTCAAATGAGCTTGATGTGCCCCGACTGCCGGGTCTGTAGTTTTTTTTGCATTATTGGTAGCCTGTGGTGGGGCAATATTTCCACCTTTGTAAAAATCGCCGTGACAGGTGTTGCAAGCTTCAGGACCTCCTGCCTTATTATGACAATTGATACATTGAGGGCTTGAATATCCTCCGGAATAATCTTCCCCGTGACATTGAGCGCATTGCGATAGATTCCAATTTGTTGCTGCAATAAATCTTCCGTGAAAATTTTCCGAATTGGGAAGTAAAATTCCATCTACGTGTACATTAATTGCCGGGTGACAATTTACACAGCTGACGCCCGCAGTACCACCCGAATAATTCGAAGCATGGCATTGTTTACAGCTCTCCATACTATTATCTGTTAGCTTCTTGCCGTGGAAATTATCGGAGGATGGCGACAAAAATCCCGTACCGTGAACACTCAGTTGAGCTGGTGGAGTAATTTCCTCCTGAACGTCGCTGCAGGAAGTTAAGACGATTAGTAGCGATAAAACCAAATAATATTTAATATATTTCATAATCAACCCAAAAATTTAATTGTGACAATAACTGCAGAAACCAACGCCTTTAATGCCGTCGGGACGAGCATTGGCATCCGTATGACACGAGTAGCATACAGAATTAAAGTCGGAATGCCAATCGCCTTCGGAACTGTTCATGAATCCACTCACGTGGGTTTTCGGGTTAGTTCCTTTAACACCGTCGTTATCGACATGGCATAGAACGCAATTCGGGTCGGCGCCCTGAAGGTCGTGGCATGCAGAACACGATTCAATATCTCTCCTGGCAAGAATTGCGTGTTGTCCACCGCCTGTTCCAACTCCGATTGTAACAAAGTTCGGCTTTGAATGCGAAGCCGGCATGGTCCCTTCAAGCGCATAATCGCCGCCGCCGTTATTATGGCACTCGGCACAGAAAGTCTCTACCTGATGGCATGTCTGGCATTCTGTTGACTTGGTGTTTGCGTCGATACCGTGCGAAAAACGATAATTCAAATCATGAACTCGCGTTATCTGTTGCATCTTTGTGTTGTCTGTAAACTTATGCGGAGAATATGGAACATAAAAATCGGATTCGGAATTTGTCTCTGTCATCATGGTAGTCGAAACGTGACAATCCTCGCAGAAACTGTTGTCGTGACACATTTCACAATTATTATCCATTGCCGTTGCTTTGAATTTGTGCGCTTTGAAGAACCCTACCTGCTGATGGTCCTCCGGAATGAGATTTACAGTTGAAATGTGGCAGACTTCGCAGTCGTTTACAGCTACCGATTTGTTGTTGTGGCATGTAATGCAACTACTCATCGGTGGATTGACGCTTTTGGATTCAAAGCCATAATCTACACCGTCTAATCCTTTGTGGCATGTTGTACATTCTATCTTCTGCTCGTTGATATGAAAACTGTGGTTGAATATCAACGAACTTTTTGTTTGAATCAGAGGCTCGAAAACTTCTTCATAATGACACATCTGACAATTATCCGTATCCTCAACGTCGTGACAAGTTGCACAAACACTTTTTTCAGGTAATAATCGGTCGTCGAGCTTTGTGCTGCTTGTAACATTGGTATGACACGACGCACAATCTGTTACTTCACTATGAAGCTCGTGAGAAAATTTAATTATATCTTTGTTGGTTTTACGGGGCTCATTGCCTTTATTCGCATCAATGGCTGCTACAGTAAGAAATACGAATATTAAAAGGCTGAGCGGCAGATAAATAAATTTAATTTTCATAATGGTCTACAAGTTTGTATTAAACAAGTAATTAACTTTGAATAAAACTCTGAAATCGTTTTTGTAAATCTTGTTGTTGAAATACTGAGTCTGGAAATCGAAGGACAAAATTCTCCATGGTCTGAAATTAATTCCAGCTAGAAGAGCGGTAATTGAATTGGTTTCGTCGTCGCTCGAAAGTTTATAGCTTGTGTATGTAACTCCGACCGAAGGAGTAATTAATCCTTCGACAAATGACTTTGCTAAATAGAGAGATACGGCGTCGAGTTCTCCTGCGTCGCCGAAAGTCTTTCTGAACGAAACCGAACCGTACTGAGTAGTAACACCGAGACTCAATCTCGAAGAATTTTCAGAATCGAATTTTACATTTCCATATTTTACAAAGAGGCGATAGAGACCAGATAATTTATAGTCAAGACCGCCTTCGATTTCCTGCGAATTACCGTAATCAAATACGGAGAATATCGAGTTGTAACGTATTCTGGGCTCTCTGTAATTATAATAAAAGTTAAGACCCAGTTTGTCGGTTGCGTTTACTCTTCCGTCAAGTTCGAATTTTGAAGTCACTTCGTAATTCAAGTCGTATTCGTAACGCGTGCTTACATCGACGAGATTGTTGTACGAATAATAAGCATCGGCAGCTAATAATTTAAATTGATTTGATTTCGATTGAATCAGGATTGTAATGGGGTCGAGATTCTCGTCGAGGCGTTCAGCATAGTAATCGACCGATTTGAAATTTTTGTCGAAATACGAAATGCCGAGATGAAAATTTTTTAGTGCAACAGTTTCAAAACGTCCGCCCAAGATATAATCGTTGCTGAGGTCGTCGGTTAATTCGAGCTTTTGATAAGCCGGCAGGTTACCGCCGTAGAAACCTGTCAGCGAGAATCCGGCATATTTTAATTTAAGATTAATACCGTCGAAAAGACCACCAGCCACAGGTGTAAACAGAGGCTGCCGTCCAAGTTTAACGGTGGCAATGCCGAAAAGGTCGCGCGCTTCGAGATAAAGATTGTAAAACCGAACGCGCGGGTCGGCATCGAGAGCATTGCCTAAATTACTTTCAAAATTAAAACGAGTACGTAAAGAGAATTTAGAATAATTAGCGTTAAGGTTTAATGCTTGATACGTTCTGAAAAATGTTTCAGATGAACTGGCGGTATTAAATCTTTCAAACGAATAAAACGAAGACGTAATTCTGCCGTTGATATTTTGAGCTTCTAATATGAACGGCAAGAATAGAAAAAATATTATTAATAACCTTTTCATGTTCTGCCTTTATTTTTTAGGAACAGGGTGAGCAATTTGAGTCCACATTTTCGCAAAATTGAATTCTTTGTAAGTTGGGCTTTCTTCGTTGTGGCAAGTTTTGCAATATTTTTCGATTTCGGTTTCGTCTTTCCAGATTCTCAAACCGTTTTTAATGGCTTCTTCACGATTTTTCATTACTTTCATCGATTTATAATCTTCTCCTGGACCATGGCATGTTTCGCATTGAACGCCGTCTGCAACAGAGAATTTCTTGCCGAGCAATTTAGGGTCGGCGTCATAACCGCTTGCGTGGCATTTTAGACATTTGGGATTTTCAACAGCTTTTACGTCGCCAGAAAGTTTATTTGCTTCTTCTGTCATAAGTGTTTTGTAAGCACTGGCATGTTTACTATTCTGCCATATTTTTAATTGTTCGCCTTGCTTTTCAGTCTTGTGACACATTCCGCATGATTCTGCTCCAATATAACCGTGACCCTGTGCCTTCGATGTACCGGCAAATAAAAAGAAACATAATACCACCACCATGGTAATATTGATACCATTTCTAAACATATTTCCTCCATTTTTTATTTGTTGTTGACCATTAATTTATAATGAATATAGCTCTATCAATATTAAGAGGCAAGTGTCTTTTTTTATCTTTGTTTCTCTCCTTTTACTTCTGTATTTAATTTATTGTCGAGCCATAGTCTAAGTTCGGGGTCGTTTTCGAGTTCTTTGTCGAAAACAATGTCAGGGTCAAGATTATTTTCTCGTAGCGTTTTAGTAAATAGAAGGGTAGAGTTGCTTAGTCTTTTTTCTTCTCTTTTGCCAGCTTTATATACTTTCCATTCCAGAAGAACTTTTCTGAAATGTTTTTCGTGATGATGTCTGTAATTCTGGAGTGTCATTTTGCCGTCAATCCAGGTCAAGCTCATCGGGTATTCATGTGGATGGAAAATAACAAAGAACCAGTGCCATACTAATATTGCAAGAGTAGCAAGAATAGCTTCGTAGAAATGAATCAATTCGCTAACTTTAATCAACCATATCGGAGCCCAATCGCCTACAACTGTTGGAAACCAGAGAATAAATCCTGTCGTTCCCATTATTAGAGTGCCCCAAATTAAAGCCCAGTATTCAGCTTTTTCGGTATAATCGTATTTATCGTAAATCGGTTTTTCTTTATTAACTCTCAAGTAATAAAGTATGGTATCTCTCGCCTCGATTATGTCGGTATGTTTGGGCAATAAATTTTTGAGAACTTCTCTTCCTCGTGGTGTAAAAAGAAGATAAAAGATGTGATATATGCCTACGCCAATCATAACAACGGCAGCACCACGGTGAATATATTGACGAACGGTTTCGGTCATTCCAAAGTACATTAAGAGTTCTGCCCACCAGCTTGTGGAGTATTTAAGTGCAAAGCCTGTAATTGCCAGAACGATGAACGATATGAACAGTAGAAAATGTTGAACAACTTCGTTCTTTGTAAAGCGAGGTATCGTAATTTCTTTTTCGGTTCTTTTTTTCTTCTTTTTAATTTCATATAAAAAGATGAGCAGATTGTGCAGAATCATGCCGCCTATAACAGAAATGATCAACCAGAAATAGATATCGGTTACAATTTGTTCAACTTTGGCAGCTTTTTCATTTATTGTAACGTGTGAATAACTTTGTGAGAAGACTGGAGTAGCATCAGGATGACATTTTTTACATGTTTCCGTAACGTTTGATATATTGACAGTGGATTCGGGATGTTCTTTGGGTAAAATCTTATGTACGCCATGGCAATCGACGCACATTGCTGCATCCTTATCGCCGCGCATAACGGCGAGCCCGTGATAGCTATCCAGGTACGATTTAGCCTTATTCCCGTTTATACCGAAACGTTCGGCAATGAGCGGATTCTCGTGGCAAACCATACAAGTTTTTTGCTGTATTTTCCGGGCTTCGAGCCTTTTGTCTTTACCGGAAATTGGATTAATATCGTGTTCGTTATGGCAATCGTTGCAAACGGGTGATTCACGGTAGCCTTTTTTTGCTCGAATCCAGTGAATCGATTCCATATATTCTCTGGCTTCTTTTTCGTGGCATTGACCGCATGTTTCAGGCAGATTAAAAGCTGAAATTTTCGAACCCTGCTGAACTTTATTCTTTATATCGTGAACTCCGTGACATGTTATGCAAGAAGGTCCTTTTTTCCCTTCTTTTATAATCATTCCGTGAATTGATTGATTATATTTTTTACCCGGGGTAACTAAACCGATGTCGTATTTCTTTGCAAGTTCAGGGTTGTCATGACATTTGCTACACGTAATGCTGATGTTTACTTGATTTACAGGACTGGATGGGTGATCAATTTTCTTAATATTATGCGAACCGTGGCAATCCCAGCATTTGGCAGCGTCGTCGATACCTTGGCTGAGTGCAATTCCGTGGATGCTTTCTTTATGCTCCGCTGCAATTTCTACATGGCATACATCGCAATTAGCAATTTCCTTTATTTTTAAATTTTTCGGATGTTCCGAAATATTTTGAGCAATGAAACTATGACAATCTGAACATTCGAGTTTGCTATGGACAGAAGTGGGAAGTGTTAATTTCACGTCTTCCTTTTTATGGCAGCTCAGGCAATTGTCTTTGCTGACATTCTTAGCATGATAACTCGTAAGCAGAGGCTTGGCTTCGTGGCATTTCGAGCAGTAATTTCTTGAATTGACAGAGAGGGAAGTCGATGGTTTTTTGACATTATGCGAGCCGTGACATGAAACGCATCCAGGAGCGTTCTTAATTTTCAATCTGTGATGGATATCTGTTTCAACTGAGGTAATCTTGTCGTCGTGGCAAATTGTACAGTCAACTTTTTTAGCACCTTTGTCTATATGTTCTTCATCAACCACATCCTGGTGACAATCCTGACATTCGATAGCTTCGAAATGAACGGATTTTTCGATACTTACTTCATGACAGTCGAGGCAATTAAAATCTTGAGCATTTAATTCATGATTAAATAATATAAATAGAGAAAACGCACAAAAAAGAATGGTATTACGAATCATTTAGTCTCCGGATAAAATATACGAAAGTAATAGTCCGCAAATATTGTGCTGAAAAATGAACGGCTGAAAATTTGAAATTCTATCCGACAATCCGTTCTCTTTATTAATAATGAGAATGTCCTTTCGTATTAATAAGATAATGGACTTAAATATCCTATCTAAAAATATTTACTGAAAAGGATTAAGTCAATAAAAATTTTGATTAAAAAATCCCGCAGTTTTTGATGCGGGATAAATCAATTTATTTTTCAAAAAACGAGCCCGTAACCAAATACCAGTCTTTATCTTCGAGGTTTTCAATACCGCTGAATGCACCCTCTGAACCGTTTGCTCTTTTGACTTTATCTTTAAAATTTTCAATATATCGATCGATTTCTTCCTGATAAAATGCAACGGCGCTTTTTCCGATTTTGAGTTCTGCAAGTTCAGACTCGAGATTTTCAGCATCGAGCACACAAATCCAATTTTTTCCGTAAGGAGTTATATCGAGCAGGTCGATATTTTCTCTTAGTTCATTATTGATTGCTTTAACCTGCCCGCTTAAAGGTGATGCAAATTTGATTACCCGATTTTTTTGAGTTAGACTAAATAATGTTTGTCCTTTTTTAATATTCATACCGAGGTTTGGAAATTCGACATTATCGATTTTACCGACAATTTTTTTAGTAAAGTCGTCGATTCCAATTCGAGCTGAACCGTCTTCGGTAATTGCAGCCCAACAGTGATTATCCGAAATAAAAACCCCGCCGGGAATCGAGAATTCACCCTGCCCGATTTTTTCAGTCTCAGGTAAATGAGAAATATGAACTCGTGGCTTGAGTTGCTTTTTAATTTGCTCCTGTCGTTTGATGAGGCATTTTTTTGTGAAATCGAGGAGTTCATCTTCTGTAAACGGTTTTTGAACGTAATCCATCGCTCCGTATTTCATACATTCAACGGCTGATTCAACGGTGGCATATCCGGTTATGATTATTACGTCGATATCGGGTCTTAGGTGTTTTATCGTTTTGGTTACTTCTACGCCGTCCATTTCGGGCATTTTCAGATCGGTAAATACGAAATCGTAATGATGACTCTGTACAAGAGTAATGGCTTCGGGTCCAGAATTAACAGTGTCAACCGAGTAGCCATCCAGTACCAGTATTTTCCGAAAACTGTCTAAAACCACGTCTTCATCATCAACACAAAGAATACGAGCCTTCGGGTTTGGAACTTCAGCTCTTTTTAATGTTTTGACTTCTTTGCCGTAGTCGACCTTAATGACTTCAGCAAGCACCGCTTCTCTTTCTTTGCGGAGTTTTGCCTCTTCATATTTTTTGATAAATAATCTGATTATTACATCCACAATTATCAAAATGATTAAAAGTAAAACAAATAATGACATCTCTATTTCTCCTCTTGTTAAAAATTATCTGTCGGAACTACACTGGATTAAATTTTCCATTTCATCTTTTATGTTCGTTGGAATCACTTTATAAAACCATCCTTCGAAATACGGGTCTTTTTCGATCAATTCAGGATTTTCAATGAGCTTTTCGTTGCGGTCGATTATTCGACAGCTAAGCGGCATGATAAAAGAATGGGTTAAACCGTCGTTGTCTGTAATATAAGCCGAGAATGCCGCCTGTGAAATTTTATCGTTTATTTGAAGCAGCTCAATTTTTCTAACCCCTTCAGTTAGTTTTACAAACAAGTCCGTCACTCCTGTAACAAAACTTCCATAGCTAAATCCTTCGCTGATGATATTAACTTGCAAATCTTGCTTTATCCACGAATTATACCCGAATCGATAGTACTTAGAAGGACAGGACACATAGAGCAAATTGTTTTGGTCTTGAACTTTTTTACGATTCAGATTGCTGTAGGTTATGCCTCTTTTGATAATGGCAGAAAGTTCGTCGATTGTAAAAGGTTTGGGAAGAAAATCGAACGCCCCGAGCTTTATCGATTTAACCGCCATCTCCGGTGTTGTATAACCGGTAATCATTATTACGGGAGATTCATATCCGATAGAGCCGAGCGATTTTAAGATTTCAAAACCGTCTTTGTCGGGCAGCATAATATCGCAGATAACCAGTCTGTATTTATTTTGTTTTATTTTTTGTATTGCAATATCATAAGTCTCAGCAGAATCAGCCGTCAGATTATTGAGTTTACAAATTTTCATAATCGAGTCTATAATGACCGATTCGTCGTCGATAATCAATATATCGAAATCGTTATTCATAATTTTCAGCCGGAAGTTTAATTGAAAAAGTAGTTCCTTTGCCAGGTTCACTCTTAACTGAAATTGTACCATCGTGATTGTCGATTATTCCCCAAACTACGGATAATCCAAGTCCTGTTCCTTTTTGTCCTTTGGTAGTAAAGAAGGGTTCGAATATGTGAGTTAAATGTTCCTGCGGAATACCACATCCGTCGTCTGAAATTTCAATCTCGACAAATTTTCTGACTCCGGAATTGTCAATTCTTTCCCACCTCTGCCAGTCGTCGTTAAATGAAGCACACATTTCTACATAGCCTTTGCCAGGTACTTCGAATTTGAAGACGGGTCCGCCACAAACCGGACACTTTAGATTCCGGTCAATCAACGATATGTCGCATACCGGACAGTGAATACTTATGCGAGAATTTTTTTCAATAGGTATTCCGAAGTAATGTTGTGCTCTGCCGTAAATCGGGTCGATGAATACGTTCCCTTCGTTTTCGCCCGATTTTATTTTTACTCGAATGGAAGACATTCCGGCTATTTTATTTTCGTTGTCGATCAAATTGTGATTCTTTGGACAAAGTGCCGCTTTGATATGCGTATATCCTTTAGGAGGCAACGAAAGTTGTTTTGTCTTGATTACAATTTCTCCTCCTTTTTTGCCGATTGCGTCGATTGCATTTAAAATAAGGTTTAACAGTACCTGCTGAGTTTGATTCTGATCGGCTGCAATTTGCGGTAAATTATTGTCGAATATTTTTGTCAGTTTTATATTATTGAGAGACAGCTGGTTATGTACGACCGATTCGGTCCTTTTGATAATTTCGTTGATATTAATTAGATTTTTTTTAGGTGACGATTGTCTGGAAAAATCGAGAAGGCTTCTTACGATATCTCGGCAGCGGATAGTTTCCCTAACAATTACCTGTAGGTCTTCCTGCAATTCTGGATTGTCCTTAGCTCGTTTCATTAAATAGCTGCTGTATGTTAGTACTCCTGTTAAAGGATTGTTTATTTCATGTGCCACGCCGGCAGCCAGCTTGCCCAGAGAAGCCATTTTATCCGATTGGAATAATTGCTGTTGAGTTTCGTAAAGTTTTTTTGTCATGTTATTGAAGGATTTTGCAAGGTATCCCAATTCATCTTTACCTATCTCTTTAATTTCATAAGTTAAATTTCCGGCGGCAATCTGATTGGTTGCTTTAACTAATTCTTTAACAGGATGGTCGACCCATCTTTTGACAAAAATGCTTATGATTATCCCAATTGAAAGAATCGATACGATTGTAAAAATCAATTCCTGTATCTCGTTTTGTTTAATAGTTTCGTCGATTTCTTCGAGAGATATTGTAATATCGAGGACACCCAGAACCGAGGCATTCTTGGGGTGTGCATGGCATTCGGCTTCGTAACACGATTTCTCATTGAAAATTGGATTTATTATTCCCATAATTCTCGGACTCTTGTCGCCGAGTTTGAAAATTCGCGTTCTCTGTTTTATCGGAAGACGTTCAAGCGGCTTATTCTCGGCATGGCAGGCGTAACAACTTTCGGCTTTTTTATCGAGCATTTTGCCGAGGTCTTTCGAATTGCTTGAATAAATTATTCTGCCTTCTTTATTGTAAATTCTGATATTGTCGATCGTTTTGTCCTGCCCGATAGTCTTTACAATTTCGTCTACATATTCTCTTTGATTGAGCAACATTCCGTAACGTGTGCTGTTTTTAATAGTTTCACTGAGCTGATTGGCATGACGTTCAACCTCGGCAAGGAGGCAATTAGTTTGATAATTAATTTTGATATAGGCATAAATTCCTATTATCGAAACGACAGTAAGACTAACAATCAGAATTAATTTCAATCCGATCTTTCTGAAAAACTGAATTTCATTAAGTCCGTTCATCGTTTAACTACCTTTCCGGGTTTATTTTGCGGATACGATTTATCGTCGTGACAATTATTACAGCTCCTTTCCTGATAAGTCGGCTCGGTATGGCAATTTTCACATTCGAATTCAACGTGAGTTTCGTCGAGAATTAATCCGGTTACCTTGTGATCGAAATTATCTGTAGTCCAGATGCCGTGACAGTTTTTACATTCTTTTTTGAGTCCTGTATATTTACCTTTGGTTACGTGGCATCTGGAACATTTTAATTCGGAATGGAATTTAGAAATATCGAATCCGGTGCGTTGTTTATGATTGAACACCGGTTTTTCGACATTCGAATGACATAAGTTGCAAGATTTTTTATCCTCCGTGTCGTGGCATTTATTGCACTTCGAATGAAGTATTGCTGGAGATTGTTTAAGCGCAGATTTATTCGTTGCATGGCATTTTACACAGCTCTCGTTTTTATGGCAGTCGCTACACTCGAATCCAAAAATTTTATTGTGTTCTTCGTGATAAAATGTTACCAGTTTGCCGCCGGTAAAATTTGTATTATATACTTTCTTTATCGGTGCCTTAATTTCAGGATGTATTGATTTTTTGTTAATTGATTTAAGTGTCAAATCTTCTTGCATGCCGGCGGGTTTATGGCAGCTTATACATTCAATTTCGCCGCTCCATTCTCGATGGCATGAAATACAAAGACGATGGTATGCGGCTTTGAGGTCGGGTTTGCTGATATCGATTCGCTTACGTTGAGGGCTGTGACATTTTGAGCAACTAATTATATTCCCAGGCGGATTGTAATGATGGCAAATTCTGCAGTCGCCTGACATAATCGACATATCCGAATGTGCATAATGGTCGAATATCGACGGTCCATACAAATTAGTTTCTTTTATCCTGTCGATTTTAATTATTCGTGGCGCTTCCTCCGGTTTTTGATTTATTCGAATTAACTCTTCTCTTGGACACTCTCCTAAGCACGGATTCTCCTTCGTTGGAATATCGCATGAATGGCACGTTTTACATTCTAAGTTTAATTTAGAATGTTGTGCATACAGAATTAGAGGCGTCAGCAATAAAACTAATATTATTTTTTTCATTATTTACCTCTGATAAAAAATTTAGTTTTAGAAGTCAAAGGCTGCGGTACAGAGACAATCGGGAATATCATAACAAAAGTACGGAACAGAAGTATTTCAAGTGCTACAAAACCGAGAGTTACAAGTATCTCTCCGATTGAGGGGAAGTATGGTGTGAATTTATACGGTGGATTGTAGGCTATTATAAAATTATTTATTCTGTTCAAGAGTACACCAAGTATAACAAGAGCCGAGCCAATAAAAAGTCCTGCACGGGTTTTGGTAAGTTTGGGTGAAATAAATATTCTTAGCGGAACTATAATGCCAAAGATAATTTCGATTAGGAAAAGAATACTTGCGGTGTTTAGTTCATTCAGATAAACAAAAGTTTGGCGAATTACCATGTCTCCGAGTTTAAATGCCAGATAAATGCCCAATAAAGGAGCAATCATAGTACCGAGATTTGAAAGGACTTTCATCTCAGGTTTTAGTCCGAAAGATTTGGAAGTAATCAGAGACTCGAAAATTACCATTGGAAAACCAACCGAGATTGCCGAGAGGAGAAAGAGAAGAGGTAGTATTGGAGTTTGCCAGAGGGGGTGCATTTTCGGACCGGCAATTACCATTAATGTGCCGAGTGACGATTGATGCAAACACGAAAGAACCACTCCTGCAATTATAAATATGAACATAGTTTTGTCGAGAGTTTTATCGAGTATTCTTAGCAGAGAATCGACTGGTTTGTTTAATACAGAAAGGAAACCCGGCAAACTTACTCTGCCGATAAATCTTTCGGTAACTATCGGTATAAATTCAATATAGAGAACTGTCAAATATGCCATAACGCACATACCGACTTCGAATAATACGGAGTTTCCGTTCCACATAATGAGAGGATGCCATATATAATACCAGCGACCGAGATCCATAGCAACGCTGAGCGCCACAAAAGTATATCCCAGCAAGGCAGTAAGCAGAGCGGGTCGAACAATGGCGTGATATTCCTCTTTGTGCATTATATGACCCAAAGCGGCAGTAGTAAATCCACCTGCAGCCAGTGCAACTCCGGCTGCAACGTCAATTCCAATCCAGATTCCCCACGGATACTGATTACTTAAATTGGTCACAGCTCCAAGCCCGAAGAATAATCTTGCCAGTAAAAACAAAATTCCTATTGTGGCAAATACAAAAATGACAATTACTCCGGGAGTAAAATATTTAGTCTTAAGCGGAGTCGGTTTCATAAAATCTTCCATTATTCTTCCCCCTCTTCTGATTTTTTACGATTTTTATTTATCCACATTACGCCACCAAGTAAAGCATAGAGCGCAATTGGAGGCAGAAAATAGGCGAATACCCCGTGTTGAATTGCTTCTGTAACGCCTGGTGCGGGACTGTTCCCCAGTTTAGGAAATTGTAAATCCTCAAATTTTCTGCTTGCAAGATAAAGCCAGGCTGTGCCTCCTACTTCTGTTTCACCGTAAATATGATTAATGTATCTGTCGGGATAAAGTTCGATTTTACGCCGCGCAATGTCAATCAAATCTTTTCGTCTGCCGTAGGTGAGTGCTTCCATTGGACAAATTTCGACACAAGCGGGGAGTTTTCCTTCTTTAGTTCGACTGAAACAAAAGTCGCATTTTTTTATTTCGGGTTGAATTGCTTTATGAAATTCAAAAGACGGAATTTGGAATGGGCAGGCAACCATGCAATATCGGCAGCCGATGCATTTACTCGAGTCCCAGATTACGCTCCCGTTTTCCTCTTTCGAAAAGGCGCCAACAATACATGCCGATACGCAAGCGGGATGGTCGCAATGCATACATTGTACTTTTACGTCGATTGGGAATTCGGGATAGTCATCGAATTCATATTCATTTACAACGGTCAAAGAAGTATGATCGGGCCGACGCATTTTTTTCATGACTTCTCTATTGTCGTAAGATTCAAGTGGAGTAGTAGGCATATTGTGAGCTGTTTTGCAAGCCCATTCACATTTCCGGCATCCTACACATACAGTTGTATCAACCAGTACACCCATCCTGTCTTCAGATAAAATGTTTTTAGGAGCAGCATCCGTCTTTTTAGGTAGTCCTGCAATTACAGAACCTGCGACAGCTGCCGTTTTAATGAAGTTTCTTCTTGTTTGCTTCGACATTTTTCCTCCTTTTGAGTCAAAGCCGTATGGAACGACTTCTAAAATTACTAAATGGAGTTTATTATCTTATTCTAAATTAGATTTTTAATAAAAATAAGTCAATAAAAAAATAATATTAAGGATATTATTGTATCTTTATTCTCTTTGATTAACTGGAAAATAACTTGTTTTTTGAACAATTCTGTTAAAATATCTTTTTTTAGCCCTGAATTTTTTTTAGATTCGCATTCAATAATTTACCGGTCAAAGAAATGCCTGCAAAAATAAAATATGATCTTAATGAAATCAGAGAGAAAATCAACAAGATTGACGAAAATATTATTACTTTGCTTGCTGAAAGGAGGCAGCTGAGTAAGGATGTAATTCTTGCCAAAGAAAATAACAAAGCACCAATCAGGGACCAAAAGAGAGAGGAAGAACTTTTAAAAAGACTCGTCAAGCTGGGTAAAAAAGCCGGGCTCGACGCTAATTACGTGACAAAAGTTTATTACGAAATAATAGAAGATTCTGTACGGCTGCAGCAATCTTATATCCAAAAACTCCTAAATAAAGAAGAGGGCAAAAAGAAACAGATAACAATTTCAATTCAAGGAATCGAAGGTTCATACAGCTATTTAGCAACCCATAAATATTTCGCAGGCAGTGGATATAAACTTAACTTTTTGTTTAAACGCAGGTTCGACGAAGTAATTGAAGCAGCAGAAAAAGGGGAAGCCGATTTTGCCGTGCTTCCGATTGAGAACACAACATCTGGCGGTATTAACGAAGTCTACGACCTTCTGCTCCACACAACACTTTCGATAGTTGGTGAAGAAAAATTTCAGGTCAAGCATTGTTTCGTTGTACTGGAAGACGTTCCGCTACAGAAAATAAAAAAAGTTTATGCACATTATCAGGCTGTAACGCAATGCAGCAAATTCCTCGAACAAATTCCTAATGCTGCTCTGGAATATTTTGACGATACAGCAATGTCGGTACAAAAAATTAAAGAAGAAGGAAATATATATCACGCTGCCATCGCAAGCGAAGAAGCTGCCCGATATTTCAAGCTGAAAATCTTGAGAAAAGATATTGCCAATCAACCCGGGAATTATACAAGATTTTTGGTCGCTTCTCGAAAACCTCTTATGGTTGACGAAAGAATACCGTGCAAAACTTCAATTGTGATGGCTACGTCGCATTCTCCCGGTTCGCTCGTCGACGCTCTGAACGTATTTAGAAAATATAATATCAATTTGACAAAACTCGAGTCCCGTCCCATTATTGGTAACCCGTGGGAAGAAATGTTCTATCTCGATTTCGAAGGAAATACGGCTAATGAAACCGTTCAGAAAGTACTTGACGGATTGGGGCAATACACACGGTTTATGAAAATATTGGGCACTTATCCTTCCCAGGAGCTACAAAAAACACAACTTAATTTTGCCTTTGTTGACAAAGATGAAATAAAGGAGACTGGTGTCACTCCATCTGAAAAAAAGAGTGCTCCGGTTATAAAAAAATCTTCTAGAAGTTATCGCTTTGCAAGCCGTGAATACAAAAATGAAGATACTATTATAAAAGTAAAAGATGTTGTAATCGGTGGTGATAATTTTGTTGTGATTGCCGGTCCCTGCTCGGTCGAGGGCGAAGAGATGATAATGAAATGTGCACTCGAAGTAAAAGAATACGGGGGCAATATTTTACGCGGTGGATGTTTCAAACCTCGTACTTCACCCTACAGTTTTCAGGGGCTCGGATACGAAGGACTGAAACTTCTTGAAGAAGCGGGTAAATATTATGGACTTCCGATTATTACGGAAGTAATGGACACCGAACAGGTAGAAGAAGTTGCTAAACGTTCTGATATACTTCAAATTGGCGCCAGGAATATGCAGAACTTTGCCCTGCTAAAAGAAGTGGGCAAAACTCATAAACCGATTATGCTCAAAAGGGGATTGAGCGCTTCAATCGACGAATGGCTCAATGCGGCAGAATATATTCTTTCGCAGGGAAACAGACAGGTAATTTTATGCGAACGCGGTATAAGAACTTTTGAAACCGCTACCCGCAATACTCTTGATTTAAGTGCTATTCCAGTTTTGAAGGAATTGACGCATTTACCTGTTATAGTCGATCCGTCGCATGCAATAGGTGAAAGAAATAAAGTCATCCCTTTAGCCAAAGCTGCCAAAGTTGTGGGAGCGCACGGCATTATGGTCGAATTTCATCCGGATCCGCCGAATGCTTTGAGCGACCCCGATCAGGCGCTCTATTTCGAACAGTTCGAATTGCTTATGAAAGAGCTTTATAAACTTTGATTCAGAATTGATAAATATATAAAAGCAGTAAAGAAATATAGACTGCATTTGTGCGGGTTAGTCCCAATCCATAATCAATACCGACAGATAAACGTGAACGAGTTGTTGCTTTAACTCCAGCGCTTATACTAAATGTAATTCCGGGTTCCCAGAAATTGACATCCGAAAAAGTGTGGTCGTTAATTGCTGCTAACCCAATTCCTTCTTCAATATATGTTAGTTCATAAAGACTCTGTTCCATTATTGCCTTCAAGTAAAAAGATTTAATAAATGGATAATACCGACCTTTACGATTTTCGGGCAGAAAGAATTCGACTTTTTTTGAAAATAATATCCCACCACGTATGTTTATGTAATCGGGAAATAAAATATCGGTATCGACAAATAATACTCCGCTAAAAGAACCGACCGAGGCCGAATTCCCTTTGATTGTGCCACCTCCAGCACCGACGCCTATTTTCGTAATTTGAGCATAAATTGTTGTTGTACTTAGAATGATGCATATTAAGTAAAGTTTAATTATTTTCATTCTGTCTTCCTGTGTATTACTTAATCGATACCATCGCCGACTAAAAATCTTATTGTAAATTAATAAGAAAGGAACTGATATGAAAAATTGGATTTATATATTTACCATCGTGCTGTTTCTTTTCGGATGCGAACAGAATAAAGCACAGCTTAAAATTGAACTTGCGTTTCCGTATATCGAAGTGGATTATCCTGTAGACATTCAAAATTCAGACGATGGAAGCAACAGGATATTTGTTGTATCTCAGCCTGGCATCATCTATGTATTTGAAAATAAAAGAAATGTAAATTCAAAAAAAATTTTTCTCGATATAAGCGATAAAGTTTTATTTGGAGGCGAGCAGGGATTATTGGGACTTGCATTTCATCCCGATTTTAAGAACAACGGAGAATTTTTTGTGAATTATACTACGGATAAGCCGAGAAGAACCGTTGTGTCGAGATTTAAAACGAACGACACGCATACGGAAGCAATAATTTCAAGCGAAGAAATTCTTTTAGAAATTCAGCAGCCGTATTCAAATCATAATGGCGGGCAAATTTTATTTTGCCTGGATGGTTATCTTTATATCTCGACGGGCGACGGAGGTTCGGCTGGCGATCCTCAAAATAATGCCCAGAATTTAAATTCGCTTCTCGGAAAAATACTCCGTATTGACATCGACAGGAAAGACTATGGGAAAAATTATTCGATACCTGAAAACAATCCTTTTGTGAATAATCCTGATGCTTGCGGGGAAATTTATGCATACGGTTTACGCAACGTTTGGAGATTCAGTTACGATTCTCTGACCGGTTTGCTCTGGGCTGCGGATGTAGGACAAAACCAATGGGAAGAGATTGATTTGATAGAAAAAGGAAAAAATTATGGCTGGCGTATTATGGAAGGTTTTCATTGTTATAATCCTTCGAGCAATTGCGACACCTCCGGCTTGACAATGCCAATATGGGAGTATGGTCACAATGAAAAAGGTGGATGGTCAATAACTGGAGGGTTTGTTTATCGTGGAGGTGACGCTGCTGAATTGGTAGGAAAATATATCTATGCCGATTTTGTGTCGGGAAATATCTGGTCGCTTGAATTAAATGATGGTTCTGCAATTAATAATTTATTGTTCAATACCGACTATACCGTTTCTACTTTTGGAATAGATGAGAAAAATGAACTTTATTTTGCCAATTATTCAAATGGTATAATTTATAAATTCGAAGGTATGCCTGCTTCGGTGGGCAAAAGATAAAATGCTTTCTGAAATTCAGCTCTATCATTGTTAACTTAATAGAATAAGCGGCAGTTCAATTATTGATTATTATTTGGATAGAGGAAGTTATGTTTCCTTAAAATATTCGGGAAAGAGGTCTCTTATCTTGTTGACGAATACAAATCTGAAGGTTGGCATAGATATCATTTCGATATTCGTGACGTGAAAATTAGATTAGGAAATGGTGTTTAATTTTACAGTCATCACTTCTCAATTATCAAACGGCATTGTTAGGAAAATGATTCTTTTGAAATGACACTCTATGTAAGCTAATATTTTTTATTATAAAAATAACCCATCATTTGTTTGATACTAATCTGAAAACACAAATGACCAATAAGTAAATTTTATTTGCTATTTAAGGAATTAAAGCCTAATTTTACAATTGGTTTTTTTTAATAAAAAAAATACTAATTATGTTACTTTCTTTTTGGGAGTTTCGAAATGAATTATGGTAGTTTTTCCGAGGACGGTAAAGAGTATATTATCACCAATGTTAAAACCCCTACTCCATGGTTAAATTATATTTATAACGGCGAATATTTTTCTACTGTGTCAAACAATGCAGGAGGGATCAGTTATATTAAGAGCCCGTTGCACGGTAGAATTACGAGATACAGAATTAATGACGTGCCTCCCGACAGACCTGGGAAATATATATATGTAAAAGACGAAGAAACCGGAAAATTTTGGACCTTGAGCTGGCAACCTGCTGGCGCTGATCCCGAAGCTTATAAGGTTATCCATGGTTTAGGGTACACTATAATCGAATCGTTTGTGGAAGGTATTCATGCAAGAGTTACTTATTTTGTGCCTTTGAATAATAATCATGAAATCTGGAATATTGTTCTTACTAATAAATCCGGGAAAAAACGTCGTTTATCCTTAACGGGCTATGTTGAGTTTGCCCTGGGGCATGGACTTATTGACCTTATCAATCAGTGTGACGACCAGCATTTTAATAGGGCATATTTTGATAATAATTTAAATTCCATTTTTGCCACCAAGACCTACTGGGTTACAGAGACTAACGGTACTCAGCAACAGGAAAATAAAGAGTGGAATCAATGGGCTTTCTTTACATCTAATCTGCCGATTGAAAATTATGAAACCTTGCGTGAAAGATTCCTTGGCTTCTATAATAATGAATCGAATCCAATAGCTATTACTGATGACAAATTTTCTAACTCGAATACAGATTTTGGGAATGTTGTGGGTGCCATTAATGTAAAAGTAGTTATGGGAGCGGAAACTCAGCAGGACGTAATTTTTTCATTAGGTGTTATTCCTAAAGAAATATTTAATGAACGGAAAAAAGATATCCCCAAAATTATACAAAAAGATTATATCGAAAATGCTTTCCACGAAATTCAAAATTATTGGTCAAAATTCCTCGAGCACACTCATGTCGAAACCCCGGATCATAATGTAAATATATTTATGAATAATTGGGTGCCGTACCAGGCTAAAGTAGCTTTTGATGTGGGTAGAGTAGCTAGCTATTATTATTGGGGAATTAGCAGAGGATACGGTTTTCGGGATACTTCCCAGGATATAATAGCAGTTACAATTGCGCATCCAGAAAAAGCAAAGGAGCGTATTTTTCTCTTGTCACGACAAATGTTTTCTGATGGTCGGGTATATCATCATTTTTATGACGACGGGAAAGGAGAATTGACCCGTCATTGCGATGACCCCGGTTGGTACATTCTCGTTGTAACCGAATATATTAAAGAAACAGGCGACAATTCAATTTTGCAGGAAAAAGTTCCTTTCGTAGATAAAAAAGACGGTACAGTTCTGGAGCATTTACTCTCGGTGGTTAATTTTATGAAAAATAATCTGGGACGTCACAGTTTACCTGTTTTCGGACGTGGTGACTGGAACGATACACTGGATTATATTGGTGGCGAAGACGGAGGAGAAAGTGTATGGGGTGCTATGTTCTATGTCGCAATGCTCAATCAATTAATTGAACTTTTTCAATTTCTTAAAATTAATAACATAACAGAAATTGTTAAATTACGTGATGTGATAAGGAAAAATATTGACCAATATTGCTGGGACGGTGAATGGTTTATTAGAGCTTTTGGAAACGGCGGAATGGTCATCGGCTCCAGTAGGTCAGATGAAGGAAAAATATTTATAAATACTCAAAGCTGGGCAGCAATCTCCAATCTACCTGATAAAGAAAAAGTGAAAAAATCGCTTGACAGCGTTAAGAAACATCTCGATAGCGAGTATGGACCGAAAATTTGTGCCCCTGCTTTTAAAGAAATCAATCCAAATATCGGTTTAGTTACCAGATGTGTACCTGGCAAAAAAGAAAACGGAGCCGTTTTTTGTCATCCTGTAACTTGGTTAATACAAGCAGAATGTATTATGAGAAATGGGAATAGAGCCTATGATTATTTCAGTAAACTACTACCGAACCGCATTGACTCGGATATTTATCAAGCAGAACCGTATGTCTATTCTCAATATATAACCAGCAATGAACATTCTTCTCCCGGGAAAGCAAGCCATTCCTGGCAAACCGGTACGGCTGCCTGGATGTACAGAATCTTTTATGATTATATTACCGGGATAAGACCTGATTACGACGGCTTAATTATCGATCCCGTAATACCTAGCTGGTGGGATTTCATCCGCGTTGAACGAGTATTCAGAGGAACTAAATATATTATCGAAGTGGAAAATCCTGATTGTGTTCAATCGGGTATCTCTTGCATTATGATTGACGGTAAAGAAATTGAAGGAAATAAATTGCCTTTGACAGATAAAAAAATCTGCCATGTAAAAGTATTAATGAGCAAAACTATAGAAGCTACCAATAAATAGAGCTATATATGCTAGTCAAATATGAACAGAATCCTATTATAACGAGGAAAAACATCCCCGTTGTCAATCCACATTTGAGGGATGTCTCTTCGGTTTTTAATCCAGGCGCAATTAAATTTAATGATAAATATCTGCTTATCCTCAGAGTCCAATCCAGGGGCAGGGAAACTTTTCTTATGAAAGCTGTAAGCGATAATGGAGCTAATTTTGAAGTTGATAATTCTGTCATTAAATTTGATGGAATAGAGAAAATTAAAGATAAGATATATCATACCTATGATGCCAGAATTACTAAAATAGAGACCTATTATTATCTAATGTTTGCAATGGATATGGATAGTGGTTGCCGACTCGGACTGGCAAGAACAGAAGACTTTGATAAGTATGAATTTCTGGGCATCGTTTCACAAGACGATTCCAGGAATGGAGTTCTTTTCCCTGAAAAAATTAACGGCAAGTTTTTACGTTTTGAACGACCTAACAGTGTAAAACTTAAAGGAGGGCCATCAACAGGAAATACAATTTATTTATCTGAATCCGACGACCTCATTAATTGGAAATATGTAGAACCAGTTATGTCGGGAAGATTTCATTATTGGGACGAAAATATCGGTTCAGGTCCCCCGCCTATTAAAACAAAAGAAGGCTGGATCCATATTTATCATGGCGTGGCAACTCATTTTTCCAGCTCGAATATATATCAAGCCGGAGTTTCGTTGCACGAGCTCAACAATCCTGCAAAGGTAATTGCACGCAGCAGTTTAAATATTCTGGAGCCTCGAGAAATATACGAAACGGTCGGACAGGTTCAGAATGTTTGTTTCCCTTCGGGTATGATTGTCGAAAAATATGAGAACGGATTTGCCGCGCTCGACAGCAAAGTGTTTGTCTATTATGGCGCTGCCGATACAGTCGTGGCGCTTGCCTTTACGACAATAAAGGAGCTTATTGATGCTGCGAAGATTTAAACAATGTGCTTCTCTTTTTTCTCTTTTGGTTTTTAATACGCTGGTTTTCAATCAATCTATACCTCGTCCGCAGTTGGAATTTAATCCCCGCAATTATATTGTCTATCGTACCGAAGAAAAGATCAATATCGACGGTGAATTAAACGAAAAATCGTGGGAAACGGTAAATTGGACTGAAGATTTTGTTGATATTGAAGGAGATATTCGTCCTGTACCGAGGTCCAGAACACGCGCAAAAATGTTGTGGGATGACGAATATTTTTATATAGCGGCAGAACTCCAAGAACCCGATATCTGGGCGACATTAAAAAATCGCGACGATATAATTTTTTATGACAATGATTTTGAAATTTTTATAGACCCGGATGGCGATACTCACCGTTATTTGGAATTCGAAATGAATGCGTTCAATACGGTTTGGGACCTGCTACTTATTAAACCTTACAGGGATACCGAAAATGCAGCATTGCACGCATATGATATTAGAGGGCTCAAATCGGGAGTAAGAATTTACGGCACGATTAATGTACCGGCTGATATTGACACAGGTTGGACTGTAGAAGTTGCTTTCCCGTGGAGCGCTTTTGAAGAAATTACGGATATGAATTTACCACCCCATGACGGTGATAAGTGGAGAGTTAATTTTTCGCGCGTAGAATGGAAAACAAAAATAAAAGACAACACATATGTTAAGATAATTGATCCTGAAACCAGCAAACCGTATCCAGAAGACAATTGGGTCTGGAGTCCACAGGGCGTCGTCAACATGCACTATCCGGAAATGTGGGGTTTTGTTCAATTCTCGGTCAACACCTCAAATACCAGAAATATCGACTTCGTATTTGACGAAATCGAAAAAATTAAATGGTTCCTAAGACGAGTCTATTATGCACAGAGGGAATATTATGAAAAAAACAAAAAGTATTGTGACGATTTCTCGCTTCTCCAAATATCTGATATAAATCAGTATGAAGTGAATCTCGAGGCTACTGCCAATTTTTATGAAGTCTCTGTTAAACTTAACGAAAATTCTTTTGTGCGAATTGCTCAGGATGGACTAATAAAAATTATTAGTAGATAAAATTATGATTCGTCGTCCGACCTATAATAACAGATGTTTTCACAGTTCGGCCGTGGATGAATTTATAAAGGATCTTAGCAGCAGAATAGCCGATAAGGAAATATCTGATTTGTTTGTCAATTGTTTTCCGAATACTTTGGATACTACCGTCAAGTTCAATGATAAAGATGGTATACCCGATACTTTTATTATTACCGGCGACATAGATGCAATGTGGCTGAGAGATTCTACTTCGCAGGTATGGCATTATTTAGCTCTCGTTAGTCAAGATTCGAAGTTGGAACAATTAATTCTAGGACTCTTAAACAGGCAGTTAAAATCTATTCAAATAGACCCTTATGCTAATGCTTTTAATGATACCGCTAAAGAAAGTATTTGGAGCGGTGACCTAACAGATATGAAACCCGAAGTTTATGAGCGTAAATGGGAAGTTGATTCTCTTTGTTATGTTATTCGACTTGCATACAGATTTTATAAAACAACAAATAACAAACATTATTTTTCGAATGATTGGAAAAAATCGTTCGATTTAATTGTTAGAACCTTCAAGGAGCAACAACGTAAAGATGGAAGAGGTTCATATAAATTCGGGAGGATCACTTCCTGGAGTACGGATACTGTTCCGGGTGACGGGTACGGAAACCCTGTTAAACCTAATGGGATGATTGTTTCCATATTCAGACCGTCGGACGATGCAACGATATTCACGTTTCTTGTCCCGTCCAATTTATTTGCTGTAAAATCGTTACGGCAGTTATCCGAAATCTATGAAGAAATTTATGGAGACAAAGCTGCGGCAGTTGAGGCTACGAATTTGGCAGATGAAATTGAAAGAGCTGTTTATAAATATGCCATTACAGAACACCTTGGCAATGGGAAAATTTTCTCTTACGAAATAGACGGATTCGGCAATCGTTTATTTATGGACGACGCCAATATTCCGAGCCTTCTTTCTTTACCTTATTTAGGAATTATCGATAATCAAGACGAACTTTACTTGAACACACGGAAATTTGTTCTGAGCGAAAATAATCCATACTATTTTAAAGGGAAAGCGGGAAACGGAGTGGGCAGTCCTCACACTTTAATTGACAGAATATGGCACCTTTCGATTATTATGAGGGCGTTGACGAGCAATAACGAAGACGAAATAGTTCATTGCCTTAAACTCCTAAAAAACACGCATGCAAAAACATGGTTTATGCATGAATCTTTTGACAAGAATAATCCTTATAACTATACCAGGTCCTGGTTTGCCTGGGCTAATTCGCTCTTCGGAGAATTAATAGTAAAGATTAATAACGAATATCCTGAATTGTTAAAAAAGATATATTGATACATGACAAAATATTTATTCATACTCGTTTTTATTTCAGTAATTATATTTGCTCAGAATGTTGAGGGTTATTTAAACGTAAGTCTTCCTTTTGAAGAGAGGGTGAATGACCTTTTGAAACGGTTGACTCTGGACGAGAAAATTTCATTGATGGTACATCAGTCCCCCGCAATAGAAAGGCTTGGGATTCCTGAATATAACTGGTGGAACGAAGCGCTGCACGGAGTTGCAAGAAACGGAAGAGCTACCGTTTTCCCGATGCCGATCGGACTTGCCGCAACATGGGACAGGGATTTGATTTATCGAATTGCAGATGTAATCTCAAATGAAGCACGCGCAAAGTATAACTCTGCAATAAAAAAAAATCAAAGAGGGATTTATCAGGGGATTACTTTGTGGGCGCCCAATATTAATATTTTTAGAGATCCGCGCTGGGGAAGAGGAATGGAGACCTACGGTGAAGACCCTTACCTTACAGGAGAACTTGCTGTAAGTTTTATCAAGGGACTTCAGGGACAGGACAAAAAATATTTGAAAACAATTGCCACACCCAAACATCTTGCAGTTCATAGCGGACCTGAACCCGAGAGACATCATTTTAATGCGTTGGTAAATGACTTCGACCTTTACGAGACTTACCTTCCGCATTTTAAAAAAGCAATTGTGGTAGGTGGTGCTTATTCCGTTATGTGCGCGTACAATCGTCTCAGAGGAAAAGCCTGTTGCGGGCACGATACTCTTTTAACGGATATCTTGAGGAAAAAGTGGGGCTTTGAAGGAATCGTTGTTTCGGACTGTTGGGCTGTCTACGATATTTTTAATTCGCATAAAATTGTTAATTCACCCGAGAAAGCTGCAGCTCTGTCGGTTTCGTCCGGTACAGACCTCGAATGTGGAAACACTTTCTTATCGTTAAAAAATGCATACAAGAAGGGAGGGATATCAGAGAACCAAATAGACACAGCTGTACGAAGAGTACTCCTCGCTCGTTTCAAATTGGGGATGTTCGACCCTCCAGAAATAGTCCCCTATTCCAGGATTGACGAGTCCTATCTCGATAACAGTTACAATAAAGAAGTTGCACTGGAAGCCGCTCGAAAGTCGATCGTGTTGCTTAAGAACGAGAATAAGCTGTTGCCTCTGGATTCGAGTATAAATAGTATTGCTGTGATTGGTCCGAATGCAGATAATCTGGAATCATTGCTGGGCAATTATCACGGGTTCCCCTCGGAATATATTACTCCTCTTCAAGCTATAAAGAGAGTGTTAAAAAATGGTCAAGTATTATATGAAAAAGGATGCGACTTTGCACCTGGAGTACCAGCGTTTGAGTTGATCGATGTAGCTTATCTTTTTACGGATAGTAATAAAACTGCCGATGGTCTTAAAGCAGAGTATTTTGATAATTCCGAACTGAATGGGACACCAGTATTAATAAGAACAGATAAAAGTATTGATTTCCGTTGGCTGGATGAATCGCCCTGCACAGGTATAAATCCGGACAGCTTCAGCGTCAGGTGGACAGGATATATTGCGCCTCAGATAACAGGGGAATATAAAATAGGAGGATATGGTTACAATGATTTTAAAATTTTCATTGAAGATTCTTTGATTGCGAGTTTCAAAGGAGAATTTGACCCCGAAATTACATATGGAAATTATTTTTTTAAAAAGAAAAAAGTTTATAAAATAAGGATAGAGTTTGTCAGGAGAGAAAGATACGGTTATATGCAATTACTCTGGGCGGTACCTTCTAATGGTCTTGAAGATAAAGCGCTGAATGCTGCTATGAAATCTGATGTGGTTATAATGTTTATGGGGTTGTCTCCAAGAATGGAGGGAGAAGCATTAAAAATCGAAGTCGACGGTTTCAAAGGAGGAGACAGACTAAAATTATCCTTGCCCGATAACCAGCTGAATTTAATAAAAAGAATTCATTCAACAGGAAAACCTGTAATATTGGTTTTACTTAATGGAGGTCCAATATCTACTGTATGGGAGAGCGAGAATATTCCTGCGATATTGGAGGCTTGGTATCCCGGACAAGCTGGAGGAATGGCAATTGCGGACGTAATTTGGGGAAAGTATAATCCTTCGGGTAAGTTACCTGTTACTATTTATAAATCAGAAAATGATCTGCCTCCTTTTGAAAACTACAATATGCAAGGCAGGACTTACCGTTATTTCAAAGGGGAAGTTCTCTTTCCATTCGGTTGGGGACTGAATTATTCCGAAATCATGATTTCAGAAGTAAAATTATCTGCAAATGAAATTAATAACGACAAAGACTCCATCAAAGTAGTTGTGTGGCTTCATAATAAAAGCAAGCTTGCAGGCGAAGAAACCATTCAGCTCTACACAAAAGCAAAAAATGACAGTCGTTCGATAAAAACTCTAAAGGGATTTGAAAAAATTATGTTGAGGCCCGAGAGTGAGGGAAAAGTGGAATTTAATTTGTGTAAAGATGATCTGTCCCGTTGGATAGAAGGTCTGGGTAATGAAACAATACCGGGAATTTATGAAATTATTGTCGGTTTGTCTTCCAATGAAAATGAATTTAGCAAAGAGGTAAAAGTAAGTTTGAAATAATAAAAATGCTTAAGTTTATTCATAAGTAAAATTAATTGATTCGATTAGAATCGTATAAACAAAAAAATATGCACATTATTATTTTTATTGCAAGTTATTTTTATTAAGTTTATTTTTATCACGAAAAAACAAAGAGATATTAACAGGCTGCGTTCTTAATAAGTGAGAGGTAAAAATGAAGATTAAAACACATCTAAGTGGGGGACTGCTAATCTTAATAATACTTGCCTTTTCAGAACTCTCTTTTGCGGCAGGACGGGTAAAAGGCAAAGTACAGGATGCGCAAACTAAAGAACCGCTTCCCTTCTGTAATGTGATTCTGGTAGGTACAAGTTTTGGAAGTGCTACCGATTTTGATGGGCTGTACCTGATAAATGCTGTGCCGCCTGGTAAATACATTCTAAGAGCATCATTCATTGGATATAAGCAGGAGGAAGTATCCATTGAAGTTAGAGAAGGAAAGACTACCGAGTATAATTTTAATCTGTTGCCCGAGTCTGTCTACGGCGATACTATAGTAATTACAGCTCAGGCGGAAGGACAGGCAAAAGCAATTAATGAACAGCTCACCTCAACTACTATTAAAAATGTAGTTTCTTTTGCAAAAATACGTGAGCTTCCGGACGCAAACGCAGCCGAGTCGGTAGCACGCTTACCCGGTGTGTCCTTGATTAGAACTGGAGGCGAAGGCTCACGAGTCGTCGTAAGAGGCCTTTCTCCTCAATATAACAGAGTAACTATAGACGGAGTCGAATTACCTGCAAATGTTGCTTCAAATGACCCGAATGAACATCGGTCTGAATTCAAAGCCGGCGACGAACTTTCCCTCAGCGGTGACAGAGCAACTGACTTAAGTATGATTTCGTCGAATATGCTAGGAGGAATTGAAGTAATTAAAGCCATTACTCCCGATATGGATGCAACGCTGCTTGGAGGCGTTATCAATTTCTCTATGAGAAAAGCTCTGAAAACTACAACAGGCAAACCCACATTTGAGTTTTTTTCTCAAGGATCGCACAACAATCTGAAAAACACCAATGACGACTATAAGTTCGTCGCCTCCTACGAACAAAGATTCTGGGATAATAGCGTCGGAGTTTTCGCACAGGGTTCCGTAGAAGACAGAAATCTCAGCTCTAATGAACTTACTACCGATTATAATTTTGCCGGTAAACTGAATGTTACCGACGAAGGAGATCCTGAATTCCGGTCGATGACTTTGAAAGATGTACTCAGAGATCGTAAGCGTTATGGTGCTACTATCGTTCTCGATTACAAGTATAGCAACGGCAGCATCGGTTTTATGAATTTCTTTAGCAGAAGCAATACGAGTACTATTTCAAGAGAGGAGTCGTATTATTTATTGGACGACGATCTTTTTAATTCTGCAACGAGTTCCGAAAATACTCTCGATATTTTGAGCAATCTGTTAAGCATATCCCACTCACTGGCTGGATTTGGAATTGAACTGCGACTTTCTCATTCGTATTCCAAAACTACTTATCCTAAAGATGTAAGATTTAATTTCTGGCAAAATGGAGCTGGGTTCGAAAATAAATTTACTCTTCTAAGATATCAACGCCCTGAAGTTATCGCTTCTAATGTGATTTATGACCCTGAAGATGCTGTTTTCTTTGATATCTATAATATTGATAATATTTCTAAGGACAGAACATACAATGGAACGCTCGATATTATTAGAGATATTACGATTAGTAAATTACTCAATGCAAAGGTTAAATTCGGTGGTGCGTACCAGTATCGCAAAAGGTCGTATGACTATAATCAGAGCAGTGGCTCTGTATTTTATGATGATGGAGGACAGGTTGCCTCTGCAGTAATGAAGGCCTTTCCTCAATTCGGTACAAGTATTACTTTCGCCGATTTTATTGACTCGTCTTACAGTTACGGAGAATTCCTAAACGGAGATTACCAATTGTGTCCACCCTTGAATGTTGACCTGATGATGCAGGTAATCGAAGTTGCAAAGAATAATCCTGGTGCTGGAAACGGAGGGGGATACAAACCTCATAAATTATCTTCGATACTCTATGACTATTCCGGACATGAAGTTAAAAGCGCAGCCTATTTCTTGATATCGATTAATCTCGGACAAGAAATTACGTTTATACCCGGCGTGCGTTATCAGAACTTAACCACTACATATAGCGGCACTCGTGGCGAACAAATACCCGGGGATATCCAATATACAATAGCTGAAGAAACTCAATCTCATGGTTATTGGTTGCCAATGGTTCATTTGAGATACAAACCGACAGACTGGCTTCAATTCCATTTTGCTTACACAAATACTTTGAATTATCCAGATTATAATTCGATAATACCGAGATACTATATCGGAACTAATTACATCCTTTATAACAATTACAGATTAAAACCAGCGCGCTCCGAAAACTTCGATGCTATCATGTCGATTTATACTAACGAAATAGGACTCTTTTCAGTAGGTGGATTTAAGAAACGAATTGAAGACCTAGTCTTCCCGACAAAAACCTATCCGCAAGATTTCAGCGCTTACCCTGAGTTGCAAGAAAAACTGAAGAACAGAACCGAAAGTTTTGCGCTTTACACATATATAAACAATCCGATACCGATTAATGTTGTGGGGATTGAAGGAGAATGGCAGGCACACTTCTGGTACTTGCCTGGACCTTTAACCGGATTAGTATTCAATATTAATTACACGCATATCTTTTCTGAAGCCGATTACCCGAAGACTTATCTGGTAACGATTATTGACGAGAATTATATCCAACACACAGTAGGAGTTGATACATTTTATACAGACCGTCTTCTCTATCAACCGAATGATATTATTAACGTTGCGCTTGGCTACGACTACAAAGGATTTTCTTTCAGAGTCTCTATGCTATATCAGGACAATATTTTCAAGCGTCCTGATTTCTGGTATCAAAACCGCGTTCATTCTGATAAATATGTGAGATTCGATCTGTCGTTAAAACAAGAGTTGCCGTGGTACGGTATTCAATTATACCTGAACATAAACAACCTGACGGGCGAAGACGACGTCGATATCAATCAAAAAACCAAATATGTAACAAATCAACAAAGATACGGTATGACTGCTGATTTTGGAATGCGTGTAAGACTATAGAAAATTTTTGCCCATTAAGCGGCTTAAACTATATCACAATAATAGGAGGTATGATATGAAAAAGCTGTACGCTTTCCTGATTGCCATCGGGATAATGTCTCTATTGGCTTTCCCTGCTGAAACTGTGGCGCAATCCACTACCGATACTGTTTATATTCCGGGTTCCCAGTCTTTGGAGATCAGCAACATAATTAATGCGGATACCGCTGTATCAGACTATCGGGTATACGTTCTCGATAGAGGCGCAATCTATTACATCGAAAAAGCTTTCGAAATTAACCGTTCCTGTAAGTTTATTGCTAAGGGGGATGTAACAAAAAGACCGCCAGTGCTCGCTCCTGCGATCCGTGCCGACGGAACTTCTGAGGAGTGGTTTTTCAAATTCATTAAGAAGGGGATAAAAGTAGAATTAAACGACTTATATCTTCTTTCGATGAGGTCGGATGGCAAAACTTTAGGCTGGAGCCGTGCCATTCATGTAGGCGCTGATAGCATATGGTTTAGGCTTCGTCGCGTTGTATTCGACGCCTTTACAGAAGCAGGTATACGCGTTGACGGTGCTAAATTCGTTAAACTAGATGTACAGGATTGTCATTTTAGAAACTTTATCCATTCCACTTCCTATTTCGGTGGACAACCTTTCCTATCGGGCGGGCTCGATCATCCTGACAGCACAATCTTTGTTAATAATACTTTTTTTGCTTGCAACTCATACCTGTTTTCTATTCGCGGTTACGACCCATATTCTGTATTTGAACACAATAGAGTGGTCTATACTGTTGTTAATCCGTTCTTGATCAGACAGGCTTCGAATTTGTATATGAAGAACAATCTTTTCTATGCAGCGCATGCTTGGGGTGGCGACCCGGAACAAGTAATTCAGGGTTGGTTCTTTAATTATCCGGATACTATATCTTCGAGTATTTATAGAATAAGAAAAAAAGGCGTTTATAACGGTCACGAAATTACAGGACCGGAAGCATATGTCGATTCAGCGAGAGGTATTTACATTGACTTGTTCGATCCCAGTAAACGTGTTCATGTAGCACAAAACAATGCTTACTTCAATCCAAATAAATTGGTTAAATTCTATAACGACTGGAATGATACGGTTACTGTAGCCGACAGTGTTGTTATGTTAGACGATTCAAAGCAATATTTGGTAAGAAAACTATCAATGGCAAGATGGATAAACGACTTGAGCCTCTGGTGTCTCGATTCTCTTACTAATCCAGCTTCATGGGATTATTCGCCATATATCGATGTAAACAACAATTTGGAAGCCGACCCCGGCCTTACAGATCAGGGAGTTGTAAATCATATTGACAGTTTAGTTGCTTATGTACGCAGAATAGCTTCGAGGAAACTTGATAATCCGTGGCATTATGAATTGAATTTCCCGCCGAAATGGCCCCTGCCCGAAAATTTAGCTTATTCGAATACAATGCTGCAAAATGCAGGGACCGACGGCTTTGCAGTAGGCGATTTGAATTGGTTCCCTGAACAGAAAAATCTGTGGTTGACGGGTGTCGAAGAAGTTAATCCCCAAATACCAAATGAATTTACACTTTCGGAAGCTTATCCGAATCCGTTTAACCCGACGACTAAAATCAATTTCAGCCTAACCAAATCTTCGAATGTTACGTTAAATATATATAATATTCTCGGTCAAAAAATCAGAACCCTTATTGACCAGAAAATGTCACCGGGAACATATTCGACAACATGGAATGGAAGAGACGATTTTGGTAGACAGGTAGCGAGCGGAGTTTATTTCATCGGGTTGGAATCCGAGTCGTTCCAGGCATTCAGAAAAATTGTTTTAATGAAGTAGCCTCCTTCAGATGCAAAAATAAGCCAGCCGCAAAGAATTGACGGCTGGCTGATTATTATATTTACAAATCGATTAAATAAATAATTTGGACATTGCAATGAAAATGAGAGCGCTACCAGTTTATTTGGCATTCTTGTGTATGGGATTTGGCGATGTTGTAGGTCCTTTGGTCGGATTGGTTAAGGACAGTTTTAGCCTATCTTACACAATGGCTCAATTAATCCCGTTTACAGGTTTTATTATGTTTGGAATTTTATCTATACCAATTGGAATATACCAGGATCGAAAGGGGAGAAAGTTCGTGCTATTACTTGGTCTTACGATAGCTTTAATAGGATTATTACTCCCGATATTAAACGGAATGTACGGCTTACCTTTCGATTTATCTTTGGTCGGAATATTTGACTATTTAGTTGTGTTGGCTTCCATATTATTATTATGTGCTGGAGCGACAATTCTACAGGTGGTTGGGAATCCGATAATGAGGGATGTTTCACCAGAAGGGGCATATTCCAGAAATTTATCTCTGGCTCAATCACTGAAAGCCGTTGGTTCTTCAATGGGATTTTTAGTTCCACCCTTTGTAGCTTATGCTTTCAAATTAGAGTGGACAATTCTGTTCCCTCTTTTCGCTTCCTTGATTTTGATTACAATGTTATTAACAGTAAAAACCGACATACACGAAAAAGAACAAAAAGATGCATCGGCTTCTATTAAATCCTGTCTTGAATTATTGAAAAAACCCTATGTCTTGATGATGGTGCTTGCAATTTTCTTTTACGTTGGAGCTGAAGTATCGATGAGTTCGGGTGTGCCGATTTTATTAAAGGAAAACTTCGGCATAGTGGGATTTAGTCTGTGGGTCAGCTGGTCATTATTTTTTCTGCCTATTATGGCGGGAAGATTTTTGGGGTCTCTAATGCTCAGGAAAATTGAGGCGCAAAAGTTTCTTAAATTAACTGTTGTAATTTCTTTTCTCGGAATAGCATTAATGTTTACAAACAGTACTCTTATAACATTTGCCGGGATTATTTTAACTGGATTGGGTTTCTCGAATATCTTCCCGCTGATTTTCTCGATAACGATTGATAAGATACCGGAAAGATCTAATGAATTGTCTGGATTAATGGTTACGGCAATTTCCGGTGGTGGAATTGTGCCGCTAATTATGGGAGCGGTAAACGATTTAAGCGATGTACTTACCGGGTTTATAATTCCATTGTTGTGCGTTATCTATATCGGAGCTGTATCCGTATACTCAGATAATATTAAATTTGCTGCCAAATAATACTAAGAATAAACAAAGAGAAAATCATGGCTTTTGAAAAAGATAACAGAATTATAATGACATTGGACGGAGGAGGTACGAATTTCGTATTCTCTGCTTTTAAGTCCGGAAGACAGATTGTCGACGAATACCGTCTCGACGCATGCGGAGACGATCTTGATAAATCGATGAAAAATATAGTAGAAGGATTTAATTATGTCTTAAAGTGTCTAGATAATGCTCCCTCGGCGATAAGTATTGCATTTCCCGGACCGGCAGACTATCCAAACGGTATTCTCGGGGATCTTGGCAACCTTACTGCATATAGAGGTGGAGTGGCATTGGGACCATTTCTAAAAATCAAGTTCGGTTTGCCTGTCTATATTAACAATGATGGTGACCTTTATGCTTATGGAGAAGGTCTTGCCGGTTTCCTTCCATATATAAATAAATTATTAAGCGACTCGGGCAATCCCAAACGATATAATAATCTGATCGGCATTACTTTAGGAACTGGTCTGGGGTGCGGCTTATTCATTAACGGAGAACTCTACAGAGGAGATAATTCGATGGCAGGAGAAATATGGCTTATACGCAATCGTATCTCGCCGGATGAATTTGCCGAAGAACACGCGAGTATAAGAGGAATAAAAAGGCTCTATGGCGAAGCTGCTGGTATCGAATTTTCTGAAACTCCTTCACCAAAAGAAATTTATGAAATTGCCATCGGAAAGCTCGAGGGAAATAAAAGTGCCGCAGTCGAAGCTTATAAAAAAATGGCACAGGTAGTGGGTGATGCCATTGCAAATGTGATTACTATTATGGATTGTCCTGTAGTAATAGGAGGAGGATTGGCAGGCGCATCGCCACTTTTTATGCCTTTCTTGCTTGACGAAATGAGGAGTTATTATAAAAAGACATCCGACGGAGCTCAAGTAAAACGGTTGATGGCTCAAATATATAATCTTACAGATAATAACGAATTAAAAGAATTTTTGAGCAATGAAACCGTAGAGATAAATGTTTATGGAACAAACAAAAAAGTTAAATATGACTCTTCGAAAAAAATCGGAATCGGTATTTCGCAATTAGGAACAAGTAAAGCGATTGCGTTGGGCGCTTATGCCTTCGCATTAAACATGCTCGATAAACAGTGAAATAAATGCAGGAGAATCATGGGACCAAGTTCTAAAGTTGAAAGCTTTTTTTTGAAAAAATCTGGTAAGAAATTTATATATAAGCCAACTGAAAAAATTCCTGTTATTCAGGTTGGAAATATTCCTGAATTGGGTGAATTAACCGCCTTCCGTTTTGTAGAATGGCTGCAAGCAAATCCAGAAGGAGTTGTTTCACTGCCTACTGGTAAAACACCAGAGTATTTTATCTATTGGTTTACTCATATCATGAAGGATTGGGATAAATCAGAAATAAAACAAAAGTTGAAAAAGTATGAACTGGATCCTCAAAATAAACCCGATATGAAAAAAATAAAGTTCGTCCAGATAGACGAATTTTATCCTATTGATTCTACACAGCAGAATAGTTTTTATTATTACATAAAAAAATTTTATATAAAAACATTTGGAATCGATCCCATTAATGCGCTTTTAATAAATGTTAATAAAATTGGTACCGCAGAAAATCTGCCATTATCCGTCATCTTTCCCGATAATAAAGTAGATTTAAGCTTACGTACAAAATTACCCGGTAGTCGTATTGAAAGATTACAGAAAGAGACGATTGAAATTGTCGACGAATTTTGCACTCAATACGAGAATAAAATAAGAGAAATGGGAGGAATTGGATTTTTCCTGGGCGGTATAGGTCCGGATGGGCATATCGGATTTAACGTTCAGGGTAGCGATCACTTCTCCACTACAAGATTGACAGCCACTAATTATCAAACGCAAGCAGCTGCTTCTACCGATCTGGGGGGAATCGAAGTTGCTTCAAACAGGCTTGTGATTACTATTGGTCTTAATACAATTACATATAATAAAAATGCTACGGCTATTATTATTGCTGCAGGAGAAGCAAAGGCGAAGATCGTAAAAGATTCGATTGAAAATAACGCTTCGAATAAATATCCAGCCACAGTACTGCAAAAGCTCAGGGATTCGCGCTTTTATCTTACTAACGGAGCAGCTTCCCTATTATCTGAAAGAATTTATGACGATGTGGAAAAAGAATCGAAATTATCGAGAATATCTCTTGAAAAAGCTGTGATTAATCTATCGATTAATACCGGCAAAGAATTACTTTCATTAAATAAAGACGACTATGCAAGAGATAAACTAGCGAATCTAGTACTAAAAAAATCCGGGAAATTGGTAAAAGAAATCAATGAGCTTATATATAATGATATTGTCGAACGTTTTAGTAAAGGAATGGATACTCCGCTTAATCAAACTATCTTACACACTGCTCCACACCATGACGATATAATGCTGGGCTACCTTGCCTTTATTAATCATCTTGTAAGAACTCATTTGAATAAACACCATTTTGCTGTATTTACCAGCGGTTTTACTGCGGTTACTAATTCTTATATGCTCCAGCTGATGAATAAACTGAAAGAATTTTTAACCGACGGTTCGTTCGACGAAAGATATAAAACCGGATACTTTGAACCGGACAATATTGAAGCTAAAGACAACGATATAAGTCTTTATCTTGACGGTATTGCTGAAAACAATATTTCCAAAAGAACAGAAGCTACTTCAAGAAGGATGCTCAGAAATATAATAGAAATTTATGAAGAAACAAGTTTAAGATATATAAACGACAGAGTGGACGAACTGATTAATTATTTTGGCACCCAATACCCCGGGAAAAAAGATATTCCTCATGTCCAAAAATTAAAGGGAATGTTAAGAGAATGGGAAGAAGAATTAACATGGGCTTATTACGGCTTCAAATCGAAAGATGTAACACACCTTCGACTGGGTTTTTATCAAGGAAACATATTTACAGAAAATCCCGAATTGCAGAGAGATGTGATGCCGATACTTAATTTAATAAGACAAATAAAACCAACTATTATAACAGTAGCCTTTGACCCGGAAGGTAGTGGACCTGATACTCATTACAAAGTATTGCAAGCTGTAAGTGAGGCTCTTAAACTTTACGAAAAAGAGGAAGATATTTCAAGAATCAAAATATGGGGGTATAGAAATGTATGGTACAGATTTCATCCAGCCGAAGCCAATATCTATGTACCCGTTAGTCTGAATTCAATGGCTATACTCGACAATGTTTTTATGAATTGCTATGGTTCTCAAAAAGATGCAAGTTTTCCCAGCTGGGAATATGATGGATCTTTTTCTCAGCTGGCAAGACAAATATATGTCGAACAATATCAGAAGATCAGGAACTGCTTAGGAAAAAAATATTTTCTGAACAATCCAATACCAAGAGCACGTGCAGCTCACGGCATGCTCTTCCTTAAAGAAATGAACGTGAAAGAGTTCTACCAGTATTCAATGGAATTAAAAAAATCGATTGAATACATAAAATAAATAAATTGAAAAAAATACATTGGATAACTTCCGTTATAAATATTTATGAAATTTATTAACAAATTCTTGTAATAAAATTAAAAATTGAAAATTTGCTTAAACAATTGAATATATTCCAAGTCTACCTGGGAAGTTGAAAAAATATACATAGCAATAATCGAAGGATTGATTATAAGGAGTACCTGTTTGGCATATAGAAAGAAATAGGATTAAATTAAATACAACGGAGTATTTATGAATTCCAATAATCATCCAGTATTTAAATTGCATAAAAAACATGTCAAAGTTGGAATTAGACCTGTAATAGACGGCAGGCGAAAGGGGGTAAGAGAATCATTAGAAAACCAAACAATGTCGATGGCCAGGAGGACTGCCGAACTGATACAGAGTACGTTGCGTTATTCCGACGGTATGCCGGTCGAGTGTGTTATTGCCGATACATGCATCGGTGGAGCTGCGGAAGCCGCTGCGTGCATGGAACAATTTAAGGCAAATAACGTAGGTGTTTCGATTACAGTTACTCCATGTTGGTGCTATGGAACTGAGGTAATGGATATTACACCTATTATTCCCAAAGCAATTTGGGGCTTCAATGGAACTGAAAGACCCGGTGCCGTTTATCTTGCCGCTGCTCTTGCAGGTTATAATCAAATGGGTATTCCGGTTTTCGGAATCTACGGAAAAGATGTTCAGGAAAGCGATGATTCGACGATACCGGATGACGTTAAAGAAAAATTACTACTTTTTACAAAAGCAGCTCTGGCTGCTATGGAAATGCAGGGCAAATCTTATCTCTCTGTCGGAGCGGTTTCGATGGGAATTGCAGGTTCGATTGTCGATACTCATTTTATTTATCACTATCTCGGCATGAAAACCGAATTTGTCGATATGACAGAAATAATTCGCAGGATTAACGGGAATATATTTGATAATAATGAATTTCAAAAGGCTATTGAATGGGTCGAAAATAACTGCTGGGAAGGTGACGATCCTAATAATCCTCCAGTTTCGAAAGAACAACGCAAAAGTGAATGGGAAACTGTGGTAAAAATGACTCTGATATTTAGAGATCTTATGGTTGGCAATCCCAAACTTGCCGAACTCGGCTTTGAAGAGGAAGCATTAGGACACAATGCTATTGTCGCGGGATTTCAGGGACAGAGGCAATGGACTGACTTTATGCCTAACGGAGATTTTCTCGAAGCGATATTAAACTCGTCCTTCGACTGGAATGGTATTCGTAAACCATACATGGTAGCTACCGAAAATGATAGTCTTAACGGTATTAGTATGTTGTTTGGACATTTATTAACAGATACAGCTCAAATTTTCTCAGACGTACGTACATACTGGAGTCCAGAAGCAGTTAAAAGGGTGACGGGTAAAAAACTTACAGGAAAAGCTGAGGGCGGCATCATTCATTTAATAAATTCGGGTTCATCGGCACTCGACGGTACAGGAAAACAACGTTTTAATGGTAAACCGGCAATTAAACCGTTCTGGGAAATTACCCAACAGGAAGTTAAGGACTGTCTTAATGCCACAAAATGGTGCCCGGCAATAAGAGAGTATTTTAGAGGCGGAGGCTTTTCATCTCACTTCTTGACGGAAGGCGGAATGCCCATAACAATGAGCAGAATAAATATAATCCAGGGCTTAGGTCCGGCTCTTCAAATTACTGAGGGTTATACGGTTGAACTTGAACCTGAAATAGATACTATTCTGCAAAAAAGAACCAATCCTACATGGCCTACAACTTGGTTTGTACCAAAATTATCGGCTAAAGGAGCTTTCAAGGACGTATATTCGGTTATGTTAAACTGGGGAGCTAATCATGCCGCTGTTTCATACGGTCATATTGGCGATAAACTGATTACACTAGCATCAATATTAAGGATCCCTGTTTATATGCATAATGTAGAAGATAATCGAATTTATAGACCGTCTGCCTGGAATGCATTCGGGACTTCGGATAAAGAGAGCGCTGATTTTGCTGCGTGTAAAAATTTCGGACCATTATATAGATAATTATTATGAAAAGTAATGGTGATAAAGCAACCTGCTCTCCTCTTGTGGAGCGTAAACTTTTAATCCCTTTTCTTCTTATAACCAGTTGCTTTGCATGGTGGGGACTTGCCCATAATATGACCGACACTTTGTTGGCAGCATTTAAGAGAATAATGAGTCTGTCGGATTTCCAGACTTCATGGATTCAGATTGCTTTCTACGGTTCGTATTTTTGTCTGGCATTACCTGCTGCACTTTTCATAAGAAGATTCACTTATAAGGCTGGTGTATTACTCGGGTTGGGATTGTTCATAGCCGGTGCTTTACTCTTTTATCCTGCAAGTAAGACGATGAATTACTATCATTTCCTGCTTGCATTGTATATATTAGCAGGTGGTCTCTCAATATTGGAGACGTCTGCCAATCCCTATGTAATTGTTATGGGTGATCCATCTACGGCAACGCGAAGATTGAATCTTGCACAATCGTTTAATCCCGTCGGTTCTATAGCAGGAGTCATTATTAGTCAGCTTTTTATTTTGTCGCAACTTAACAATGCCTCGAATGCAGAACGGTTATCTATGGCTTCTGAACAACTAAAAGAAATTCAATCAGCTGAATTGTCGGCAGTTATGGGACCATATGTAGGGGTTGCGATAATACTTTTATTATTGTGGATAGTTATTGCATTTACAAAAATGCCACGCGCAAAAGATGAGACTGAACATGCAAATGTTACGCAAACCGTAAAAAGATTGTTAAAAAATAAAAATTATTTGTTAGGAGTTACTGCACAATTTTTCTATGTGGGTGCTCAGATAGGTGTATGGTCTTTTACAATTCGATATGTGATGAAACAATTAACAGTCAATGAGAAAAATGCAGCCACTTTTTATCTTGTATCATTGATTCTGTTTGCATTGTTCAGATTTATTTGTACGGCTTTGATGAAGTATATTACGCCTGGGAAATTACTTGTTTATTTATCTGGTATAGCCGCTATCCTTACCTCCGTTGTTATTGTCTCTAGTGGGTACATTGGTGTTATTGCTCTTGTATCCATTTCGGTATGTATGTCCTTGATGTTCCCGACAATATTTGGTCTTGCTGTAGAAGGTTTGAATAACGATACACAAATTGCCAGTTCTGGACTCATAATGGCAATTCTTGGGGGCGCAGTTTTAACTGCTTTGCAGGGTTTGCTCTCCGATTTGACGTCTAATATCAACCTTGCTTATATTATTACTTTAGTTTGTTTTATAATAAT
>DYLP01000050.1 GCA_020722005.1 Melioribacter roseus
TAATTAGAGAGTTAGAATTATTTTATTTATGATAGTCCAGATACTGCTATCTATAAGAATCTGTTTTTAATTAACATTGGATAGATTTAGTGCTCCTGTAATTTTTTAAATAATCTAAAGCATGCGTTTAATAAATTACCTATGTAGCATTAGGCTTTTCATTTTGAATTTTTAGTTGATTTGAGACATAGCTGGGATAAACGAAATTAAATAAGAAAATACGGCAAATGGTTTTATCCCCGATTTTTTTTATATTGTTTACAACTTATTTTCCCGATTGCAAATATGAAAGACACCAAAATATTAATAGCTGACGACGACGAAACTTTGTGCTATCTCTTGAAAGAAGAACTTGTAAGCGAAGGCTACCGCGTCGATGTGGTTTACGACGGTAAATTTGCAATTGAAAAGCTCAAATCGGTTCCCTACGATATCATACTTCTTGACCTCGAAATGAAAGAGGTTCACGGCGAAACCGTACTCGAATATGTCGTTGAAAATCATCCTTCCACTCAAGTCATAGTATTAACAGCAAAATCCGACGTTCGCACGGCTATCGATTGTATTAAAAAGGGCGCTTACGATTTTATCACCAAACCGTATGAATTCGGTCAGCTCTGCGTTACTATCGAACGCGCCATGGAACACAAAGAATTGATAGTAAAAAATAAGATTCTCTCTTCCAAGTTAAGTCAAACCTATACAGGTTCGATTATTGGCGAAAGCGAAGCGCTTAAAGAAGTAATTAAACTTGCTGAAAAAGCCGCACGCTCGGATTCGAATATTTTACTCGAAGGCGAAACCGGCACAGGCAAGGAATTATTTGCCGAATTTATCCATAAAAATTCGGAGAGAGCTTCTAAACCATTTGTAGCAATCAACTGTGCTTCTTTGCCCGACCAATTAATCGAAAGCGAATTGTTCGGTTACGAAAAAGGCGCATTTACAGACGCTAAAACTTCGAAACAAGGCCTGGTTGAAATTGCCGACGGCGGCACTTTATTCCTCGACGAAATCGGCGAACTGAGCCTTACACTTCAACCTAAATTGCTGAGATTCCTTGAAAACGGAGAATTCCGCAGAATCGGAGGCGTAACAAATTTGAAATCGAATGTTCGCGTTATCGGCGCTACGAACAAAAATCTGATGGAAGAAGCTGAAAACAAAAACTTCCGGCGAGACCTCCTTTTTAGATTAAACGTAATTACGCTTACTATTCCACCACTGCGCGAACGTCAGAACGACGTTCTCCTTCTGGCGGAATATTTCTTGAGAAAGAAATCACCCATACGATCCTTAAAGAAATTATCCGATAGCGCTCAAAAAGCTCTATTACAATACAATTTCCCGGGCAATGTACGCGAGCTCGAACATATGATTGAAAGAGCTATTATCTTTTCGGAAGGAAATATAATTCAACCCCGAGACTTAAACATTCCCAAAGACGATTTTGATTTCAGCAAGTTTTCCGAAGACAACAGTGAATTTTTAACTCTTGAAGAACTCGAAAAAGTTCATATCAAAAGAGCCCTGGACAAATTTCAGTGGAACAGGGAGAATACAGCACGCGCACTCGGCATTAGCCAGAAAACGCTCTACTCGAAAATTATTAAGTACAAACTGAAATAAAAATGGCTGAACGGAATTTATCGGCGATTCATCTGTCACACGATCTAAACAACATTATAACCCGAATTCTAAATAGTCTCGAGCTACTCAAAAAGAGAGTTGCCAACTACGAGGAAGTAGAGCCGATAATTAACAGTATAGAAAATAGCGCTTTTATGGCAACAGAAATAATGGAAGATATTCAAAACGAATCGAAAGGGAAAACGCCTCGCAAAAAGAAAATCGACCTCAATAAATTAATCGAAATATTAGTTTCTACAGTCAGTCTTAGTCCCAAGAACAAAATCAAATTCAACCTCAAACTTCAGTCTGACCTTTATCAGGTCGAAGGGCGTTATTCTGATTTTTACAGAGTTTTTCTGAACCTCATAGTAAATGCAGTTGAGGCAATTAATAACCGAGGGACTATAACAATTACTACTTCCAATATCAGTACGGGCGACCGTTCCGGTTCTTCGGATTTATTCAACTCCCAGCCTTACGTACAAATAAAAATATCGGACAACGGTACGGGTATCGATTCTGAAATAATTCCTTTTATTTTCGACGAAAATTTTTCGACCAAGTCCAAAGTAAAAAATAGAGGCTTCGGACTGTCGATAGTAAAACAAATTGTCGACAGTTACGAAGGCATAATCAAAGTTTCGAGCGAGAAAGGCAAGGGAAGCGAGTTTTTACTTACGTTCCCATCACTCGGACACACGAAAGAAAAAACTGCCGAAAAAGTAAAACAAATACTTTTAGTGGAGGACGAAGAAATTCTATTGGAATTGTTGACTGAATTGCTCGAATCCTACGGATATAAAATTATTTCTGCCTCCGACGGCAAAGGAATGTTCAAAAAGTACAATCCCGTTAATCCGCCCGATCTTTTGATAATCGACCAGAAATTGCCCGATATTGATGGCATTGAATGCATAAAGAAATTAAGAAGCATGAACAAAACAATTCCGGTCATACTTGCATCGGGTTCTCAAACCGATTACAGCCTGGAACCCGGCATAAAAGAGATTGTCAATAAAACTATTCACAAGCCTTATAACTTCGAAGAAATCCTTTCGATGGTAAGAGAATTAATTGGTTAGTTTTCGTTTTCACCCGATTCGAGGTTTATTATATTCAAATCGTTTACATAAGGTGTTATGACGGGTTTTTTAATTGAGCCGAGTTTCTCAAGTACGGCAATTATATCGCGTGCGGCATTTTCAATAAATTCTATCCTTTTGAGAATAACTTCCTTCGAAAAATTTTCTTTCGACAGTTCACGCCTAATAGCCGCAGTCGATAGATTTATCAAAGTCAGGGGTTGTTTGATTTCATGATTCGCTGTTACAACCGTAGCAGCATACGTTTTTATTTTTTCTATTTCAATCAGGAATTTATTTGTTTCACTGAATCGTAAAGCGGATTTAATGCGGGCAACAAGTTCAGTACGATTGAATGGCTTTTTAATATAATCGAATGCTCCCGCCTGTAAGCCTTCTTTTAGATTTTCCGCTTCTGTAAGCGCGGTCAATAAAATTATCGGTATCTGTTTTGTCTCTTCTTTGTTTGTTAGAGTTTTGCACACTTCGTAGCCCGAAATCCCAGGCATCATTATATCTAGCAGAATCAAGTCGGGCTTTTCTTCAATTGCTTTCTTGATGCCCATATTTCCGTCGTATGCTTTGATCACTTCAAAGCCTTCCTGTTCGAGCCTGTCCTGCAGCAGGAATACATTATCCGGATAATCGTCAATAACCAGGATCTTTTTCATTTATACGCTCTTGCTTTGAAGAATGGTTTTCATTTTAGCCGAAAGCAGAGAGAATTCGACCGGTTTTGTAACCAGATCGTCGAAGCCGTTTTTTTCGATAACTTCTTTGTTTTCGAGCATCGCGTATGCAGTAAGGGCAATTACTGGAATCGAAGCCGTTCTGCTCTCCGCTCTGATTTTTTTAATTGTTTCGAAACCGTCCATCAGCGGCATCATTATATCGAGAAAGATCAAATCAGGTTCCACATGATTCAGCGTAAGGAGACATTCCATACCGTTGTGAGCGAAAATAGCATTGCAGCCGAGTTGTTTGACAAATTCCCCGATCGTAAAAAGCGTATCCTGGTCGTCGTCTACAATTAATACTGTCGGTTTAATTTCTTTAACAGGAATTTGTTCGACCGGTTTTTCTGTTTCATCAGTTTCGATCAATTTTTCCTTGAGGTGTTCGTTGTCTACTTTTATTCTGTCTCGAATTACTTTGAGTATATCGAGAGGGTGATTTTTTTCTCTGAGAGCAACCGAGTTCATTACGCGCGACAAATCTTCGGGATTCATCTTTTCAAAAATCTCGGGAAGTACAAATACGATAATCGTATTACGCGTAAATACGTTCTGCCTAATCATTGCTGCAAACAATATTGAATCGGCAGCAAACGACCCGACATCGATAAGGAAAATTTGAGTCGAATTAAAATCGAGGGCACTCATTGCCGCCTCGAGGCTCGACTTGTATTCGAAATTCGACAAACTTTCGTTTTTCAATGCGTCATAATCTTCTTTCTTTTTATCCACCCAAAAAATTGATTCAACTTTTTTATCGAGATAACTTTCCACTCCGCCTATCAATTTATTTAACGATTCCGTAGATGCAGGCTTGACAATAAAATCGTAAATATTTGGGATCCAGCCTAATTTTTGGTCTTCGAGTACAGTAAGAATTATTACCGGAATATCAGCGTATTTCCCCGTTTTTAAATTATAAAGCGTTTCCCATTCTCTTCCATGATTGTCGATATTTCCTATAATAAATACGTCGGGTTTTAATTCAGACAGGTTTTCTGAGTTTAAGTCCATAACTTCGTAATTATACGAAGCAAGATAATCCGCAATCAGTTTGTAAGTGTTTTTATTCGATGTAATTATGGCGGCGCATTTTTTCAGTGTTCCATCTTTTGTCTGGAAAGTTTCGACTTCAGAATCGAAAGTTTCGATAATTATATTATTTAGCAGGAAAGAAAACTTTGAGCCCACTCCTACTTTCGACTCCAGCTGAATTTTCGAACCCATCAATTCCAGGAAATGTTTTACAATCGATAATCCGAGACCGGCTCCGCCGTATTTAGGCGACGTGTTCGTATCGATTCTTCCAAATTCTTCAAATATCTTTTCTTTATTTTCTTCTGTAATGCCCACTCCCGAATCTTCCACGCTAAATTCGAGTGAAGTTTCATCAGTCCGTTCCACTTTTAGTCTAACATATCCTTCTTCCGTAAATTTAATAGCATTGACCAATAAATTGGAAATAATCTCTTCTAATTTAGAACGGTCCGTTTCGAGCATAAAATCGACATCAGCTGGCAGATCGGAAATTAATTTCAGTTTTTTTTCCGCTGCCATCGGCTCGATATCTTGCATAATAGTCTCGACCAGGTCAGAAAGCAAAAATCTTTCTTTATTCAGTTCAAGTTTACCGGAATCAACTTTAGAAAAGTCGAGTATATTATTAATAAGCCGCAAAAGTTTTTTGCCATTTCTCAAAATCACTTTTAATTTTTGGTTGCTTTTTTCCAAATGAATTTCTTTGAGCATCAGTTCAGTCAAACCGAGTATCGAAATCAGGGGTGTTCTCAATTCGTGCGACATATTTGCCAGGAATCGCGATTTGACATTCGAAAGCTCGACGGCTTTTTTTCTTTCTTCTTCGAGTTCTTCTGCTTTTGCTTTTAATTCCAGATGAAGTTGTTTCAGTTCTTTATTTTGTGATTGATATTCCTCATTTAAACGTCTTAATTCGCCGACAATATTTTCGAGTTGTTGAAGCGAGAGCGCATTGACAAGTCCAATAGCCAGTTGTTCCTGAATATTATTCAAATAAAGCTTAATATTGCTAACAGGTAATTTTTCAGACGCCAGTTCTAGTACCGCTACTGTTTTATTATTATAAATTATGGGATAAAAAATCAGATAACGAATTTTAATAATGCTAAGCCCCGTTCTGATTTCGGGGTAATTTTCTTCAAAAGTCAGTTCAATTATTTCCCCTTTATCGATAGTTTGTTTAAGATAAGCTGTCGGTTTTTCGATCGAATTGCCGTCGATGCCGAATGAAGCGCCTGTAATTAATTTATTTTTTTCGACTATGTGAATAACGCCGAAACTGATTCCGGTTGTTTTAATAATCTTATTCAATGCGGCATCGCATATTTCATCGAGCGAAGGGTTTTTATTAATTAGTTTAATAAATTCTGTGTATTCTCTTTCGGTCTTTTCTTTTTCGTTAATAACGTCGAGCATCTTATTGAACGCCTCGCCAAGTTTGCCTATTTCGTCTTTCGTAATAATCCGTGCTCGGTGATTCAAATCTCCTCTTGCGGTAATTTCAGCTGCCTCGTCGAGTATCGAGATTTGTTTCCTGAATTTAAAGGTAAAAATCAATACCATTATAAATGTGAAGGTTCCGCCCGAAACAATAACAAGAATAACCATGTTCTTGAGTGTGTTCCTGAAATTCACTCCCTCTTCGAATGTATTGAACGTAAGGAAGGAAAATTTTCCCGATGGAGTTATAATTTGTCCGGGTGTATAAATCGATGCACTGAAGTCAAGGTTGTCCGAATCTTCGCTAAAAATATCGTAATTGTTTTTGTATTTAAGATTGTCTACAGCTTTATCCAGATAGCTCATTATACTCTCGTTCTTCGAACGGTTAGATACTTCCATAACTTTGTTATCAACTACAAAAGCTACTTCCGAACGGATTTTTTCGCTTATTATTTCAAGGAAATCCGAATCGACAATTATTCCATAATAATAAGTAATATTATCCGGAGCATTCTGGAAACCGAGTATAATGCGGGAATTATTTTTAATAAATTCTTTGAAATCGAGGCTACTCAAATTCAATCTGGCATTTTTCTTAACCTTGAGCGATGGGAGGCCGATAACGGAATTATTTTTCAAAGTAAAAAGGAAATCGATATCGAGCGAATCGATGTTGAATGAAGCGCCATCGCCTATAATTTGTTTAACAGCATATTCGTTCTGCTGCAAATAATTTTCGAATAAAAAAGCGAGGTCGTTAGTCGAATTTAGAATAAGCTGCGATTTAAAACGGGTAAAAAGTCTGTCGGTTAACGAGTAATAAATTGTAGATGAAGCGGCAATGGTAATAAGCACTATTACAAGTGATATTAATATCAGCTTGGCATTTAATTTCATTTTTTCCCGACATATTATTATAGAGCCGTATTATTTATCTTTATTTTCTTTTTCCCGTTGGGATTCCTGCATATATTGTTGCATTTCGTCGGCGTTCTTTTTCATTTGTTCTTTTAAGATGCCCTTGCTCTTCTTGTCGGAAATTCTGTCTTTAAGCGACGGCAATATATCGGCTTTAATAAGCATAATAATTTCTTTTGTTGTTAAACTTTTCTGCTCGTATCCAAAAATATATCTCAATCCAAGTACCCACCATGGGAGATCTTTCAGAATTGGGACGCCCCGTCTCTCTGAAGTTTCCTCATTAACATAGAGTCCGCCGATAGCAGTTTCTTCGCCGTCGAGCAAAAGCACACTTGTTTCGGCTGTGGTTTTCCGAATTTCGGTTGTAATCGTACCCGGATTAGCCGAACTTCTTTCAACTTTCAGTTTCAGGTAAACATAATCGATTCCATCTTCGGTATAGATATAAGGAGTAACTTCGATAATCGTACCGGTCGAATAAAATCTGTCGATAATATTTCCCGCGAAATCTCGTTCTTTAATCGAAATATCTGAACCAACTTGCGTTCTGCCTTTAACTCCGTTTACCGTGCTAACGGTAGGACGTGAAATTATTTTCCCGAGATTTTCCGTTTCGAAAAATCTAAACAAAGCCGTAGCATCTCCTTCGAATTCACCCATCGTAAATTGTGATTTAGTTTCGATACCGAATTCGGGTGGTTTCTGCAGAACTTGCGTTGTAGTCGTAGATTGTTGCTGTTGTTCTTGAAGTGTTACTAATTTTCCACCTATCGATAGGCCACTTCTCGACAGGAGGAATTCCCAGTTAATTCCACGTTCTCTCATATCTGCAACATTAGCCTCGAAAAGGAGAGCCGAAATTTTAACTTCCCTTTCGTCCACCGGTGCATAAATTTCTTTCGAAAGTTCCGCCTTGCTTTCGTCTTTTTTCTTAACAATTATTGTCGATTCGGTTTCTTCATACATTAAATTATTGTATTGAACGATTATCAGTAAGGCTTTTTTGTACTGAATATTTTTCAGTTCTATTCCAATCGGTTGATTGATTTCAACAGTTGATACGATTTTTTTACCAGTAATTTTCTGGCTGACAGCACTCAGCACCTCAATTGCCTGATTGAATGTAATATTCTCCGAAAGAGTAACAAGTTCTTCTGGATTGACATAACCTTTTAATTTCTCCTGCAGATCTATTTGTGCATGCAGCAACACTGAAATCAACATGATCGATATAAAAATTAACCTTTTCATTTTATTTACTCTTTTTATTTTCTTTTTCGAGTTTTAGAGTAACTGTTTCTACAATGCCGCCTTTATTGAGGATAAAGTCGACTTGATTGTGATCGTAGTCGATCTTTGTAAGGTAACCGAGATAAACCCTGTCGCCTTCCCATAATAGATAAGTATTTCCGCTTGCATCCGACAGGAAAGCGCCGTCCTGAATAAGAGCCAGTAAAGATGCTGATTGGACATCCAGAAGACCTTCTAGATTCGGTGGAATTTCATTTCGTATTAAAGGATAGAAAATATCATAGACTGGATTTGGCGTTAAATTATTTTCAGCATAATCTTTAACATAAAAGCGATCGTCGTTGGAAAAATAGACATTCACAGTAAATTTATACGAAACGAGATAATGTGGAATTCCATCTTTATCCACCTGAACATTGTTTGCCATATTTAGATCGCTAATTTTCTTTAACATCTTGCTCTCTTCGATTGCATAAACCAATCGATTTAAATCATTGAAGGTGGCAACTCCACTTAATTTATATACATAAAAATTGAGTTGACTTCCAGTTTCAGTTCTGTCGTATTCAATATTAACATAAGAATAAGGCGAAAATGAGAATGATATTTTATTAACAAAATCATAGAAATCTGACTGCGATAGATTGAATGGAACATTATATTTTCTATTCGATAAAATTGAATCGAGTTTTGCCACTTTATCTTTCAACAGAACCAATTGTTGTTCAAGTGTTTCTGTATCGAGTTGATAGAGTGTCAGATCTTTAATTTTTTTCTGTCGATCCTCAATTTTTCCTTTTAGATAAACGTAGTTAAACAATGAGCCGATAGCTACAACACCTATAAAAATTGCAAGAATTATAACGGTATTTTTTACTTTGAGGCTCATTCAATTGAACTCTGTTTTTCATTGAGTTTTAGATTAATTACAAATGAGAAAGCCGACTTTTCCCGGATTAATTCCGAATTAATATTTTTTATAACCGCAGTCAGATAGCTTTTTGCAAATTCAGTCAATACATTTCTCGAAAGAGAAAAGCCAGAAATGATTATATCACCCTGATTGGGATTTTCGAATTTCGATATCCAGAAATTTCTTCTGCGTTCCATAAAATCCGAAATTGTCAAAAGATTTTCGTTCCAGATACCGGCATTTACTGTAGCAGAATCGAGTATCGACTGTGTAGCGTCAAAGTTGTTGATTCGATTTTGAAGAGGAGTAATCTCTTCGATCAACGCTTGATTTTGCATCTGTTTCTGGTTGAGTCGAGCAATTTCTAAATCGAATTCGTTAATTTTTTGCAGGTTAGATAGACTTTCAAATGTAAAGAAAAAAGTAGCAGCAAAAAGCAACGGCATTACAGCATAACTGTGCCATCCGAACTGCAAGAATTTCTGATTTTCTTGAATATACCGCGGCAGGATATTAATTCCAGCGTGTTTTTTCTCAAGTTCGTCAAAATATTCAATGCCTGCCGAAATCGGAATCGAGTAGAGTGCCAGCTCTTTCTGAATCTCCTCGCTTAATTCGGATACATCGATATCATCGAATTTCATTTCACTTACATTTGCTTCTGGAAATGTGCCATAAAAAGAGAGAATAAGATTTTCCGAGCGGTCTTCTCCGCACAATATAATGTTATCTAACTTTGTTATGCCGCCATTTTCCATTTCGAGCAAAATTTTTGAAAAGTAAACATCGTATGTATGCAAATTTGTAAGGCCTACGTCTAATGTTGCTCCGATGTGTTTTAATTTATTCCCTTCGAGGAAAATTAATTTACTGGTTTCCCTTCCAATATAAATTATCAACGTATTGTCTTCAGGGAAAAAATTTCCGTTTTTGGCTACATAGTAAGCCAGCGACAATTCAGCCGGTTTAATTGCTGGAATTTTTAAGTAGCGGCGTTTATTGAAATTAGCTAATCGATTAATGAGTGTAACAGCGGGAATATCACCTTCGAGAAAAACACTAAGAATAGTTTTTTCGTCGAATTCTGTATAACCGAGCATGTCGGGATTTACTTTTACACCTTTTGAATTCTCAATATCGGAAATAATTGCCTGTAATAACTTCTTTTTATTATTATCAGCAGGAAGTTCAGAAAAGTGATAATTAGCCGTCGGTTCGCTCACAACAGGCATAAACTGAATTTGTGAAAGCTTGATGTTGGAAAGTATTGAATTTAATTGCGACATATCCGAAACGTTACCACTTTCGCTTTCAGAATCGGCTATGTTTGCCAATTCATCGAATGAAAGGTCCTTTTCAGCAGCTGGGGTTTCCAGATCGAGCATAAATTTATCTGCGCCAGCCCTGCCCGGCGCCGATATAGAAAGAGATTGTACTCGCAATACTTTTACAGATTCCTTCTCTTTTTCGAGCAATGCAACTTTCGCATTACTGCCTTCCGTATAAACACTGAGAAGATATTTCATATCATCACGCTTTTAGTAACTGCATAATTCGAGTTTTATTATTAGCGTATGCAATTGCATTTTCCTTCGAAATCTTTCTTTCTGTATAAAGTCTCAACAAATCCTGTTCCAGTGTAATCATACCCTGCTGCCCGCCTTGATTGATCATCATATAAATTTCACTTGTATTATTGTTCTTTATAGCGGCTTTAACACTGGGTGTTACAATCAAGACTTCTTTTGCAAGTACACGTTTACCGTCGAGACTGGGTACTAGTTTTTGTGAAACAACCGATATCAATACATCAGCCAATCGATTTCTGACGCGTTCCTGTTCGGATGGATGCACTTCGGCAATTATACGGTCAATCGATTCGACGGCTGAGGAAGTATGAAGAGTCGAAAACACTTTATGACCCGTGTCGGTAACCTCGAGTGCAGCCATAATTGTTTCAGGGTCTCTCATTTCGCCAATTACAATAATATCGGGATCCTGACGTAATGCCTGAATAACACCGTCCTTGAACGAGAGTACATCTCTTCCAACTTCTCTATGTTTTATAATAGATTTTTTTGATGTATGAACATACTCAACAGGCGATGCAATTATTACGATATGACATGGATCAAACTGATTATGATAATCGATTATTGCGTCGAGAGTGGTAGATTTACCGGAACCGGTTATACCAGTCACGAGCGAAAGTCCGAACTTTATATAATTATGGCTCATAGCCTTTACGGCGAGCGGATGAAATTCAAGTGAATTCAGAGGTCGTACTTGAGCCTGTATTGCTCTCATATTAAGTGCAAGCGTATCGAGGTCGAAATATGCATCGGCACGAAATCGTACGTTAACATTTTCTTTTTCATAAAAGAATGTATAACTGAAATCGAGATTACGTTCTGTGAGTAGAATCTGACGTTGATTTGGATTTAAAAGCGACATAATCAACACGCCTGCCTCGTCAGGAGTAAGTTGCGGTAAATCCTGCACGCGTTCTTTATTGCCGTAAATTCGGAACCAGACATATCCCTGAGTTCCAAACCCGCCAATCTCCACGTCCGAAGCCTCTCGCTGCAGCATTAGCGTAAGGATATAATTGGCAAATTTCAACAGCAGGAGTCTTTGTTCATCGCTCAATTTATCGATATGCTCTGCAATAAAGCGCACTTTTTCCGGACCGAAATAAATTTCAGGTATCTTTGAAACGAATGCAGACAATAATTGTTTAGCTTGTTCTATCATAATGATACAAAATAAGTAAATAATTTCTATTAATCTTCCATTGTAGCGCCAATTACCTCCTGAATTGAGGTAAGCCCCAATTTTACTTTTTCGAAGCCCGACTCGCGTAAACTTTTAGTGCCGTCTTTACGAGCCTGTTCTCTAATGGCCTCTTCGTCCACTTCTTCACCCGAAGAAACAATAATTTTTCTAATTTCTTTTGTAAAATAGAGTGCCTCATGAATAGCAAGACGACCTTTGTAGCCAGTATGATTGCATTTATCACATCCAACAGCCTCGTAAATGTCGTAACCCTGCCATTCTTCCAAATTAAGTCCGGCAGATTTTATGTGTTCTTCAATATTATCTACTTTTCTTTTACACGAGTCGCATAATCTTCTTATCAATCGCTGGGCTACAATAATGTTTATGGCATAGGCTATCAGGAACGGTTCGATTCCCATTTTATAAAGACGTGCAACTGCGCTTGGAGCATCGTTTGTGTGGAGAGTAGAAAAAGTAAGGTGACCTGTATTTGCAAGTTTAATTGCCGTTTCGGCTGTTTCTTTATCGCGCATTTCGCCTACGAGAACAATATCGGGGTCATGTCGCAAAATCGATCTAATTGCTTGTTCAAAATTCATTTTATATCCGATCTTAAGCTGACGCGCACCTTCTATAACATATTCGACCGGATCCTCCACAGTCAGAACATTTTTAGTAGGATCGATAACCTGATAAAGTGCTGCAATTAATGTGGTCGATTTACCGCTACCTGTAGGACCTGTCAAAATAACCATGCCCTGAGGTTGCTTAATTGCTTTTTCGAATGCCGTGCGTGCATAACCGGTCAAACCGAGTTTGCTTAAATCCCGTATAACTTTTCTGTCGTCAAGAATACGTATTACAATACTTTCGAATTTATTTTTAAGTTCGGTCCCCACTGTGGGCAATACAGAAACACGAAAGCGTATAATATGTCCGTCAATTTCTCTTTGAATAAAACCGTCCTGTGCTTTTTCGCGCTCGAAACGGTCGAGTCCTTTAGACCGATCTTTTACCACAGCCATAACAGCTTCGGGCATTGTATTTTCCTGCACGTGCCACAATTGTAATTTGCCGTCGATTCTAAAATGAATTTCCGTACGTGTAGCCGATTTGGGAATAATATGAATATCGCTTACCCCTTTTCGCACTCCCTCAACCAATGCAGCTTCTACAAGATTTATCAACGCACTCTTATTAATTTCTGCGTCGAGCTCTTCTTCGTCGATACTGGCTTCCTCCTGCGCAACCTGGAATTCCTCTTCTGCCTCCTGAATCATTTTAAGATATTCATTTTCCGAAGTAATCAGCATGTTAATTAGCTTGTCGTAATCCTTCTTGCGCAGGTAATTAATTTCATATTTTTTAGCATTGAGTGCGTAAGCTATTTTGGGTAAATTTCTGTCGGTCGGGTCGACTGCGGCAAGTATAAGTTTATCTTTAATTTTTTCGTCGTATTTGAAGGGAATAACTCGATGTTCAAGCAAAAGGCGTTTTAACTCGTCGCCCTGCCTGGTCATTAAATTCTTAATTTCGTTGATTCGTTCTTCAGGCAGTTCTTCCGGCTTAATATTCAGTTCTTTAAAAGCATAAAGAATTGCGACTTCACGAAATATAACGTCGTGCTCAAAACCAAACTCTTCTACAAGAATCTGAGCGAGGTTACGTTTTTTCTGAAGCTGGTCGGCTTCTTTTATTTTAAGTGCCTGCTCGAGTATGTTGGAATCGATTATTCCTTTTTTAAGAAGAAGATAACCGATTTTATCAGCCATTTCGAGTTGCGAATCCAACATAATCAAATACCTCTGTTAAAAATTAATTTATCCTCCCATCATGGGCGATTTAGGACTTATTGTGGCAGTTTCTGCCGAAATAAGCGTTAATGCAATCATAACAATCATAATTATCATGGCTATTACTACCTGAACAAGTTCTATTACATTCTTGAGTCTGAATACCGTTTCGCTTTCATAATAATTGGCAAGTTGTAGAGCCGTATTTTTAATAGTTCCCGTTTCCTCACCGGAATGGAAACGAGAAATTGCTGTGTCGGTAAAAACTCCGCTTGCCTGAAAAGCTTCGGTAATACCAATTCCTTTTTTAATCATCAACGGAATAGCCACATTTTTAATTTGATTTTCAAAATAAGAATTTCCTGTGGCTTCCGCAGCAATTCTAATTGGTTCGATGCTTTCTGCCGAACCGCTGTAAAGAGTATAAAACACACGACAAAAAACTTCGATCGAAGTTTTATGTATCAAAGAACCGACAACAGGTATCTTATACATCAACCTGTCGACTATCAATTTTCCCTTTTTACTTTTGGCAAACTGCCATAAAAAAATGGGCGGCAGTACCGACGCCAGAGTAACCCACAATACATTATCGATTAAAAACTCGCTTAATTTAAGTGTTGCAGCTGTAAGAGGGGGTAAATCAATCTTAAATTTCACAAAAAGTTTGGCGGTTTCAGGGAAAATATACCCGACATAAAACAAAACAGCCAGAAAGAGAACAAATAAAGTAACCAGCGGAGTTATGAGAGCGCTTCTCAAATTTTTACGAAACTCCTGTTGACGCTCGAGAAATTTAGCTGTGGCTTTATAAATTTCTGCCATATTACCACTTTTGGAAGCCAGTCCAAGCATATAAGCGGTAAATTTACCGAATATCGACTGATATCTTAAAAACGTAGTTTGGCTATCGGCACCTTTTTTCAACTCGTTGTTAATTTGTTTTAGAGTCTCTCTGAGTGTTTTGTTTTCAATGTCGTTTATAAGGAGGGTAAGTATTTCGCTGTAAGGCAGTTTTTGATCGAGCAATTCCGCCGAAATTTTCACAAAAGAAACAATATCCTGCTGTGGCGGTTTGAAATTGAATTCAAGTAATTTTTTGTTGACCGATATAATGTCGTAGCCCAGTTTCTGAAGAGCATTTACGACTTCTTCTTTCGAAAAAGCTCTCTGTTCGCCCGTAATCGGTTTTTCGCTGCCGCGTCTTATTTTATAAATGAATGAACTTTTTTTCTGGATCGAGCGTATTTTCAGATTGTGTTTTTCGGCTAATTTATGAATTTTCTTCTTAGCCTCGCCGTAGGTCGACTCATTTAGAATTCCCGAAATTGCCTGCCCACTCGGTTTTATTGCACTGAATCTTACTTCAATCATTAGAAATTTTCCGCTCTTTTAATAATAAGAAAGCTGGTAAAACAGTAATAACTTGTTTTACCAGCACTTTCAACAATATTAAAAATTATAATAATTAGTTATTGATAGTAGTCGATGTTATATCATTTGGACTGACCACCATACTAACACGGACAGGAGTAGAGCCATCGTTTCCGGTTTCATTACCTGTTCCTACCAAAGTTACAGATTGTGCTTCTACTGTTGGTGCTGTATAAACACCATTACCAGTAGTATCAAGTTGAGCGGGTACCTTCCAGCCGGTAAAAGTATTTCCGCCGCCGCCCAATGCAGTGGGTTTACGATAATATTGCTGTGCCAGCGAAGCTAGATTTGTTAAATCGGCAATAATTGCGTCTCTGTTTGCCTGTGTACTGCTTGCCGTAAAAACATTAATACCAACTACTACGGCAATACCAACTATGATAACGCCTAATACGATAAGTAATAATTGTTGTTGACCCATAACTTACTCCTGTTAATTTGTTTGTGTTATATTAATTAAGCGAATAATATTTCAGAAAATATTTATAAAAATCTCAATTAATTATTATGGTTTTAAAAGAAGTCGCTCCAACAGAAATTTTTACTTTTACAGAGTCGTTACCTGTAGCTACTTCATTTCCTGTGCCAATAATTACAACGCTGTCCTGTCCGATTGTTTCTATTTGATAATTGCCATTAGCAGTTAATTTCAGCTCTTCTGGAATCGACCAGCCTATAAATGACCTCGCGCCACCACCTAACGAAACTGGCTTCATGTAATATTGTTGAGCCATAGCGGCAAGATTTACCAGTTCATTTGTCACATTGTTTCTTTTGGCTTCAACTGCATTTGCCCTGAAAAGGTTGATGCCCATAAATATTGCCAATCCTACAATAATAATTCCGAGCGCTATTAATAGCAATTGCTGCTGTCCCATTCAAAAGCCCGATATTTTTTACTTGTTATTATCGGTTGTTGCTACCTGAATCTTTAACAAATACCGCACCAATCATCAGTCGGTAATAATTTCCGATAATGCTCAATGGAATATAAGAAAGGGCGCAAATAAAGCAAAGTATTTTTTGAGTTAGAAAGGAGTTAAAAATTTTTGATGTAAAAATTACATGTAGAGTTTTTATTATTCTACGTTCAAGAGGATGTAACTCGTAGCGGGAACTTAGAGTTTTCTTCACTCGCAAAGACATCTTGGCGCTCTTGGCGTGCTTGGCGGTTTCAATATAA
>DYLP01000051.1 GCA_020722005.1 Melioribacter roseus
ACAGCATTACTAAAAAATATATCTAACTAACTGAATTTTTCAGATGTCTCTAATAGTAAAAAAATCAAGAATGATGAAATAAAACGCTTGACAAAAATGATGTAAAAAGGTAATTTGCAAACGTTTGCAGGAACGATCGATATTATCTTATTTTTCTTTTCTTAATTTTTGTGGGAGGAGACTATGTCTAAAAAATTAATACTATTTGTATTTCTGCTTATAATTTCCTTTTCAAAGGTTTTTTGTGCAGGCAAAATTTCTGGTAAAATAAACGACGCAGTGACAGGTGAACCACTAATAGGCGCGAATATTGTTATTCTAGGCACAAACATTGGAACTGCATCAGACCTTGAGGGCAAATATTTTTTATCAAATGTTCCAGCAGGTAGTTATACAATAAAAGTATCATATCTTGGGTATGATCCACAGCAACTAGATTTTCAAATTAGTGATAATCAGCATCTTGTACTAAATTTTAAACTAAACGTAGTCTCTATTGCCATAGAAGAAGTTGTAATCACAGCTCAGGCTAGTGGACAAAATGCTGCCATAAATCAACAACTATCTTCTGAGAATATAACTAATGTTGTTTCTAAAGCAAGAATTCAGGCATTACCAGATGCAAACGCAGCAGAATCAATTGGAAGATTGCCAGGGATTTCTCTAGTCCGTTCTGGTGGTCAGGCTACTCAAGTAGTAATCCGTGGACTTCGCCCTCAATACAATAGCATTACCATTGAAGGTGTTACTATTCCCTCTAATGATGCTGGAAGAGTTACTGCAAGTGGTGCTTATGCTACACCTACTATTTCGAGAGCAGGTAGTCGAGCCGTCGATTTAAGTATGATATCCTCGTATTCTTTGGAAAATATTGAAGTATTTAAAACTGTTTCTCCCGATATGGATGCGGCAGTACTGGGGGGTACTGTAAATTTTGGTATGAGAGAAGCAAAAGCTAATCTTTCGGGAAAACCTTCCTTCTTTTTCCTTGCGCAAGGTGCTTACAACGACCTGATGAGTTCTTATAATGATTACAAAATAGTTGGAAGTGCCGAAAAAAGGTTTTTGAATAATCGCTTAGGGGTTTTTATACAAGGTATTGCTCAAAAACAAAATCTTACATCGAATCAACTCGGCGTATCTTATTATCAACCCAATAAGCAGGATAAACCAGACTCGGTTGTATTAGGTAGCATGACCCTTACATTTTCTCCTTCCGAACAAAAGAGGTATGATGGTACTTTGACATTGGATTATGTATTACCTGAAGGGAAAATTTCCTTAATTAATTTTGTTAGCTATGGTACAACTGTTTCCGAATCCCATGATGAAACATATAATCTTGCAAATTATGGTAATGATATACTCATGGGAGTACAGTTTTCTACAAATGAGCAAAATATTATAACTAATATATTAACATATGAACAAAGAATAGGCGCGTTTAAAACAAATATAAAATTATCCAATGCATACTCAGATAATAGATCTCCAGATGGATGGAGGGTGGCATTCGATCAGTTATCCGCAGGCACAAATAAAATTCCAAATAACCTTACACCTGTAGAAATTGCAAATAGAGCCAAACAATTAATAAATCTAGATAATATGTTCTGGCAAGGAAATTCGGCATGGAATAGTTTTAATAAACAGAATAATTCCCGTGCCTCAATTGATATAGAAACTTCTTTTACTCTCTCTAAATTGGTTTCTGTTGCCTTAAAATTTGGAGGGCAATATGAATATACAACGCGGTATTCGAACTTTGATAATGGTTTTGGCAGCTTGTACTCGGGAGCCGCTGCTGGATTTAGATATGATCTCGTTCAAGCACTTCCATGGCTGACTCAAGCACCTTATAATTTAGATCCTACCGGTAATAGATATTTTAATATAGGTGGCTTTTATGATGCCAACATGAATTTCGGAAAATTTTTAAAAGGAGAATATGCAATTCATTCAGCCCTTAATAAAGATATATTATCTAATATTATGAGTACGATTAAATCATTGGGAGCTTCTATAACACAACCGCAAGCTGTGCCAAGTTTTGTCCCGGATGTTTACAGCAGTATTATAAATGATTATTCCGGGAATGAATTCAGAAGCGGAGAATATTTAATGGCAACATTTAACATCGGTCGATATCTAACTGTAATTCCTGGGGTTCGCTACCAGGGATTAAAGACTTCTTATACTGCCGCTCATTTTCTTGGCAATGCCGACGCACCTAATCCTTATCCTAATGACCTGCCCCATAAAACAGTAACTGAGGATCAATATCATGGTTATTGGCTACCAAATATTAGAATTAAATATAATCCATTTTCATGGTTGAGTATTCGTGCGGCATATACAACATCTCTTGCCTATCCAGATTTCAATCAGATTATACCACGAATGGCAGTGTCGAGCAATAGCGGTCACTGGGTTGTGTGGAACAATTATGAGTTAAAGCCAGCTTATTCACGTAATTACGATTTTCAGATAGCGGTATATAATAATAGTATCGGTTTATTTACGGTCACTCCTTTTTTGAAACAAATTGATAATTTGATATTTAGTCAATCAACATATATTACTGACCCCACTAAATATCCAGGCATTCCAAGTTATACCAAAACTTTTGCTCTTACTACTTTTATTAATAATCCTCATAGAGTTGATGTTTGGGGACTGGAAAGCGAGTGGCAAACACATTTCTGGTATTTACCAAGTCCATTTAATGGGTTGGTGTTTAATATAAATTACACACATATATTTTCTGAAGCTAAGTATCCTTACACCGTCACAAAGCATTCCCCTGTATATCCTTTCCCAACAATCTATATCGATTCTACATATACAGATAGACTCATACAACAACCCAACGATATCGTTAATTTATCTATCGGTTATGATTACAAAGACTTTTCGATCTTGCTTTCTATGATATATCAAGCAGAAATTTATAATAGTACTAATTTTTATAATTCTCTCCGTTCAGATAAAGATAAATATTTGCGGTGGGACTTGTCAGTTAAACAAATTTTACCTTGGTATAATTTAGAGCTTTATTTTGACTTATATAATCTTAACAGTGAAGAAGATGTTTATTTAATACGTGGTTCGGGATTTCCTAATTCAATATCACATTACGGTCTTGTGGCAGACCTTGGTATCCGCATTAAGATTGAGTGATAATTTTTTAATTAAAAAAGGAGGGGAGTATGATAAATTATAATATACTGTTAATTATTTAATCAACAGAAAAATATTAAAATCAACATTTAAGTTAAAGGAGGCATAATATGAAACACTTCTATTTTAAAATTATAATTGCAGCATTGCTAATTATAACATTGGGATTCGCAGAATCTTCCTTTGCGTTAGTAAAAGATACAGTAAAAGTATCAGCATTACCACCAGGTAACTTAAATAATTTTATTAATGGGGATACAATAGCAGGTGGCTATGCAAAACCCAATAGAGTATATCTACTTCAGCAAACAGGTGACCTCGATACAGTTTATTATATGACAGCTCCTATATCAGTTAAAGGAAATGTCTTTATTGTTGGAAAAATTAATCCCCAAACAGGACATCCACCGGTAATTGTGCCTTCGATTGCTGAGGATAATTCATCGATAGGCTATTTTTTTGCTCTGCAAGGAGATGATACACTATCTTTAAAAGGCCTCTATTTTATGGGTACCAGAACAGATGGAGTCTCTTTTACAGGAAGATTTGTTGCTCCTACTGGGAATAACAATGTATATATTTTTGACCACTGTATAGTTGAAAATATTTCGGGTGCTGGAACACCCAATCTCTTTGATACCTGGAATACAGACCATAACAGTTTTTATATTACTAATTGTATCTTCAGGAATAACCAGGATGACAATCCTCAAAATCCTGGTTTTGCGTGGATAGATCCGGGAACTTACCCTTGTGACACAGCGATATTTCATAATAATACTTTCTTTATAATGGGTGGTTATATATTAGGTTCTTCCGGGTATGGAGCCAAATACCTGGATTTTCAGCACAATACAATATTCTTTACTGCTCAAGGAGGTGCTTTCGATTTATATCAAATGCACAATGCAATAATAAAAAATAATATCTTTTACAGCGTTTCATCAGCTGCTTATCCGACTTCATGGTATAATAACACACCAGGTAGCTGGGGCTCAGCAGTAATACCTATCGATTCTTTGCGCTCTTTAGCTGCAGAACCTTATAATATGAAAGAAGAGGATCGACATATAACAATCACAAATAATGTATATTACTGGCCAAAAGTAATAACTGACAAATGGAATGAATTAAATGCTGGTATTAGAGCAAGCGACCCGCTGCGACCCCCAGACTTTATTAATGCTCAACCAGATATGTTAACAGACAAAACGAAATGGCCCCATATAAATGTTGCCGATAATTTGAATGTAGACCCAGAATTTGATCCAACATTAGTTCAAGAGGCAGGTTCCAAGATGGCTGAATTTATTGAAATTGTTTGGGTAAATGGTGGTACTGCTCAAGGACAGCGCCCTTATGTTAATCCATTTTCTAATCCGCCTACATGGGAAAATGTGCCTTCAGATTGGGCAACTAAACAAGGATATCCTGTACCAGAAAATCTGAGATATTCCGTTTCTTTGGTAGGAGACGATGGTAAACCACTCGGCGACCTTAACTGGTTTCCCGAAATTGTTGGCGTAGCACAGGAATCTTCTATTTTGCCTTCTAATTATGAACTGAAACAAAATTATCCGAATCCGTTTAATCCTGTGACTGAAATAATTTATTCAGTTCCAAAGCACAGTTTTGTTACTTTGAAAGTATACAATTTACTTGGGCAGGAAGTAGCTACTTTAGTTAATGGAGAACAAAATCCTGGCACATATAAAGTGTTGTTCAATGCACAAAATTTGGCAAGTGGCGTTTATATGTATGTACTTAATTCTGATAATTATTCATTAACGAAAAAGATGATACTGCTTAAATAGTGAAAAATATGAACCTACCATTCTACAAAAAATAATTCATAGCCCGGCATTGTAGATGCCGGGTATATCTAATATGTAAAGATTATCAATAATTTATAAAGTGAAATGTCGCTATTAAAATTAAATGGATTTTTAACCCTCTTATTTTTTGCTTCAATTTTATATTCAAACACACAAGCCCAGTTTGCTAACGGTGCTGATGTAAGCTGGCTTTCTGAAATGGAAGCCTATGGTTATATATTCAAAGATAAATCAGGCAATCAAAAAGATTGTCTCGAAATTTTGAAAGAGAAAGGAATTAATGCTTTAAGATTTAGAGTATGGGTAAATCCTTCTGGTAAGTATAGTAATAAGAGAGATGTAACTTATATGGCGCAACGTGCGAAAAATATGGGATTCGATGTTATGATTGATTTTCATATGAGCGATACCTGGGCAGACCCTGCTCACCAGAAAAAACCAGCCGCCTGGGCTAAACATTCATTTCAAGAATTGCTTAACGATGTTTATAACCACGTCTACGGTGTACTGGATACTCTAAAGTCTGTTGGTGTTATACCAAAATGGGTACAAATAGGCAATGAAACCAACGACGGTATGCTGTGGGAGGATGGACGAGCTTCAAAAAGTATGAGTAACTTTGCCAACTTAATTAAGAGTGGTTACAACGCCGTTAAAGCTATCGACACAACAATTCAAGTTATTGTCCACCTCTCAGACGCACATAAAAAGGACCTGTATAGATGGATGTTTGATGGACTAAAAAATAATGGTGCAAAATGGGATATAATTGGGATGTCTGTTTATCCATATTGGGCTGGTTTACCCTGGGCCGTTGACGATAGTTTATCTCTCATAACTGTGAAAGAGATGATTTCGAGATATAATACTAAGGTTATGGTTGTAGAAGCAGGTTATTTATACTATAAACCAATTGAAGCTAATAACTACCTTATTGACCTAATTGAAAAAACAAAATCTGTGGGAGGATTGGGCGTTTTTTATTGGGAACCTCAATCTTACAATTGGAGAGGTTATAATCTTGGAGCTTGGGATCCTGTAACGAAAGCACCTACAGTTGCTCTCGATGCATTTTTAGGTATAAAAGTTACATCTGTCGAATCAGACAATAATAAAATTCCCACTAATTATGCATTAAATATTTATCCAAATCCATTTAATTCCAGTACTACTATTATGTATGAAATACCCGAACCATCTGATATTTCAATAGTGATTTATGATTTACTTGGGAAAGAAGTAGAGAAGTTAATTGCTACACACAGAAGTCCAGGGCGGTATCAAATAAACTGGTCTGCTAAAAATATAGCCAGTGGAATCTACCTGTGCAGATTAATATCAGATAAACATTATGAAACTAAAAAGATTATTTTCCTCAAATAAAAACTACCTGCTGATTTTTCTTTTATCAATCGGATTCTGGAATAATTATTATTCTCAACATAGCGATGTCTATGTCGATAAGAGCGGTATTTTGCGTTGGAGTAAAAATCATGCAGAGGTAAGGTTATTTGGTGTGAACTATACCGCACCATTTGCATTTTCTTATAATGCAATGAAAATTCTCGGAATCGATATTAAAAGCGCAATCGATATCGACATTGAACACCTCGTGCGTCTCGGAGTAAAAGCTTATCGAATACACATGTGGGACAGAGAAATATCTGACCGAGAGGGAAATCTGCTGGATAACGAACATATGGAATTGTTCGATTATCTGTTGATGAAACTAAAAGAAAAAGGTATTAAAATAATACTTACTCCGATAGCTTGGTGGGGTACGAGATGGCCAATGCCCGACGTGGAAACACCCGGCTTCTCTCAAACCTATTCGAAAGTAGAACTGTTGACGAATCCTGATGCAATAGCCGCTCAAAGGAATTATCTCAAGCAGGTAATTAATCATATTAACAGATATACCGGAATTTCTTACATAAATGAACCGTCGATAATTGCTATCGAAATTATAAATGAACCGCATCATCCTGAAGAGACTGAAATGGTTACGCAATACATTGATGAAATGTATGAGGTTTTGCGAAACGAGGGATTTTCAAAACCAATATTTTACAACATTAGCGAAACCTGGAGCGATACTCAGGCTCAGGCGGTGTCTAATTCAAAAGCCGAAGGAGTTTCCTTTCAATGGTATCCAACCGGACTTGTACACAATAAAATGTTAGAAGGGAATTATCTTTTTAATGTTGATGAGTACAGAATTCCTTCGGAATCAATCGACGGCTTTGATCGAAAAGCAAAAATGGTATATGAATTCGACGCCGCCGACATCGGCTATTCATATATGTACCTTGCGATGGCTCGCAGTTTTAGAGAAGCAGGGATGCAATTTGCTACGGTATTCAGTTATGACCCGGCACAAATTGCCTGGAGTAATACCGAATATCAAACTCATTTTATTAATCTTTTGTATACGCCCAATAAAGCTATTGGGATGATGATAGCCGCAAAGGCGTTCGAATTATTGCCGCACGGAAAGTCATTCGGAAGATATCCTGCAAATAATAAGTTTGATATCTTTCTGATTGATCGGAAAGCCGACCTGGCTTTGATGAATTGCGACACCTCTTTTTATTACTCGAACAACACAGAGATTTATCCCATAGCGCCGGAAAAATTAAAACATATTGCAGGAGTCGGTAAGTCGCCTTTAGTAGATTATGAAGGCACCGGCGCATATTTTCTGGATAAAATTGACAACGGTTTTTGGAAGCTTGAAATTTATCCAGACGCAGTATGGATTAAAGACCCATTCGAACAAACCAGTCTTAAAAAAGAAGTAGCTCGGCTCTACTTCAAAAAACGCAAGATAAAATTTAATACTTCTCAGTTCGGACAAAACATTAAACTCTATTCCGAAGACGGAAATTATAAGCTTCCCGACAGCGAGCATACATTTATCATTGAGCCGGGAATCTATTTATTGTCAAATAATTCACTAACGGAAGAAATTCTATCCGGTTATCTTTCAGGCGCAAGTAATTTTCTTTCCGGACTGTTTCTGCCGGAACTCAGCAAAGGCAAAATATATGTTTATAATCGCACAACGTCTTTAATAAGCGCAGGAAACTTTCCCGATTTTAAATTTACTGTTGCTCCCGAAAAAGAGATAATCAATGCCGACTTATACGTGCGAAGGATGGGATGGCGAGGATTTCAGAAATATGAATTGCAGAAAATTTCTGCCTACGAATACCGTATGTCTCAAAAAGATCAATCGTTCCGTCCTGGAATTGTTGAATATTGTATTGTAATTAATACGGAAAATGGCAAACGCGTTTTTCCAGGAAATGACACAATAACTCCAGAAGATTGGGACTTTAATCCTGCCAATCTTTGGAGGCTTGAGATTACGGACACTTGTACTGCAATATTATTCGATCCTTTAAGAGATAGCAGAGATTTAGTGTTTCCTCATTTTACGAAAGACATGAGATATTTGCTGGATTATACAACAGGAATTTTGTCTTCCTTCTTGAAGATAAATATAAACTACTCGGATAATTTGTCAACCGCTTTTGGTATTCAAAACTACATCGATCGGTATTTCGATAGAATGGATTGTTATAATTATCTTCTACTATACGGATATAGCGAAAGTTCAAAGGAATGTAAGATAAAGGTAAATTTACTTACGAACGACGGAGCAGTTTATTCTTACGATTTAATGTTAGACAATGTTAAAAATGAATATAAAATACCGCTTGTTGATTTTAAATTATCGGAAGCATTGCTTTTGCCTAATTCGTATCCGCGTTTTCTGCCTCGCAAAAGAAAAAGTATAAACACATCAAAAACTTTAAAAGAGAACATCGAAAATTTGATCTTCCTTCAAATTGTAAATGAACCCACCGCTGCCGGCACAGAAAGTTTCAGTATCGGAAAAATATTCTTAACAAAATAAATACGGTAAATTGTCATGATTAAAAGTCGTTTTATAATCAGCCGGGATGAAATTCCCCAATCAAAACTAACGTCCAGAAAATATAACGGAAACTCTCTTTCAATTTGTACAGTCAAGAACGAATCGAATAACGAAGGTTTTTCTGTTATTCCGGAATTGGGAGGCAGGTTATACGAGCTTTATCTGTCAAATGGCAAAAAGGTCTATCAGGTACTGCGCCGTTTCAATCCGTCTTCAATTGAAAGCAGGGACGATTTATTTACAAACGCAAAAATGTGTCCTTATGTCGGAAGGGTAGACCGTGGCAAATATGTTTTCAATGGAAACGAATACCAACTGCCTATCAATTACCCGGAAGAAGGAAATTCTTCGCACGGACTACTCTTCGATAAACCCTTTAAAGTTGTTGAGATGAAGAACGACGAGGATTTAGCGGAAATTGTCCTTGAATACGAGTACCGGAAAGAAAACGAAGGTTATCCGTTCGATTTCAATATCAGTATTGTTCATCGTATTGAAAAAGGGAAAGGATATGCATGCGTAACATTGATTGAAAATTTATCGGAAACGGAGATACCGGTCGCAGACGGTTGGCATCCTTATTTCGACCTGAATGAAAAGATCGACAATCTAAAACTTCAGCTCGAGTCGGACGAAATTATCTTGACTGATGAAAACAGAATGCCTGCGTCGCGGAGAAAATATGACGCGTTCAGAGCTATGAAAAAATTAAGCAAAACATTTTTCGATAATTGTTTTACTCTGCTTCCCGAGAACGGCTTTGTTAATACATTCCTTATTAATGAAAAAGAAGACCTGCATCTTAAAATCTGGCAGGAATCTGGCAAGTCAAAATATAATTACCTGGTCATTTATACTCCGCCGGACAGAAAAACCATTGCAATCGAACCGATGACTTCTAATGTCAATGCTTTTAATAACGGTGAAGGCTTGATTGTTCTGCAGCCGGGGCAATCATTTGAAGCCACTTTCGGAATAACCTCCGTTTAATATTACCCAACTCTCAACAATTAAACATACTTCCTCCCTGAAGATAGATATGTTATATTTGTAAGGAAGACGGGAGAAGACCATGAAAAAAATGCTTGTGTTTTTTTTATTCCTCTTTGTAAGCTTAACAAATGGACAGGAAAGCAGTACGATTAAACTGCCTGACCCGGACACAACAGGTGGAGTTCCTTTAATGACCGCATTAAAGAACCGGGCATCGAACAGGAATTTCGACACTCTTTCACTTTCGATACAACAGGTATCGAATCTTTTATGGGCAGCTTATGGAATTAACCGACCGGAAAGCCGCAAACGCACTGCTCCTTCTGACATGAACTGGCAGGAATATACAATTTATCTTTTTAACAAAAATGGAGTTTATGCTTACGACGCTGAGAATCATGCATTGAAGAAAATATTAAAAGGAGATTATCGCGCCTACTGCGGTCTGCAGGATTTCGTATCGGTCGCTCCGCTGAATCTTGTTTATGTATCCGATTTTTCTAAAATGAGGCGTATTGAAGACGAGGAAATGAGACTGATGTTTACATCTGCCGACTGCGGATTTATAGCTCAGAATGTTTATCTCTTTTGTGCTTCGGAAGGACTTGCCGCAGTAGTAAGAGGACTGATTGAAAGAGATAAGTTGAGTACTCTTTTGAAACTCAAGCCGGAACAGAAAATAATTCTTTCGCAGACGGTTGGATATCCGAAGAAATAGTATTTTTGCATTTAAAAACAAAAGAGGTTTACATGAGCAAATTCAAATATGTGATTAAAAGAAGCGGGGCTATTGTTCCGTTTAATTTTGATAGAATTGCAAATGTAATTTATAGAGCTGCAGTAGCCGTCGGCGGTAGAGATAAAGAAAGAGCTCAATTCCTTGCGAAGGAAGTCGTGAAAGTTATGGAAGAAAAATTCGAAGATGGGTATAAACCGCATGTGGAAGAAATTCAGGATATTGTTGAAAAAGTGTTGATCGAAAATGGACACGCGAAAGTTGCAAAGGAGTTTATTTTATACAGAGAAGAAGCGGCAAGAAGACGACGCGCCGACTCGAAACATTTTTCCAAACCTTCCGAGTTTATACCCTGGGCTAAAGTATGGCGTTCACTCGACTGGGCGGTTTCGCACAATCTTCATACGGTAGAAGCTGCGAACGAAAGAATCCGTAATGGAGAGTTTCCCTACATAGTACACGAGGCAGAAACCGCATACGAAACGCAACTCGATACAGCCGCAGAAATGATTAAGGAAAGAAGCAACGAACTCAAAATGGTTTTTGTTAGCGGACCCTCTTCGTCCGGTAAAACAACAACTACTCTTAAACTTGAACAGCGTCTCAACAAAATGGGAATGAAGTTCGTTCCTCTTATCGTCGACAATTATTTCTTCGATCTTGAACTTCATCCGAAAGACGAATTCGGAGATTATGATTTCGAAACTCCTCAGGCACTCGACCTTGATTTGATTAACGAGCATTTAATCAAACTGGCAGATGGTCAGGAAGTTAAAATTCCATATTATGATTTTAAGGAAGGGAAGCGATATCTCGACAGAACGCCAATTAAAATCGGAAAAGATGAAGTGCTTTTAATCGACAGTTTGCACGGGCTTTATCCGGAGTTTGCCAAAGAAATACCGGCTTCACAAAAATTTAAATTGTATCTCGAACCGCTGCTGCAAATGAAAATGCCCGACGGAAAATATATCCGCTGGACAGATTTAAGGTTGATCAGGAGAATGCTGAGGGATTCGGTGCATCGAGCATACAATCCTGAACAAACCCTCTTACACTGGCATTACGTACGTTCTTCTGAAAAGAGAAACATTTTGCCGTATTGCAACACCGCCGATTATATCGTCAATACTTCAATGCCGTTTGAAGTGTCGATTTATCGTCCCAAACTACTCGAAAATTTCAGAGAGTGGGAAAAGAAATACGAAGGCGATCCTTTACGAGTAGATGCTTACGAGAGGGCTTCGCGTGTAAGAAAAATGCTCGAATCGATTGAACCAGTAGAAGACGATTCGCCTATCCCGGGCGATTCGGTATTGCGAGAATTTATCGGCGGAAGTACACTCAATTATCACTAGAATTGAATTGACAGGATGCAATTTTATTTTGCTTCCGGTCTTGTAAATATCAGTCAAAGTGCATATTAATCAATGGCAGAACTTTAGTCCAAACCGAATTGTTTTTTGCAATGTTGACTAAACCGATCTGTATACCGTTCAGATTTTCCACAACGTTGAAGATGCCAATTGCTAATCCATCCTGACGGTCATAAACTTTGTTATAAGTTGCAATCGAAACTCCTTTAAGATTATTTACGTCGAGCCAGCCCGGCGAAATGTTTAAACCCGTAAACGTTTCCGCTTCGGTTTTATATCCTACTATGTTAATTCCCGTTACGTTGTTATTGCTTACTATTGCTATAAGGGATTGGTTGAGTCCATAAATCGAACCCTGGCTAACAATTGCAATGCCGCCAAGATTTAATCCTGAAATGTTTTCCTGGGAAACAAGAGCTAACGCCGAAAGTGAAATTCCTTTAATCGATTTTTGTGATACGAGTGCCAATCCTCCTATGTTCAATCCCGTCATTTCTTCCTGCGAAACCATTGCCAGCCCTCCGAAATTCAAGCCTTTAATTTCGTTTTGACTGACAAGGGCAAGTAATGCGAAATTCAACCCTCTCAAATTTCCGTTCGCCACCGTGGCAAGTCCGCCAATATTGATACCGCTGATATTGCCGTTAGAAACCAGCGCAAGCCCGCCAAAATTAATACCTTCAATAAAATCGTCTGATACTACTGCAATTCCACTCAAATTAATTCCCCTCATACCATCTTCCGCTACAGCTGCGGCAAGTCCGAATGTAATTCCGTTTAATTTTGAAGCTGCGGGAGCCAGACCAATCGAAATGCCATTGACTGTTCCACTAATGCTTTCACCAGGTTTCCAGAATGTAAGGTTCAATCCATTTATTGTAACCAAATTACAATCAGAAGTGTTGAGCCGTATTCCGTTCCAAATTTTTGAATTGCCTAAACTAATGCCCCAGTTGTTAAAACCGATATTGAAAGCCTGGTGGCCGCAGTATGTGGAGTCGTTCTCTTCCTGAGCAAAAAGAGTAACGAATGATATAAATATGAAAATGAAAATCGACTTTTTCATAATTCTTCCATTGGAAATTTATATTGTACGATTGTTTAGACTCGTATGATGTAGGGAAAGTTACTCGTCTTTGAAAAAAAGTTTTTCGTGTAGAAATGGTATGATTGCCGTTTTTAACCCTTCAACATATAATTCTTTTCTGTTCATAACCCCCCGAGTAAAGAATCCGATTGCACCTTCTTTTTGCTTCGTATTTTCCTGTTTTGTCAATTCGTCCATAACCGTTCCGAGTTCGGTACCATCGAGGAGTTTTTGCGTAATCGAATCCGGCAATTCGAAAAAAGGGGAAAGTCCGTAAGAATGTCTTTTCTTTGAATCAAGAATGCACATGCATCCGAATGCAAACCATATGTCGTACACTTTTGTAATCCCGCCTTCAATGCCTACATAAAAATCGGGTTTGTTTGACTTATTGTTAAACAGACGATAAAGATGAAACGCACGATTGTAAGCGCCGAGAAAAGTTTCTTCGCCGACAGGTTGCGGATTAACGCCCGAATCAGCGTCGTACGACTCGACCTCCGGATTGTCGAAGTAAATTGAAAAGACTTCTCTGGCGGCTTCTATTTTAACAGGATTTTTTGAGCCTACAATAATTTTCATTTTCTTAAACTATTGATAACATTCTGTCGATTGGTACCCGCGCTTTTTGTGCAATTTCCTTTGGTACTTTGACTTCATATTTTTCGTGAAGGAGCGATTCGTATAATTTTTCAAGCGTTATCATTTTCATGTATTCGCAAACCGATTCATCGCTAATCGGGAAATAATTCGATTGCGGTTTAATTTTTTTTAATCGGTGGAGAATGCCTACTTCAGTTGCTATTACGAATTCATCGGCGTCGGATTTTTTTACGTAATTGATCATACCTTCGGTAGAAAAAATATGAATATTTTTGCAATCGAAATAAAGCTGGGATTTCAACATACAGGATGTTGAACAACCGCATTCGGGATGAATTAAAAATTCGGCGTTCGGATGTTTTGCGCAGGCGTCGTCGAAATTAATATCGCCTATTTTTTCGTGAACGTGACAGGCGCCGTTCCAGATTTCCATTTTTCTACCGGTAACAGTACTTACATACATTCCTAAAAAGCGGTCGGGCAGAAACAGTATTTTTTTTTCTTTCGGTATCGATTCGACAACTTTAACTGCATTCGACGATGTCACGCAATAATCGCTTTCGGCTTTGACTTCTGCGGTTGTATTCACATAAGAAACAACGACTGCGTCAGGGTGCTCTTTTTTCCATTCTCTCAATTGTTCGGCATCGATTGTAGAAGCCAGCGAGCAACCGGCTTCTAAATCGGGGATCAAAACTTTTTTATCAGGGGAAATTATCGACGCCGTTTCCGCCATGAAATGAACACCGCAAAAAACAATTACGTCGGCGTTGGTTTTGGCTGCCTGCTGCGACAGACCGAGAGAATCGCCTACGAAATCGGCTATGTCCTGTATCTCGGCTATTTGATAATTGTGGGCGAGTATAACCGCATTCTTTTCTTTTTTCAGTCTATTAATCTCATTTATAATATCTTTCATTTTCAAACCCGTTTTTTGTTTGATATTTTCATGCTAAGATCAAGCGCTTTAATTGAGTGCGTAATCGATCCGACCGATATAAAATCGACACCAGTAGCAGCAATTTTTTTAATACGTTTTAAATCGATATTGCCCGAAGCTTCCGTTTTGCATTTTCCGTTTATCAGTTTTACAGCTTTTTTCATTTGAGAAATTGTCATATTGTCGAGCATTATAATATCAGCGCCGGCTTCGAGCGCATCCTGCACTTCTCTTAAATTGGTCGTCTCGATTTCCACTTTATATTTTCTTCCGTATTTTTTTCTTACGCTGTTAACGGCATTTTTTATTCCACCCGCAGCTTCAATATGATTGTCTTTAATCAGCACCATATCATAAAGACCGAAGCGATGATTTGTTCCTCCGCCGGCTTGTACTCCGTATTTATCGAGAATTCTCAAGCCTGGAGCGGTTTTCCGGGTATCGAGTATCGTTACATTTGTAGTGGCAATAGTATCGATAAATTTACGTGTAATGGAAGCAATTCCAGAAATTCGTTGAAGGAAATTCAAAGCCGTTCTCTCGCCCGAAAGCAATGCGCGTAGATTACCTGTAACCTCTGCAATTTTTTGACCCTTTTTGACAGCTTCCCCTTCGATGACGAAATTTTTCCATTTTGAATCTGGGTCGAGTTTACTGAAGACTTCTTTTGCAATTGATAAACCGGCTATAATTCCGGATTCTTTAGCATAGATTATAGCAACACCTTTTTGTTTACGTGGCACTATTGCATTTGTGGTTACGTCTCCTTTTCCAATGTCCTCTTTGAGAGCATTTTGAATAATACGATTGACTATCTTTCTGTCCAATTTTTTCATCCCAAAATTGTCATTAGAAATTGATTAAGTTTATTAAAAATTGATAAAAGATA
>DYLP01000052.1 GCA_020722005.1 Melioribacter roseus
AATCTAAAAACCACTGGTTTTAATAATTAGCTTTTTAGAGCAGACTCAATAATAATTAATTAGATTTTTAAATGAAACGTTTCTTCATAATTGCTCTTATTCTGGTTGCATTAAAGTTGAATGCTCAGGATACATTAAAAATAATGACTTATAACATTCACGAATATACTCCTTACAATCCCACTGAGAGTAATCCAACAAGACTCGACTGGGATAATCCCGCGTTGAAATTTGTTATTAACACTGTTAATCCCGACATTCTGGTCTGTCAGGAAGTGGTCGACAAAGCTTCTGTCGAGCAGTTCTTGAAGTACGTACTGGAATATAAATATAAGTCCGCTGAATTTATTGCTTCGACGGGTATGAACAGCGCACTTTTTTATAAAGAAGATAAAATTGAATCGCTGGGTAACATAATTCATGATGCAGTAACGAGACCAATTCACGAATTTCCGGTGGTGAATAAAATTACTGGCGACACATTGATTATATTTTCGGTACATCTTAAAGCTAACACGAGAGATGGTGATAATAGTGAAAATCTAAATAAAAGATTTGAACAGGCTAAAGTATTGAGAAGTGTTACTTCTAAATTTGCTGAAGATAAAGATTATATAGTTCTGGGCGATTTCAATACACTCAACGGTTCCGAAGCAGCAGTTGCTGAATTAATCGACCAGAGCTACCCGGGATATTTTATCGACCCGCTCGAGGCTATTGGTGAATGGAACAATAATTCTCTTTTTAAACATGTGCACAGCTATTCCTCTACTGAATTAACAAATCGGTTTGATATGATATTGATTTCTCAAGCAGTCAAAGACCCGGGTGGAATTGAATATATTTCAGGTTCTTATACAATTGTTGGAAACGACGGAAATCATTTCGGAAAGCCGATTAATGACGGCGTAAATAATTTTGGCAACGAACTGGCTGATTCGCTTGTTTCTGCAAGCGACCATTTGCCTGTTTATGCACTTTTCAAATTTGATAAATTGCAAAGTGTTTTAACCGATGAAGAGATTCATCGTGATTACGAGCTTTACCAGAACTATCCCAATCCGTTCAATCCTGCAACGCATATCAAATTCAAACTCAACACAGGCGGATATGTAAAACTATTTGTGTTCGATTTATTGGGCAGGGAAATAACAAAGCTTGCCGACGGATATTATCCGTCGGGCTCATACAAATTTGATTTTGATACAAGCAACTATAAGTTACCGTCGGGAGTTTATTTTTACAGACTGAATTATAACGAGTATTCAGCCACAAAAAAGATGACACTAATAAGATGAGAAACTACAAATTTACTTTGTTCTTCTTAATCCTGTTTTACGGAGTTGGTGACGCTCAGAATTTGCCGAATTCAATTTATGCTGAAGTATTTGGTAATGCAGGCGGATATTCGATTAATTATGAAAGAAACCTATACAAAAATTTATCACTAAGAACAGGTTTTATGTTTCTGTCAAACGTTAGCACCTTTCCGATGTTGGTGAATTATAGAATTTATTCGGGTCGAAGTTATTTTTCTATTGGTGGGGGAATTCTTAATTGGCATATTTATACTAACTATAAAATTCTGGGAGGCGATTCCATCGAGGGCTCGGGAATATTATTGACTGCATGATTTAATTACACTTTTGTAGCAAGGAATGGATTGTTTTTGGGAGTGAGCTTTACACCGTTTTATTATAACGAAAAGTTTATTCCTTTCGGAGGTTTCTCGTTTGGAAAAGAATTCTGAATTGTCGAGGCAAGGATAAATCGGTATAAATTTAATAAATTTGTCTTGTAAAAGTATAGGAGAATTATGGACGGCAAAACAATACTGATCACGGGCGGAACGGGTTCTTTTGGAAAGAAATTCGTTGAGACCGTATTGAAAAGATTTACACCGAGAAAGATCATAATTTATAGCAGAGACGAACTGAAGCAATTTGAAATGCAGCACGATCCCAAATACAGAAAAGATGGCGTTTTGATGCGTTATTTTATTGGGGATGTACGCGATGAAGAAAGACTCAAGAAAGCAATGGAAGGTGTTGATTATGTTGTTCATGCGGCTGCTTTAAAACAAGTGCCTGCCTGCGAATACAATCCTTTCGAAGCTGTTAAGACAAATGTAATCGGCGGACAAAATGTAATTAATGCTTGTATTGAAAAAGGGATTAGAAAAGTTATTGCGCTCAGTACCGATAAAGCCGCCGCTCCGGTTAATCTTTACGGCGCAACAAAACTCACCTCCGATAAACTTTTCATTGCGGCAAATAATTTCAAAGGCGCACACGATATTAAATTTTCCGTAGTACGTTACGGCAATGTTATGGGTAGTCGCGGTTCGGTGATTCCATTCTTCATTCAAAAAAGAAAAGAAGGAATTTTGCCGATAACCGACGAAAGAATGACGCGTTTTAACATCACTCTTCAACAAGGGGTCGACTTCGTTCTGGAAAGTTTCGAACGCATGTGGGGCGGCGAACTCTTTGTACCCAAAATACCTTCATACAGAATTTTAGACCTTGCCAAAGCTGTCGCTCCGGAATGCGAGGTTAAAGTGGTGGGAATTCGCCCCGGCGAGAAAATTCACGAGGAAATGATTACACAAGCGGATGCTCTCAATACAATTGAATTTGACGATTATTTCGTTATTTTGCCGTCTGTTCAATTGGGTAACGATACTAACTTCAAGTTGTGGGACACAGAAGAATTTAGATTGAAAAGCAATGGTAAACCAGGAAGATTTTGTGAATATGGCTTTTCGTACAATAGTGGCTCCAATCCGCATTTCCTAACAGTAGAAGAATTGCGCGAATTAATTGAAAAAAATGTCGTAGTATCCTGAAGGAAAATTATATGAAATCCAAAACTTATTCATACGGAAAACAAAATATCAGCGGGGAAGATATCGAGAGCGTAGTACGAGTATTACAATCCGATTGGCTAACGCAAGGACCTACTGTAGGCGAATTTGAAAAAGCATTGGCAGATAAATTTGGAGCTCAATTTGCAGCAGCATGCTCAAATGGTACTGCAGGACTGCACTTAATTGCATTGGGACTCGGCTGGTCGAAAGGCGACGTGATTATTACAACCCCTATAACTTTTCTTGCAAGCGCTAACTGTGCAATTTATGTCGGAGCGGATGTTGACTTTGCAGATATCGATCCAATTTATTACACGATAGACCCGAACAACCTTGAAGATAAAATCAAATCTTACAGAAAGGAAAACATTAACGTTAAAGCGGTGATAGCCGTCGATTATGCCGGTCAGCCATCCGATTGGGAAGCATTAAAGAGTCTTAAAGATAAATATGGATTTCAACTTGTTAATGATTTCTGTCATGCGCCTGGTGCGGAATATAAAAACGATTATTGCTATGCCGTTAATTATGCCGATGCAGTCAATATGAGTTTTCATCCCGTTAAACATTTTACTACGGGTGAAGGAGGCGCCGTTCTTTCAAACGACGGGAATTTTATCAAGAGAATCAAAACATTAAGAACTCATGGTGCAACCAAAGACCCTGATATTCTCGAAAAAAATGACGGGCCCTGGTATTATGAAATGCACGAAGTTGGATTTAATTACAGAATTACAGATTTCCAGTGTGCACTCGGAATTTCACAATTAAAAAAACTTGATTCCTTCATTATCGAAAGAAGAAAAATTGCAAAATATTACGATAATTTTTTTAAGAATGATGAACGATTTATTATTCCTCACGTCAACAAGAATTCCAGCCATGCTTATCATCTCTATCCACTTCAGACTAAATTCGACGAGCTCGGGATTTCTAAAAAGGATTTTTTCGAAAAGATGAAAGAAAAGAACATATTTCTTCAAGTCCATTATATACCTGTCCACCTTCAACCATATTATAGAAAAAGATTTGGATTCAAAGAAGGCGACTTCCCTGAAGCGGAAAGTTTCTATAAAAGAGAAATCTCGCTTCCGATTTATCCGGGATTAAAAGTAGAAGACCTGAATTATATTACAGAATCAATTGTAGCCACAATCGATTCTATGAAATGAAGATATCAATTATAACAGAAGGATTTCAAAATACAGGATACGGGCATATAACAAGATGTATCTCGCTGTATCAGGCATTCGAAGAAAGAAATATATTACCTTATTTCTACATCAACGGCGACGATAAATGCTCGTCTTATTTAAATGGCATACGCTACGAAATAATCGACTGGCTCAACCATCCCGCGCAATTAATAAAAAAAATCATCAATAGCGACTATGCTGTAATTGACTCGTACCTTGCAAGCAGAGAATTTTACGATAAAATTTCGAGTTTCTGCGAGAACCTTCTAATAATTGACGATAACCTCCGAATCGATTATCCAGAATCAATTATTCTAAACGGAACAATCAATGCAGAAAATTTTCCGTATCAAAATAAAGCAGGTTATAATTTCCTGCTTGGCTCGAATTATATACCAATAAGGAAACCGTTCTGGAATATAGTTTCACGTAAGTACAATAAAGAAATAAAGAACATTTTGATTACATTCGGAGGTCAGGATATAAGAAATCTTACTTTACCGGTCCTGAAAATAGTACAGGATATTTATCCACAGGTTATAATTCATGCCGTCTTCGGCAACAAGGATAATAACGAAATTGAAAAGCTCAAGAAGCAATACGAAAATGTTAAATTTTATAGCATTTTGAGCGCAGAGGGAATTAAAGATCTGATGTTAAATGCCGATATTGTTATTACTGCAGCAGGACAAACATTGTATGAACTTGCAGCTACTGGAACTCCGACTATAGCAATTGCCGTTGCAGATAACCAAAAAAACAATATACACGAATGGTTTAAAACTGGTTTTTTGATCGAACCGATTTTTTACAATGAAATAAATTGTACGAAGAAAATTGCCGACCAGCTTCATAAATTTAATTCGATTGCTTTGCGTAAAAAATGCGGGAGCGCAGGTAGAAAAAAAGTGGACGGTCAGGGCAGCCGACGTGTCGTAGCATATCTCATCGACCGAACATGCTCTGTCGATAAATTTTATTTAAGAAAAGCGGTTGCCGACGATTCTAAAATTGTATATGAATTATCGAACGACCCCACTGTAAGAATCCAATCGATTAATAAAAATTCGATTTCATGGGAAGAGCATTGCAAATGGTTCGATAAAAAAATAAATGATGAAAATTATTTGTTCCTGCTGGCTTTCGACCGAGATGATAAATTCATCGGTCAGATACGTTTTGAAATAAAAAGTAATCAAGCTGTAGTAAGTATCAGTTTGACTGAAAATTTTCGCGGAAAAGGATTGTCCAAAAGAATTATCAAAGAAGGCTCGCGTAGATTGTTCATTGAAAATCAAAATCTCAAATCGATAACTGCATACATACTGCCTCAAAATAGCGCTTCTTTGCACGCTTTCGAGGCTGCAGGTTATAAGCCGGAAGGCGAAGAATTAATCAATAACGAAAACTATAAAAAGTATATACTAACAAGGTGATAGAGTGATTATAGAAAATTTCGACACAGATAAAAAAGTATTTATCATTGCCGAACTCTCCGCAAATCACAATCAGAATTTTCAGACGGCAGTCGATTCAATAAAAGCAATTAAAGAATGCGGTGCCGACGCGGTAAAACTCCAGACTTATACCCCCGACACAATTACAATTGACTGCGACAACGAATATTTTCAGATAAAACAGGGCACCATCTGGGACGGAACCACATTATATCAACTTTATCAAAAGGCTTATACTCCATGGGAGTGGCAGCCTGATCTTAAAAAACTTGCCGAGGAACTTGGTCTGATTTGCTTCTCTTCACCATTTGATAAAACTGCCGTAGACTTTCTGGAAAAGATGAATGTACCTGCATATAAAATTGCTTCTTTCGAAATTACGGATATACCGTTGATCGAATATGCCGCATCGAAAGGAAAACCGATGATAATTTCGACAGGCATTGCAAACGAAGATGACATACAGGAAGCTATTGACGCATGCATTAGAATGAATAACAATCAAATTGCGTTATTAAAATGCACTTCTTCTTATCCAGCTCCAATTGAAGATGCAAATCTTAAAACTATCCCATTCATAAAAGAAAAATTCAAAACTGTTGTTGGCTTATCGGACCATACCATAGGTACGGTTGTACCTGTAGCCGCTGTAGCGCTTGGAGCAAGAATTATCGAAAAGCATTTTATACTTGATCGAAAGATGGGCGGTCCTGATTCTTCATTCTCTCTTGAACCTTCGGAATTCAAAAAAATGGTTGAAGACATTAGAAGTGCAGAAAAAGCACTGGGCAAAGCCACATTTGAAATAAAAGAAAAAATTAAGAAAAGCAGAAACTTTGCACGTTCTCTCTTTGCAGTTAAGGACATCAAAGAAGGAGAGCTGCTAACGGAAGAAAACATCCGCTCGATTCGTCCTTCTTATGGATTGCACCCGAAATTTTTGAATCAAATCGTCGGCAGAAAAGCTAAAACAGATATCAAAAAAGGGACTCCTTTGAAATGGGAGTTTATCGAATGAACAGTTTGATAATTTTAATAGATTTCGTAAGAAGTAGAATTTAACGAGTTGCAATGCGCTTGAACAAATTACATATCAAAAGTATTGATAAGAAAATGTCCCCGTTTATCTGTTGAAATGGTGTACGGATTAAAGAGATGTAGAATTATCCATAAAATCTTCTTGAAAAATTTATATCACAAATAATTTCGAAAAAAATAGATAAAAGGATTTATGAGAAGAAACCGTTCGAATTTAATATGTGCCATTGTGCAGGCAAGAATTGGCTCTACACGGTTACCCGGAAAAATATTAAAAGAACTGGAAGGTAAACCAATCTTGTGGCATGTCGTTAATCGATTGTTGCATTCCAGAAAAATCAAAAATATTATTGTTGCAACCACGGTTTTGCCCGAAGATGACCTTACAGAGGAATTTTGTGAAGAAAATAAAATAGACTGTTTTCGAGGAAGTTCTGAGGATGTTCTTGCAAGATATTATCAGGCTGCGATCGATTATGAAGTCGATACGATTGTTCGGGTCACGTCCGATTGCCCGATAATTGACCCGATTATCATCGACAAAATGATCAATAAATATTTACAGTTAAACAAGAACAAACCGGTTGACTATCTGAGCAATACAATTAAAAGAACTTTTCCGCGCGGTCTCGATGCCGAGATTTTTTCGTTCGATGCTCTGGCGGAAGCTTTCAGATACGCAAATGAAAAATACGAACGCGAACATGTTACGCCGTATATCTATCAACATCCCGACATTTTCAATATTGTAAATTATGAAAACAATTCGGATTATTCATTCCATAGATGGACGGTCGATACGGCGGAAGATTACGAATTGATAAAACAGATTTACAGGAACCTCTATAAACCGAATGAACTGTTTTATTTCAAAGACGTTCTCGAATTATTCGAGAGTAATCCCGAACTGATTAAAATTAATCAAAATGTAAAACAAAAAAATCTCGGAGAATAAAAAAATGGCTTCGCTGTCAAATAGACGAAGCCGTTAGAATTAATTGAGTCCACATGTGCCAGTGGAGCATCCGCCATAGGAAGGGAGTCCACAACTACCGTCTGTGCATCCAGCCGATGAGTCGTATGAATTGCTTTCAGAAGATGCGCTGAATGAGGAAAGAAGTTTTTTATAATTTCTGGAATTGCAATTGGGGCATTCGATATCGCCGAGATTGGTTGTTGACTTATGAAAGATTTCATACTTTTTTCCGCAGTCGTTGCATTTGTATTCATAAACAGGCATTGATAATTCTCCTTATTTGATTATTTCCGTATCGATCGCCCCAATATTTTCGATTTCAGCGTGAATTTTATCTCCAGGTACAACTCTGCCCACTCCTTCAGGGGTACCCGTAAAAATAAGGTCGCCTTTTTCGAGTGTCATTTTCGTAGAAATATACTTTACAATTTTTATCGGGTCGAACATTATATTTTTTATTGATGAGTTTTGCTTAATTTCTCCGTTAACCCAGAGTTTAATTGATTCGTCACCTCTTAGTTTATAATCTTTCTTTAATATAAATTCTGAAAGAACGGCGGCGGTATCAAAACTTTTAGAAAGTGTCCACGGGTCTCCTTTCTTCATAAATTCTTTTTGCAGGTCTCGCAATGTCATATCGAGTCCGACTGCATATCCGGAAATAGCTTTTTCTGCCGAGTCATCGTCTCCATTTTTAATCGTATTTCCGATTAATAGAACCAGTTCCACTTCGTGGTGAAGATTTTCGGAGTAATCGGGATGGATTACATTCTCGCCCGAATAAATGACATTTGATGCGGCTTTTAAAAATATCACCGGAAATTCGGATACTTCGTTACCGAGTTCAAGCGCGTGTGCAGCATAATTTCTGCCCACACAAATAATCTTGCCGATTGGAATTTCTTCGTTGCTGTTTTTGACTTTTAAATATTTCATAGCACCTTTTGTTGATTATTAATAAAATTGGTTTCATAAAATCATTTTTTCTTCTCGAATAATAATTCAGTAAAAATAAAGTCGGGCGAATTAGGCACTTCCAGGCTGAACTGTTTGACGTTTCCTTCGAAATCCATGTCGAATTTTACGCATCCTCGCGTCAAAAATTCATCTTCCCAATCGATAAAAAAAGTATCGTAATGGTAGTGATTCAGAACCCCTCTGAAAGTTGGAGTAGGAATAAATTGCAAAAAGAGTTTACCGTCTTTTAGACTTACTTCCGCTTCGCCGTACATTTTGTCTTCATATTTTCCGCAATATTTTTCGAGTGGGAGCGAGGGAGAAGTATTTTTAACCCGTACTTCTTCCCGCCTTTTGAGTTCATCTTCGAATTTTTGTAAACGTTCCTTCCATTTGTCGAGCATTATTTTATTATAGTCTTTCGGTTCAATTCCGGTAAATAAGTCGATAATATAATCCCTGATTGCCGATACCATGCCGGTTTCCATATTGCTCAAAATTGCAAAGCCGAAATTTTCTTCGGGTATAAGAACGACAGTTGAAATCATACCAGGCATTCCTCCGCCGTGATAGAGCATTTTTTTACCATTTCGATATCGTATAAACCAACCCAATCCATAATTCATTTCACCAAGGGCAGTTTGATTCGACCACATTTCTTTCGATTGTTCTTCGCTGAAAATTACGACGCTGTCGATTTTTCCTCTATTGAGTTGAAGACGAATCCATTGAGCCAGGTCGTTGACCGAAGAATTGATTCCGAGTGCACCCCCGGCATTATCTTTTTGAATGTCGGTGTAAACTTTTATTTCGCCGTTTTTCCTGTAATGAGCCTTTGCTTTGTTTTCCGTTGTTGCAAGTTCTTTATATGAAGTATTTGTATTTGTCATTTTCAAAGGATTGAGAAAATGGTTTTTAATGAAATCTCCCCACGAAGTGTCGGTTACGGTTTCAATAATTTCTGCAGCGGTAATGAACATGATATTTTGATAGCCGTATTTGGAACGAAAACTCGAAACGGGTTTGAGATACCGCGCGCGTCTTATTACTTCTTTACGGTCGTAATTTGAACCGAGCCAAAGAAAATCTCCGCTGAATGTAGCTAGTCCGCTGCGATGAGTTACAAGGTCGCGTATAGTAAATTCGTTAGTAACCCAGGGGTCGTACATTTGAAAATCAGGAAGATAGTCGATTACCCGGTCGTCCCATTTTATTTTGCCACGGTCAACCAGAATTGCAAGAGCTGCAGTCGTAAATGCTTTTGAGCAGGAAGCAATTACAAAAAGAGTATTGGCGTCAACTTTTTCTTCCTTGCCGTATTCTCTTAATCCGTACCCTTTTGCAAAAATTACTGAATCGTCTTTTACAATCGAAACTGCAAAACCAGGCATCTCCCAGTCTTTCATTGCCTCGTTAATATAATCGTCGAGTTGTTTGAGCCTGTTTGATTGAGCTAATGAAAATTGTATCGATAGAAAGAACAGGAGTAGCAGGAAGTGCTTTGTCTTCATTCCAATTCCAATTTATTTTTCATTTGTAAGTGAAATATAAGAATAGCATTTCTTTTTTAGAAAGGGAAACTGTTCTATGGTAATCTCAACGTGAGCGTTTGTATTTCCCCATCAAAACAGCTTCTCCCAATATATGTCCTTTCATCAATTCGAGCAGTTTTTTCTTTGTCATCTTATTATCGGGAGATAAAACGATATCGAGTGCGTAGAGCTTAAAATAATAACGATGTGTTCCGGAAGGAGGACACGGACCTCCGTACGAATTAATGCCCCAGTCGTTCAGACCTTCAATCGAATTAGGAGGAATCTGCTTTTTATTGGAAGCTCCTTCGGACAGGTAATTTGTTTCAGGCGGAATATTGTATAAAATCCAGTGAACCCAATCGCCTACGGGAGCGTCCGGGTCGTCGTTAATCAATGCAAAAGATTTTGTACCTTTGGGAATATTGTTCCATTGTAAAGGCGGCGAAACATTTTCTCCGTCGCATGTATAACGAACGGGTATCATCCCTTCGTGTACAAAAGCGGGTGAATTAATTGTGAATTTCATATTCACCTCCGAATTACATTTTATAGATAATATCATTGCAAGCAATATGAAAATTGATTTTCTCATATACACTCATGTAGTGAGTGATAAAACTTTTTCTTTCGAAAAGAAATCAGGGAATTTTCTCATTATGCATTGACCTATCATTTCAGCTATCTCTTCTACTTCAAGTAAATTTGTATTGATAATAGCATGATAAAGGAGAGGATCTTCGATATTTTTATGGAAGAATTTCCAGATATACTGTTTGCGTGCTTCATCCTCTTCGCGAATGAAATCCGCTGCTTTTTTGTAATCAAGGTTATAGAGTCTGCATGCGTTTTCAATTCTATAAGATAAAGGAGCGACCAGTCGGATGTGGAATGCATTTTTTCTTTTGGCTGTAATAATATTTGCGCCTCTTCCCACGATAATTACATTTCCAAAGTCGGCTAATTTTAAGATTGTCTGGGATATTTTCCTCAATAACAAAATTTTCGAAGGTGTAACACCGAGCAGTTCGCCGAACCATGTTTCGATCTTGGGGGGCTTTTCCTCGTTCAAATATTTTCTGAAATGTTCAGGCAGTTGATGGTCTTCCATTATTTTTTCGATTAATGACTTGTCGAAATAAGTCCAATCGTCGTAGTTTTCAATTGCTCTTTTATTAAAATATTCCACCAACTTTTCACAGATTACGACTGCTCCAACTCCGGTTTCCCTCGAGATTGTAATTACGGGACCGGGATTTAATTTTCTGTGATGGATGCGCGCCTCTTCGGAATCCCTGTAATGTCTTTCAATATAGATGCGAGCTTTTTCGTATGCACCTAAAATTTTCATTGTCTGTCCCCCTTCCTTTTGTTGGAAAATCAGCATACGATGAATGCGTATTAAATTTAATAAAAACTTATGTCAAAGTGAACAGAAATAAAAGTGGATAATACCACAAAATATCCACTTTTATTAAGCACTAAATTAGTTTTAATATGCGGTGAGACAGAAAAAGTTATTTATGGTAAATATGCAGCTCTGTCGATATCCTCTAAGTTTTTAATCTTAACAGGCGGATCTAAATATTTACTGAGAAAGCTGTAAATCTTAATTCTAATCTGGCGCGCAGTTTTTGTATCGAGACGGTCGAATGAATGTCCTCCCGGCATATTGTCGAAAATTTCGTACTCGAATTTTTTGCCAGTGGCTTTTAGTGATTTAATAAGGTGCTCTACTTCCAGAACGTTTACATCCTCGTCGTTTGTGTTTGTATGAATTAAAAGAGGCGTTTTTAATTTCTCCGCATTCCATGCCGGCGAGCGGCGTCTGTATTCATTCACATTTTCATCGGCAGTTTGACCGATATGATAATCAGCCGAATAGAGAGCTCTGTAGCCATCATCTTTATAACCCATCCTGGCAATCAAATCGCTGACGGGAACACCTGCAAAGCAAACTTTATAATTTTCAGGGTGTTCGAATATATTCATCAATGCAATCAGTCCTCCATGACTCCAGCCTATTATACCGACGCGTTCTTTGTCCACAAATTCATAATTCTCAAGGACAAATTCCCGGCTTGAATTGACATCTTCGATTTCCAGACCACCGTAGTCAATTTTTTCATAGAACGATTTGCCATATCCAGTACTTCCGCGGTATTCTGCTGCAACTACAATATATTTTTGATACAGCAGTTCTCTTATAATATGCGTATAATAAGTGCTGAAATTTGAATGTACACCGCCATGCGGAAAAACTATGAGAGGATATTTTTGAGAATAATCGATTCCTTTTGGAATGAAGATATAAGACCAGAATTTAACCGGATTACCAGCACCCTGTCCAGTTGGATTTTTTTCTTTCCATAGAGGTGGTCCAGTGAGGAATACTTTGTCGATAAATGCTACATCTCCCACTCGCTGAAACCATATAATATCATCGATCTTTTTTTCAAGTTCATCAAGACGATGCTCTAGTGACTCGTCGCTGTTTTTAAGAGCCTTTAGTTCTTCTTTAATATCCTGCGCAAATAAAGTCGTAAATGAAATTAAAAACATGATTAATATTTTCATAACAACCCCGTTGTAATTTTTTGTTGTTAACAAATTAAAGAATTACAACAAAATAATGAAGAATCGGAGTAGGGATTGGGGAATAGGGATTAGGGATTTGGGGTATGGTTCTTTGTTCTTAGTACTTAGTTCTTTGTTCAAGGTTCTTAGTTCAAGGTTGTTGCCTTTGCAGCAAACAAACTCTGTAAATCACCTTGACTTTTCGAACGAGCGGAGTAAGTGAAACAAACTCTAATGAAACTTGAAATGAGATTGCTTCATCCACTAAAACCTCACTCGCAATGACCATTACGGAATTGTCAAGGCGAGCGATTGAAACAATTGAAACACACTTACTTTTCGTTTGATTGTTAGACAATTACCGAAATACAGAAATGTATTATTCACTTAATCAGAAATACGTTAAAATATATTGCCGGCAAAGATCAAAAATTGTTTATGAAAGAACTTCGTCAGGCTTACTCAGCGCCAACTGAAGAAGAAGCGATTATTGCTCTTGACAAGCTGGATAAGAACGTGGGCAAAAATATTCATTATCAATTAGAAACTAAAGGCAAAACAGGACTCACGCTGTTACATTTTTCAAGTATCCTGATGTGATAAGAAATATCATCTATACTACCAATGCAGTTGAACCTGTCCGTCGTCAAGCAGGACTGTTCATCGCCAGTTCAGGAAGGTTACAAAACAGAGAAGCATTTTCCCTCCGATACATCGGGAATGATGCACTGAAAAAATGCTTTTCCTAATTTATAGAAATATATCAAAAAAATGGACTGTTATGCCTGTACAGAAATGGGCAGTTGTTTTATCTCACCTACCCATTATTTTTGATGAGAGACTAAAAAATGTTCATTAACACTAAAACCATTTACATAAATTGCTTTGTAGACTCGAAGTCTCTCTCAAATAATTTCAACTAGGTTTGACTTTTTACCGACTTTTTCTAAAATATAGATTATAATTTTTAATGATAATTGATATTTAAGCAAAATATGACAAATGGTATAAAAACTTATTTTGACTCGCCTGAACGTAGCTCGCCTGATGAAATAAATCAGAGTTCGCAAAAAGTTTATCAACAAGAATTAATAATGAATATATTAGAAGGTTTTCCTGACCTAGCCGTAATACTTAATAAGAACAGACAAATTGTGGCGGCGAATAAAAAGGCTGTTATTACATTTCATAAATCTAACTTTGAAGAAATAAAAGGTAAACGTGTTGGTGAAGCATTAAAATGTATTCATAGAAATGAAGTTGAAAAGGAAAATTGTGGAATTACAAAATTTTGCGCACTTTGTGGCGCCGGTAGAGCAATTAAGTTTACAAACGATCATCTTCAGCAGTACGAAGAAGAATGCAGAATTGTAAGTGAATTGTACGAAGCTTTCGATTTTAAAGTAATAACTACTCCCATTAGAATTGACGGCGAGCAATATTCTCTATTTGCTATACGAGATATTTCAGATGAGAAACGAAGAGAAACATTAGAACGTGTATTTTTTCACGACATTTTAAACACAGTTTCTGTTATCAACAACGCTGCTAATTTATTGCGAGATACAAGAGATGAGGATAACGAAAAACTTTTAACGATAATCTATGAAGCATCAGAACAGCTTATTTCTGAATTAACTTTCCACCGAAATCTTCGATATGCAGAACAGGGGAATCTATCGATTAATATTCAACCAGTAAATATAAATGAGATACTGAGTTTAGTACGCTCGTTCTATCTTAATCACCCTGTTTCCGAAGGAAAGGTGATTAAAGTAGAATTGTTATCTGAGGATGTAACATTTAAAACAGACAAAAATATACTTGTAAGGTCACTTGGAAATCTTCTTAAGAATGCATTAGAAGCATCAAAATCGGGGGATACAGTAACTATAAAAACAATAATGAGTGATGATCATATTACTTTTTCAGTTCATAATCCTGTCGTTATTCCTCAAGACGTACAAATGCAAATATTTAAGCGTTCCTTTTCAACTAAGGAAGGAAAAGGAAGAGGGCTTGGTACTTACAGCACCAGATTGTTCATTGAAAAATATTTAGGTGGAGAAGTTTATTTTTATTCAAATGAAAAATCAGGGACAGTATTTAATATAAAATTAAAAAGGAAAGAATAATGAAGTGCTTTAAAGATGTATAAAAGCTGGCCCAAAAAAAGCCTATCAAAAAGTTTGATTATACTCATCTTTTCGGACCAATTTCAATTGCTTCTTTATCACAAATTTTTCATACAGTTTGAAATTATCGATAATACATCCTTAAAGGTCAATAAGTAATTCAGTACTGTAAATGCCGACTCATTAATTTTGCCTGCATATAGCGTAGTAGCAATAAATGCAATCTTTAGAAGGGGCAACCGTTTTTAAATAAATATATCTTACAATACTTTCAAACAAGATCAATATTTAACTCTTAATTGTCTTATTAAATTTCATTTGCATATATGCATAATACTGCATATTTTTGTATGCAAA
>DYLP01000012.1 GCA_020722005.1 Melioribacter roseus
ATCTCGTCAAACAGTTTTTTGGAAAATATTTTTTACAATTGACAAATAATTTATACTTTGCAATGCCATAATTAATCGATAGTGCCATGGAAGAGCTCAATTTTCCAAATTTATTCGACGAAGGGAGTTCCGGTGAAAAACCGCCGGAGAGGAAAAAATTGGAACGCTCGTCCTCAGATTATCTAGTCTCTGGTCTATGCGGTGGACTTGGTAGATATTTCAATATCGACCCTGCAAAAATACGAGTAACTTTTATGTTTTCTCTTTTGCTGGGGGGTTGGATTATCCTTTTGTATTTTATTGCTTCAATTATGATTCCTCTCGAGCGCTCTTCATCTTTAATAGTAACAACTAGAAAAAACAATCTGGTATTTCTTAGCAGCATAATGATGACTGCTGGACTATATCTTTATCTAACAGATTTTAACCTTACGCACAGGACTTATTTCCTTCTGGACAATCGCTCCACCATGATGGGCGGAATATTAATGATTACTGGAATTTATATCACTATTAAAAATAAACATATAGTTTCTGCACAGGAAAACAATCCAACAAAATTTTACAGGTCACAAAAGAATAAAATTGTGTCGGGTCTGTGCGGTGGCTTGTCCGAATATCTTTCTGCGGAAGTTACATTAATTAGGATTTTCTTTTTAATTAGCGTGTTGATGAGCGCAGGATTTACTTTAATTATTTATCTGCTGTTGTTATTCTTTATAGAAAAGAAAACGGAACCGTAAATTATGAAATTTAATTTCAGAACAATCACTGGAATATTGTTATTCACATCAGGATTCTTACAGATAATCGACATCTATTCAGGAGTTGATTATTACGAACAGGGATTCATTCTTGTTCTGGCACTGTATGGAATTTCAATAAATTATTTTTCTCTTAAAACAAGCAATAGAAGAATCATGCTTTTCTCCGTTTTTGTATTCCTCACGTCAATTCTAATGCTCTGTCTAAAATTATATAATATCAGTCTGAGTTCAGAAGTAATAATTTTCTCGAGTATGTTTATGACCTCTGCATTCATGCTTATTCTTTATATCGACAACCCGGAAGAGAAAATATTCTTATATGGATTTATAATTGGTGTTATTACAACAATTGGATCTTTTTACATTCTACAAATCACCAATGTACATAAAGTGGCAGGAAAAGTTATCGGTTATTCAATGAAAATATTACCTGCCGTATTAATTGCCGGGGGCTTAAGCTTGTTTTTAAAGAGAAAACAATTTGATTAGTCAATACTGCCTTACTTTGGAAAGGACGCCGACATATACTCGTTAACTGAAGGCGTAGGCGATCCCGTATTTGATTCTATTGTGATTTTCAAAGACTCTATATTTTCTTTTGGAATAATTGGAAACGAAGTTAAGTGAATGAACTCGTTACCCATAGGTTGATAAACTCCCATCGAATATGATACTCCCCTGCTGACAAGCCACAATTGATACCCTTGATTGGCGAGCAATGGTTTGACATTCCTGAATTGAATTAGTCCTTCTTTTGCATCAAATGATAAAAGCACTTTAGCTGAGGCATTTTCAGAAGGCACGGTCGATTTTAAGTTAACAATTGTAATGTCGCCATAATTGAAAAACTCGATCAATCCGATATAATTATTAACAAAATTATTTGTTCGAGCAAGTTCACTTCGATATACATTCACATCCTGTTCTAAGTCCAATAATTTTTGATTTAATTCTTCAATTGATGTAAACGAATAGTAGCCAGCCAAAGAAAACAGGACAAGCGACAAAACAATTGCAAACCAGCCAACTATGCTGCCTGTTTTACCAGCAGGACGCTGGGCAGTTTTAATTTGTGATTGCTGGCTGGTAAAATATCTACCCGCCTCTTCGGGCAATACAGAACGGTCAATTGTTCCGGTCTTTTTACCTGCCGTAGCTTCTGATGATTCATCGGTTTTTTCTTTTTGTTCTGTCTTTTTAAGATTAGTAAGTTGAAAACTTGCTTTCGTTCCCACTTTAGTAATACGACTTGACGACTTCAGGGCAGTTTCTTTTTTTTCTTCCCTGATGCGAGTTTTAATCTCGTCTTTCATGCCGATAAGCCGTCTCGCCACTTCGTCTTTCAAAGACAGATCGGGCTTTTCAAGATCGAGTATGATGGGAATTAACGATACAATATTTTGCAGCTCCTGCAGCTCGCCTTCGGGCAATTCACCACCAGCATCGATATAATCCTTGAAGTGGATAAAATTATCCCTGTCCATACAACCAACCGCAAAGGCGGCGATCATCTCGTGAACTGCATTCTTTGCCATCTTATTCCTTTGCCAGGTTATCTCTGAAATTATAGAGAGATGTCATCACTTTATTCCGTACTGTCTCAATAGGAACGTTCAATTTATTTGCAATCTCGTCGATAGTATAACCTTCGTAATAAGCAAGATGCAAAACGTACTTCTGTGTATCGGTTAATTCCGAGAGCGCTTCTTCAACTTTGAGTTTAAGGCTATTTGCAGTTTCGAGGTCAAGGCTGTCCATTCCAGGTAAAAATGTGGGAAGTATAAAATAATCTTCGTATTCGTCGTCGTAGATCTGAGAAATTGATTCAGATTTTCGACTGCGCCGTAGAAAATTGACAGCTTTATTTCTGGTAAGTGTTACAAGCCAGGCATAAACATTACCATTTGTAAAATCGAATTTGTTGCTCTTCTTCCAGATAATCGAATATATTTCTACCAGAAGCTCTCTGGCAGATTCTTCATCGGGCGCAATTTTTTTTACAATCGTGTATAGTAGCGGCGAATATCTGTCGTATAATTCTTCCAGGGCGCGAGATTCGAACTTCGCAATCTCCTGCATTAATTCTATATCGCTATAATTCTTGAATTGATTCAACTTAATCCGCTTCCATTGCCTATTCAAAACTATGATATGCGGTACAAATTTACAACTTATTTTAGATAAATAATATGCAATTACATGGCTTCGACTTTTTAACAGACAAACAGCCATCCATCAATAAGTAGACACACAATGTTTTTATTATATTTACACCTAAAAAAAATGGAACATTATGACATCGAATCAGATAAGACAGCAGTTTCTCGATTTCTTTGCAGAAAGGGGCCATAAAATAGTGCCGAGTGCACCGGTAATTCCTCACGGCGACTCCACTCTATTGTTTACGAATGCGGGAATGAATCAATTCAAAGATGTTTTTATCGGCACTGGCAGCAGAGAATATAAGAGAGCAGCCGATACTCAAAAATGCATCCGTGTTTCCGGGAAACATAACGACCTTGAAGAAGTGGGACACGACACATATCATCATACTTTTTTCGAAATGCTCGGCAACTGGTCGTTTGGGGATTATTATAAAAAGGAAGCAATTGCCTGGGCATGGGAATTATTAACCAAAGTATGGAAACTTCCAAAAGAAAGATTATGGGCTACAGTTTTTCGAACAGACGACGAAGCTTATCAATACTGGAAATCAGAAACAGACATTAATCCGAATCATATACTGAGATTCGACGAAAAAGACAATTTCTGGGAGATGGGAGAAACCGGTCCTTGCGGTCCCTGTTCAGAAATTCATATCAATTTAAGCGACGATTACGACAATCCTAAATTGGTCAACGCAGGCAGTCCACTTTGCATCGAAATCTGGAATCTCGTCTTTATTCAGTATAATAGAGATGATACAGGAAAATTAATTGAGCTTCCATCAAAACATGTCGACACAGGAATGGGTTTCGAACGCATTACAGCAGTACTTCAAGGCAAAAAGTCAAATTATGATACAGATATTTTTACACCCATTATTTCCACAGTTGAAAATTTAAGCGGACATAAATACGACTACACATTACAAGCCGAAGACAAATCAGGACAAGGAATAGTCAATGTAGCAATGCGCGTTATAGCAGACCACATACGTACGCTTACTTTCGCAATTGCAGACGGAGCAATACCTGGCAACGACGGACGCGGCTATGTACTAAGAAGAATTTTGAGAAGAGCTTCTCGATACGGCAGAAAAATTAATTTAAAAGAACCTTTCCTTTTCAAAATTGTGGATACTGTCGTCAGAAACTTTTCACATGTATTCCCAGAAATAAAAGAAAATCAAAATAACATCGAAAAAATAATTAAAGCTGAAGAAGAAAGTTTCAATACCACTTTAGACCGTGGACTGGAACTTTTTGATTCGCTTATTGATAAACTCAAAGCAGAAAAACAAACGGTTATTCCCGGTAGTGAGGTTTTCAAGCTTTATGATACTTACGGTTTTCCGGTTGATCTGACAAACGTAATGTCGCGCGAACAGGGTTTCACAATCGACGAGGACGGATTCAATAAGCTCATGGCAGAGCAAAAAGAACGAGCCAGGAAATCTGCACGCGAAAAATCAACAGCTATTAATCTTGTAAACCATTCGAAAGACGATTTTATATTTATCAAGGCAACCGCCACTCAATTTACCGGTTACGACGAATTAATAACAGACGCTCAGATAATAGGATTGAAATATGATAATGACAATATTTTTATAATTTTCGATAAGTCTCCTTTTTATGTAGAATCTGGCGGACAGGTAAGTGATACTGGCTTTATTATTGTCGAGGACAAAAAATTATCCGTTTTAAATGTGGCTAAGCTCGACGATATGATAGTTCATGTTGTTAATAAATCGGAAGAAGTAAAACTCGCACCCGGAATAAATGCAACTCTCCACGTAGATGAAAAGAGACGATGGCACATAATGAGAAATCATTCGGCAACTCACTTTTTGCACAAAGCGCTGCGCGATATTCTCGGTACTCATGTGCAACAGTCCGGTTCATATGTGGGTCCTGACAGACTCCGTTTTGACTTCAGTCACTTCGAAAAGCCGAGCCGTCAACAATTGGAACAGATTGAATCGCTTATAAACGAAAAGCTAAGAGAGAATTTGCCCCTTATTCATCATAGAGACATTCCATTCGAACAGGCAAAAGAGATGGGAGCTTTGATGTTCTTCGGTGACAAGTACGGTGAAAAAGTGAATGTGGTTCAATTCGGTGATTATACGATGGAATTCTGCGGAGGAACACATGTAAAGAACAGCTCGCAAATCGGACTTTTTAAAATCATCAGCGAATCGTCAATAGCTAGTGGTATAAGAAGAATAGAAGCAGTTACTGGCGCAGGCGTCGAACAATTCATAAAAGAACAAGAATTAAAATTTGCACGTCAGGAAGAGCTTTACAATTCTCTTTTGGAAGAGAAAAAGAAACTCGAAAAAGAATTATCCGAACTAAAATTAAAAGATAAACTTGCCGCGCTGGATAACATTATCGACAACCCCATTGAAATTAACGGCATAAAACTTTTTAAGGGCAGAGTAACCGTCGACAATATGGAACATTTGAAAGCAATGGGCGATGAACTACGATTAAAAATGAAAAGCGGTGTCGGTTTATTGATATCAGAAATCGACGGCAAAGTTGGTATTGTATGCGTAGTGTCAGATGATTTGATTAAACAGAGAAAATTATCTGCCGGACAACTGGTAGGTAGTGTCGCTAAAGTAGCAGGCGGTGGCGGAGGTGGAAGACCTCACCTTGCTACAGCTGGCGGCAAGGACATCACTCGTGTTGATGATGCTCTTAAATCCGTCGACGATTTATTAAGAGAAATGCTCTAATGTTACAATTCATTCTTAATTAATGGAGGTTGTCTAAAAAGTAATTGTTCAATTAAATAATTCGTGTCTCATTCCTTAAAAAAAGATTACTTTTTAGACAACCTTTTTTATTTTATCCATATCGTTTTAATATTCACAAATTCTTTCATTCCATAGTGAGACAATTCTCTTCCATAACCCGATTTTTTTACGCCTCCGAATGGTAAGCGAGGATCGCTTTTGACCATTCCGTTTATGAAAACTGAACCGGATTCAATTTTATGAGCGAGGTACTTGCCTCTTTCAATATCTTTTGTCCAGATTGAAGCACCGAGTCCAAACGAAGTATCATTTGCAATATCTATTGCTTCCTCTTCAGTTTTAAACTTAATTACCGAAGCAACCGGCCCAAAAATCTCTTCTTCGTATGCAGGCATTCCCTTTTTGATGCCAGTAAGTATCGTTGGTTCTATAAAGAATCCATTTCCAGTTAAACGCTTCCCGCCTGTAATTATTGTTGCTCCTTTTTCAACAGATTTTTTAATTTGTGCTTCGAGCTCCAGAAGTAAATCTTCTCTTGCAATTGGTCCTAAGTCACAATCTTTTTCCATCGGATTGCCTACTTTTAGGCGACTTATATTATCGATAAATTTTTCCATAAATTCATCGTACACCTCTTCTGCTACAATAAACCTTTTGGCTGCGATGCAACTCTGACCGTTATTAATTATTCTGGCTTTTACACCGACCGACGCAGACTCGGCAACATCAGCGTCTTTTAATATGATGAACGGATCGCTACCGCCTAATTCAAGAACCGTTTTCTTTAATTTTTTTCCACATTCCGAAGCAACCATACTTCCTGCGAATTCGCTACCTGTCAATGTTGCCGCTTTAATCAAATTGTTGTCAATTACATTTTTTACTGAATTGGAAGGAATGAGCAGGGCTCTGAATAAATTTTCGGGAAATCCGGCTTTGAGAAAAACGTCTTCGATTGCAAGCGCACACATCGATACATTTGATGCATGTTTCAGTACTGCTCCATTACCCGCCGTCAATGCTGGCGCTGCAAACCGGAACACCTGCCAGAAAGGAAAATTCCACGGCATTACGGCAAGTATCACTCCAAGAGGCTCAAACGAAACAAAACTTTCGGAAGCATCTGTTTCAATAATTTCGTCTGCTAAAATATTTTTTGCATTTTCTGCATAATATTGACAAACCCATGCACATTTTTCGACTTCGGCTATTGATTGGGTAATTGGTTTTCCCATTTCGCTTGTTATTATCCTGGCATAATTTTCCTTTTCTTTTAATAACTGCACGCCAGCATTTTTTATCAGTTCACAGCGTTTTTCTAAATCATATCTTCTCCATTTAAGATACGCTTCGTTGGCGGCGATAATAATTTTTTCGACTTTTTCCGGACTCATTTCCGGAAATTCTTTAATTAAATCTCCAGTTGCTGGATTGACCGATTTCAACGGCATATTTGCCTCCGGTAAATTAATTTTTCCTTTTGCATTAAAATTTTGTATGTTCGAAAAGAAATTACACATAATATCGAAAACAAAAAATAATTTTGTTCTATTATGAAAAAGAAAAATCCCAAGACGTTTGTGCTCGACACAAACGTTATTTTACACGACCCCACCTGCATAAATCATTTTGAAGAAAACGACATAATTATTCCGCTGGTTGTAATAGAAGAGCTAGACCATTTCAAGCGGGGCAATCAAGTAATCAATCTAAATGCGCGCGAGTTTGCGCGCACGCTCGATTCTATAACGGGCAACGACATTTTCAATGGCGGAATTTCGCTTGGCAAAGGGAAAGGTAAAATCAGAATTGTAATTACAAAAGGACTCGCAAAAGAAATTCAAGAAGTCTTCAGAGAAGACAACGTAGACCATCGTGTATTGAGTACCGCCTACGAAGCAAAACAAAAATTTGACGGTAAACATAAAGTAATTCTCGTCAGCAAAGATGTAAATTTAAGAATGAAAGCCAAGGCGCTTGGCATTCCTGCAGAAGATTACACGACTGACCGCATTCCAAACGTGGAAGAACTTTACAGCGGTAAAGAAATAATCGAAAACTTCGAAGACGATATACTTCAAAAACTTTATCAGCCACCTTACGAAGTGGAAGCAAATAAAATCATAAAAAAATATAATATTGAAATCGTACCTAACAAGTATTTTATATTGAGAAATGCGAACCGCTCAATACTGGCGTACCTCGATGCAGAAATGGAAGCATTTCACAGAATTGACAAGGAAACAGTTTACGGAATAAAACCGAGAAATGCTGAACAAACTTTTGCCGTTAATGCTTTAATCAATAAAAATATTCCGCTTGTGACTTTAACGGGCAAAGCTGGCACTGGTAAAACATTGCTAGCTCTCGCCAGTGCTTTGCAGGTAAGAAGAGATTACAGACAAATTTATGTGGCGCGTCCGGTTGTCCCGCTGAGTAATAAAGATATCGGATTTTTACCGGGAGACGTCGAAAGCAAACTGGCTCCGTATATGCAACCGTTATGGGACAACTTAAAAGTTGTACAGGACCAGTTCAACGAAACGGACAAGAACTATCAAATGATTAACAACATGCTCAAAGAAGAAAAGCTGGTAATAGAACCCCTGAGTTATATTCGAGGACGCAGTCTACAACGAATCTATTTTATAGTTGACGAAGCACAAAACCTTACTCCCCATGAAGTCAAAACTATTATTACCCGAGCTGGCGAAGGTGCCAAGATTGTACTGACCGGCGATATCTATCAAATTGACCATCCATATCTCGACGCACAATCAAACGGTCTTTCTTATTTAATAGAACATTTTAAAGGTCAAAAGTTGTATGCTCACATTAATCTGGAAAAAGGAGAGCGTTCTTTACTTGCCGAATTGGCAAGCAATCTACTCTAATAAATTTCTTGTGGAGGAACTATGAAAAGAATAATCTTCCTGTTTATTCTCTCGTACTCTATTTTAACTGCACAAAATAAACTTATACGTTTTCCTGCTTTGAATAACGACGGTTCGTTAATAGCATTTTCTTATCAGGGTGATATCTGGACTGTTCCATCGCACGGTGGACAAGCAATACGACTGACTGTACATGAAGGTTACGAGAGCAATCCGATTTTCAGTCCTGACGATAAACAGATTTCATTTTCAGGGGAACGATTCGGTAATTATGATATTTTTATAATGCCAGCAAACGGAGGAGTACCCAAACGTTTAACTTATCATTCAGCAAATGATAACATTTCATCATTCACGAAAGATGGGAATATTTTGTTCAATACATATCGTGAATTTAGAAAAATTGAGCGCCCCCCTGAAATTTACATTATCTCGAAAGGCGGTGGCACCGAGAAAAGATTATTAGGTGCGCAAGGCTACGAACCCTCGTTATCCCCGAACGGAAAATTTATCGCCTTCGTAAGAGCAGACATCAATCCCGTTGAAAGACTTGAATATAATGGACCGTCAAACCGTGAAATCTGGATTTACAATTTCGAAAATGACAAATATACCAAACTTAATCTTTTCCAAACTAACGACATTCAACCCCGATGGAAAGATGACAACACTCTATACTTCCTCAGTTCGGAATCGGGGCAATATAACATTTACAGGCTTAAACTTGACGAAAACGGCAATCAGACATCACGACCGGAAAAGATAACTAACTTCAAAGACCATTCTGTAAGGCATTTCAATATTTCCGGAGATGGCAATTTCATTGTATTTGAACAGCATAAGTCAATTTATCTACTTGATACTCGCACAAATGATTACCATAAAGTAGACATTAATATCGGTGCCGACTACCGCTACGACCCTGTTGAGTTCAAAACTTTTTCCAGGTCAGCAACTGAATATGCAGTCTCCCCAAATGGTAAATTAATGGCTTACGTTGTACGGGGAGAAATCTTTTTAAAAGAGAACAACAAAGAGAAGAGTAAATCGATCAATCTGTCGGATTCTCCATTTAACGACAAAGGAATTGCGTGGCTCAATGATACTACGTTAATATTTACCTCCGACCGCGGAGATAATAATTTCGAATTGTATTTAATCAGGTCTTCTGACAGAAACAATACTGATTTATTCAAAACACTCAAGCGGGAAATCATACGTTTGACAAACTCAAAAGAAGACGAAGTAGCTCCGGTTATTTCAAACAAAAGGGATAAGATTGCTTACCTCATTGAAGGTGAAAGGAAAAAACTAATTACAGCTTCGATTGATAGCAACGGTAAAATGAGCAATGCAATCATCTTACAAGAAGGTTGGGCAGAACCGCACGGTGTATGCTGGAGTCCCGATGATAAATGGCTGGCTTATTCAATGGACGATTTGTATTTCAATGAAGAAGTATTTGTTCAAGCTGCGGATAATTATTCTCCGGCAGTTAATGTAAGTATGCATCCGCGCTCCGATTTCAGCCCACACTGGAGTCAAGACGGTACAAAACTTGCATTTATATCTGAACGTCACAACAGGAACAACGATGTTTGGTTCGTATGGCTGAAAAAATCGGATTGGGAAAAAACAGAAGAAGATTGGGAAGAAACTGAAGACACTAGTAAGAACAAAAAGAATAACATTGATCTTATAATCGATTTCGAAAATATACATGAACGACTGGTACATATTACCGACTTCTCAGGCAACGAAAACGACGTGGTTATTTCCTCCGACGGCAAAACATTTTATTACACGGCAGAGAATACTTCCGCCAAAGGACGGGACATTTTTTCAATTAAATGGAACGGGAAAGACGTAAAGGCATTAACCCACTCGGGTGTTAATCCCTCTAACCTTTACATTACTAATGATGGTCAACTTTATTACATGAAAGAAGGCGGGAATATTGCCCGGATCGACACAAAGAAAGATAAAAGCGAGGACCTTAAGTTTGTTGCAGAAATGTTCGTCGACCATTTGCGTGAAAGAGAACAAATTTTTGAAGAAGCATGGCGAGCTTTAAGAGACAATTTTTATGACCCAAACTTTCACGGAAAAAATTGGCATGCTCTAAAAGATAAATACAAAGAACTCTGTCTTGCCGCTTCGACAAATTACGATTTCAGAGATATGTTCAACTTGATGCTCGGAGAACTAAATTCAAGCCACATGGGATTCCGTAATCAGGATCTTATCGAAACCCAGAAAGACGAGACAGGTTTACTCGGAGTCGAATTATTTCCTGTTGACGATGGAATGCTTGTAAACCACGTGGTGACTGGTTCGCCCGCCGATAAAAATGAAAGCAAACTTTACAAGGGTGAAATAATTACTTCGGTTAATGGAATTGCTATAAATGGTAATTCCAACTTTTATCAATTCCTCAACAAAACCGCCGACGAAAAAATATTACTCACCGTAAAGGGTACCGACGGAAAGACCAGAGAAGTAGCAATTCGCCCTGTTAAATCACTGGGAGATCTGTTATATAAAGAATGGGTCGACAGCAGAAAAAAATTAACAGAGGAATATTCAAATGGTCGATTGGGTTACATTCATATTCAGGGAATGAACATTCCAAGCCTGGAAGATTTTGAAAGAGAACTTACCGCGGCGGGATACGGAAAAGAAGGTTTAGTAATCGACGTACGCTATAACGGAGGCGGCTTTACCACAGATTTACTTATGACAATACTGAATTACAAACAGCACGCATACACAATTCCACGCGGAGTCGCAGAAAATCTGGAAAAAGAAAAGAAAAAATTCAGAGATTATTACCCGACCGGAGAACGCCTTGTATTTACTGCCTGGCTCAAACCTTCGGTTGCTTTATGTAACGAAGGAAGTTACTCGAATGCAGAAATATTTTCACATGCTTATAAAAATTTAGGAATCGGCACCCTCGTCGGCTCTCCTACGAATGGTTCGGTTATCTCTACAGGCGCAAGGACATTGATTGATGGTTCTTTCGTGAGGCTACCTTTTAGAGGCTGGTTCGTAAAAGCAACCGATAAAAACGAGGAATTGGGTCCCGCTATTCCGGATATTATTGTCGAGAATCCACCCGACTGGCTTGAAAAAGGGATCGACCCACAGCTAAAAAAGGCTGTCGAAATTTTACTTGAACAAATTGACAATAAAAAGTAAATAAAATAAAGATTGAAGGGGCTGTCAGCGAATATTCATGAAAATTCGTGAAGCTAATAATCATAGTTCTTAAAAACTTTTAGACAGCCCTTTACTTTTACATCAATCGAGAACCTTCACATATAAGTCTTTTATCCGTTCTAAATTTCTTACCTGAACATCAATCGGAGGTAAAATCTCTTTGCTCCCTGTTAGTGGCTTTATTTGATAGAGTTCAAACAACTTATCTACCGCCTGGAACAAGTTAATATTAGGGAAATAATTATCCCTGAAGAAATGGATTAATTTCATAGTTTTAAAAGCATCCATCCAGAGAAATTTTTGTTTTTTTATTTGTCCCGGAACTACAGAATTTTTTACAATTTTCTTCCATGCTTGCGGAAAATTTTGTTCAACAAGAAATTTTTCAATACCTTCATGAACAAAAGCTGCCGCTCTTAACATCTCCTCGATATTTATTATATCATCACGATAGTACACAGCATCCCATTCTTTCAGCACTTCAAATGTCGCGGGATTATAGACGGACAATATCGAATCGTCTTTACCCTGTTCTTTAATGTTTTTACAGAATTCGTTAATACTTCTGCCAGTGCCGAACGGAACTCGCCACGATATTCTACCTGCTGGTTTTACTATAGAGCCTGATATAAATTTTATTTCAGTAAGCTTTCTCAATTTTTCAAGAAAGTAAAAATCTTCTCCGGCTTTCTTTTTGTTCATTCCTCCTGCCTTACAATAATACTCGGCAGTACAAACCATAGTCGAGCCGATAGTTTGATAGGCATAAGGCGAGTTCGAATATTTAAGCATCAGCACATAATATCTTAGAAATATTTCGTAAGTAATAGCCGCGCTCTTTTCGATTTCATCATCAGGCAGAGTATGTTCGTAGTCGACACAAGCAGCATTAAGATTTCTTTGATTAAAACCATCCACTATCTCGATCAGATAATTATTATCCACCGTACAATCGGCATCAAGACAAATCATAATTTTACTTTTGTCGCTTGAATAATCAAACTTTGTAAGTGCCAGGTCCATTCCGGTTTTACGTGCATAACCCACGCCGGCGTGTTTATCGGGCAATTCGTTTCCCTGAGTAGAAGCGTCTACAATTGCCAAATCCAAACCTGATTCGATAATTTCCCGTTTCAACCGTTCATCTGTAATTTTCTTTTGAATAAGATTTTTAAGCATTTCAAGACTGCGGCGATTATTTTCTTTGATTCCCTCGCCGGCTCTATCGGAATTGTTTATTACGAAGAGGAACAATGTTTCGTCAAGATACTTTTTTTTGAGTTCAGCAAGTGAATTCAAGAGTCTAATCAGATTATCGTATTCGTCAATTGCAGGTATGATAACAATGTTATTGTACAGATTTTCCTTCCGGGGGAAAATCGATCTGTTTAATTCTAACTGCTTATATTTTTTAATGAAGTCTGGTAGATTACTCATTGAAGTAATATTTCTTTATTATGCCTGTTGCCTTTTCGATATCGGCTCCTTCGAGCCAGTGGATATTAATTCCCTCTCTTTCCATTTTACGGTACCATGTCATTTGTCTTTTTGCGAAGTGATGTATAGCACTGTTAAGTTTTTGAAACATGTCGTTATAATTCAATTCTCCCTTTAGATAAAGAGCCAGATATTTGTATTCGAGACCAAAGAATTCGAGTTTTTCGTATGTCAATCCAGACTCAATCAAACTCTCCGCTTCTTCGACCATCCCTTCTTTAAGCCTTTTTTTCAGGCGTTCTGTGATACGTTTTTTTATTTCACTTCTCTCATATCTTATTCCGAGTACGAGGGAATTGATTTTTACTTTTGCAGGTTCTTCACGACTGCTTTTGACAATTATTGCTTTTATCGTTCTATCGCGGTCAGTCAAGTCCGTTGAGTTATGGAGCTCAGGACTAATTTCCAGCAGCATTTTTTTTAATTCATCATCTGTAAATTTATTCAGCTCGTCGTATCTGGAAAAATCAGCCCTGCCAAGTCGATAACCTCTTAATATCGAATGGAGATAGAGTGGAGTGCCACCGACGAGAAAAGGAGTTTTATTGTATCGAACGACCTCTTCGTACACTCGATAAAACAATTGATTGAAAGTGTAGAGATTAAATTCTTCGGTTGGTTCGGCTACATCAATGAGATGATACCTGATTTGTTGCCCATTTACGATATAATCATCTAAATCTTTGCCTGTACCGATATTCAAACGACAGTAGACCTGGCGGGAATCTGCAGAAATAATTTCACCGTTAAATCGATATGCCAGCTGTGCAGCGAGTCTCGTTTTGCCCACAGCAGTCGGTCCCAGAATGGTAATCAGATTATACTTCATCCCTTTCACAAACCGGAAACATACGGTATGGTAATAATCACCGTTGTACCTTCGCCAAGCGAGCTTTCAACTTCAATTTTGCCGTTGTGCGCTTCAACTATCTGCTTGGTTATAGAAAGACCAAGACCTGTGCCTTCTTTTTTGCCCTGTGTAAAGAAAGGTTCGAATATTTTTTCTTTCAGACTGTCGGCAATACCCAATCCAGTATCGCGTAATAAAATTTTTACGACGCCCTTCTTTTCGTCTTTTTTCGTCGACACTTCGATAGTACCTCCCTCGGGCATGGCGTCGCACGCATTTTTAATAATATGAGTATAACACTGATAAAATTCTTTAACGTCAATTTTTACGTTTACATCTTTATCGAATTCATTTTTAATGCTGCAATTTCTCGACTCCACGTAAGTGCCGATTCGCGAAGCATAGTCGTTCAATGTCTTGTTAAGACTTATATTCATTGTCCGCAAAATCGATTTTCCTTCAGAATAACTCGACGTTGTTTGGACCAGGTCGGCAACGTGGTTTAACTGTTCGAGCAGCATATCAATAATTTGAATGTTATCCTGAGATAAATCTTTATTTCTCAAGTGTTCGGCGTAACGTTTACTTACCAAAATCGGCTTTTTAATATCCTGGATAAGGAAGTTAGCCATTTTGCCGAGCGATCGAACTCGTTCTACCTTAAGGAGCCGTTCTACCATTTCGGCGTTTTGCAGTGCTATGGCTGCGTGTATCGACATAGCATTTAAAACTTCCTCGTCATCTTTTGAAAATTCGCCGTGTTTACTGTTGAGTAATTGAAGCACTCCGATTATTTCGCCTTCTCTGTTTTTGATTGGAAAAGTAAGAGCGTTTCTGGTTTCATATCCGCTGGTTTTATCGAAATCCGACTTATAGCGAATATCTCTCGACACATCTTTGATATTAAGAACCTCTCCCGTCTTTGCCACATATCCAGCCATCCCTTCGCCAATTTTTAGTCTGATCTCTTTGATTTCTTTACCCATCGCAATCAAAGACCAGAGTTCGTTTTTTTCTTGATCGATCAGATAGAGTGTACCGCGGTCGGCTTCGGCAATATCTGTGGCTGCTTCAACAATATTTTTCAATACTTCGTCTATCTTGACTGTGGAGTTAACCATCTCGGCTGCTTTGATAATTTTTTTCAGTTGAGCAATATCCATTTTATTTCCCTCTTCTTTTTTACTTTCCTTTTGTGTATTCCTATCGCCCTCGTTTATATTTTCCCGTGCTGGTTCTTTAAAATTGTTTTCTTCTTCGTGAATTATTTCTGGCGTATTGTCATTGCTCTTTTCAAAAGTTTGCTCAACTTTTGTTTCTTTGATTTCTTCTGCAGCATTTCTGGAATTGTCTAATAAATCAGGAATAAATTTATTTTCGTCTTCTTCTGCATTGACTTTCTCAGTTTCTTCCTGCCCGGCAAGCAAATCGAAAATTGCCTCGTCGAGTTCTTCTTTGACTGTTTCCTCTTTGAAATCAACAATATTTTGCAATTCAGATTCTGGTCTGGAAATTCCATCTTCATCTAACAGCAGGTCAAAATTGAAATCTTCGCCCTGGTTTTGATCCTTCTTGCTCTCGGTGTCTTCTTCAGGAAAATCAATCGAAGTCAGGTCGCTTATATCTTTATTTTCTGGTAATTGTTTATCGTCAATTGGCTTAAAAATTTCCTGTGTATTTGAATCTTCTTCGCCTTCGAGAACTTCATTGTCGAAAGTAGAATTTCTTACTTTTTCTTTTTCTGTGGGCTGTTCGGTCAAATTCGTTTTAATATTCTCGTCGATCTGAAGCAAATAATCGATTTCCTCTTTTGAAAGTGCAATCAGGTATGAATCGGATAATGCAATGGCGATTGCAGTTCTCGAAGTGCCTTCGAGTATTTCATCCTGTCCAAAGAATTCGTTTTCCTCGAAAATGTATGCTTTCGATTTACCCAGTAGTTTCTTTTTAATCAAATTAACTTTACCCGAAATAATTAGATAGACGGAATCGGCGGGTTCGCCTTCTCTGTAAATCGATTCGCCTTCATTGACAGTAAAAAGCTTCCCTTTTATTTTATCTGCTTCGATTTTAGATATATCGACATTTTTGAGTAACTTATTCCTGCTTAATCTGCTTATTAATTGATTTTCCATAAAATTATCTTAGTCGTTATGAAAAAATTTGAAATTGAAAGAGCACTCATGCATCTGAGCAGAAACGATAAGGTGCTATCAACGTTAATAAAAAACAACGGAATTTGCAATTTACCGACACACAAAAAATACTTTATTGCTCTCTTAAGAGCAATAATTGGTCAACAATTATCGATTAAAGCCGCCGATTCAATAAACAGGAAATTTTTGTCATATTTCGACAATTCACCTACCCCAGATTTAATTCTTTCCACAAAAGACGAAATGCTCCGTTCGCTCGGTCTTTCGAATGCAAAAGTGAAATACGTGAAAGACCTGGCATTAAAAGTAAAAGACGGTACAGTCAGACTTCAAAAATTTTTGAACAAATCCGACGAAGAAATTATTGCCGAGCTTACAAAAGTCAAAGGCATTGGTGTTTGGACTGCACAGATGTTCTTAATATTTACGCTGGGCAGACCTGACGTGTTACCCGTTGACGATCTTGGAATAAGAAAGGCAATAATGTTAAATTACGGCTTTAAAAATTTGCCTTCTGGCGAGGAAATAGTCAGACTGGCAAAAAATAATGGATGGTCGCCCTTTTCCACTATAGCTTCGCTTTATCTGTGGAAAAGTCTCGACACTAATTTTGAAACTATTTTAAGTTAACGGCATCATACCAGATGAATGAACAGCAATTAATCGAGGCGGCTCAAAACGGCGATAGAAAAGCTCTGGCAGAACTGGTTAAAATGTACGAGCAGACAGTCTATAATTTTTCATTCAAACTATGCCGAAATCGAGAAAGAGCCGAGCACACAATGCAAGAAACATTTTTAAGCATGGTCAAGAACTTGCACCAGTTCTCGGGGCAGTCGAAACTTTCCACCTGGCTCTACCGCGTCGTTGCAAATCACTGTTTGATGCTGGCACGTTCTGAAAACAGGTATGGGTTTTCATCTTTCGACGATGACGAAACTTACATCGACGAAAAAGAAATTGCCGAATGGAAAGTGACTCCCGACAAGATTACCGAGAACAACGAGCTAAAACTGATTCTTGACGAATCGATTCAAAAACTTGCGCCGGAATACAGAGTGATCTTTATGCTCAGGGATGTCGAAGGTTTATCGACCGAAGAGACAGCCAGGCTGCTCGATTTAACAGTGCCGGCAGTCAAATCGCGTCTACACCGTGCGCGCGCTTTTTTAAGGAATGAATTAAGCGAGAGATTTGCACATGAACTCAAATAAAATATCGTGCAAAGAAGTGATGTATCACATTTGTGATAATCTCGGTGAAGATTTAGAATCCCCGCGTTGTATTGAGATCAAAACCCATCTGGAAAATTGTGAGAATTGCCAGCACTTTTTCCAGAACATCGAACTGACAATTCAATTTTATAAAAAATATAACGTCGACTTACCTAAGGATGCCCACAATCGACTAATCGATTTTCTTGGATTAAACGACTGTATAGACAAAAAATAAAAACGAATTCACCTCATCATGCCGCTCAATGCTTCTTTAATCAAATCTTCGAGTGCAATCGAAGGATTTTTATCCAGAACAGTCCTTACAGATTTTTCAGCTGTCTTTTGATTGTAGCCCAGATTAACCAGTGCCGCAATCGCATCACCAGCAATTTGTTGGAAATCGACGGCTTGTTCAATTTCACCTGCAGTTTTTATTTTGTCCTTCAATTCTAAAATCAATCTTTCAGCAGTTTTTCTTCCAATTCCCGGTGCAGATACAATTCTCGAAACATCCCCTGCAAGAATTGCTCTTTTCAACTCATCCACTTTTATGCCGGATAAGATACCGAGAGCTGTTTTCGGTCCAACGCCGCTCACACCAATAAGCAATTCGAAGAACTCTTTCTCTTCTTCATCGTAAAAACCGTATAAATCGAGTGCGTCATCTTTAACGACGAGATGTGTATACAATTCGGCTTCTTCTCTTGCGTTGATTTTTTCGTACGTGATAATTGAGATATTCAATGTATAACCAACTCCATTTACGTCAAGAATTAATTGAGTCGGTTTGATTGAAATAATTTTTCCCCTTAAATATCCAATCATAATATTACCCTGTCTGGGTTTTTTTCAATATATTCTTTCCAGTTGCGACTTTTGGATTTAGAAGTAATGGATTTGTATTTAAATGCATGACACACAGCAACAGCCAGTGCATCGGTTTCGTCGTATTTCAAATTATCAGTTTTGATGCCGCAGATTTTTGAAATCATAAATTGAATTTGTTGCTTGGACGATGAACCTTTTCCGCAGATTGCTTTTTTGATTTCTCTCGGCGAATATTCCCGAACATTCAAATTATTCTGTGCTGCAGTCAATAACGATACGCCTCTGGCATAACCGATTTTAAGCGCCGACTGTACATTTTTACCGTAGAAAGCTGTTTCGAGAGCAAATTCGTCAGGTTTATATTTTTTAATAGCTGCCGTTAGATCGTCGTGTATTTTTTTTAGTCTGAATGCAAAATCGTCTACTGCAGGAATACGGATAATACCCGAAGAGATGTATGAAATTTCGTTTTCATTAAAATCGATGATCCCGAAACCCGTTATTAGAGTGCCGGGATCAACACCTAAGATTCTCATTTTATTGTTCTTCTACAAAGTCGGCATTTGTAAAAACATTTTGAACGTCGTCGTTGTCTTCAAGCGACTCGATTAACTTCATTAATTTTTCGGCTTCTTCTCCTTTAATAGCAATCTGATTTTTTGCTATCCACTGTAACGACGCATTTTCAACTGGTAAACCTTTTTCGACCAAAGCGCGTCTTACCGCCTCAAAAGACTCGAGAGTTGTAACTACTTCGAAAAATTCCTCTTCGGTTTGCAAATCGTCGGCTCCGGCATCAATAATAATTTCCATCATTTCGTCTTCCGACATCCCGTCACGCTTAACGGTTATAATACCTTTTCGTTCGAACATCCATGCGACGGAATTCGATTCGCCGAGGCTGCCACCATTTTTCGAAAAGATATGACGAATTTCGGCGACGGTTCTGTTTTTATTATCCGTGGCAGCTTCGACCAATATTGCAATGCCGCCTGGACCGTAGCCTTCGTAAACCACCTCGTGATAAGTAGCTCCTTCTAATTCGCCTGTAGCTTTTTTAATTGCGCGTTCAATATTTTCGGCAGGCATATTGGCTGCTTTGGCATTATCAACTGCCAATCTGAGTCGTGGGTTTGCTTCCGGATCGCCACCGCCCTGACGAGCAGCAATTGTAATTTCTTTAATTAGTTTAGTAAATAATTTACCTCTCTTGGCATCTAATACGGCTTTTTTCCTTTTAATTGTTGCCCATTTTGAATGTCCGGACATAAATTACTCCTTTATATTATTTTTGATTTTCAAGTCCTTTATACGTATTTGTGGAAATTCTTTGCCGTCTTTATTAATTGTTTCAATTGTATATACAATATCCACTAAATCTCGGTCTTTATCAATATAATCTGCATAAAAACCTAGATTGAATCCAATAGCATCGAATACTTTGTCGTTACTGTTTTGTTTGAAAGAAGTTACTATGTGATTCATGCCGACAACTTTTGGAGGATAGACCAGACTAACATTCTCACTTAAGAAAACAGGGCGCATATTGCCTGGACCAAAAGGAGCGAACTGTCGGAGAATACGTAAGAACTTAGGCGATATTTCGGAAAACGAAAGTTTTAAGTCGATCGTAATTTCCGGATAGATATCTTCTTCGTTCATCGACTTGCAAAGAATATCGTTAAAGCGTTTTTTGAACTCATCCAGTTTATCGATTGAAACTGCAAGTCCTGCGGCTGCTTCGTGACCTCCGAATTGAAGCAGTAGATCTTCACAGCTTTGGAGAGCTTCGTAAATATTGAATCCGGGTATGCTACGCGCAGAACCCTTAGCAATACCATCAACAGTAGTGAGCATTATTGCAGGACGGTAGAATTTTTCGACAAGACGCGAAGCCACTATTCCGATTACACCTGGATGCCATTCAGGGTCGTGCAGTACTATTCCCATATTAGTATTCAGGTCGATCTCTTTTTCGACAATGCTGACGGCGTGACTGAATGTGGCTTCGTCGATTTCCCTTCTTTTTGAATTTTCCTCTTCGAGTATTTTTGCCAATTGGCTTGCTTTTAAAGGATCGTTCGTAGTAAATAGTTCAACGGCTCGATGAGCATCACCGAGTCTGCCAACGGCATTAATCCTGGGGGCAATTGTAAATACAATTTGGCCGGCGGACAAATTTCCCAGTTCCATTCTTGCCGAACGGATCAGGGCTTCGATTCCAGGTCTCGGATTTTTATTGATTATTTCGAGACCTTCTCGAACAAGTATTCTATTTTCATCTACAAGTGGAACTATATCAGCAGCACTTGCGAGCGCCACCAAGTCGAGATATTTATAAGCCATTTCTTTTTTGCCAATTCTATCGCCGATTGCAGTAGCCAGTTTAAAAGCGACTCCTGCGCCTGAAAGACTTTTGAAGGGATACGTATCGGTTGGTTTGAGGGGGTCAAGCACTGCATAAGCTTCTGGTAATTGTTCTTTAGGTTGATGGTGGTCGCAAACAATAACGTCAATTTTATGAGATTTGGCGTGTTGAATTTCCTCAACAGCCGTAATGCCACAATCCACTGAGATAATTAGATTAACACCCTGCTCGTTTAGATAATCGATGCTTTGATTCGAAATTCCGTAGCCTTCTGTAAGACGGTTGGGAATATAAGTCATTACATCGGCGCCCAGTTCTTTAAGGAACAGATACATCAGAGCTGCCGAGCAAGTGCCGTCGACGTCATAGTCGCCATAGACGCAAATTTTTTGGTTGTTTGTAATTGCCTCGATAACCCGTTGGGTGGCTTGCTGCATACCATCCATCATAAAAGGGTCGTGAAGCGAGCCGAGCGAAGGACGGAAAAACGTCTTAGCTTCAAAAAAGTTGGTAATTCCTCGTTGAATCAGGAGGATGGCTAAAGCTTTCGAAATATTGAGACTGTCCGCTAGCGATAGAATTGATTTTTCATCTGGTAAATCTTTTAATTTCCAGCGTTTAGATTTCATATCATTTCAGAATAGGGAACAGATGAATCGTGTCTGTAAGCCGAATTCTGTAATCCGCCAGGGGCGGACGGCAGTTATTTATCTTGACCCGGTATTACTACCGGGTTCCAGCGGTCTACCCGAAGGTACTAAAGGCGAACAACCTCTTTCCCGTCAAAACGGGAAGACCTTCTGCTTGACCTTGCTCCAGGTGGGGTTTACCTTGTCCTGCCAGTGACAGGATCCCGTAACGGGACCTTCGACATTACTGCCGAAGCGGTGAGCTCTTACCTCACCTTTTCACCCTTACCCCAACTAAAGTCAGGGCGGTCTGTTTTCTGTGGCACTATCCGTGTTCCGGATAAACCGGAACCCCGGGTGTTACCCGGCACCTTGTTCTGCGGAGTTCGGACTTTCCTCCCCTTACATATCGGGGCAACTGCCCAACACGATTCATCTGCTCTTCTTCTGCTCTTATTATTTATACATTACTTTTTCAATTGAGACAAATATAATAAATTTAATCCCACTCCGCACTATCAAAATTCTGACTTTTCAATTACACCTGTCTGCGAAAAAAGTTTCAGAAAGGAGATTTAGTTGCTCATCAAATTGGCGATAAAACGCATGTTTTTGGAACTCGAATTCGATATGATGATTTTAATTACCGCAGTCAATGGCACTGAGAGAAACATTCCCACAATTCCCCAGATATAACCCCAGAGCATAAGTGAAATCAATATTACAAGCGGATTCAATCCCAAACGATCGCCAAAGACCATTGGTTCGACTATGTTTCCGAGTATGTTTTGTATAAGAATTAATGTTGCTGTAACAAGTATTGTGTAACCGAATGATTCGAATTGTATCAAAGTCATCAATGCCGGTAATATTACTGCTATTATCGAACCAATATTGGGAATAAAATTCAGCAGAAATGCAAGCGTTGCCCATACCACATAAAACTCTACTCCGTAAAGCCACAATACCAGTCCTATTAGAATACCGAGCGTAAAACTTATTAGAAACTTTGTTATGATATATTTTTGCACCTGGCTCGTAATGTCTTTGAAAGTCCTTTTTAATTTCATTTCTCTTTGAATGGTCATAGTAGCAAGCTGGTCGTCTATCGATTTTTCATACAATCCTTCTTTAAGACTTTTTTCTTGCAATTCCTTTTTCAGTTTTTTCACAGTCGTCTTGACATTCTTTTCGACGTATCGAATTCTGATTGCTTCGAATATTTTTTCGTGACCGCTGCTGATAAAAATGAAAAAGAAGAGAATCAGAAAAAGACTCACAAAAATATTGAGAGTCGAGGAGAACAATCCGCCCACTATTGAACCATAATCAATATTTTCAATCGTTTTTAGAAATTCTCGCATCATCATATCGTTCATGCCAATGGAATGCATGCCTTCCTGAAATAAACGGATTATCTTTTCCTGATATTGGGGCAAAACTTCGCTGAAACGTACAAACCGCCCTACAATTATCTGAACCACTCCGCCAAATAGAGCAAGTGTAATTATTATATTCAACAAGATTATAACAGGAACAGGAATCTTCTTTTGTTTGAGGAATCCGTTCATCGGTTCGAAAACGAAATAAAGGAAGTACGAAATTACGAAGGGAATAAAGATGTGTCGTAATTCTTTTAACACCATAAAAATTATTACAAGACCTATAACCGATATAAAAAAGGTAACTGCCGGGTCGATGTTTTTTTTCTTCATATCTGCCCTTATCAACTATCAAAATATAATGAATTCTTTTCTAAGTAAGAGTGAGGTGTACCGCTTAACAAATAATTTTATGACAAATTTTTACACTGACAAAATTAGATAAATTTATTATCGTTATATACGAGTATGAGTTTATATTGAGAAAAATTGTTGCACTTATGAAAATTAACTAATCCCAAAATCATATCTTACGATAATAAGTTAGGAAATAATTTTATCCGCTCGGAGGTTCTATGGAACAGCTGAACTTAAATATCTTTAATATCTTTATTACCTCTGCAGACGATGCAGAATTAGCAGAATATAAATTGCTGGCAGCACTGAAAAATTACAAAGAAGAATTCCATAAATATCGGCTCTATCCATTCTTCGGTGAAATTGTTGATGTTAGCAACCAACTACGTCAGCTAATTTACAGCAAAGAAGAATTTAATAAACACCGTTCAAAAAAAATAACCGGCATTGATCTGGAAAATCAACAATTGATTTACGAATACACCGAAGAGACCCTGAGCGAAGAAAAAATATCGCGCGTCTTTTCATTTATTGAATGGGCTCTGCCAAAGATTAAAGAAACTCTGGAAGAAGGAGCGGCAATTTATGATTTCGTTGAAAGCAATATTGAGATAAAAGAAATTGGTTTGCTCCCGATTTACAAAGACGAAGGTTACTTTTTCGTAAGGAACAATCTGGAGCGAATGCTCTATATCTATAAATTTTCAATGGCAAAGGTTGTCAATTCAAACGTTCCATTCCAGTCGCTAAAAACAAATTTCGTTGAAGTCTTCAAAGAAGAAACAGCAGTTGTACCGCCGGAGGCAATTAAACTGGAATTAATCAAAAAATATCCGGACCTGCCAAATCCGGCGACATACAATCTTGATACGGATGTCGATTTCCCGTTCAACGAGACTGTGCTTCCAGTAGCAAAGCGTAAGTTTATTCGCTTCCTTGCCGCTTAGGTACGGAACGTAAGAAAATGCCGAACTGCTTTTGTTCCTCGAGGCGGCACGACCATACGAGGTTTCCGTTCCATACCGTAATATCCGGACAGCCGTCGCATATGCTCTGCCGTCCGTCCTGCATAAAATCGACCGGCTGAATGAAAAGGATTGTCCGCATGTGAACTTTTCGGAAAATATTTAACGGATTTTTAAGATAATTTGCAAATGCCTTTCGAACTCTTTTGTCGAACAGGAAAGCGAGTAGCATCGTGGAGCGCCCCATCGATGCAAGAGTCGGAGACGCATACGAAAGATATGTTCACTTCAGAAGATGATGAAAAGTCATCACCATTTCCATGAACTTTGCGCCTCCATAACCGTAAATTTCTCCTTTCGAACCAAAGCGTTCCGTCAAAACCATTTGAAAGAATCAACTTTTTCAGTGCCGTTGAGGTAAGCAGATGGACTAAATTCGGGATAGATTTTCTGCGCTTCGGCTACCATATCGATAGAAAGGATATCAATTTTTCGTTCGTTATCAGAATGATACGCAATAGTCTGCCAGATGATTTTTTGCCCGCCCGCATACCAATCAAACGGTAGATTCGGAACGACGTGACGAAACGCAATGAAAACCGTCGTATGCAAGATTACACATTGCAGTTGGTTCAAGCCACGAAATTGCATTATCTGCCAGATTCCATGGTAACCGATATAATTCCCTGTGATTTACCGCCTGACTGTTCATTTTGACCCTCTTTATTATTTTTGATAATATCTATTTCGTCTTGCTTGAAATAGCATAATCAAACTGTCTTAGAGGGAGCCAATCGAAAATTTTATATAAGTTTTTGAATGTAAGTAAGGTAATTATTTATTAAATGTAGCATTTGCCCACGTATAAAATTCTACCAGATTATATATAATTATTTCTTCGTTTTTATTTTCTTCAGTTGAGTATTTATTTTGTTTCACCGATTTTTTAAGCCACTCTATTGCGCCATGTTTCCATCCTTTTCCATCGATTAAAATCATTACGGTATTTTCAGGCATTGCTTCTATTGCATTCAAATAAAGGTATGGCAATTTTTCATCCACCGATCCAGAAACTTGTTGCCATTTACATTCGATACGAATATTCAGGTTATATTTCTTAGATTTAAGTAGAAATTCAGTTTTACCTTTATGGTTATATATTGTATCAAAAGGAACGTTTTCCAGTAAAATCTCATCACCGTATTTTTCTTTATTTTTTCCCAGTCCCGGTATTTTACAAGTTCAAATCCTTTTGCTGTTAATACGGTTTTAACAGTTGTCTCAAGGAGATTTCCTGAGATGTTACTTTTTTTTTACCTTTTTTCATCTATACAATAGAATAATTTGTAATAACAATTTCATTAATTGAACCTCGTTTATTGGAATCGGAATTTATCATTCGCTTCGCAGGTACTCTTAATATATTATAACCAACATATAATTTATCAAAAAAATCATCATCCGGGTTTATGTTTTTCGGATCGGAGTTACTTAACATCAACTTCAGACCTTTGCTGTCGAGTTCTCTGAACAAAGCTGCTAATTGAATTTGCTCGTTATCACTAAAATCATACTTGCTATACGCTTTAAAATTCGCAGTTTTGCTTATTGGTCTATAAGGTGGGTCAAAGTAAATGAATGCTTCTTCTTTTAAGTCAGAAACAACTTGTTTAAAATCTGCAACCTTAATTTCTGCAATCTGCAATACCTGGCTTACGGCTAATAAATTTTCTTCATCACAAATAGTAGGATTATCATAGTCGCCGTGCGGTGTATTAAATTCACCCTTTGAATTTACTCTATAAAGTCCGTTAAAACATGTCTTGTTCAAAAAGATAAGCTGTGCAGCTCGAGGTATCCACTTTTCAGAATAATGGCTATAATCAATGTTGAAACGTTGCAAATTATATTTGGTTCGTTGAGCATAATAAAAATCTTTTCTTCGGTCCTTGTCAAATTTTAGATAATATTTCTGGTAATTATATAAGAACTCAAGGAGTTTAGATACATCTCTTTGAATTACAGTGTAAGTTAATATCAGTTCTTCATTTATATCATAAAGGTAAGCGCTCTTAATGTCGTAATTCTGCGCAATATCGAAAAAAACTGCACCGCTTCCTAAAAATGGTTCGTAATAAGTTCCTATTTTCCTCTCTTTAAGTTCATGCGGATACAGTTCCTGAAATTTGTCGAGCAACTGACTTTTACCGCCTGCCCATTTTAAGAAAGGACGGGCTCCGACTTTATAAACATTAAAAAGGTCTCTGACTTCAGTAGCACTAATCTTGGGGTTTATATTTTCTAAGGGAGAATTCATATTATTAACTCATTCATTCAATTCCGTGCAAATTTGTAGGGATTGACAATATTAGAATACAATGTAATAAATTTATGCATTATGTATTAAAGTATATTTTTGTGAAAGCAGTTATTTTTTACCGAATTGCAAGACCACTAATTTCGGGTTTTTGAATTTTGCCTAACCGGAATTTGATTGTCCGGCACATCTGCATAAAGGATCAGTTTAATTTGTCCAGAGTCGCTGAATTATTAAAACTATTAGAGTTAACAAGTAATCGGCAGACTCTCCGACATAATTCCATATACTATTGAATGAATTATAATCTGGTTTACAAATCGTTTGGTTATTAACGGATTTTATGTTTGATATTGAATTAAATACCTTTTTAATTTGCCTTTTTTAACTGATATCGAACATATTATATATTTTTATTCGAATCAAGGCGGCAAAATACCTATTTCACAATAAAAAGTTTATTTCACCAGCATCATAGCCCTCGTTAATTCCGCATTATCAGAAATGAGTCGGTAGAAATAAATACCCGCGGAGAGTTGGGAGGCATCGAACAAGACAGAATAATCTCCCGCTTTGTGATAACCATCAGCAAGTGTTTTTACTTCCCTGCCGAGAACATCGTAAACCTTCAGTGATACAAAACTTTCTCTTCCAATTGTGTATTCAATTTGAGTGGAAGGATTAAATGGATTCGGGTAATTCTGCATTAATTTGTAATCGTACGATTTTATGCTTTCGTCATTCATTGAAGTAGAGATGCCTTCGCCGTATGCTTCCACACCGAACCAGAGCGTATTTAAAACCGATTGATTCAAATCGACGGTAAACTTACCATCAGCACCTGGACGAACCGTAAAAGCATCCGAATAAATCTCTTTCCCTTTTGTATCAAGAGGAATAATTTTAATTGAATCTGCGGAGATATTTAGTTCGAGCGTCAGTTCGAGCGGAAGAATTTCGGTGGGACTTACGCCCCAGCTGTTTTTGAGAGTTGTGTTATTATTGTACCAGGTCATTCCTTTGTTTTGAATTCGAGATGCAATAGTAATCAAAGATTTTCTCGATGTCGAAAGTGAATTGCCATCGAGCGAAATCCAGGTAACGACTCCAAAGTCATTGTTGTTGCGCGTGCCAGTAATTTTCAAGCTGCCTAAACTTTTGTTCAATAAACCATTAAAGTAGCCTCCGAATCCAACAAATTGATCTGTAATTATTGTAATCGTTCCTCTTTCGGCGTCCCATTCGATTTCTTCCGTATCGGTTTTGTACGGATTGGAAGGAGATTGCTCCAGACTTTCAAAGCTTGTTGTATGATTACTGAAATAAGATTCCGTTTTTACCGAATGCTTCAATGCAAGTTTTCTATCGAAATAAGTAGGACCTGTCCATCCTGAGGCATCCTCTCTCGCCATATTATAGAGAGTATCAGCAGTGTAGGAAAGATATACCGGATTTGAAGACGGTTTTATGAGTCCATTCCTGAATACATACGCAATAGTCGGGAAGAAAGACATTAGAACCGAATTTCTGTTGATTGCGAAATAATTGTTGATTTTATCGACGCCAAAATCGTAAGCTTCGTCGTAGGCAAAATACATAAAGCCATCGGCATCGTTGAATGATGCATAGCCAGTAGAAAAGAGAATCGATTCAACCTGATAACGATTCGGGAAAGCATGGTTGTATTCGCTTACTGTAAAAGGTTTCCCTTTGATTGGTACTCCCGCATAAAGTGCAGGAATTGTCCCGCCGTTAATATCTTTAACCATGGGTGTGTTATTGATCAGCCAATCGGTAGAGGACCACGGTTCGTTTGGAAATTGCGGATGGTCCCAATAAGCGTGATTGTCGACATAATCGCCGTCGGACATAGCAGCCAGATCGGCAGTACCGGCATTCCAGTTCGTAGTTAAAATCGGAACTTTGACGCCAATCGTATCTTTTAGAAATGCCATCATATCTTTGAAATATTGACGTTCGAGATTGATATAGAATTCCGACATATCTTTAACGCGTTGAGAAGAAAATTGAACCGCCTTGCTATAATCGATTCTCGCGACATTACCCGATTCAAGCGATTCGCCTTCACGAAGTCCTTCAATTCCAGCCGAAGAAAAACTAAAATCGTCGAACCAGTATGTATTGGTCTCCAATCCCAGATTAAAGGACAAGCGTGTATGTCCGTTATTGTCTTCCGGCGCCCGAAAGCTGAAAGAAAATTCTTGCCAATCGGAATTTAAATTAAGAGACATTCCGGAATAATAAGTATACGGGGAACCGTCGTTCATAACGCTTACATTAATTTGTGTCGCCGTGCTTGACATGGCAGCGAATTTAATCGTGTATGTAGAATCTTTTTTAATAGTTGCGGAAGGAAATTTAAATTGAATGTGCCAATTCTGGTCGGAAGATTTTGTCACTTCAACCCTGGCGCTTTTGTTTCCGCTGAAAGATACATTCGTATCGATTGAAAAAACTGCCGTTGCGCCCTGATGTTGCTCGAGTTGCCATTTGCCTTTCGAACCGGATTCGAATCCTCCGTCATCAATTTGTTCGTCGACACCAGTTTCTTTTGTGTAACTATTCCATGCATTTTTCAGTTCCACATCGTTTTGATATTTTTTTCGAAGGAAGTCGATCCACAAACTGTCGAGCATTTTTGAATATCTGTATGGCAATTCTCCGCCTTCGGCAATCGGTTTGAGATTATTATCCCGCCAGAAACGATAGAGCGAATTTTCGTTAGTAATTTCGAGCATAGCCATTACGGGGTCGTCCTTCAAAGCCAGACCAGTATAAGGATTTACGTGCGTAAGAAGTTGGCGGGCATATTCTTTATGCAAACTTTTAATGTACGGATCAAAAAAGTTTACAGCCTTTCCAAATTCTGGCAACGAATCATAGTCAGGCACATTGTCGTTAATTCTAAATGTACGGGATACATGTAAATTCATATTGATATAAATGCCGTTGCGTTTCAATTCATTAATCAGATATTCAAGGATATCGAGATAATACGAATTGAGTTCCCGTGTCGAAGTTTTTCCTGCAAGGCTGCGGTCAGACCAGGGATTGTCTAAGTGATGGAGTCGAACCAGATTAATGCCAAATTTGCGCATTCTGCCGGCAAGTAACTCACATCGCTCACGAGGGGGAAATGCAGCATCGGCTCCTAAATTTGTTCCCCAGAACCGTATTCGTTCTCCATTACGATTAAAATTACCTTCGTTGTCTATTGAAATAAAATCTTTTATTTCTTTCACCGGGAATTGTGGAAGAAAATTTTCCGATGCAGTATCGTCCGATGGAAGATAAAAATTAAATCCACCAGTAAAATTCTGCGCAATTAGAGATGATAAAGGAAGTACTAAAACAATAAGTAATTGCTTCGGTAATTTCATAAACGTCCTCTTTACTTAATTAATTCAAATAAATAAGAATTCTTTGTACGGATGTAATTTCGTATTGTTTTACCAGAAAGCGTGAGCTCGGATTCGTTCCATCCGCCTGTAGTTGCAGCCCCTGGTATTAATGCAGCAGAGCTTTCGTTCTTATCCATAATCGACCAATTGCAATTACTCAATTTATTTTTTTCCATAAAGTCGAACCAGAGATTTGCTTCGTTCAAGTCGATATTTCCGTCGCCACTTGCCTCGCTTAGTCCATATTCTGTTACAAACAAAGCGGCTCCGTTTGCAAGTGCGCTGGAAGCTTTTGTTCTGTTAGGTTGTCTGTGTGTGCTGGAATAAAAATGGAGTGAATATGCAACGTTGATATCATCAATTGGATCTTTTGCAGCAATATCCACATCCTGCGACCAAGTGGAATTCCCGACAACAATTAAATTATCCGGGTCGTATTCTCTAATTGTTTTAATAACTTCAACTGCATACGGCTTAATTGTTTTGCTCCAGGAAACTTGCATCGGTTCGTTATAAATTTCGTATATGAGGTTAGGTCTGTCGCCATATTTTTGTGCAAGCGATTTGAAGAATTCCTTAGCCTCTTCGAGATGGTTTTCGGCATGATGGTCGTGCCAGTCGACAATCACATAAATGCCGAGATTTATTGCCGCATTTATAATCGTTCCAGCCTTTTGCATTTCAGTTTCAGGATTGGAAAGATAACCGCCGTTTTCAATGCCAATTGCTGCTCTAACTACCGTACATTTCCAGTCGTCTCTAAGCCATTTAATACATTCCTCATTATAATATTTCCCGCCCCATTGACTCCAGAACAAACTCATTCCTCTCAATACAACCGCAGTGTCAGCTCTGCCAACAATTTTATTTCCGTCTACTTTCAAAGGTCCTATTAATTCAACAATTGTTTTCGGAGTGATATTTTCTTCAGGATTGGTAACCGCCTGATTTTCTTCTTTGCAATTGAGGAAGAAAAATGAAGTAATTATAATAAGAATAATATTTTTAAGGAACATTACCACTCCAATTTTTAATTAATTAGTTCAAATTCTGTTTCCAGCAAATCTTTTGAATTAGGACCTACCATAAGTTTGAATCTTCCCGGCTCGAGCGAATAATTCATATTAATGTCGAAAAATTTCAAACGTTCAGTTGGCAATTCAAATTCGACAGTTTTTGTTTCGCCGGGTTTTAAATTAATTTTCTTGAAATCTTTTAATTCTTTCACCGGACGTGTAACACTTGCAACTAAGTCCCTTATATAAACCTGCACAATTTCTTTCGCTTCATATTTGCCGGTGTTGGTTACATCTACGCTGAATTTTACAAAATCTCCAGCTTTTATTTTTTCTGTTTTCAGCTTTAGATTAGAATATTCGAATGTGGTATAACTGAGACCGTAACCAAAAGGATAAAGAGGCTCAAGACTAAAGTCGATATAATATGAAGTAAAGCGCGGATTTTCGGGATTGTAGGGGCGTCCTGTATTTTTATGATTGTAGTAAAGCGGAATTTGACCAACTCCTTTCGGAAACGTGACTGTGAGTTTACCACTCGGCACAAAATCGCCGAAAAGTAGATCGGCAATTGCGCTGCCATGTTCGCAACCGAGATACCACGATTCGATAATTGCAGGGATATTTTCAGAAACCCAATTAATCGTCAAAGGTCTGCCGTTCATTAAAATGGCAATAACCGGTTTGCCAGTTTTATGAATTTCTTTAATCAATTCTTCCTGAACTCCTGGTAAATCGAGCGTGGCTCTCGAATGTGCTTCGCCACTCATGTCGCGTGTTTCTCCAATTACAACTATTGCTACGTCAGATCGATTAACGGCATCGATAGCTTCTTCAAATCTGGATTTATCTTCACTATCAACCTTGCATCCTTCCGCATAATTAATTTTAATCCTGTTACCGACTTTATTTTTTAATCCTTCGAGAATCGACACCACAGTTTCAGGAATTCCTTGCTGGGCCCATGGTCCAAGCGGGTCTTCTTTTGAGGCTGCCAATTCGCCAATTACTGCTATCGATTTTATATTCTCATTCAAAGGGAGCAGATTGTTTTCATTCTTGAGTAATACAACCGATTCGAGTGCAACTTGTTTTGCTGCCCGTCGTAAATCTTCGCCAAGTGTCACTTTTACTTCGCGTTCCGGATTGCAGTATTTGTATGGATCATCGAACAAGCCGAGTTTAAATTTAGCTTTCAGGATTCTTCTGACAGCATCATCGATATATTTAATATCGACTTTCCCTTCTTTCACAAGTTCAGCCAGATAAAGGTGATATCCGTTACTCTCCATATCCATATCGATCGAAGCTTCGATTGCGATTTTTGTGGCTTCCTTTAAATCATGTGCAATTCCGTGAACAAGAAATTCACCAATTGTATTCCAGTCCGTTAATACAAATGCGTCCGAATGCCATTCGTTTCTGAGAATTTGTGTCAACAATAATTTATTGGCAGAAGATGGAACGCCACCAATTTCAGTAAAAGCTGACATTAAAGAACCAACACCTGCATCAACTGCAGCCTTGAAAGGTGGCAGATAAATTTCTCTTAATGTCCGTTCCGATATATCAACTGTGTTATAATCTTTTCCGCCTTCGACAGCTCCGTACCCGGCGAAATGTTTGGCGCAGGCGAGTATTGTATTGTCGTCCTTAAGATTTTTTCCCTGATAACCTTTTACTCGAGCAGCAGCCATTACTGAACCGAGGTACGGGTCTTCGCCGCTTCCTTCCATAATTCTTCCCCATCTCGGGTCTCTGGCTATATCGACCATAGGACTGAATGTCCAGTTAACTCCTGCTGCCGAAGCTTCAATTGCCTGCACACGAGCGGAAAGTTCAACTAAATCGGGGTTCCAGCTGCAAGCTTCCGCCAGTGGTATCGGAAAAGTTGTTTTGTAACCGTGTATTACGTCGAGTCCAAAAATTAATGGAATGCCCAGCCGGCTCTTTTCTACGGCAATTTTTTGAAGCCGCCTTGTTTGCTCGACTCCAATTATATTTAAAAAAGAACCAATTTTGCCCTGTCTTATCAATTCTTCATGTCCTTCTTTCGGTTCTCTGGTTTTTGTTCCCGTATCCCACCCAGCACTATATTGTACCAGTTGACCTACCTTTTCTTCGAGAGTCATCAATGCGAGGACAGAATCGACTTTTTGTTCGAGTGTTTTATTTTGTGCAAATACATATGTACTCACAAAAAATAAAAGGAGATATTTTTTCATAACTTTAACCCTGTAGATTAATAAAACAATAAAAGCCTTCCAGAGCAGAAAGGACTAACAAGTTAATAACAATTATAATTTTGAAACCAAATGTAGATATCTATAACAGCAATACACAAAATAAATACGCAAAAAATTCTTACTTTTTATCCAATTCGTTCCAAATTAAAGCTGCAGCACCCATAATTCCAGCTCCTTTTCCAGGAAGCTCCGAAGGAATAATCTTAACCTTATTCTTGAAAATATTGAGCATCTGTTTTTCCATATACATTTTCGTCGGTTTGATAATCAAGTCTCCTGCAAGAGCCAGTCCTCCGTAAAGTATTATTGCTTCGGGACTCAAATGAACCACAGTATCCGCCAATTTGAATCCGAGTACTTTTGCCGTGTAATCAAAGGCTTCGAGAGCAATTTTATCTCCTTTAAGGGCAGCATTGTAGATATCCTTTGCCGAAAATTTTTCGCAATTAAATTTTCTTAGTAAACTCGGGTACGGGTATTTCGCCATTAACTCGAGAGCCGTTCTTTTGATTCCGGTAGCTGAGGCATAAGTTTCGAGACAGCCCAATCTGCCACATCCGCACAATCTGCCGTTCGGGTCGTAGGTAGTATGCCCAAGTTCACCTGCAAATCCGTCGCTGCCGTATACAAGATTTCCGTCGACGACAATGCCGCTACCGAGTCCAGTGCCCAATGTAATTACAATAAAATTTTTCATTCCTTTTGCTGCACCGAAGGTCATTTCGCCCAAAGCAGCTGCATTTGCGTCGTTAGTAATAGCCACCAGTAATTCGGTAAATTCTTTTATAAGTTTTACTACATTGACTTTACCCCAATTCAAATTGGGCGGTTTTTCTATAGTTCCTTTATAATAGTTTGCATTCGGTGCGCCGATGCCAATTCCGACTAATTCATATTTTTTTTCAAACCTCTTAAATGATTTTACTGCTGTCTTAAATATTCTTTCGAACAATTGACGCGCTTGCAATTCCGCTTTTGTAGGTAGCGATGCATCGTAAATCAACTTTCCTTTTCGATCAACAAATCCAAATGCGGTATTTGTCCCCCCAACATCAATTCCCATAACCAACTGAATTTTGCTCATTTTAATATTTCTCCTGCTCTGCGAAAAAATGGTAAACTAATTTATTATACAAATTTTATGCCTTTAACAATGGATAGAAAACGGCATTTTTTAAGCAAAAATGAGATTCGGGTTATTAAATTAATACAAATTGTTATTAATTTAATAAATTTTTGGGAGGGATTACGGTTCGGAGATACGTTCAACTAATCAAGGACCATTAATAGAAAAAGTTTTCCTGGGTAACTAAAAAGTAATGTTTTTAATACAGAAGCTACGAATTCCACTAATTTTTTACGAATTTATTGTTGAACAATTACTTTTTAGTCACCCCAAAAGTATTAAGAAAACCTATCATAACAATCACTGAATTAATTTCAGAGAAAATTCAAGTTCAAGAGGTTCAAACATGTTGGCAAACCTTTGCAAACGGCTTCCTATGCGATTTCCTCTCATACCACCTACGAATCCACCTGGCATTTGAGGCATGCTTTCGGTTTCGGGTTTTTCCGTCTCGAGTTTCATTGTAATTATTTTATCATTTCCGGGTTTAATTAATCCAGTTTCAATTGGTAGCTTTAATTCGTAAACAATTTCTGAATTAAACTGATTTATTTCCGCCTTAATTCCATATTTATTATCGAATTTATTTATTAATGCCAGAGGATAATTTTCTTCGTTTACGATTTCAATTTCTTTCTGATTCTCCAAAAATTTGTGTAGTCGCTCTTCGAAAAATTTTCTCATCTCATCTCTGTCCACCAACATTTCTCTATTGAAATTCTCGCGGATTCCTTCTCGATAGACCATCGGAAACTTCAGTCCGATTTTATTATTATCTGATTCAACCCACAATGTAAGCCCACCTCTTAATACGGGCATAAAACTTCTGAAGTCGTTGAAAGTAAAACAAATGAATAAATTCTCGTTGTCGTTTGTATAAGCTACGCCGATGTTTTTATCGTCGAAGTTAAAAAAATTGCCTTTCCATTCTGAAGGATTGGCATCAACTGCAACATTTGTTACGTCGCTCTTTTCTAGAAGTGTTGACGAAGAGCAGGCAAAAATAATTAGTGGTAAAAAGATTACACCCAATCTCAAACTTTTCATAACTCACCCCGTTTAAATTTTTATCTCTTTGACAAATAGATTTCGGTTTGGGTTTATAGACTTCATTTAAAATAGCCGCTCACAAATACGAGCGGAGCATTCCAGTTAATTGCGATTTCATTTGAAGACCAACTTCCAGTATCGTCTACGAAACAGAGTGCAGGGGGAGTATTTTGATTAAACAATTTTTGTAAGACGGGGTCTTGCAAATTTTGATTCGGACCGCCTGACAATAGTCCTGGCACAGGCTCTACAATTCCGTCCGATGCACTGGGTCGATGATGCGGATTGCGAACGTAATCCGTACCGATTCCGGTAACAAACGAAATTTTATGGGCGTTCGCTCCTAAAATGTAATTAAGCTGTTCCAATGCTAAGTTGTAGAAATTTTTCTCTCCCGTTATTTCGTTAGCAATTATTAAAATGAGTGCATTGTTCAAAACATCAGAATTAGAACCCCATCGATATTCGCCGGGCAATATTGTAACACCGTAACCGTCTTTATTACTTTTGGCCAAAAGGTATTCTGAATAAACCAGCAATTCAGCTTTGATTTTATCCGTAATTTCATCTGGAATATTTCTCTTAGAACTATTTATTAGAATTGTGAAATAAGCCAGGTCATTCAATTGCGACCAGCTTATCGATTTAAAGTGAAAATTATTTTTGCGGGCATATTTTGTAAAATAATCGAGATATTCCTTGTCGCCTGTTGTTATAAAGAGTTCTGCGGCAGCCCACGCTCTTTCATCTGAATCATCGTTGTCGCCATATTCACCAGTAACTGTACCAACGGGATTTTTAAATCCTCCCGTCGGTATTATTTCCGGATTGTTCGATAAAAATTGCCAGGCAGAAATTGCTGTATTCAAATATTTCTTTGCAAGATCTTTGTTATAGTCACTTATTAATCGGGAAGCCTTAGCTAAGATGGCTGCAAAATCGGCGGTTGCAGTGGACGATATTTGATAAATCAAACGTCCCGACTTAACGTCTTTATCGGGCATAATGAAATCTTCGAATTTTCCTTTTGTAACTTTAGTAAAAACCGCGCCGTCCTCTCTCTGCATTTTCAGCATCCAGTTGATTTCAAAAATAGCTTCGTCTAAAATGTCGGGAATACCGTTACTGCTTTCTGGAATATTCAAGATATCGCTCAGGAATTTGGCGGGGAAAAATTCGTATGCCATCAATAAAGTGCCGACGGTAACTCCAGCATTCACAACATATTTACCATAGTCGCCCGCATCGTGCCATCCACCTGTTACATCTTTAAAACCAGAACCAGCTAACGGATGAAAATTAGCGTCTTTTGTATGACATTTTCCGTGAGCATATTCTCCGGCATATTTACCTTCGAGGTCTATACCGCATCTTTGAAAATAATACGATTTTAATGACGCATTAAATAAATCATTATAAACGGTATCTGATATTTCGAAAGTCGGTGATTTTTTTCCATTTGCAAGCACAATATAATATTTACCCGGAGTATCGAAACCGGAAAAGTCTCCTTTATAAATATCCATCCCTGTAGCTGGGTCGTTTTTTACTTTTAATTCAATTGCTCCTTTAAATACTAACTTGCCGCCGAGAACATCACGTAGAAAAAATGAATCGGCTGGTTCGTTTATAAAAAAATACTTTGGCGCATCGATTAAAAATCCCACCTGATTAATCGAAAAGTCGCCAGCCTTCGTTAAAAATGAGATAAAGAAGAAGAGGATAAATGCAAACTTTTTCATAATATGCCCCGTGAAATCTGGTATTAAACTTTATCCAAAAATAATTAAAATTATCGAAAATATGTCAATGAACTGCAATGCTTTATGGAGACGAACAAGTTTTCATTACGAAAGAAGGAGTTAATAAAAAATCGGCGTGATATGCCTCAAGCAGGACATACACGCCGCAAATGAATTGCATACCTTTGGGGCTATATTGGTGACCCGGTAACAGAGATTATTTAATTAATACGACCTTCTGCGTTTTAATAAATCCGTTCAGATTGTAATTGACGAAATATGTACCACTCGTTAAGCCTAACTTGTCGGCATTCAGATAATATGAATGTTTGCCAGAGGATTGATTCTCGTCGATAAGAACGCCAATTTCCTGACCGAGGATATTATATAATTTAACTACAACTCTTCCATTTGTTGGCAGAGACCATTCCAGTGTAGTGCCGGGATTAAAAGGGTTCGGATAATTTTGACTGACAGTAAAATCTTTTGTTATGCCATTTATCTCAGTTTCCGTCTTTGTAATAATTTCCTTGCCATCATACGGTGCGGGCAATTTTACTGATGTGTACAGATGGAACTCGCCTGGTTGTAGACTGACGAACATACTCTCGTTTCCCACCAATAAGCTATCGCCTGTAAAATAGTCGTACCAGTAACCGTTCTGTGGAAAAGAAAAATTAGCCGAGCGAGAAACTACGTCGAAATTGCCGATAATTTTCACATTCATTGCCGAATCTAAAAGAGTAATTTCTTTTGTCGCTCCGGTTACATTCATGTTAAAATTATCCGTTGAAAAGACCGAATAATTTTTTTTCAATTTTATTAGTTTTGCAAAAAAGCGGAAAAGTTTCTGACGTTCTGATTGCTGGGGTTGAGTATAATAGTCCCATCGAATCGGCTTTTCTCCAAGTCTACCATTAAAATCAATTGAATAATCGTAACCGAGTTCTTCAAACTGCCACAACATTTTAGGTCCTGGAACGGTAATAAAAAATGCAGCTGCTAATTTTATTCTCGAAAGGGCATAATTCAATTTTTTAATATCGTAAGCGCCGGAAGAATTTCCCCAATTTAAATTTTTATACATTAGTCTTTCTTCATCGTGACTTTCCATGTATCCGACCAGATACGGCTTTGAAAATCCCCGTGTTTTATAAGAAATTCTATTGAAATTCGACTTGCCGCCATCATTCCATCCCATTGTAGCTTCTGAATAATTATAATTCAGATTGCCCCAGGGCATCATTCCATAATCGGAAAGCTCTCTTTCTTCTTTATCATCCGCAAAATGTTCAAGGATAACATAGGCTTCAGGGTGAAATTCCCATACTTTATCAGCCATTCTTTTCAATATTTTAATTCGCGCTGCATCATAGCTGCCGCCGTCACCCGGAGTGTTTGTAAATCCCTTTGTAAAATCGAATCTAAATCCGTCAACCTTAAATTCATTCAACCAGTAGGAAGTCACTCTATCAACATAATACTTTGTATGATTGCTTTCGTGATTGAAATCGTAACCCCATGAAAAGACCGGATTCGGCGATACCTGATTGAACCAGGGACTATTGGCAGCAGGTCTTCCCTGCGTGGTATCCCAGTACATTCTCACCATCGGGTTTAATCCGTATACATGATTTAACACTACGTCTAAAATCACTGCAATATTGTTGGAGTGGCAAGAATCAATTAATTCTTTCAACTTTTCTGCAGGACCATAATATTTATCTACAGCAAAATGCATCATAGAATTATATCCCCAACTCGAATTGCCTTCGAATTCCATAATTGGCATAAGCTCAATTGCATTGATTCCAAGTTTTTTAAAGTAACTGATTGTATCTATTAATGTTTCGAAGCTATGAGTCTGTACAAAATCTCTTACAAGCAATTCATAGATAACCAGTTTCTCTTTGTACGTTTTTTTAAATTCCGTTACCTTCCAATTATAACTTTTCGGAGTTGTGTTAAAAACTCCCACAATATTTTCAGTTTTACCGTAAGGATATGCTTTCAAGTTCGGATAAACTGTAGCGGGGATGTAAGAGTCGTTCCAGGGGTCGAGTATTTTTTCGGAATAAGGATCGGGTATTCTAATACTACCGTCCACCAGATATTGAAATGCATATTCGTTTCCGGGTGCAAGATCGTTTAATTTTATCCAGTAAATAACGCTGTCGGGTCGCACTTCATATTTATTCATCAAATAATTGTTATCGACTTTCCAGTCGTTAAAGTCGCCCAGGACATAAATAAATTTTTTATAAGGTGCGAACAGTACAAGATAAATTCCGTCTTCCTTATAATTAATTCCGTGTTGAAGGCCTTCGGGGAGTTGCATTTCAGGAATTTGTGGTACATTTACAACGGCGAACTCAGCTGTATCTTTTAAGCCAGTAACGTCTTCTGCAATAATTTTAACATAATTTGTATTTTGTTCAGGTATGAATGTATACTCAATTGAATCGGATTCGATCTGGCTAATTAGTTGATTATTAATAAATAAACGTATATGTCTTGTTGTAGTACCGATTGCGGCAGTTTTTGCAGAGATCAATACCGATTGATTATTTATGGTAAAATAGGGTGAGCGCATCGGGTCGCCGAAATAGTTATCAACTTTTGGTGATTTTACTACAACAGTTATTCCGGGGTCATAAATCGGTACAAAGATATCTTCGGTTTGTTTTGAACCGTCGCTGCTACGGAGGACAAAACAGAGTTGGATAATATCCAATGAAGAATTACTTACATTATAAAACTTTCTCGGGTTTTCGATCGTAATCCGATAGACGTTTTCTGCTATTCTATTGAGTTTTGGTTGGACTGAATTATTACCCCAATTGCCAATCACATTCTGCCATGCCGTTACCTTCCCGTTATTATCTCTTAACGTAACGCCGGTATGGGCGTAGACATCTCCTTGATAACCTGCAATTTTATTTTGATGAGTAGCATTGGTTACATCAAAAGTGATTGTAATCGTGTCGGTTTGAGTTGGGTACTGAGGGACAGTAGTAAACAAAGTTTGAGAAAACAGACCGCTTTGAAATAAAAATAAGAGAATAATTATTCTGAGTTTCATACTTTCTTCGATATTGATTAGAAAATAATTCTTCGAGCTATTACTTCCTGCTTGCAGACAATTCATAGAGAATATTGACTTCAGGAGAAACGGGCTCATTATTCATTTTAGTCCAATTAACCTGATCAGCTTTAATAAACGAAGGCTATCTCATTGAGATAGCCTTCTTAAACATGTCAATCAGTTTTTCTTTATCGTATAAGTAAGCTTAACAGGGTCGAACCGTATAGTATAATTTCCCGCTTCGGTTAGAGGAATATTATCGCCTCCGGGATTGAGTGTACCGTCGCCACCTGTATCACCATAGTTTAATGCCCAGTCATCGTTTGCTCTGAATTTAAACTCGCCGGCATTAAAATCTGCTGTTATTTCCCATACTTTTCTTTGTCCGTTATAAAACATATCGACGTCTTGTGACCAATCATAAGGAGGCACGGCAGAACCGATAATTCCCCAGTCATCGGTTTTAGTAAGTGAAATTGTCAAAGCATCAACGTTCACATCAAATTTATATGTTCCAGCATCAACTACATAGTTACCACCGTTTGGATCTAATATACCTGAATAGTCGTTACCCAATTTTGTTAATGTTCCACCATAATTTGGACCATTCCAGTTAGGCGAGAGAGTCACTTTGAATTCGGTAGTAGGATTATCGCCGTCTTTGAGACGGATAATTCCCTGATAGACCGAATTAAATCCGTATGAGAATAATCTGCCGTTTTCAGCACCTGGCGACCAACCTTGATAAGATCCGGGGACATAAATCATTGGGTAGTTAATCACTGCGTCGTATGGTACAAATGTAGCAGACTTAACTTCTGAATAGACTGTTTCGACATTGGGACTGACAGAGGCTGCTACTCTGTAATAGACAGTCACATTTTCCCCAATGGAATAATTCCACGATAATATAAGTGTATTAATAGCGTCGATAGTAGCAGTTCCATTTAATTGTTGAGTTGTAATAAGATTTGCTACATTTTCTGAGAAATCGTTCTTCGGCGATAACTGTACTATATAAGTAATCGAAGCCTTGAAACCGAAATCCGCTTCGGACCAGGAGAATCTGACAAGACTGTCGGCATTATTAACATTAAATTGAACATTTAAAGATAAATTAGCCAATTCGGGCCCTGCAGGATTTGCACTTATAGTTGGTTCTGTAATATCCCGTTCGCACGAGATCATAAGAAGACCAACTAACACAATTATTAAAGTTGCTAATGTTATTTTTTTCATTTTTATCTTCCTTAAATATTAATAACCTGGGTTTTGAACGAGATTCGGGTTAGCGTTAAGATCATTTATTGGAATCGGATAAAGGTCTCGGTACGATGGCGTCTGAATACCTTCTTTAACTTTTCCTTTCCACTGCCATACATAAGATCCATTACTAAATTGTCCAAAACGAACTAGGTCTGTTCTACGATGTCCTTCCCAGTATAATTCACGTCCCCGTTCATCAAGTATAAAATCGAGAGTAAGATCTGATGCCGTTATATTCCCGGAAGCATTTCCGTAAGCACGCTGTCTCAATGCATTAATATAACCAACCGCCGTTCCGATATCACCACCAGCGCCTCCTCTTAATACTGCTTCTGCATACATAAGGTAAGCGTCGGCAAGACGGAACATCGGGAAATCAGTGCTTACAAATGTAGCATGAACATTGGGAGCGGGACCTCCGTTCGAGCTGATATTCTTAAATTTAGTAACACCGATTCCTTCTGTAAACGTACTTACATTATTGATATCCCATTTCCAAGTTGATTTATCGAAAAAGAACATAGCTCTTTTATCAGGTCCCTGATATTGAGGATTGGAATTAAAATCGCTTTCTTTAAGATTAAATTTAGAAACGAAATTTTTTATCGTTCTTATACCGCCCCATCCACCGTCAATTCCATTCAACGGCATTCCTCCGCCATTGGAAGCATGCACAATAAAAGTCATTCCTCCGTATTGTTGTGTATTTTGTCCGTCGAATGTAATCGGGAAAATAATTTCAGGACTTGAATTATTGTCGGCAGTGAATAGATGTTCATAACTGTTATCAAGAGAATATCCAGATGAAATAACTTTATTCAAATATGTAAGAGCGTCTGAATATCGTTCCGTTCCAGTATATACTTTTGCATTGAGATAAAGTTTAGCCAGCAGGAACCATGCAGCCCCTCTGTCTGCCCTTCCATATTCATTTTGTCGTGGAGAAACTAAATCATTTTCGATTTCTTTTAGCTCATTTTCAATATACTCGAAAAGTTCGGTACGTGTAATTCTTTTTGGGAAAAATGCTCCTGGCAAGTCATTTTCTGTAACAAAAGGAACATTACCGAACATATCGATAGCGTGCCAATATGAAAGGGCTCTCAGAAAACGAGCTTCGGCTTTATAAGTTTTCAATTCGGCCTGAAACGCACCTGAAGTAGTATCTATTGCACTGTTGGCATTTCTAATAAACTCATTACAAATTGAAATTGTATAGAATATTCTTGAATATAGAGCGGAAATAAAGACATCATTAGGCGACCAGGTTTGCCAGTGAAAATCTTTTATTGTTGCATCATCCCATGCAATAATAGCTTCATCCGTCGATAGTTCCTGGAGGCCCCAGTACTGGCGAAGGTAGTTTCCAAAATTCTCGTCGATACCAGAAATATCAGGATTACCTCCTCCACCGCCGGTTTGACCGCTAAGTGCATAGCTGGCATATAGTTTAGCCAATGCCTTTTTATATGCCGACTGATCCTTAAATACGTTATTCAATGTATTTACATTCGGATCTATTGGTTCTACATTCAAATCATTTACACACGATGTAAAAAAGAATGTAGAAATTATTAATGCCGATATAAATAAAGTAATTTTTTTCATCTTTTTTTTTCCCTTTTTTAAATATTAGTAGTTAAGGCTGATAGTCATCATGTATGTACGCGGACGCGGATAGATATTATTATCAATTCCGTTAACTACTTCAGGATCCAATCCGCTATACTCGGTAATTACGAATACATTTTGTATCGACAAACCAATACGCCCGCCAATATTATTTCCGAACAACGAAGAAAAATTATAACCGACGCTAATAACATCCATTCTAAAGAACGAAGCATTCTCCAAATAGAAACTAGACCAGTATTGAGCAGTAGTAAAGTTCGTCTTTTTAACATCTGTTAAAATATTCGACAGGAATCCGCTTTGATTATAAATCTGTTGATAGAGAGCCCTGTTGGAAGCATTATTATTGTAGACATAATTACCCAAACTTAATCTGCCCGAGAAACTAAAGTCGAAATTTTTGTAATTAATTCTCGAGGAAATTCCAATCAGGTAATCGGGATCGGGCGATTTCATATAATATTTGTTCAATTCGTTTCCGGCTACGTTACCTCCCTGCCCGCTTTTATCTACATAAAGACCTTCAATCGGATTACCGTTCTGGTCGTATACCTGGGTAAACAAGAAAAATACTCGAGCCGGATATCCGACTATAAATTTCTGAACCGTATTCCCGACCCCACCAGATATACCACCCGTATTGACGCCGGGATATTCTGGATCGTCGGTCAATGTAAGTTTGGTAATTTCATTTTTATTGTAAGTCATATTGATACCAAAATCCCACGAGAAATCCGATTCTAGTATTGGAGTTACATTCAGTCCGAGTTCAATACCTTTATTTACCATCGAACCAACATTAGTCAATAAGTAGTTCGAAAAATTGCTACCTACCGGGATGGGAATGCTGTTCAATAAATTGTCAGAGTTATTCTTGTAAACATCGATTGAACCTGTAACCTGGTTATTAAAAATGGAAAAATCGAGACCTGCATTTAATGATGTGAGAACTTCCCACTTGATATTTGCATCATAAGCATCTGGTCGTAGTGTGGGATAAAACTGATCGCCGAATTGATAATAAGCCCCGGCAGTACTCGAAGTATAAGTAGGAATATATGGATAATAATTACCTCCGATGTCCTGCTGACCGGTTTTACCCCAACTAATACGAAGCTTAAGTTCGTTTACTATATCGGATTTACCAATAAACGGTTCTTCTGTCATTTTCCAGGCTACAGCAACAGCCGGGAAAGTACCCCATCTATTATTTTCTGCAAATCTTGACGAACCGTCGTATCTAATTGTAGCAGTAAATAAATACTTGTCTAATAAAGTATAATTTAATCGCCCGAAAAATGAGATCAAGAAATATTCGTTTTTATAAGGAGTGGTTCTTGCACCCGGGATAGTGGGATCCCAAGCGCGATTAGAATTTTCTCCTTCGTTATAAAAATGCTGATAAGAATATCCACCTGTGAAATCGAATTTATTTATTCCCAATTCTTTCTTGTAATTCAAATAAAAGTCTAATAAACTATTAGTCTTTTTCTGCCAGTACTCTCTTATTTGATATTCTGGTTCTCTATAGGACCACGAAGCTAATGTATCTGTAATGTCGCTTCCATCTGTCTTATAATAGTCGTAGCCCAAGTTTAATGTTGCTTTTAATCCCGGAACATACGGAATGTTATAATCGAATTTACCACCTACAATATAGCGATTTGCATTCGACGTATTGTCACGGTATTCCAGACGAGCCACAGGATTATGGGTTGCTATATTATTAGGCAATCCATTAAGTGGATCACCAGAACTAAGTTCTGTCCATGCAGTATAACCACCATAACGAGTGTTTCCGTTTTTAATTGGTTGTGTTGGATCAAACTCTACAGCCGAACCAATTGCATCCGTATTCGAAAAATTATTACCTATCCAGGACGCAGTTCCGTTTATTTCCATTGTTAGATTCCCGTCTAACAAGGAAGGAGTTAAGTTAAGTGTTATATTTTTTCTATCGATATTGTTATACTTTAGGATACCATCCTGATATAAATACCCGAGAGAAAGACGGTATGGTACCGAACCTATTGAATGACGAATACTAATATTGTGTTCTGTTTCAGGCGCCACTTGGTAGATTTCTTTTTGCCAATCGGTATTAGCATTCCCCAAACGTTCCAATGCAGCTGAAGTTAAACCATGATTTTCCACTCTGTCCTGGACCATTGCTCTGAATTCATCGCCATTGAATACGGATATATATTTGTAAGGAGACGATAATGAGAAATTACCCGTGTAATTAACCATCATTCTTTTGGTTCCTGCCAGACCCTTTTTAGTCTTGATTATAATTACACCATTAGAAGCTCTCGAACCGTATATAGCAGTAGCCGAAGCATCTTTAAGTATTGTAATCGATTCGATATCGTTTGGATTGATTGTCGAAAGTGGATTTGCCATTCCTCCTATACCTGTACTCTCCAGAGGAATATTATCAATTACAATTAGCGGATCGTTATTTGCCGTAATAGACGAACCTCCTCGTATTCTAATTTGAGCAGCTGCGCCGGCTTCACCATTTAAAGTATTGGCAATTACTCCCGGCGCTTTACCGATTAACAATTCCTGAGGCGACGTTATAACACCCTTATCAAAATCCTTTGCCGATATTGCCGCAACAGAACCGGTAGCATCGGCCTTTTTAACCTCGCCATATCCAATACCGACCACTACAACTTCTGTCAATTGTTCAGCCTTCACATTCATTGCAATTTCCAGATATGTCTGGTCTACAATTGTGATTTCTACTGTTTCGTAGCCTACACTTGAGATAACCAGCATAGAACCTTTTTTTACTTTTAATCTGAATTCTCCTTTTACATCGGTCGCCGTACCGTTAGTAGTACCTTTTTCAATGATATTGGCACCAATTATTGGAGAACCATCTTCAGCATCCACAACTTTTCCGCGTAGTTCCCATTCTTGAGCATAAATTATGGAGCTTGCTTGCAGTAATAAAAACACTATAAGCCACAGAATTCCTTTGCTTATAGTCGAACTGTTTGTTCTTTTAGCGGATAGCGCACTGCTTTTACTAAGCGCTAAACTTAAATGGCTATCAGCTTTTTCGCATTTGTTCACCATCAAGTTTTCATTTTTGGGTTTCGTCATATTTTCCTCCCGCTATTATGGAATTATATTGATTTAGTAATTAAGTTAGTTTGTTTCTCTTGAATCAAACTATATCCCCCCTTTGGTCGTTAATTAAACTTTCGGACTTCGACTTAAATTTTATCATGTTCTTTATTTTAATATCATTATCTGATAAGCATTAAGCAAAATCTTTTTGCTACAGTCAATTTTATTTCCTGTAATTAGGTCAGTCATAGTTCCCCTGTCGTTGAATTCAAATTCTTTTGGTTTGCCTTTGATGTTTGCAACAATCGTTAACCCTTCACCATCAAGGATTCTTTTATATGCGAGAATATTATCTGCAGAAAATTCTCGCATAAATATCAGTTCTCCCAGCGACAAAGGCTTATTGCCGTTCCTTATTGCCGTCATTTTTTTATACCAATCAAAAAGCGACTGGTCAAAATAGACTGAATCTGCAGGTCGAGTTTTTCCAAAGGGATGTGATTTTTCGACTTCGTAATTCAATTCCTTCCAGACCATTGGTTTGCGACAATCGGGGTCGTCGCCGCCCCACATTCCAGCTTCGTCACCATAATAAATGTGAGGCGCACCCGGCAGCGTAAATTGCAGAGCTACGGCAAGTTTTTGTTTTTCCCTTTCTACTTCATTCGGTTTCCTGACGTCGAAATTCGGATTTTGTCCCGGATTGCCGGCATGGTCGTACATGTTGTCCGGATTAACAATCAACGAAGCCAGCCGTTCAGTATCATGACTCCCCATCAAATTCATCATTACATAATAATTAACTCCATATTGATTCATCATAGTTCTGATTGTGTCGATAAAGCCGCTGACATCGGTAAAATATTTTTCTGAAAAAATCAGGTCTTTTATTGCGCGCGTAAATCTGTAATTCATCACGGCATCGAATTGAGTTTGTAGCCACGGTGTGGCATCAAACATTTCATAATTATTCCAGTCTTTCCACCATACTTCCCCGACCAGATAAGCCTCCGGATTAATTTCCCTGACCCACTTTCTGAATTTCATCCAGAATTTATGATTAACCATTTCTGCCACATCGAGTCGCCACCCGTCAATACCGTCTTCGGCATTGCCATCGTTGTTTGGATCCATCCATCTCTTTACTATATAATGGATATGTTCCGCTGGTCCTTCAACTATACCGTTTTCGTTTTCCCTTATTTCCGGTAAATCTTTAACACCGTACCAGCCTTCATAATCAAATTCGTTTTCAGGAGTGAGTGGGTCGTCCCACTTTTTGATAGTATACCAATCTTTAAAACGTGAGTTGTGTTGATTTTTTATTATGTCCCGAAAAGCCCAGAAAGTTGTACCTGTATGATTGAATACTCCGTCGATGATTATTTTAATATCTCTTTTGTGAGCTTCTTTAATTAATTCAAGAAAAAGTTTATCCGCAGATGTCCATTCCCACGTAGAAGGGTCGGCTGGATTTTCTTTTTCCCAGATTGTTCTGTCGCCTTCAGGATCGGGTCCAAAGTTATTGTCGATATGATGGTACATCGAAGCATCGTATTTATGGAGCGAGGGCGACTCAAAGACAGGATTGAGATAAATTGCCGTTATGCCAAGTTCCTTCAAATAATCGAGTTTGTCAATAATTCCCTGAATATCCCCGCCGTATCTTCTCAAGCCGGCATTTCGATAGAAATCGAATCCGGTCGATTTTTCCCATGGTTGAAGCTTATACCAATCGGAAGTCCATGGATGAATTTGCCAGCTTTCCGGAGTAAAATACGGCCAGCCACCTTTCATGTCTTCTAGTTTCGGATCGTTCGATTTATCGCCGTTATTGAAACGTTCGGGAAAAATCTGATACCAGACAGCTCCTTTTGCCCACTGCGGTGGTTCATCGAATTTTGATTGTCCAAATACAAATGAAGTCGTAACAAATATTAATACAACAGTAACAATTTTCATATTATACCTAATATTTTAATTCAATTGTAATGTTATCCGAAGCCGGAAGCTGAACGTTTAATTGATTATTTCTAAAATGAAAATCATCCGTTTTATTTCCGTTAACAATTAATATACGAGGCTTCTTAATGCCCACGAATAGGAACTCGTATTTTTTCACACTGCTTTTATAAGCGTCGTGTTCTTTGGAAGTTTTAAGCAATATTCTATTGCCGTCCGTATTAAGAATAAACTTAGTAAGAGAATATTGACCTTTTTTATATTCATAAGAAATACCGTCGTCTTCATAGAATGAGTATTCCGAGTTTGCAGTCGGAAAAATTACAAATTGAAGTGAGTCAATCTCTTTTTCGCCGACGTAATTTACTACTTCCTGCATTGGAATTATTCCGCCGGATTTAATAAATAGCAAAATTTCATCGAGCGGAACTTCTTTAATTATCCAACTTCCGCCGTCAATTACGCTATTGTTTATCCAGTCGTACCACTTTCCTTCAGGCAGATAAAGCTTTTTGAATTTATCGTATGAAATTAACACTGGAGCGACCAACAAATTTTCACCAACCATGAATTGGTATTGTGCTTCGTAACTGTAAGCATTTTCGTCTTCAGGATAGTTAACGAACATGGCTCTCATAATCGGCAAACCAGATAGAGATGAATTATAAAATTCATTATACCAGAACGGAAGCATTCGGTATCTCGTTTCAATGGCTTTGCGCACATCTTTTTCAACAAATTCGCTGAAGTTATAAGGTTCGCGTTGACGGGTATCGACAGCTGAATGACCTCGGAAAAACGGTGTAAATGCACCCAGTTGATACCATCTTCTGTAGAGATTATCCGATGGCTCGCCAATAAAGCCGCCTACGTCCGACCCAATAAATGGTACACCGCTGAGACCCATACCGAGCGACATCGTACAGGCGAGGATGAGATGTTCGTCATTGGCAACATTATCGCCCGTCCATACTGCAGCGTATCTTTGAATACCAGCATAGCCAGCGCGTGTTAAAACAAAATGCCTTCTGTCTGAATATCTTTTTAATCCTTCTGCGGTAGCACGTGCCATCGATAGTCCGTAAACGTTATGAATTTTTTTATGTGTAGCTTTAAACCCGTTGTCGTCAAAAAGTACGATATCCGGAAAATTTTGTCCCCATACAGCAGGCTCATTCATATCGTTCCAGAAACCATCAACTCCCTGTTTAAGAAAAAGCGATAGTTTATCGCCCCACCATAGTCGTGTTTCTTTTTTAGTGAAATCCGGGAAATATGCCCAGCTTGGCCATACTTCTCCCTGATAGTATTCGCCGTCGGGATATTTTGCAAAGAGGTCCTTTTCAACTCCTTCTTTTGCCACAAAATAGTTCGAGTCGACTTTAACTCCCGGGTCGATAATCGGAACGATTTTATATCCCATTTCCTTCAAATCCGAAAGCATTTTTTCGGGTTGAGGAAAACGTTCTTTGTTCCATGTAAATACCCTGTATTCATCCATATAATGGATGTCGAGATAGAGAACGTCACACGGAATATTACGATCTCTAAGAGCATTAGCAACTCTACGCACCGACGATTCGGGATAATAGCTGTACCTGCTCTGCTGATAGCCGAGCGCCCACTTTGGAGGCACTTCCATTCTACCGGTCAATTTCGTATAATCGGAAATAACTCTTTTGATGTCCGGTCCGTATATAAAATAATAATCCATTTCACCCTTTTCTGCACCGAACCAGTAAAAGCGATTATTACTTGCGCCAAAATTGAAATGCGATTTGTAAGGATTATCGAAAAATATTCCGTAGGCTTTGTAATTATTGATTCCGATAAAGAAAGGAATCGATTGATACAATTCATCCTTGCGTGTATCGTATGCAGGAAAGTCGCTATTCCAGAGAGTATATTGTTTACCGTTTTTTAACAGTCCGTCGGATTTTTCGCCAAGTCCGTAAAACTTTTCGTTCGTGTTTAACTCTTTGAAACATCTGATATCGTCGCCGTCGAAAGCAACTCCAAAGCTTTTGTGGTCTGCATTGATAAGATTATTATCTTTGTCGTAAATCGATACGCGGCAGGGATTTTTAGTGATCTTAACGATTAGTTCCGTAGTGGCAATAACAAATTCATCATTCGACTCCTTAAAATTGAAATTGGATTTTCCCGGCATTTCATAAATCACTGCATATGACGGAGCGGGGTCAAAATCGTTTTTTTGTGTATATCTGAATCTAATTATATTCCCGTCAAGTACATAAAGATTGAATTTTGCATTTTCAAGTGTAAATTCAATACGATTATCGAACTTTTTATAATTTGTAACTTTTCCAGTAAATTTGAATTCCGCAGTAATTTCAGCGACACACAAGAACAACAATAGTACGATTACAAATTTTTTCATTGCATCTCCCGTGTTTTAACTGAAAAACAACCAGATACCGATTGTAAGAAAAAGAACGACGCCCGAGAATACGATTGTTTTTTTATCGTAGACTCCTGCCGGGGTTGTAAGTTTAAGAATCGGATTAGCATAACGCGACTTCATAATTGCATTAAACAGAAACATCACCGTCAAAGTGAAAACAAAAAGCAATATTGCAAAATGGAGATAGTTGATATTAATCAGGAACAAGAGAGCTCTATTGCTAACATAACCGCCTCTGTTCATCGATTCAATTGCAAATCGAAACAAGCCAACAAGTTCACCTGCTGTCATTGCCAGGAAAATCGATTTAAAGTTGATATTTTTCACAAAAAGTGCGGCAATAAATACGGCGGTTATTGGTGCACTCACGTAAGCTTGGGTACTCTGAAGTAATAGATAAATATGATTGTTAATTATTTTGACGAAAGGCACAAGCACCAATGTTGCCACTACAACAATAATAGTAGTCATTCTTCCTACCAGAACCAGAGTTAGTTCCGTAGCGTCCGGATGCGACGGCTTATAAAAATCAATTGTATAGACGACCGCTATACTGTTGAATGCAGCCGACAGGGACGACATCATAGCTCCAAAGAATCCGGCTATAATCAGTCCTTTAATTCCTGCAGGTATAATATCGCTCACTAATAGCGATGTATAAGCGTAATTGCCTTTAAGTTCCGGATAGAGAACAACTGCTGTCATTCCCGGAATTACGAACAGGAAAATGGGAAAAATTTTAAGAAATCCTGCAAAGAGCGTACCTTTGCGAGCATCTTCAAGACTTCGAGCGGCAAGAATCCTTTGAACCATATAATTATCCGCACACCAATACCAGAATGCAATTATCGGAGCGCCGAAGAGAATGCCCGTCCACGGAAATTCCGGATCGTCCATCGGTTTAAACATCTGGAAATAGTCCGCCGGTAACTTTTGAAACAACTGCCCCACTCCACCAATTTCCCTTAATCCGATTAACGCAAAAATTGCCGAACTAAAAAGGAACAATACTCCCTGAAAAATCTGTGTTCTTATTACAGCCGAAAATCCCCCGATCAAAGTGTAAATTCCGCTGGCGAGGATTATTATAATTGCAGACGAAAACAAACTCCATCCCAGAACGGCATTGAATAAAATTCCGCCAGCAAAGAGAGTCACAAGAATTTTTGTAAAAAAATGCGAGAAAATTGTAAGACCCGCAAAAAATTTCCTGTTTTTTTCTCCGTAAACAATTCCGAAAAACTGAGGAGAAGTTAATACACCCGACTTTTTATATAACGGCGCCAGTGCCCATCCTAATAAAACCAAAAGGAAAATTGCAATCAGTTCGTATTGACCTACAGCCAATCCTCTCTGAGAGCCCGATTCAGCCAATCCGATTAAATGTTCGCTCGATATATTCGTAACAAATAACGAAAACCCTACTATAACCCAGTTTAAATTCCTGCCCGCCAGAAAGTAATCGTCAACCCCTTTGTCTTTGAATTTAGTATAAAGTCCGACTGCTATGATTACCAGGAAATATCCGATAATTATTATGCTGTCATATATGTTTATCACATTATTCATAGGGCATATTTACAATCAAATTAAATACCAATCCGAAAGTCGTTTTAATTACAATAGAAGCATATTTTAAATGAGGGGTAGAATTATCGATTATTATATTTATAATTCGGCATTATTATAATAATAAGCGACGAAGAGGCATTTAACCACTGAGTTTCTTGTTTTCTTATGTCAATTATCTATTTGTATTAATTGGTTAATCTCGTTTTTTTTAAAGAAAATTCTTTTAACTTAGAGTTCAAATTTTAATGAAAAATGAAAGAGGTATAAAATGTTTGACGACAACTACAAATTCACGGCAGTCGATCGTTTTTTAAGATATGCAAAAATCGAAACTACATCTGACGAAGAATCGACCGCTTTTCCGAGCGACCCGAGACAGCTCGAATTATCAAAACTTTTGGTAGAAGAATTAAAAGAGATTGGAATGCATGACGTTGAGATGGACGAATACGGTTATGTAATGGCAACCCTGCCTTCGAACGTCGATAAAGACGTGCCGGTAATCGGCTTTATTGCTCATGTCGACACATCGCCGGCAGTCAGTGGTAAAAACGTAAAACCTGTAATACATAAAAATTATCAGGGGGGCGATATTATATTGCCAGGCGACACCACTAAAATAATCAAAGCCGAAGAAAATCCGGAATTGAAAGATATGATAGGCTTCGACATTATAACGAGCGACGGTACGACACTGCTGGGTGCCGACGACAAAGCCGGCATAGCCGAAATAATCGATGCGATGAATTACTTGATTCAACATCCGGAAATAAAGCACGGCAAAATACGCGTATGTTTTACTCCCGACGAAGAAGTTGGACGCGGAACCGAAAAATTCGACTTTAAAAAATTCGGCGCAAATTTCGCTTACACAATCGACGGCTCGACTCGTGGCGAAGTTGAAACCGAAACTTTCAGTGCCGACGCTGTTGTTATAAAATTTCACGGCAAAAATGTGCACCCCGGCTATGCAAAAAACAAAATGATAAACGCAATAAAAATTGCGGCTTATTTTATTGACTTACTGCCAAAGGACAAACTTTCGCCCGAAACCACCGAAAAACGAGAAGGCTATGTTCATCCGACTTCTGTTACCGGCAACGAAACCGAAACTGTGGTAAAATTTATAATTCGCGATTTCGACGCCGAGAAATTAAAAGAATATGAGTCCCTACTGAAAGAACTATCCCAAAAAGCCGTAGCAAATTATCCCGGTTCCTCCTTCGATTTTGATGTGATAGAACAATACAGAAATATGAAATACATTTTAGACCAGCATCCACAGGTTGAAGCCTATGCAATCGAAGCGCTGAATCGCTTGGGTATTAAACCGATCAAATCGGCAATCAGAGGCGGCACTGACGGAGCACGTCTCAGTTATATGGGTCTTCCCACTCCAAATCTTTTTGCAGGCGGGCATAATTTTCATGCATATATTGAATATATTGCCGTTCAGGATATCGAAGCAGCAGTTAAAATGATTGTAACTCTTACTCAAATATGGGCAGAAAAAGAATAGTATGATTGACATAAATTGACAGTCAATCAGAATAATTAATAAAGTAATTGCCGAGATTATGGATGAGCTGGTTTATTGGCGCCGTCGGTAATATTGAAGATGAATTAAAACAAAGTATTACTAATATTACCGACACGAAACTAAGTACTTATGATGAAGAAAATTTTTATCTATTATCAGGCGGTATTAGTCCCACTCATATTTCATCAACAAATACCGACGGCGGATTTATAGTTGCAGGAAGTGGAATTACATCAAATGAAAAGAAAAAATTTCTGTCACGTGACGACTGGCAGAGATTACTCGAAAATCGCACTGACTTGTACAAGCTGGATGGTCATTTTGCATTGGTATTTTGGAACAAGCACACTGTAGAATTACATACTGATATCATAGGCTTAAGAGACATTTATCTATTTCGAACACCAGCTGATGCTATTGTTTTCTCTACTCGTATTGACTGGATATTAAAACTTCAGAAAACCGAACTAGACTTTCAAAAGTTTGGCAGCCGCTGGTTATTATTCAGTCAATTAACAACTGAATCGATATTTAAAAATATCATACGATTAGTTGCAGGAAAATCCTTAATAATTAACCGACACTCGTTCGAATTAGAACACCATCAGCACAACTGGCAACCGGTAATTAATTCCAACGATGGCATTGAATTAAATTTCGAATCCAGATTAAAAGAACTAACTATTTTCCCTCTAAATGACAATACAATTTCTCTTAGTTTATCAGGCGGGCTCGATTCCCGAACACTTTTTTCATTGCTTGCAAATATTAATGCGGGGAAATGGGACACACATTCATTCGGTTTGAATGAACATCCCGATCCAATAATAGCAAAAAGAATTTCCAAATTTTTCGGAATAGAACATCGACAAATTTTCAATTCTAACACTGATAATTTAGTAAATGAGTTAGAAGATTTCTTGTTGCAAACAGTGATAAATACTTCGGCGGTTTCCTTTCTTCAACTGCGACATTACTCACTTTTGAAGAATAGCTCCGAAATTGTAATTGACGGAGCCTTTGGGGAAATTTATAGAAAAGAATTTTTGAAAAAGCTACGAATTCTCGGTCCTGCACCTCTAAAGGGAAAAAACATAGATAAGTTATACGAATTGTTTTATTCACCCAAGCCCGACTTTTTCTCAAAAGATATAATAAAGCTAATGTCCGATGGCGCGCGACTTCAAATTGAAGAAATTATCGATAGCCTGCCGGATATCAGGAATATCGGTATTGATAATTATTCTAACATATTAGCCATTAAAACGAAGATACCAAATCATTTCTGCTGTGAACAGTCGAGAATCGATTCAATTGTTAAATCTTACATGCCGTACGTACAACCATCATTATTAAATTTTTATTTTTCTTTAAACAACCCTCCTAAAAATATTCTGAAAGAAATCATAAAACATCAGCGCCCTGAATTAAGAGGATTTCCACTTGTAAAGGGAGAAACTGTTTATCCGTATCAACTAAGTGGAATAGGTGCTAATATTTACAAAAGATTAAAAGAAATATTTTTTAGAAAATCATTTCAAAATGCATACATTCCAGTATTTAAAGAATTATTACTAACGTATCTCAACGAATTAATCAAAACCAACCAATTATTTAATCCGGATATTTATGATAAAAGCAAGATAATGGATTACCTTGAAAGGGCGAATAATGGTATTATGGAAAGCGAAACGATTCTTTTCCTCGATTGGCTTTTATCTTTTGAATTATTTTATCGTCAAGTAAAAAGTTCATCATTAGTAAATGTAAACATTTTATGAAACACCTCAAACGGGCAACAGATATTACTCTGGGAATAAATATTTTCCTGTTTTTGATCAAAGCAGTAGTGGGAGTATTGTCGAATTCAATCGCTGTAATTTCTGAAGCTCTTAATTCATTTACAGATATTCTTGTATCGATTGGAATTAAAATTGCAGTCAAAATTTCGAAAGACAAACCGGACTCAAAGCATCAATTCGGCCATAATGCAGCTCAGCCGATAGCAGCTTTCATACTGGCGGTTTTTGCATTTGTCGTAGGAATTAATATCGTCGAAGAATCAATTAAAAGATTGATAGAACCCCAAGCAATCAACCCGATCCCAGAAGTCTATATTGTTCTTATGATTACTATCATTACAAAAATCATTTTGAGCAGATATCAGGTGAATATCAGCAGAAAATACAAAAGTCCGGCTATCAAGGCAGCCTCAGTCGATAGTATTAATGATGTCATGGCTTCTGGAATTGCATTGATTGGATTTCTGGGCAGTGTTTACAATCTCGAATATTTTGACAGCACTGCAGGTATTATGGTCGCAATGTTTATTTTTAAATCGGGTTACGAAGTCGGTCGTGAAAATATCGATTATTTAATGGGTCGTTCGGCACCAGCAGAATTCGACTCCCAACTGAGAAAGATCACAATGCAAGTTCACGGCGTTAAAGGAATAAACGACCTCCGCTCACATTTCGTAGGCGACAAATATCACATTGAGATTCACATAGAAGTAGACAAAGATATTCCCACCTCCATATCTCACGACATTGGTAATAAAGTGCGCCAAACACTCGAAGAACTCGACGAAATTCACAAGGTGTTTGTACACGTCGACCCGGTATAAATTGAATTTTTGTCAATAATTTTTGTTATTATTCGTGCCAATATTATGAAGTGTAAAAATTGAAAAAACTAAATTTACTGGAAGTACTAAATTCAAGCTGTGAAAAATACAGCAGCAACATTGCCGTATCGTATATCGATCAACCCCCGCTGACATATAAGAAATTTAAAGAAAAAGTAGAGAACGTTTCCGCATATCTCAAATCAAACGGTATTACAGCGGGCGATAAAGTAGCTATTCTGAGCGAGAATCAACCCAACTGGGCGGTCACTTATTTTGCAATTACAACAATGGGCGCAATTGCCGTTCCGATTATGACTGAATTCAGCTCTTCGGAAATACAACATGTACTAAGGCACTCCGAATCGAAAGCAATTTTTGTTTCGTCCAAACAGTTTTCTAAGATAGAAGATTTCGACAGCAAAAATTTATTACTCCGAATATTAATTGACGATTTTTCGATAATACCCGAGAACACAAAAAGCGACATCTTGAAAGAAATATTAAACAGCGGTAAAAAAGAATTTTCAAAAATTAAAGAAGCCGCTTTGAAATTCATTGGTTTATTATCCGACGAAGTAGAAGAGGAAAATCCGGCTTTGATACTTTATACTTCGGGCACTACCGGTCATTCCAAGGGAGTTGTACTAACGCATAAAAATATTGTTTCGAATGCACTCGACACTCTATCGATCGTAGAAGTTACTTCGACCGACAGATTGCTCTCAATTCTACCCTTATTCCATACAATTGAATCGACATTGGGACTGGTAACGCCCTTCATCGCAGGGGCATCGATAACATATTTATCGAAACCACCGACGGCAACCGTTCTTCTTCCGGCTCTTCAAAAAGTAAAACCGACTGTTATACTCGCCGTTCCTTTAATTATCGAAAAAATTTATAAGTTACGAGTATTGCCCGAGATAAAAAAGAAACTGATAACCCGGAAATTATATAGTTTATCCTACTTTAGAAAAAAAATCAATAAAGTTGCCGGCAAAAAATTAATGCAAACATTCGGTGGAAATTTGAAGATGTTGTGCCTCGGCGGAGCGGCTCTTGCTGCAGACGTTGAATTGTTCCTAAAAGAATCGCAGTTCCCTTATGCTGTTGGTTACGGTTTAACCGAGACTTCGCCACTTGCAACTGGGACAAAACCGTCACTTGTAAAATTCAGGTCGGCAGGCAAAGCTCTTCCGAATGTGAGCATCAAAATCGACAATCCAGACCCGACAACGGGAGAAGGCGAAGTCTTGATCAAAGGATCCAATGTGATGAAAGGTTATTTCAAAGATTTAGAAAAAACAAAAGAAGTGTTTACGGAAGACGGATGGTTCAGAAGCGGTGACCTCGGATTTATTGACGAAGACGGTTACTTATTTATTAAAGGTCGTTCTAAAAATGTAATTATCGGTCCAAACGGAAAAAATATTTATCCCGAAGAAATCGAATCACTAATAAATGAATCGACTTATGTGCTGGAGTCGCTTGTTGTCGAAAGCAATGGTCAGCTGATTGCACGTGTCTTCCTAAATTACGACGTTATCGATAAAGAAACTAAAGATATGGACGACTCTCAGTCACGACAATTCATCCAAAAATTATTGAACGACATTTTAACAAACGTTAATTTGCGTGTCAATAAATTTTCGCAATTAAATAAAATTATTGAGCAACAGGAACCATTTGAAAAAACACCTACTCAAAAAATCAAAAGATATCTCTACACATAGAAGAAACTATTTTAATTTGTCAATGTATTAATACCAAATAATTCGGAATACTCAATGAAAAAATTAACTCTGTTACTCAGTTTCATATTGCTGGTCGGCTCTATCGAAGCACAAAATGTGGAAGATGTAATTAAGAAGAACCATACCATCGATTCTTCGAGAGTAATTCTTCCGGAAGAAACGAACGAACGTGTGGCTCAGGTAATAACAAGGATTCTCAGCCGTTACCATTTTCGCAAAGAACCTCTTTCAGATACACTTTCATCACTCATATTCGACGAGTATATAAAAAATCTGGACAATTCAAAACTATATTTTCTAAAAAAAGATATAAATCAATTCGAACAGTATCGTTACGAATTCGACAATTATCTTGAAACAGGCAATCTGAATGTTCCATACGAGGTATTCAATCTTTATAAAAAAAGATTGGGCGAACGCGTAAAATATGTAGAAAAAATTCTCGAGCATGAATTCGATTTCACTGTAGACGAATATTTTCAACCCGATAGAGATAGTGCCGACTGGGCAAAAACAGAAGAAGAATTAAACGAATTATGGAGACTGCGATTAAAAAACGATGCTCTGAATCTGATACTTTCCGGTAAAGATTGGAAGGGTGCGGTTGATGTATTATTAAAGCGCTACAGAAACTATCACAAAATCATTCTGCAATACGAGTCCGAAGACGTTTTTTCAGTATTTATGAATTCTGTAACTCAGGTTTACGACCCGCATTCAGATTACCTATCGCCTTCAGCATCGGATAATTTCGATATCAGCATGAAGCTTTCGCTCGAAGGTATTGGAGCCACACTGCGTCAGGACTACGACTACACTGTAGTAGTTAGCATAGTACCCGGAGGTCCAGCTGATAAGTGCAAACTTTTACACGCCGAAGATAGAATTATCGGCGTGGCTCAGGGCGAAGATGGCGAAATGGTCGATGTCATTGGCTGGCGGCTCGACGATGTTATTAAATTAATTCGGGGCAAAAAAGGCACACTGGTTCGTCTATTGATTCTAAAGGCTGAAGATGGAAACAACGCACAGCCCACAGAAATTAAAATTGTACGCGACGAAGTTAAACTCGAAGAACAGGCTGCCAAAAGTGAAATTATCAATATTAAAGAAGATGGCCTCAATTTCAAACTGGGCGTTATTAAACTTCCATCATTTTATAGCGACTTCGAAGCTCAACAAAAAGGCTTGCAAGATTACCGAAGTACTACACGCGACGTTAAAAAAATACTCGACGAGTTTAATAAAGAAAAAGTCGACGGAGTTATTCTTGATTTAAGAAATAACGGCGGCGGCTCTCTCCAGGAAGCTATTAATCTTACCGGGCTATTTATTAAAGCCGGTCCAGTCGTGCAGGTAAAAAATATTATGAATATAATCGAAGTCAACAGTGATCGCGATTCAGCAATTTACTACGATGGTCCTCTGGCAGTGCTCGTCAATCGTTTCAGCGCATCGGCTTCCGAGATTCTATCAGGCGCAATTCAGGATTACGGACGCGGACTTGTAATAGGAGAAAATACATTCGGTAAGGGCACCGTTCAGAACTTGCTCGACCTGAACAGCCAAATTCCGATTAAAGACAAAAAACTGGGGAAACTGAAATTAACAATTGCCAAGTTTTATCGCATTACAGGCAATTCAACACAAAACAAAGGGGTTCAACCCGACGTGGCATTTCCTTCTCCTTACGAAGCTAAGGAATTCGGGGAAAGCGCTTCCGATAGAGCATTGCCGTATGACACTATCAACCCCGTGCCTTACGAACCGTATGATAACTTTACAGCTTCGATTCCCATGCTGACACAGAAACATGTAAAAAGAGCTCATAAAGACCCCGAGTATCAATTCCTTATAGAAGAGATTCAGAATTTCAAAAAGAATAGAGAAAAGAAACTTTTCACATTAAACCTTGAAAAGAGAAAAGCCGAAAAAGAAAAAGCCGACGCCGATAAAAAAAGAAGAGACGAAGAGAAGGCAAAATTACTCGGTATCGATATAAAAGAAATGCAAGAAACCTCTTCAGAAAATTCATGGATCAAAGACTACGAATTGAAAGAAACCGGCAGGATTTTAGCGGACTTTATTTTAACCAAAGTCGGTTAACAGTAGCGCTTTCTCGATACTAATTCTAATTTATTCACTAATATCGGGAAGGCGCTTTTTCATATCCATTTCTATTTCACGTCTCTTAAAAATATTTAAAAGAATTTAAATTTCTTTAAATACACTTCACCTTATCTTTCGTTTCTGGT
>DYLP01000013.1 GCA_020722005.1 Melioribacter roseus
TGTTCTGCTTCAAATGGAAATGGAATTTCCTAAATTAACAACAATATAAGAATAGGAGATATCCATGCAACAAAGAAAGCACTATACCGCAGAACAAAAAAGTAATGACCTTGAGAGAACTCTTGGGAAGTAATGTTCCAATAAGTCAGTTAGCTGAAAAATATCAAGTTCACCCAAACGATACTATAACCTGTCTGTTGCTAGGCAAGGTTGAACGTTATCATAGAAATATTTACGATGGATGTTTAATACCTAATTCTTTTATCAATCTCGAAGATGCCAGAAAAAAGATTGCTGAGTTTGTTGATTTACTTAATAAGAGGTTACACAGTTCATTTTTTTATTTAACACCGGATGATTTTATAAATAATAGAGTTGCTGATAAACTTGAAGAAAGAAATATTAAATTACAATCGGCTCAAAAAGCACGTTATGAGGTGAAAAATGTTTGTTGAAAATCTCGCCGTAAGGCAGACGGATTTTAATTAATATGAAATTCCATTTCATGCTGAACAAATACAAGATTTTTTAAATTTTTTAACGTATCCAACTGTACTTCAGAATTGGTTTATGTAACTTTTATGCACTGTAACAAGTCAAAAAGAGGTATAAAATAAATTTACAATCGTTCTTTTAATAAGTAATTACAAACGCAAAAACCGATGCTATCTCCATAAATGTGTATACTTATCTAAACGACTACCAAATAAATGCATTAGAAAATGAAGAATAAATCATCTTCTGCATTTATATAGATGAGCTACAGTTTAAGTATATGTTTCCTTGCAATTTTTTCAGTGCAGGATAGTAAACTTAGAATTAATTGAGAATCACATAAAATTAATACTGCGTTTCCTGAAAAAATACGGGATTGTATTGTGGTGACTCGTATTATTTTACAAATTTACTTAACGGAGGACAAAATGAAAAAGTTTAGATTACTATTTTTATTGCATATCGTTCTATCTTCAATTGTGTTTGCTCAATTTGAAAATACAATCTCAAAAGAAGAGAAATTGTATGGATTGTCTAAGATATGGATGGAAGTCACATATAATTTTGCCTTCTTTCATCATGTACCTGATTTGAATTGGGATAGTACCTATAAAGCTTTTATACCAAAAGTATTAGAAACAAAAAATGACTGGGAATACTATTTAGAATTACAAAAGTTCATGGCACTCCTTAAAGATGCTCATACACGACTTTTCCCGCCAGTTACTTTACGGAAAAAATATTATGGAACCGCAACAAAACAAATTTTGACTCGCCTGATAGAAGGAAAAGTGATCATCACAAAAGTAATATCTGACGCGCTACGACAACAGGGATTAAAAGAAGGAATGGAAATAGTTGCAATCAACAAGTTAAATGTTTTTGAGTACGTCGAAAAAAATGTGGCCCCATTTGTATATGCATCTACAATACAGGATCTTCAGTTGCAAAAATATGGTCATTTTTTGTTGAATGGTAACGTTACTGAACCAGTACAAATAGATGTACAAGATTTCAGAGGCAAAATCAAAACATACAACATAAACCGCGAACCCTGGATTTTGGAAGAACAATTTTTTACAGGCAAACAGTGGTATTTTGAGATACTGGACAATAATATTGGTTATTTAAAAATGTATAATTTTATTTCGAGTAAACAATTTCAAACAAAATTCGATTCTCTATACAAAATAATTTTAACAACCGACGGATTAATTATTGATGTACGAAACAATAGTGGTGGTTCTACACAAATAGCTCATTATATTTTAAGACATTTTACTCAAAAACCATTTAAATCGGTAAATTGGAGAACGCCCAATAATATTTCAGCAAATCGATCATGGGGTAAAAAAATTGAATGGTTAAATGCAGAGGGAAATTTTGTATATCCACACACTGATAAAACATTATACATGAATCCTTTAATTGTATTAGCGGATGAAAGTACATTTTCGGCGGCTGAAGATTTTTGTGTAGCGTTTTTAACTATGGAACGGGGCAAATTGATTGGTCGCAAAACTGCGGGGAGTACAGGTAGTCCACTAATAATTAATTTGCCTGGAGAAGCTTTTGCCTCAATATGTACAAAAGAAGATTTTTTTCCAAACGGTAGAAAATTTGTCGGCATGGGGATCTCACCCGACATCGAAGTAAAAACTACAATCAATGATATCATTGAAAATAAAGATGCAGCATTGGAAGTGGCAATAAAAGAAATAATGAATGAATAGTCTCAATTCTCCACTTGTAGAAAGAGATTTTGTAAAGAGTATAATTGTAATTTTTCTGTTTGTAAAACATCAGCAGCTTTGATAAAATCATATAAATAAAGATTTACTTGAAGTATAAAAAATGGGAAAAGTTACAGGAATAATTTTTTAAATGACTTTTTTCTTAGATTTCCTTTTTTTTTCAAAGATGAAGTTTATGATGTGATTTTTTATAAAAAAGAATAACCTCAAAGATAGGGCGAGTAATTATATGGATGTGTTAGAATTACAGCTACCAACACTAAAGCATAAAACAGCAGCAGAAAAATTCAAAAGTGAATTTTTTAAAAATATGGAATACGTTATAAATGGAAGTGCCCTGTTCGACCGGATGGAATATGAACAATGGTTGATACATAATAAAAATAATCGCTATGAAAGTACTGTAAATCCTGGCTGGGTAACGGCAACCACATTTTTTGCTGTCAGAAAAAGTGACTCGAAAATTGTAGGAATGATTGATATCAGACATAATCTGGGAAATGAATTTCTGGCAAAGTATGGTGGTCATATAGGCTATTCCGTTTGTCCGAGCGAAAGGAGAAAGGGTTATGCAACAGAAATCTTAAGAATGGGGATTGAATATGCAAAATCCTTGAATATTAAAAAGCTTATGATAGCATGTTTTTCGGATAATATACCATCTATTAAAACAATTGTAAAAAATGGTGGAGTATTGACTGAAACAAAAATATATACGGACGATCAACAGGTAAATATCCCTGACTCAAAGGGGAAACTTGTAAATATTTACTGGATTGACTTATGAGTTTTTGCTTATTAAAAAAATAAAAAGGAATTTATAAATGAAAAAAGGGTTTGCAACAAAAGGTGTTTTTCCTCACGAGTGGGCTTTTACACTACTTTTCCCTTTAAGAAATATTTTCCTGTCGCCAGAAAAATTAATTAGAAGGCTTGATGTAAAGGAAAACTATAAAGTATTGGAAGTAGGGCCAGGTCCGGGTTATTTCAGTATTCCTGTTGCAAGAAAACTAAAAAACGGTAAACTTTATCTTGCCGACATTCAATCTGAAATGCTGGAATATGCAAAAAAACGATTCGAAAAAAGAAATAAAATATGAAAAAAAATTTTACAATAAATTTTATGAGGAAAAATGGAAAATAAAATTATTGAAAAGTACAACAGACCGGTTTTCTTTTACGGACTATCATTGTTAATTCCATGGGTTTTATGGTTTACAGCAGCCTATATCAGCCATATGCAAGAAAGAAATGGCCTGTTACTTTTTGTCCAGGCAGGATTGTCCATACTTGGTTTACTGGCTCCGGTATTTGTAGCAGCTTATTTATTTTTATCAGATAAAGAGTTGTACAACGACCTTAAAAACAGGATGTTCAGGCAAAAAGGATTCAGTCCGATATATACTGTGTCAGCTTTTTTATTGATTTTTCTCTCACTGATTGTAGCCCAGTTAATATCTCTTGTGTTTGGTCATAGCTTTGACCAGTTTCACATTTCAGGTTCACCGAGTTTCTCATCCGCTTTATTCTCACCGTGGTTTATCCTGCTTTTTGCACCTATTGTTGAAGAATTGGCCTGGCATAGTTATGGCACAGATACGCTACGTAGCAGATTTAATCTTTTTAAAACTTCAATGATATTTTCTATATACTGGGTATTCTGGCATGTACCACTTTCCTTTATTAATGGATACTATCACAGCAATGTCGTAGCGCAAGGATTATTGTATTCGCTGAATTTTGTTTTTAGTCTGTTTGTATTTGTAATTTTAATGAACTGGCTGTATTATAAAACAAATCGTAATATTTTAATAGCCATAATATTTCATTGTTCAGCAAATGTAACGAATGAAATTTTTGCCACACACCCCGATAGCAAAGTGATTCAAACAGTTTTGCTACTTATCATTGCTATCGTAGTTTTAATTAAAGAAAAAGAGATGTTTTTTAGAAAGGATGTGATAAATTGATAAATCCACAAGACTTTAACAATAGATTTAACTTTGGAGAAAAATATCTAATTTGACCTGGAGAAATGCAAATGATTAATCCATGGGAAAAAATAGACTTAAATATTTATGAAACTCATATGTCATCACAAAATGTGTTTCAACTTCAAACACTGAATAAGATTACGAAGAAACAGCTAACAGATTATGATAACTCTTTTATAACTATTCTTGGCGTAGCGAGTGGCAATGGACTTGAACATATAGATTGTACAAAGACAAAAAAAGTATTTGGTATCGATGTTAATAAAGATTATTTAGAAGCCTGTAGAAAAAGATATCCAAATCTGAATGAGATTCTGGAATTGATCCATTGTGATCTCACAGATGATAATGTCATTTTGCCTAAATCGGATGTTTTGATTTGTAATTTGATAATTGAGTACATTGGAGAAAAGAAATTTGCAAAACTCATTCAAAGAAATAGGGAAAATTTAAATATTCTCTCTTGTACCATTCAAATCAATGATGGAAATGGTTTTGTGAGCAGATCTCTAGTCCAATCTGCTTTTGACTGTTTATCAGAGATTCACAAGGATATCGATAAGAATGAGCTTATTAAGGAGCTTGCAGCAATTAATTTTATTTGCATAAAAGAGATTAATTATCCATTACCAAATGGTAAAAGTTTAATGAGGATAGATTTTCAAAATAATGATTAATGATGATCCTTCTAAGACTTTTGGGAGTAGATTTATTATGATTCTTAAAAAATATTTTTATAACCTTTTTAACAACAATTTGTATTAATAATCCAGCACTTCAAGATACTTTTTATTTTGGGCTTAACGATCGTTATGAGGCATTAACTGTTAAATCTAATTCATCACCAGTTGCTGTACAAAGAGAAAATGGATGGATTGTTGTCGTATTACAAAAACCTACAAAGAAAGTTACATTTGAAATTGCAGCAAAAGGAATAATTGGGAAAAGTGATAGTGAGAATAGACAGGTAATCACAGATTCCAGTATTTTTTTACTATGGTCCGATAAATTTTATCCTATTGATTTTACTCATTGGGCAAAGGTCAAAACCACAATTTTACTGCCTGATAATTTTCTTACAGAAGTTCCGCTTTTGAACATTTACCATGGAAGATTTCGTTGCTGTTCTGGAAGCAGGATGCGGACAAACGCTGCGATGGTGGAAAGAGGAGTGGCTGGAAAGAAAAGGTGTCCCTTCAATTACATTCAAATCGGAAATTTTATCAAGCGACAGTTTATACATTATCAAATGTATTTTTACACAAGTCGAAAACCTTTATCATTTACCAATCGAAATAAGAATTGAAACTGAAAAGGGCTATGAGATAAAAAAAGTGAATGTCAATGAAAAACAGACAAGTTTTACTTTTGAATCTTGTGAAAAACCAACTAATATTACGATTGACCCAAATAGCTGGCTTCTGATGAAAATAATCCCTTTGAAATAGGTATGAATAATTATTCTATGCGACTTTATTTTGTGAATAAATTTAGTAGAGTCTAAATTGATTTTTTATATTAAAATAGCAACTTATCTTTGTAATATTTAATACACAAAAATTTTCTTTTCGATAGGGTTGGTAAACTAAATTTACCGAATTAAATTATGGTTTTAGTAAACTTTAGATAAGCAGGTTATGTTTTATTAATTAACGAATAACAGGAGCAGGTATGAAGACTACGCGCAAAAATTTTATAAAAAATTCTCTCCTTATTACGGGAGGAATTTTATTGGAAGGCAAAAACTTCTTTGCAAAAGCATCGCAGGATATTTCCGGTTTCAAAAGTTTGAACGAGAACTTTGGCATTTATACAGAAAAAGGAGGAACTATTGGTTGGTATGTAACTGACGATGCTGTAGTGGTTATTGACGCCCAAATGGACGATTCTGTGCGCAATTTTTATAACGGACTTAAAAACAAAACAAGTCGTCGTATCAATTTCTTAATCAATACACATCACCATAGAGACCACACGGGCGGAAATCATTTCCTAAGAGAATTTACCGACAATATAGTTGGACATGAAAAATGCCGGGCTATGCAGCAAAAATTTGATGGCAATAGCGACACCCCTCAGGCTTATGCAGATATTGTTTTTGAAAATGAGTGGGCCGTCGATTTGGGCATAGAAAAAATTCATGCAATTCATTTCAATCCGGCACATACGGCGGGCGATATTGCCGTCCGTTTTGTAAATTCAAATATTGTTCATTTGGGCGATATTGTATTCAACAATACATATCCATATATTGATTTCCCGGGAGGTGCAAATCTTCACCAGTGGGTCGAATTTATTAATAAATCTCTCTCGCTTTACAACGACAATACAACCTTTATTTTCGGCCATGCCAATAACGACGAAAATGTAATTGGTAATAAAGCAAGCTTGATTCAAATGAAAAATTACCTTACTACTCTCCTTGAATTTGTGGATAGTCAGATAAAATCAGGTAAATCGAAAGAAGAGATTATTAATGCAAAAGAAATACCGGGATTTGCTTTCCTCAAAGAACGCTGGAATGGCGCTCGACGTATGAATCTTGAAAGTGCTTATGAAGAATTAACACGGACAAAATGAAAAGACTATCGATTATATTGTCGATAACTACATTTATTATTACAATCGCCTGTGAAGAAACAGAAAATAAACCGCCAGAATTTTCTCTTTCCACACTTTTAGCTGCGCCCGATACATTGGTTTATAAGAACAAACATCTCACATTGAACACAAGTATCTGGTACGACAAAATGCCAACGGTACCGGAAACTGGTCCCCGCTTCGGTGCTCTCTTTACAATCAGTACGATCGACTCCTCCGACATTGACTTCACGATTGACATCATTGCTTACTATTTAGTCAGGGACAATGAGGTTTTTTCTGCTTTAACTGCAAACGAGAATTATCCGAATAATTTTCCTTATAAATACGAAAAAATTGGACGTACCGGTCCACCCGACTGGGAATACAAATCGATAACTGTAGTTGTATTGGTAATTTTAGACGGGAAACAATCATTATTAAAAGCAGAGAATCAATTTATCGATGTAGCTTACTGAGGACTAAGTTGAATCAATACTAAAATCTCTTCTATTAAAAACAACACGGAAAATTGAGCCTTTATTTTTTTTACTTTTTACAGTTATTATTGCTCCATTAATACTGCAATAATTTTTAACGAGCGCAAGACCGAGCCCGCTCCCTTCGTATTTTCTTGAATATCCTATTTCTTCCTGCATAAAAGGTTTGAAAAGCTCCTTACGAAATTCTTCAGACATTCCAATTCCAGTATCCGCCACATCTACAAATAGTTGAGCTCTTTTATCTCTATCAACTATTATACTTACCTTTCCTTCCTCTGTATATTTAATTGCATTGTCGATCAAGTTTGCAAGTATCTGAACAATACTATATTCGTCACCAATAATTCTTGTGTCATCAGTTTTTCCCTTAAGCTCAAAATTTAGATTTTTTACTCTGGCAAAGTTCTGATATTCGTTATAGAGTAATAAAAGTCTTTCATAAATGTCAAATTCTTTGAATAACGGTTCATATGATTTCGTTTGTAATTCCGACATATTAAGAATCAAATCGATCGTGCGGATTAAACGTTTGCTGGAAATTTCTATACCGTCGAAATACTTATTCGATTCGTTCATTTTTTCGGGGAGATTATCTGTAATAAAATCTTTTATCAAAGAAACATAACCCAGTATTCGATTTAACGGCGAGCGAATTTCGTGCGATATTTGCGCCAGGAATGCGGATTTAAGTTTTTCAGAATGCTCGGCTTTTTCTTTTGCAATTAACAGTTGGCTTTCATACTGCTTTCTTTCAACGATTGCTCTTGTTACCGACAAAATATGCGGTATGTTCTTGAGATAAATTATCCTGGCTGAGATAAGAGCGGGAATCAAAGTTCCGTCTTTTGCTCTGAATAACGACTCGAGATTTTCAACAGTACCATTCTTCTTTAGACCGGCAATTAATTTTTCCCTGTCCTCTGGTATTGCCCAGATATTTATTTCCGAGGAAAGTTTACCTATAACATCTTTTTCTGTCCAGCCGGTCCATTGAGTAAAACCTTCATTGATTTCAACGTATTCACCATTTAATTTGTTAATAGTTACGGCATCGGGACTTGTGTAAAATGCCGCTTTAAATTTAGTTTCATTTTCTTCGGCTTTCTCTTTTGCTTTAATTAATTCTATTTCGTATCTCTTCCTGTCACTTATATCTCTTACAATGTCCGAGTGAATTATTTCTCCATTATATTCAAAAGAGGTAACCGATATTTCAACTGGAATTATCTCTCCGTTTTTAGTTTTGTGTTGTGTTTCAAACGTATAACTCATTCTTGCAACAGTTCTTTTCCAATGTTGCTCCCAGCTTTCTTTTTTAACATGCGGATCGATATCAAAAACAGTTTTACTGAGTAGTTCTTTTTTAGTATAACCAAGTTTTTTACAGGCGGATTTGTTCACGTAAATTACTTGTCCCTTTGAATTAATCCAGAATATCGGGTCGTGCGAATATTCAATTGCTCTTTCAAGAGCACGTAATTCATTTTCCTGACTTTTACTATTTGTGATTTCCGTATTTGCAAAAACACAGGCTTCAATTTTTCCATCGTATGTAAATTCAGGATAAATTCTTGCTATTGTTATAATTTCTTTACCATTCCTGTCTTTATATTTCAGTTCTATATTAATAAACTTTTTTCCTGTGCATGCTTCCCTGACCATCTTTTTCAGATAACTTTTAGCGTGTTTTTTACCGTCTATAATGATCGGTGGCAAAATGAAATCCGTTACTTTCTTTGATTTTAACTTTTTAAGACTACCAAAAACTTTTCTCGCCGAGTTATTGAGATAAACAAAATTCATATTACGGTCGGCTGTAAAAATTATATTAGGCGAGTTATCGATTGCGCTTTTGAATTGAAACTCTACTATCTTAGGTTTTCCTTTATGCAGAATGATATTTGAAACATCAAATAAAATTCCGTTAATCACACGGTGATTCCCCACTTTAGTTAATTTTGATAGGTCTCTAATCCATCGGGTTGAACCATCTTTGTGTAAAATTCGATAAATGAAATCAGCCGTATGATTTTTCTTCTTGAGAAGTTTTTGTAGTGCATCTTCAAATAATTTCACATCGTGATGATGAACAATATCACGCCATTTTACTTTTCCGGAAATAAAATCGTCTGCCGGACGACCCGTAATTCTCTTCGATTCGCCTTTTAAATAGATGAATCGTTTTTCTGTCAAATCATATTGATATGATATACCTTCGAGATTTTTTAGAAGAGTATTGATTTTTTCTTCGTTATGTCTCGGTTTGTTTTTCGTTTTTTCCATGTAATACGGCACCTTCGATAATGTTTCCATTCTCAAATTATTATCGTACGCTTTTAATTTAACTTAAATTAATACAATAATCTGTATTGTATCTGAAAAATAATACCATTAGTTTGCATTAAAAATCTTCACCAAAACAAGACGGGCAATGAAACGATTATTATTACTCAGCATAATTGTTGCTTTGATATCGTGTATGGACGGTTCGGATATAAATGCTCCGCTTTTATACAAAGTATCGAAATCTGATACAATAAGCATTTCGCTCGAGATGAAAAATTATGCTTACATAAATAATGAACTAAAAATTCTTTTTGAAGATGTGCCAGAGGATTCGAGATGTCCTCTTGGTGTTGAATGCTTGTGGCAAGGTAACGCAATGGTTCAGCTCAAAGTTGCTCTTGGCACGGACATCAGAAGCGTGGAACTAAATACGTTTGAACCTTTTGGTAACTCCAGTTACATCGGCGATTACTTGATACGTCTCAAATCGTTATCTCCCTATCCCGTTTATCCGAAATCAATCGACAAAAAAGATTACGTTGCAGAACTCGAAATAATAAACAAACCGTTTCTTGTTTGGATTGGAAACGAAAGCGAACTGGGCAGGTTTAAAAAAGACCCTTTCGTAATTGACAAAATCGATTTATCGAACGAAACATTATCTCTACGAGTTTCGTACAGCGGAGGATGTACCACACATGAATTTCGTGCCTTCTGGTATTATCCCCCTTATTCATCCAGACCGGACGCAAATCTTTATCTGTTTCATAATTCGAACGGCGATATGTGCGAGGCTTATTTGAGCGATACAATCGTAGTAGATTTAAAACCTATCAAACAATATTTTCAAAATATGAATCCTTCGATCGGCGGTGTTTATCTTCAAATTCACCAGAATCTGAATTTTGTTAATTCGATTGAATATATCTTTTAGTCGAGAGTGAATTGCACGAGTTTTATTTTCTTTCCGTCGGCAATGTGCTGATTTTCATATTTTGTACGAATTTTTTCTTCTTCACTCAAATTTTCTTCCGAATAGAGGTCATTAACTGCTTTGATTAAATTAAGATTTTCTTCTTCAACGACAGAAAGCGTGTATTCGAAAAGTGTGTCGTCATCGGTTTTTAAATTGACAACTGCACCGGGAGTCAGAATTTTTTTATAAACTTCAAGAAAGCGCGGATGTGTCAATCGTTTTTTTATACTGCTACGCCGGGGATAAGGATCGGGGAATGTTATCCAGATTTCTTCAACTTTTATATTTTTAAACACTTCATCGAGTTTTTCTATGTATGAAATCAGGAAAGCTACGTTTCTAGTTTCTTTTGCCGTAGCATTTTTAGAGGCATTCCAGATACGCGCTGCTTTTCTATCGACTCCAATGAAATATCTCTTCGGATGAAGCAAAGCCAGATTAATTGAATAGTCAGCCTGTCCGCAGCCGAGTTCCAGCGTAACTCGATCGGTATTGTTGAGATAGCTTCTTAATTTTTCTTCTACATTTTCTGTTTTTGCATCGAATACATTTTCAAAAGTTCTAACTTCGAGTAATTTTCTTAATTTTCTTCTCGGCATAAGCAAATTCTTTTTTGAAAAGCAAAATTAAACATTTCGAAAGAAATTCTTATTAAGATATCTTCTAAAAAAATTACTATTTTTGAATTGTCCTCATCCGAAAGAAATAAGGGTATTTAAATGTGCTATGGTTTCGAGACAAAAATAGAAGCGGCTATTCTGATCAGAAAATTACTCGAAAAAAAATATAACGTCGAGGCAAAAGAACTCGACGAATCGTTTAAAAAAGTAAACATCCGACCAAACGATAAAATTCTGTGTGTTTATAAAGAGGGTCATAAACTCCAGATAAGTCTGATTAAATGGGGAATTAAATTCGGTAAGGATAAACCGAACATTGTCAATTCGAGGAGCGAAACAATTAAAGAAAAAAAATTTTGGAACGACCTGTTTACAAATAATCGATGCCTTGTACCGATGACAAGTTTTTATGAATGGATTGAAGTTGACGGGAAAAAAGTTCAACACAAAATTTATATTTATAACGAGGAATACTTTTTCGTTCCAGGAATAATGTATAAAGACAATGAGAATAATCTTTCTGTATCGATTATAACAACAAATCCGAACGAGTTTATAGAACCTTTTCATAATCGAATGCCTGTACTGCTGGAGCTCGACGAAGCATTGCAATTCCTAGACGAGTCTGCAATCGAATCATTCAAAAGGCTTAGACCTTATCCTCACTCAATTAAAATGAGAAAAGAAGTGGCGGTCTTGCCGATACGAAAAAAGCAAGTAAGCGAAGTAAAAAAAGATTAAACTTATTATATTTGGAGTCCAATTTTGAGGTAACAATGGAAATTTATGAAAAATTAAAATCGATTAAAAATAAGTTTGACGAGATAAATAGTAGACTTACGGACCCCGAAATTTTATCTGACCAGAACAAAATTATTTCTCTTAGCAAGGAACGTCGTGAACTGCAAGAGATTGTCGAAGCATTTAATGAATACGAAAAAGTACTCAATGAGATTAACGGTAACAAAGAGATTATCGAAAGCTCTGGTGATAAAGAGCTGGTTGAAATGGCAGAAATAGAACTAAAAGATTTACACAAGAAACTTGAAGAACTTGAAGAGAAGATAAAAGTATTACTCATTCCGAAAGACCCAAACGATGACAAAGATGTCATTGTTGAAATACGAGCAGGAACAGGTGGCGAAGAAGCAGGATTATTTGCTGCCGATTTATATCGAATGTATTCGAGATATGCTGAAAAGCGTGGCTGGCACAAGGAATTGATTGATATCAACGATACTGGACTGGGCGGCATTAAAGAAGTTGTTTTTTCACTCTCGGGCACAAACGTTTTCGGAGACATGAAATTTGAAAGCGGGGTTCATCGTGTTCAACGAGTGCCGGAAACTGAAGCCAGCGGCAGAATTCATACTTCGGCTGCATCTGTAGTCGTTCTGCCAGAAGTCGAGGACGTCGACGTCGAAATTGACCCCAATGACTTACGCATCGACGTCTACAGGAGTGGCGGTGCGGGCGGTCAAAATGTAAATAAAGTCGAAACGGCTATCCGCATTACTCACCTTCCTACAGGACTTGTTGTTCAATGCCAGGACGAGCGTTCGCAGCTCAAAAATCGACAGAAGGCTATGAAAGTATTAAAAGCTCGGCTCTACGATATGAAAATGCAGGAACAGATATCCGAAATTTCTGCACAACGCAAATTGATGGTACGTAAAGGTGACCGAAGCGATAAAATTAGAACTTATAACTTTCCTCAAAACCGTGTTACAGACCACCGTATCGGAGTGACACTTTATAATCTCGATTCGATAATGGAAGGCGAACTCGACGAGTTAATAGAAAAACTCAAAATTGCTGACCACGCCGAAAAATTGAACGAGGTTGGCCGTGGAAGTAAATAAAATGGAATCAGAGAGAAAACGGTATAATCAAAGTTGCCCTTTTTGCAATTCTAAGGCTACTATCATTCTCGATCCCAAAAAATATAACCAGAACGACAATGAATGGCTTTGTCTTGTATGCGGCAGAATTTTTACAGATAACAAAAAGAAATATTCAGATTTCTCCAATCTTTCCAAAGAAAACTAATCGCAACTTTCTCTATAACAGTAATTTCAATTTATTTCCATAATCTGCTCCTATTAGTTCCGACAAAAAATCAATAATAACTACGATTAGCTTTTACATCACCTCATTTAACAAATAATAATTTGCGAAGTGTAAATTCATTCTTTAAAAAAATGTAGAGTCGGGAAAAAATCGGTCAACAAATGAAGACAAAAAGAAGGACTCATAGAGATAAACTTCAAGCAGAGAAACAGAATCAAATCTGGGGAACAGATATGACAAAGTTTTACGTCGATACAGTAGGATGGCTATATTTTGTGATTGTTCTTGATGGGTACACAAAGAAAATAGTTGGATGGAATTTATCATTACGCTCACAATCTGAACAATGGCTTGAAGCCTTGAGTCAAGCTGTAGAGGCGGAACTAACCGAAGGAAGCCGTCAGTATGATTTAATGTTAGTTAGCGATAATGGGAGTCAACCTACCGTTATTAAATATGAAAGCAATAGTAACATTTTGAAGCTCAGATATATTACGATATCAAATCCAAATCCAAAGGGCGATGCCGATATGGAAAGATTCTTCAGACTCAAATAAAATTTTGTTTGCTGATTTCGTGATATTCTAATAAACGTTCTTTGGCATAAGGTCAGAATCCTTTAATCACATTGATGTAATTCTTCCCATTACCAAGAAATTAATAATGATGTCCTTAGAGGAGTAGAGACTAAATTTTTCAAGAAGTATAGAAAGGCTGCTAAAAAGCAGCCTCCTTAATTATCTATTTTAATCTTTTTGGACCGGCTTCAATTACATCTCGAGAAGAGAATTTTTCATACATCTTAAAATTATCAATAAATCTTGCAGCAAGAGCGTCGTATTTCTTCCAGTATTCTTCTTTATTGCCCCAAGAACTTTCTGGGTCGAGGACTTCTGAAGGTACGTTGGGACAGCTTGTCGGGACTTCGAATCCAAAGAGTTTATCCTTGCGGTATTTAACATTGTCGAGCTTACCGTCGAGTGCAGCATTTAAGAGATTGCGCGTGTGACGAATTGAAATTCTTTTGCCAACTCCAAATCGACCTCCAACCCAACCTGTATTAATGAGCCATACTTTTGCGTTGTGTTTGAGCAGACGTTGCTTGAGCATCTGTGCGTATTCGTATGGATGCCGTACCATAAACGGAGCTCCGAAACAAGCACTGAATGTTATTTCAGGCTCAATTCCGAGTCCTATTTCAGTTCCAGCTATTTTCGAAGTATACCCGCTAATGAAATGATACTGAGCTTGTTCAGGTGAAAGGCGAGCAATCGGCGGTAAAACTCCCGTAGCATCGCACGTCAAGAATATGATGTTCTTCGGATGCGCATTGACGTATCCTTCTTGTATAACATTGGGAATGAATTCTATGGGGTATGAAGCACGGGTGTTTTCAGTAATAGCATCGTCGTCGAGATCAATTACACGGGATACCGGATCGTAAACAACATTTTCAAGTATAGTGCCGTATCGGTGTGTAGTAGAATAAATCTCAGGTTCGTTCTCTGCAGAAAGACGTATAACTTTTGCATAACAACCACCTTCAAAATTGAATACACCTTTAGAACTCCAGCCGTGTTCATCGTCGCCAATTAATTTTCTATTTGGGTCGGCGGACAAAGTAGTTTTGCCTGTTCCGCTCAACCCGAAAAACAATGCTACGTCGTTTTGTTTTCCTACATTTGCCGAACAGTGCATCGGCAATACATCCTGAAAGGTCAATAAGTAATTCAGTACTGTAAATACCGACTTTTTAATTTCGCCTGCGTAGAGCGTATTAGCAATAATTGCCATCTTCGCTCCAAAATTTATTATTATTCCAGTTTCCGACCTCGTGCCGTCGATAACTGGATTTAATTTTAAACCAGGCGCAACAATTATTGTAAATTCCGGGATGAACTTTTTCAGTTCATCTTTATTGTCGATTGTAACGAACATATTTCTTGCAAATAGACTATGCCATGCTTTTTCGGTTATAATTCTTATGGGCATACGATATTCCGGATCGGTGCCGGCATAAACATCCTGCACGAATAACTCCTCGCCCTGAGCCCATGCCTGAAGTCGTCCAAACAATTCGTTGAATTTTGCCTGACTGTAAGGGCGATTATAGATTCCCCACCAGATGTTATTACTTGTCGATTCTTCTTGCACAATATATTTGTCTGCGGCAGCTCGCGCCGTATGCTTCCCTGTGGTTACAAGCAGAGGTCCACCTTTAATTACTTTCCCTTCATTACGGAAAATAGCTTCTTCGTAAAGTGCTTCTTCAGGTAGATTCCAGTATACTCTATCGAGATAAGTGAGTCCCTGATGTTTTAATCTATAGTCCGAAGCTAATTCCATCGCTTCTTTCGAAGCTGGCGTATTGAATTCGAGATATTTGCTCATAACCAATCCCTCACTAATTTTCTGTCGCCAATATAAAGTTCGTTCGGTGCATTCGGATCGATTACCCATTTGATTCTTTCGACACCTTCCTGAATTTCTTTCATAGAACCTGCAAAGCTCAAGCGAATAAATCCTTCCATTCCAAATTCTACGCCGGGTACAGTCAAAACCATTACTTTATCAATAAGCATTTGAGAGAGTTTATGCGAACTCTTTTCGTAAGCACTAAAGTCGACAAAGCAGTAAAATGTACCATCCGGCACAAAAACTTTTGCACCGTCCATAGTTCGCAATAAATCGACCATAACATTACGATTGTTTTCGAGTGTTGCTCTGAGATTTTCTACGCTCGATTGAATGCCATTCAGTGCACCTACTGCAGCACGCTGTAGTACAACCGAAGGTCCTCCCGACTGGTGGCTCTGTATATTTGTCATTGCTTCGATTAGTTTTTTATTTGCCACAGCCCATCCAATGCGAAATCCCGTCATTGCGTACTGTTTCGATACGCCGTTGATAATTATCATTCTGGAATTTTCATCTTTCTTTTTAACATAATTCCATGGATTAATTGGTTTTCTACCGTCGAAAATTAATCGGTGGTAAATGTCATCCATTATTAAATAGAGGTTGCGACGTTCGCAAAAATCGACTATGTCCGCAATAAATTCTTCTGAATAAATGGCTCCAGAAGGATTATTTGGACTGTTAATAATAACTGCTTTTGTATAACTGCCTACTTTTCTTTCGATGTCTTGAATTCTTGGATAGAATGTTCCATCTTCAGGTGGGACAGGAATTCCAATGCCGCCGCAGAGCTTTGCCATTTCGGGATAACTAACCCAGTAAGGCGCTGGATATATAACCTCTTCCTGTGGATTTAGTATTGCCTGTAAAGCCACCATCATTGCTTGTTTAGCCCCACCCGATACGATAATGTTTTCCGGTTCTACTTTTCGATTGTAAAACTCTTCTGTGTAACGTATTATTGATTTCTTCAAATCGGGAATTCCATCGGGCGGCGTATAACGAACTTCACCGGTATGAAGAATTTGAACTGCAGCCAGAATTGAATCGATTGGCGCATGGCTGCGTGGCTCGCCAACACTGAAATTGATTACCGGCTCTCCTTTTTGTCGAAGTATTTGTGCCTTCTCGTTTAATGCTAACGTGGGAGAAGCAGATATACTTTTAGCTATTAGACTTAGACTCATTTTGTTACCTTATTGATTGGTTTGATTGGGAGAGATTTATATGAAGTGAAAAATATTTCTGTAATTGATGCAATTTATCTACTCAGATTTTCAGAATAATTGTTATTAATATAGTACTATTTTAACTAACCCCACGTAAAATAAAGAGGACTTAGAATATCCTCGCCTCTTTAAAACTAATTGTATTTCTATGACAGAACAAAAATAATAAATAAAGAAGTAATGGCAAAGACAGCAGATTAAAAATTCAATCGCTCGTTTCGGTTTGTATGATGAATTTAATTTCCCTGATCGCACCCTTAAACCACGATTTTTTGTTCTGTCTTACTCCTATTGATGTTGTCCCTTCTTTACCAATCGAATCAAAATTTACTCTGCCACTCATCTCTTCGTGTCCATCTACAAAATGTCTCATAATCCCGTTTCGATAAGTCAATGCAACTTTGTACCATCTACCGGTTTCGTGCCAAACTGAAGTATCAATAAGCGTGCATTTCGAATCCCCATTTTTAATGAAAGTGTCCAGAGTCCATTTATTTTTCTTCAAACGCAGTTCCATTAAGATTCTTTTAGAATCGTCCTTGTTTTTGATATGGAGGAAACGCTGTTCGTAATTTGTAATGCTCGACGAAGAATCGGGTCGGAAGAAAACTTCAATCGAAAAATTATCCGAATCGCAAAGCGGGTTATTATTAACCAATATTCCGTCGTCATTACCATCGAAATAAAGCGCTTTGCCGTATTCTGTATTAATAATAGAAGGACGGTCGGTAAGAAACGAGGTTTTGAAATTACCAACAGTATCGAGTTTATTCAGCATCCAGACGACTGTATCCTGAGCCCGCGAAACTGTAGTAAACAACATGCATAAAAATATCAGAGAATAAATTGTCACTTTATTCATGTTTGTAAAATTAATTGTAATAAAACGAAAAATATTGTTTTACAAAAAAATGTGCAGATGTTTTTTTTTGATTGTTGAACTATTTTTTTGATTAATGAATTTATAGACTAAAAAAAAGGAATTAATGTTGAACGTCGGATGCAGAACAAAAGTATCTGAATTAATTGCCAATCGATATAGCCCTTACGATTTTTCTGAACAGGAGATACCGCTCGAAGATATTAAAGCATTACTCGAAATGGCTCGTCTTGCGCCTTCGTCCTATAATGAACAGCCATGGAAATTTTATGTTGGGTTTAAAGACGATAAAATTTACGATACATTGCTCGATACACTGTTCGATAGCAATAAAAGATGGGCGGCAAAAGCTCCCGTCCTAATCGGAGTGACAGGCAGGACTAATTTATTTCTCAACGGCAAAAAAAATAATTATATGGAATATGATGTTGGTCAGTCCGTAGCATTTTTAACACTCGAAGCAATGGAGCGGAATATTTATCTGCATCAAATGGGAGGATTCGACAAAAATAAATTTGTTGAAAGTTTTAATCTCATCGAAGACGAGAAGCCTGTTGTAGTAATTGCGTTAGGTTATAATGATGAAAAAAATCCTCATAGAAAAGGCAGAAAAGAATTAAAGGAAATAGTAGTATCGGAAAGGAACATTTTTTAATTGCAGAAGATTGGAATCAAAGGTTGCACTGAACATAAAATAATATAGTTGATAAACGCTGCCTTATTAATTAAATTGGCACTCAAAAAAAGGATGATAATTGAGAGCTGTAATCCCGGCAGCCGGTTTCGGAACACGATTAAAACCTCACACGCATTCACTTCCTAAAGTAATGCTTAATGTTGGCGGAAAACCGATCATCGGGCATATTGTCGACAAACTCATTCAGGAAGGTATCAATAAAGCTACATTTATTATCGGTTACATGGGAGAAAAGGTAATCGATTATATAAATAGTGAATATCCTTTGATAGACGCAAGGTTTGTAGAACAGGAAGAGTTGCTGGGACTTGGGCATGCAATTTTTGTAGCATTGAAAGATGACGACGATGAAGAAATTTTTATTATTCTGGGCGATACTATTTTTGATTTCGATCTTAAAAAGGGATTCGAAAAAAACGCCACGGCGCTTGGAGTAAAACAGGTAGATGACCCATCCCGTTTCGGAGTTGCCGTATGTGAAAACGATACGATAATTAAACTCATCGAAAAACCACAAACGCCGATTTCGAAACTGGCGCTCGTCGGTTTGTACTATATTAAAAATACACAATTACTGAAAGAATGCCTTTCAGAACTAATCGAAAAAAACATCCGCACACGAGGTGAATATCAATTGACCGACGCTTTGCAATTGATGATAGACAAGGGCGAGGTTATTAAAACCTTCGATGTTGAAGGCTGGTACGATTGTGGCAAACCTGAAACTCTTCTGGAAACAAATCAATTTTTACTTTCGAAAAACGGAACGCATAAAAAATTTGACAATGTGGTTATTATCGAACCAGTTTACATCGACGACAAAGCAGAAATTATAAATTCAGTAATAGGTCCTTTTGCAACAATTTCAAAAGGCTGTAAAATTACCGACTCGATAATCAGGAATTCAATTGTCAGTGAGGGTGCTTTAATCGACAAGAGTATGCTAGAAAATTCTATTATTGGCAGCAATGCAATAGTTAAAGGAAACTTCAAAAGATTGAATACTGGCGATTCATCCGAAATTGAGTATTATTAAAAAATAAAACAGAGGTATAAATGTCATACTTGTTTACATCCGAATCCGTCTCCGAAGGGCATCCGGACAAAGTGTGTGATGCAATATCGGACGGAGTATTAGATGCAGTAATGAAAAACGACCCGAACGGACGGGTTGCATGCGAAACTTTTGTTACGACCGGATTGGTGGTTGTTGGAGGAGAAATTACTACCGACGCTTACATCGATATCGAAGATATTGTGAGAACGACGATAAGGAACATCGGTTATACAAAAGCCGAGTATAAATTCGACGCTGAATCGTGCGGTGTAATCAATGCAATTCACTCGCAATCTCCCGATATCGCAATGGGAGTTAATAAGGGCGGCGCAGGAGACCAGGGAATTATGTTTGGTTATGCGTGTGATCAAACACCCGAATTTATGCCCATGCCTTTAATGTTTGCGCATAAACTCGTCAAACGACTTGCCGACGTAAGAAAAAACACTCCTGATGAAATGCCATACCTTAGACCCGATTCGAAATCACAGGTGACTATTGAATTTGAAGAAGACGGAACTCCCAGACGAGTCGACGCTGTCGTAATTTCTACACAGCACGATCCTGGAGTTAGTCAGAAAAAAATTAAAGCCGACGTTATCGAAAATATTATTAAGAAAGTAATTCCAGCAGAGCTGCTCGACAGGAGAACAAAGTACTATGTTAATCCAACCGGAAGATTTGAAATTGGCGGTCCGCACGGCGACACAGGATTAACAGGAAGAAAAATTATCGTAGATACTTACGGCGGATGGGCTCCGCACGGTGGAGGTGCTTTCTCTGGCAAAGATCCTTCGAAAGTCGACAGGAGCGCTACATATGCAGCGCGTCATATAGCCAAGAATATTGTTGCCGCCGGTCTTGCTAAAGAATGTCTTTTCCAGATTGCATATGTCATTGGCGTAGAAGAACCAGTTTCGGTTTATGTCAATACTAACGGTACCGGTGTTATTCCGGATAAGCAACTGGCAAAACTGATAATAAAGGAAATCGATCTTACACCGAACGGTATTATCGAACGTTTGAAACTGAGAAGACCGATATATCAAAAAACTGCCGCATACGGTCATTTCGGTAGAAACGAAAAAGAATTTACGTGGGAAAAACTCGACCTTGTATCAACACTAAAAAAACTCGTTAAATAAGGAGCAATATTTATGGATTTTAAAGAAGGAAAATATAAAGTACGCGATATTAAATTAGCAGCTGAAGGCAGAAAGAAAATCGAGTGGGCGGAATCGAGAATGCCAGTTATGATGGAACTGAGAGAAAAGTATTCGAAGACCAAGCCGTTGAAGGGATTCAAAATTGCTGGATGTCTCCACGTTACAAAAGAAACCGCAGTTCTTGTCGAAACATTGAAAGAAGCAGGCGCAAAAGTAAGCTGGAGCGGATGTAACCCGCTCTCAACTCAGGATGAAATTGCAGCTGCGCTTGCCAAAAACGGTATCGAAATTTATGCCTGGCACGGTCAGAATGTTAAGGAATTCTACTGGTCGATTGAACAAACATTAAAGATAAAACCAAACCTGACACTCGATGACGGAGCCGATTTGATCTTTACAGTTCATAATAAATATCCCGAATTGGCAAAAAATATTATCGGCGGCACGGAAGAAACAACGACGGGTGTCCATAGACTTCGTGCTATGGCTGCAGCTAAAAAACTGCTCTATCCCGTTATCGCAGTCAACGATGCTGAAACAAAATGGGACTTCGATAATGTTTATGGTACTGGTCAATCCTCGATTGACGGTATCCTAAGAGCAACTTCGGTATTGCTGGCAGGCAAAAATTTTGTTGTTGCTGGTTATGGACACTGCGGACGAGGTGTTGCAATGAGAGCTGCAGGAATGGGTGCAAATGTGATAGTTACAGAAGTTAAGCCGACCGCTGCATTGAAAGCCGCTCTGGAAGGCTTCCGCGTTATGCCAATGGAGGAAGCCGCTAAAATCGGAGATATATTTATTACCGCTACCGGCGTTAAGGATGTAATCGTCTCTAAACATTTCAAAAGTATGAAAGACGGGGCAATTATTTGCAATACTGGTCATTACGATTGCGAAATAAATATTCCTGATCTCGAAAAATTGAAAAAATCAAAAAGAACTGTTCGTCCCAATAACGAAGAGTATACTCTTAAAGACGGAAGGCGAATCTATCTTCTGGCTCAGGGACGACTTGTAAATCTCGCTGCTGCAGAAGGACATCCCTCTGAAGTAATGGATATGTCGTTTGCAAATCAATTCATGTCGCAATTGCGTCTGGCAGAAATCAAAATAAAAGGCATTAAAATCGAACCCGATGTTATTGATATACCCGAAGAACAAGATCAGGAAATTGCTATGATTAAGTTGAAAACGATGGGTTACAAAATCGACAGGCTGACGAATGAACAGATTAAATATATTAACGATTACAGCGCAGGAACGTGATTTTTTTAGTTATAAATTTGGAGATGAGTATTGATAGTTGAGGTTGTCTAAAAAGTAATTGCTCAATTGAATAATCCGTGAAAATTCGTGTCTCATATCTTAAATAAGATTACTTTTTAGATAACCTCTTTTGTTTCAATACGCAAATCCATTAATTGACGGTACTGCAAAATCTTTTCCCTTCTTTTTCAAGAGCGTAAAAAGATAATAAAGAAGAGTTTTAACGTCGGTCGGTTTTGTAAGATACATATCGCAGCCGGCGTTTAACGCATTAATTCTGTCTCGGTTCATTGCAAAAGTTGTATAGCATAATATCGGTATATGCGAATAGGTTTCTCTATTCTTCAATTCTTTCATTAATTGAATCCCGTCCTTGTCGCCTTTTAAAGCAATGTCCATAAGTATTATATCGTAACTATTTTGGGAGAGGAGCTCGTAAAGTTCTTCTGCAGATTCGCAAGTATCGGGCAGGAAATATTTTTTTAGATAGATTTTCAGAAAATGCCTGTTGTCGTTATCTCCTTCTGCAATTAATATTCTAGGTTTTTTTACTTCTTGTTCTTCCATAACTATTACCCTCAAAAATAACCGTGAAAACCGAGCCGGTACCAAGCTCGCTTTTTACTTCAATTCTAGCATTGTTGATATCCAGAAGATTTTTAACTAAAGCCAGACCCAAACCGGTACCCTCAAATGGTTTAGAGTATGACATATTTGCTTGAGAAAACGGAGTGAATAATTTATCAATATATTCGGGAGGCATTCCAACACCGTTGTCTTTGACGTCCACGTAGAAAAAGTCTTCATCCCTGCGTAAAATTATATCTACGTTGCCGTTCTCGGAATATTTAATTGCATTGTCGATCAAATGTGAAAAGATTTGATTTACTGAATAATGATCGGCTATTACAATCGTATCTTCCGTTTTGGGAACTATACTGAGTGCTACATTCTTTTCCGCTGCATAGGTGGCAAATTCGTTTGTGAGAGATTTGATTATTGGCAGTACATCGATACGCTCAAAACGTAAATTGAACGTGCCTGTTTGTATTTGTGACATATTGAGTAGCAGGTCGAATGTTCTGTAAAGTCGTTTGCTGTTGTTGATTATCGACAGATAAATATCTCTCATGTCAGCATCATTACTGCTTCTGGCTTCTTCCAGCAGCATATTAGAAAATCCAATAATGACATTTAAAGGCGAGCGAACTTCGTGTGATATCTGTGAAAGGAAAAACTCTTTTAACTTTTGCGACTCTTCGGCTTTACGCAATGCTTCCAGTAATTCTTTCTCCGACCTTTTCAGTTCGGTAATATCTCGTCCGTATATCTGACAAATTTCGAGACTCGAAATGCCGCTTATCTTGAACTGGAAATAATTTTGATTGATTTGTGTTGTGTAATTAATTGTAATATCTCGCTTTATCATTTCATAAATATCGAGGTCTTTTGTAAAAGGGAGGACTTCGGAAATTTTCGTGCCGAGCAATACCTTAAAAGGAAATACTTTATGTGCAGCGTCATTTGCCAGTATTATATTGCTTGCTTTGTCTACGCGGAATACCGGGTCGGGCGCAAGACTCGCAAAGAGAGCCATTAATTCAGTCTGGCGTAGCTGCATCGTCTTTTCTTCTTTCTGGTGGCGTTTCTGCATTGGCAGTACTACATACCAGAAAAACATAAATGACACCACGAGTATGACTGCTATCAGAAGAATGGCATAGAAATACGGGTTCTCAGCGCTGAATAACGACTCGGGCCCTATCTCCTTTAACGATCGCAAAGAAGAGTCCAAAGGAGATTTGGAAGATTGTTGTAATAAAAAAGTAAGCAGTTGCATTTGTGAATCCCAGAGCCACATTTAAATATTTAAGTATTGTCGTAAATTCATAAAAAATTAACATTAATAGGAATATATCGAGTTCGCTCTTAAATGAGAAACGAATAATAAATTCTTTGAGAAAAAGAAATACAATAAGAAAATGGAGAATCCCAACTGTGAGTTGGGATTGCTCCAATAACAAAGTCAGTATGAACGTTAGTAAGGTAGCCGTAATTGTAACTGTGAAGTGATATTTCTCATTCAACTTCTCTTTCTTATAGATAGACAAAAAAAGCAACAGTGAAACAAATGGGAAGTAAAAATAAATATGTATATAAATGAAATTTTTAATGAATAAGGATATTGGATCGGCTAAAGCCAGTATCAGAAAAAAATAAAAATATTTTGTTTTCCACTGACGTATTGGTGGAAATAACCACACAACTATGCTTATGTAAAACAATATTTTTAAAATTTCGATGATACTCAAATTAGTCCTCAGGACAGTATGGTGGACAATCAGTAGCAAATTCTAGAGTACTAATTGAATTACTGAGCGTTAAAATAGAGTTCGCTTGTAATGAAGAAGTAGTTCTGCTGCCTCTTACCGCTTCGCCTCCTCTGATTTCAATCTCAATGACCGAGTCGTTTGTACTGTTAAGAAATTCTTCGACCACTTCTTTGCTGAAGAGGAAGCCTTTTTCACCCGTGTCAAGAGTTACATTATTATCGAGTAACGGTTTTCTGCTGCTGTTGAACAATAGCGGTCTTTTTCCCTTTACGGCAAAAAGAATGTATTTATCCACACGGGAAAGGGCAGCTTTGAGAATATCTTTCTTTATTTTTACAGAAAAATCCACTTTGCCAAAAAGCTGATTGGCTTCTTCTTTACCGAAAATTTTACCGAACCGTACATCCTGGTTCTGAGCTATAGTTAAAGAAGAGAATAAGATTACCATAAAGGAAATCATCAGTGTGATACTGAGAGTTTTTTTCATACATACCCCCTTATTAGGTTATTTATTTTCAACAGGTTGATGGAAAAATCAGTTAAAAATATTGATAAAGTTAGTAAATTCATAATAAAAAAAATCTTCCGTCGATTTTTGTTGAGCAATAGTTACATTTTCCTTCTGTAAGCGAAATTTCTATAATTGAATGCCAATCTCTTTTTATAACGGCTTTGCCGCAGTCAGGACAGTAAGTCGTTTGTCCTTCGATGTTATGAATATTGCCAGTGTAGCAGTATTTAATGCCCATATTGAGAGCAATATTTCGCGCTCTAGCAAGTGTAGAAGGCGGTGTAGGGGGTTTGTCTCTCATTTTGAAATCCGGATGAAAAGCCGTAAAGTGTAACGGAACCCGATCGCCCAAATTATTTAATATCCACTCGCACATTTTTTTTATTTCATCGTCTGAATCATTTTCACCGGGAATTAACAATGTTGTAATTTCGAACCAGATGTCGGTTTCGTTGTGAAGCCATTGGAGCGTATCGAGTACAGGTTGAAGGTGCGAAAAAGTTAATTTATGATAGAATTCCTCAGTAAAAGCTTTCAGGTCTACATTGGCTGCGTCGATATATTGAAAAACCTCCTTGCGAGCTTCTTTGTCGATGTAGCCAGCCGTAACCATAACCGATTTGATATTCTGCTGCCGGGCCAATTTAGAAATATCAATTACATACTCGCCGAATATTACCGGATCGTTGTAAGTAAAAGCAATAGAGGGAACATTATACTTCAATGCTATATTTACAACGTCTTCGGGAGAAGCTTCAACAGAGTTTATATTGTCGATTTTTGCCTTGCTAATCGACCAGTTCTGACAGAATTTACAACCGAGATTGCAGCCGGCGGTACCGAAACTGAGTATTTTGCTTCCTGGCATAAAATGAAAGAGTGGTTTTTTTTCGATCGGGTCAATGGCAAAGCCTGTGGGATGACCGTATCCAAGTGTATAAAGATAGCCGTCGATATTCTGGCGTATGTAGCAAAAGCCTGCCTGATTATTCCCGATTGTGCAGTAGCGCGGACATAGTGTACAAAGGATTTTGCCCTTATCGTTTGCAGTCCACCATTTAGCGGGTTTGTATTTCAAGCCAACCGTTCTATCCATTTTTTATCCCTTCTCTTTTTAAAATAGAGAATATACTACGGCTGGTAACATTTCTTTTAAAAATTATACGATCGAATAACGGAGCCAGCTTCGTCTACCGTCGTATAACGGTTGACCTGCTGTAAAAATAACCACATCGCCGTCTTTAATCAAGTTTTTTTCTTTCAGTAGTTTCATCGATTCACTGATAGCTGTTTCCTCGTCGTGAATATGCGAAAGATAAAAAGGTTTAATTCCCCAGTGCAGGTTCAACGTGTTTAACGTTTCGAATTTATCCGAGATGGCAAAGATCGAAGCATTTGGTCTGAACTTTGAAACAATATTTGCTTTTGAACCGAAGTGAGTAAAAATTACAATAGCAGCAGCGTTCAACTGTTCCGAAATAAGAGCGATGCCTGCGCCGGTTGCGTCGGCCATATTTTCGAAAATGTTTTCAGGTTTTTCGTATTTAGTCTTTTTTCTCATACCCGGGTCGGCTTCGGTAGTTAAAAGAATTTCGTTCATAATTTTTACAGCTTCAACAGGATATTTGCCCACAGAAGTTTCGCCACTTAGCATTACAACATCTGTTCCGTCCCAGACCGCATTTGCAATATCAGAGGCTTCCGCTCGGGTTGGTACGGGATTATGAATCATGGATTCAAGCATCTGAGTAGCGGTTATAACAAGTTTGCCAGTTTCATTGCAACGTCGGATTATTTTTTTCTGAATTACAGGCACAAGATGAGGACCCAGTTCAACTCCTAGGTCGCCTCTTGCGACCATAATTCCGTCTGATTCTTTTAATATTTCTTCGAAATTATCTACTGCTTCCTGTTTTTCGATTTTAGCAATTAATGGAATCTTATAGCCTCTTTCGTTTAGCCATGTACGCAAACCTCTTATATCTTCTGCCTGCCTAACAAAAGAAAGAGCAATAGAATCGACTCGATATTGAAGCGCAAATTCGAGATTATCATAGTCCTTATCGGTTACAGAAGGCGTGCTTAATTTCATTCCCGGCAGATTCATCCCTTTACGTGGCTTTAAAATACCGTCTTCTAAGATTGTACAGACAAGTTTATTTTTCTTCTTTTCGACAACTTTTAGCTTTATCAGTCCGTCGTCTATTAAAATTAATTCGTCCTTTTTTGCATCCTTAATTAAGTCTTTATAACTGGTGGAAATTATATCTCTTGTGCCGGGAATATCGTCGGTAGTTATTTCAATTTTGTCTCCGGATTTAATTTCAATTTCAGGTTCAGCAAGTTCTCCAATTCTGATTTTTGGTCCTTGCAAATCGACTAAAATTGGTATGGGAAGAGATTTTTCCACGCATATGTCGTAGATTAAATTAAAAAGTCGTTTGAAATATTCCTTGTCGCCGTGCGAAAAGTTAAGGCGAATACCGTCGGCGCCGGAGTCGATTAATGCTTCGAGTTGCTCTTTTGAATCCGTGGCTGGTCCAAGTGTGACTAAAATTTTTGTTTTTGCAAATACCGGTTTCATTACGTTAAAAGATTATTTTTGATAAAAACAAAAATAATACAATTAGCGGAAAGAAATTTAATGCGAAGAGCTGAAATCCATTATTTTTTTAGTTTTTTTCTGCTTCCCTCTTTCGATTTTTTCATCATCAATTCGAGTTCTTTTTCAACTTTATAGAAGAGCGTGTTGACCTCGTGTTTGCCCGTTTTCAGTAATTTACCTGCTTTTATGCCAGTTAGAATTTCTACAGCTTCTTCAACTGTCTTTACGGCAAAAATATGGAATCTTTTTTCTATAACTGCATTTACAACTTCGTTTTTCAGCATTAAATCTTTTACATTTTGGTGCGGGATAATAACGCCTTGAGAGCCGTTCAGTCCACGTTTTTTGCAGAGGTCGAAAAATCCTTCTATTTTTTCGTTGACACCACCGATTGGTTGTATTTCGCCTTTTTGATTGACCGAGCCTGTAATTGCAAGCGATTGTTTAATTGGAACGCCCGAAAGAGCCGATAGAAGAGTGCATATTTCAGAGATCGATGCGCTATCGCCGTCGACCATGCTGTACCCTTGCTCGAATACAAGGTTTGCATTGAAAGAAAGATTCATTGAACGCCCGAATTTTTCCCTGAAATATCCCGAAATAATAAGTACTGCTTTGTTGTGGGTTTTGCCACTTAAGCCGGCTTCTCTTTCCACATTAATTATGCTGCCGTTGCCAAGTGAGACTGTAGCTGTAATTCTTGTCGGTTTGCCGAATGAATAAACGCCTACGTCATAAACAGCAAGTCCATTTACTGTTCCGACACGAGTGCCTTCAGTGTCAATTAAAATGGTGCCTTCCTCGATAAGTTCAGAAATCTTGGATTCGTATAATCCGTGACGTTCTATATATGAGTTATACGCCTGGTCAACGTGATAATCGGTCACAATTTTACTACCGTTATCTTTTGCCCAGAAGTTGGCTTCGCGAACCAGGTCGGCGATGTATGCGAATCGCGTTGTCAGTTTATACTTTTCACCTGCGTAACGTGCACCGTATTCGATGAGCCGCGCAATAGCAGTTTTATCGAATTCATACAGCTTTTCAGCTTCGATTAATTTTTTAATTAAACGAGCGTATTCGTACAATGCGCTTTCGGAACGCTTCATTACATTGTCGAATTCAGCTTTGATCTTGAAAATTTTATTGAAGTCGTCCTCATAGTATGATAGAGACGAATAGATATAATTATTTCCAATAAGAATTATTTTTGTATCGATTTCGATCGGTTCGGGTTTAAGAAATGAAGGTGAAAACTGATAAATATTGGCAATGTCCTGAATTTCAAGTTTGCCGTAGAGCAATGTGCGTTTAAGAGTTTTCCAGACGCCTGGCTCGCCTAGTGCATCGAGTGCATTAATAACGAGAAATCCACCGTTGGCTCTGAGAATCGAGCCTGCTTTGATGCGTGTAAAGTCGGCATACCATCCGCCGCGTCCGTCGTTTATCTTTTCGATTGTTCCAAACAAATTTGTATATGTTGGCGAGGTTTCGATTATCACAGGTGTGGCTTTTGTATTTGAATTGTCGAGAATGATGTTTACTTCGTATTCTTTTAGATAATCGATTACCATGCCGTCTTCGGATTCTTCCTGAGTTGGTTTCTGTCCTTTGAATATTTCAATATTCAAAAGGATATTTTCAGTAACCTGCTCTAAATAATTTCTGATCTTGCTGTCTTTATATTTTTTCTTTAAGTCATCTATTGTAACTTTTACTATTGACGAAACCGATTCGGTTTCGAGTTGATTTATTTTCTCCTGATACGATTGCGTAAGTTTAAGGCTTTCAACAAATACTTGCTGCAGCTCTTCCTGGTAAGAAGAATATTTGCTGATAATTTCATTGGCTTTTTCGGAATTAATTTTGCCTTCCCGCACGAATTCCTGAATCTGTTGAACGAATACAGGTTTATTGTCGACCAATGCAAGTATTTCGGGTCGGACCATTTCGCCTGACTTTACTTCGCCGAGAGTAAAATTATCTTTTCTCAATTTTTCTTCGAAGCCTGTCATTATATCCCGTTGTTGTTTGCCGTACTCCGAAAGGAGTTGCTTCTTGCGGCTGACGAACGGCTCCGAATTTAATACATTTGGAATTCTTTCCTGAAGGAATCGAATAGTCCTTTTCAAATCCTTTCTGAATTTTTTAGCCTGTCCCGCCTTAAATTTAAGTAATATTGGTCTGTCGATATCCTTGAAATTATTTACGTATGCATAATCGAATAATTTTTCTTCGTCGGATGGAGCAATCGATTCGAGCATTTTTTTGATTGTCGTCAATTTTCCCGTACCGGATAATCCAGTGACGAAAATATTGTAACCCGGACTGCGCAGATCTACGCCGATTTTCAGAGCTTTTAATGCGCGCTCCTGTCCAACTATGCCTTCAATCGGTTTAATGCTTTTTGTATCTTCGAAGTCGAACACTGATGTGTCGCATCTCCATTTGAGCTCGTCTGGAGTAAGTGATTTGTAATGTGGGGCTTTCTTAAGAGGCATAATAAATCCTGTACGAATTTAACGGTAGTTTAAAATAAACAAAAAAGAATTAAGTTAGGCTACTATTCTTAATTTTATTAAATTTTAGGCAAACAATTTGAGGCAATGATTGATTTACTGGAATGTTAATCCTGAGATATTCAAACTCGGACCGTTTTCGATAAGATGGTATGGCCTTTTGTTTGCGCTGGGATTCATTATTGGCTTTCAGATAATGTCGTATATTTTCCGAAAGGAAAATAAAAATGAGAACGACCTCAATGATCTGCTCTGGTATATGATTCTCGGAACGGTTATCGGTGCACGTCTTGGTCATTGTTTGTTTTATAATCCTTCTTACTATCTTTCCAACCCACTCGAAATATTACAGGTCTGGAAAGGAGGACTCGCCAGTCACGGTGCTGGAATCGGTATCCTTACCGCTATTTATTTTTTTACAAAAAAATATTACAACTATTCATTCTTCTGGCTGATGGACCGACTTGTAATAACTGTTGCACTCGGAGGTTCATTCATCAGACTGGGCAATCTTTTCAATTCCGAAATTATCGGAATACCTACGGGCAGCGATTGGGGCTTTGTTTTTACACGCGTCGACAGTCTGCCGAGACATCCTGCTCAATTGTACGAATCAATTGCTTATCTGCTTGTGTTTATTTTTCTTTTTTCCTATTACAAAAAGAAAAACGGAAATTTCAAAGAAGGTCTTCTCTTTGGTTATTTTTTAATTCTCGTTTTTACATTCCGATTTTTTGTCGAGTTCGTTAAAGAAAATCAGACTTATTTCGAAGAGGGGATGATCTTTAACATGGGGCAAATTCTCAGTATACCCTTTGTAATTGCCGGGTTTTATTTAGTAATTAGAAAGAATTCGAAATCCATTAAAATTAACAAACGCAATTCCTGAAAGGTCTAAAATGAAGAGAGCATTTGTTATAAATTTATTGTGGTTTACTTCTCTATTAATGGCACAGGAATATAATCCCGCTGCTGATACACTCCGCTTTGAAGGTGAACATCATCTTCGAAACATACGCCAGTTGACATTCGGGGGTAACAATGCCGAGGCTTACTGGAGTTTCGATAACAAAGAACTTGTGTTTCAGAGCGATTGGAAAGAAATAAATAAGCAAGGTTGCGATCAGATTTTTCGAATGAATGCTGACGGTTGCGCTTATGAAAACGGTATCAAATACAAATTAATTTCAACCGGCAAGGGAAGGACAACGTGCAGCTATTTTCTGAAAGACGGCAGAATTATTTATTCATCCACACACGCTGCCAATACACTTTGTCCCGAATCGAAAATGTTTACTGCTGGTAGGTATGTCTGGCCAATTTATGATACGTATGATATTTACGTTACAGATCCCGACGGCAGCAACACAAAATTATTGATTGGCGGAAAAGGTTACGATGCGGAAGCAACCCTTTCTCCTGACGGTAAATATATTGTTTTTACTTCCACCCGATCGGGTGACCTCGAATTGTGGCGTTATGAAATCGAGACGGGCGAGTTGTTACAGTTGACCGACGAACTCGGTTATGACGGTGGTGCATTCTTTTCGCCAGATTCAAGGACGATTGTTTGGCGGGCAAGCAGACCCACAGGCAAAGAAGCTGAAATTTACCAACAGCTTTTGAAAGAAGGATACGTCGAGCCTAGAGCCCTCAACATTTACGTGTCGGATATTGAGGGCAAAAATGTTAGACAGGTTACCGAACTGCCGGGTGCAAATTGGGCGCCGTTTTTTCATCCGGATGGCAAACGCATTTTATTTTCTTCGAACCACCATTCGATCGATAAAGGCGGCAGACTGTTTGACATTTTTATGATTAACATCAACGGCTCGGGTCTCGAAAAAATTACAAATTCCGGCACATTCGACGCCTTCCCGATGTTTTCGTTCGACGGGAAAAAATTTGTCTTTTGTTCGAACAGAAACGCCGAAAGGAAACAGTCGAGAGATACGAATGTTTTTGTAGCTGACTGGGTCGAAAATCCGGATGAAAGGGACACGGGCTTCAAAGCGGTAAAATAATTATGAACGAAAAAGAATTTATTGCCGGGTACATCGAACAATTGAAACAATCGATGCATTATTTTCCGGTCGATTTTATAACGGAAACTGATACTGAGTTGCTCAAAATGCCTCAGTGCAATTTATTGCTGGCTCCGCCTCTTTTCGACACTTACGAACTTGTAGACGAAAAAGGCAATACCTATTTTCATACGGATAATTTATACAGGGCTAAGTATATAATCTATGCCAATTCGAAAAAACCGAATACAATTGTAATTCCAAAAAATTTAGAAGAAATTGAAAATGCAGTTAAGCAATACGAAGTCTATCTCGATAATCTGTTGAGAGAAATCGAAAAAGATTACAAAAAAGAATTTCCTGAATTAAAAAATCATATTTCAGTCGCAAACAAAATATTCAACTCGCTCAATTTAATCAGGCTTTAAATTTGATTGAAATAGGAAAGAACATAACCGAATATCTGCGTGAAAATTTCGGTGAAGAATACCTTAACCGTTTTGTCGAATTTTATGAATCGGAACCCCGGATACATATTCGGATTTCACCACATACCGATAATCAAAAACTATTTGAATCATTAGCAGATTACGGAATTGAACTCAAGAGCGCGGAAGGAATTCCAGATGCTTTTGAAGTTATAGAAGGGACGAATATGGTCGGTAAAACTATCGATTATATACTTGGTGCTTATTATATTCAAAGTCTTTCGTCTATGATACCGGCGCTTGTTTTGAATCCTGGTGCGAATCATAAAACGCTCGATTTGTGCGCTGCGCCCGGTTCAAAAACTACTCAACTTTCGGAATTGATGGAAAACAAAGGCACATTAATTTCGAATGACATTTCGCTCGACCGTTTACGCGTGTTGATGTATAATATCGATAAAATGAAAGTGGTCAACGCTGGGGTATTAAATAAAAAAGGTGAATTATTGAGCGCTTACTTTGACGAATACTTCGACCGTATTTTAATTGACGCACCTTGCAGTGCTCTTGGAATAATTCAGAAAAAAGGGGAAGTAAGTAACTGGTGGAACAGGAATAAGGTGACGGGCATTGCCGAGATTCAATATAAATTACTTGTAAGCGGAATCCGTATGCTCAAAGTCGGAGGCGAATTGGTCTATTCCACTTGTACACTCACTCTGGAAGAAAACGAATTTGTTCTTAATAAAATTCTCGAAAAATATCCGGTTGAATTAATCGATATCGAATTGCCTGTTAAATATAGAGAAGCGTTTACTGAAATAAAAGGACTGAAATTAAATCCCACAATTTCAAAAGCAAAAAGAATTGTTCCGTGGGAAGCCAACTCGGAAGGATTTTTTGTGGCAAAGCTCATTAAGACAGATAAAACCGATAAAAGAAATGCCGATGCATCGAGGTTGAAAAACGATATTAAAATCCTGACTGCAGATTCTCACGATATTAAAAATTATTTGTTGGAAGTCTCGGACTACTACGGTATCGATAAATCGGTATTCGATAACTACCGTTATATTCAAAGGAGTAAAGATATCTATTTTGTCGACGGAAGTTGGGAATCGATTCATACAGGACTTTTCAATCGGATTGGTTCAAAATTCGGCGCTGTCGATAAAAATAACAAAGTACAGCTCCACATGCTTGCTGCTCAAATATTAGGTAAATACACGACTAAAAACAGAGTTGAGCTAAAGAACAGAACTGAACTGGAAAACTATTTCAAGGGGGGAACAATCAAAAGAACATTCGATGCAAAAGGTCAAAAAATAGTTTTCTATCAAGATAAAATACTTGGAACTGCGGTTGCATCCTCTGAGGGATTGAAGAGTCAGTTTCCACGTGCGTTCAGAACGCAGGAGATAGTAACGCCGTAATCGTTTAGAATCAACGGATTATAAGTCCATCTTTGTTCTCTTTAAGTTCGTCTGGAATAACATTCAATATTTCTCCTTTAAGTGCTTCGAGAAGATGTTTTTTTATGAAAGTGTTGGAATAAACAAATCCAATTTCTCTTTTGGGCACAGGCTTGACGAACTCTTTTATCTGTTTAAGTTTTTTTCTGTCTTTTATATACTGAAGCGAAAGATAGGGTAATAAAGTCATTCCGAAATTTTGTTCGACCAATTTAATCAGAGTATCCAGATTCCCGCTTTCGAAAACTACCTTTGTTTCTTTCGATACCCAATCTGTCGCATCGGTTTTACAAACAGAAAGAGTTTGTTCCCTCAGGCAATGTCCTTCTTTAAGCAACAAAAAATCGTTAACGTTCAGGTCGTTTTGACTTATTCTGTTTTTCTTCATTAATTTATGATTTGGTGGTAGAAATGCTACAAACGGTTCGAAGTATAGAGTTTCGGTTATTAAATTGCCGTTCGACGAACGGAGTGCAATAATACCGATATCGAAGTTCCCTTTGTGAATACCGTTAATTATTTCATCCGTAGTTACCTCGTCGATTATCAGTTCAACTTCGGGAAATTTGTTGATAAAATTACGTAAGAACATCGGCAAGAGATAAGACGAAACTGTTGGAATTATAGCTACTTTTAGCGTTCCGGCGAAAACTCCTTTTTCAATTTGCAATAAAATGTTAATTCTTTCTTTCTCTTTCAGAATTTGTTTTGCCTGGGCTATAATTTTTTCGCCTATGGCAGTCATAGCTATCGGGAATTTGTCCCGCTTAAAAATTTTCACACCTAATTCTTCTTCTAGTTTTTGAATTTGCATGCTGAGTGTTGGCTGTGTAACGTGACAATTTTTTGCAGCTTCTGAAAAGCTACCGTACTTCTCCACCGCGATTAAATATTCGAGTTGAATAATTGTCATTTTTACCTATAAAAAATATCTATGCGAATATAAAAATTATTGATTTGATTTATAAGCATAATTATACGATTTTATATATACGATTAATTGAAATAAATTCAACTAATTAGAAACGGGTAAGTATCATCCGCATTGTTCTACTATTATGAAAAGTGATTAAACCATCTAAAATTATTAAACAAAAAAATGTGAGGAAAAAATGAACAACATCAATAAAGAAGAAGCAAGGTGTCCCTTTCCGCACGGAGCCGGTGCAAAGGGAACAACCAATCAGGATTGGTGGCCCGATCGTCTGCGCCTTAATATTTTGAGGCAGCATTCGGAATTATCCAATCCGCAGGACAAAGATTTCAATTACAAAGAAGCATTCAATAGCCTGGATTACGAAGCACTCAAAAAAGATTTGAAAGATTTAATGAAACAGCCGCAGGACTGGTGGCCAGCAGATTTCGGTCATTACGGTCCGTTATTTATCAGGATGTCGTGGCATTCTGCTGGAACGTATCGGATAGGAGACGGCAGGGGCGGAGCCAACGGAGGTTTCCAGCGTTTCGCACCATTGAACAGCTGGCCCGATAATGCAAATTTAGATAAAGCACGCCGTCTTCTCTGGCCGATTAAGAATAAATACGGCAACAAAATATCGTGGGCTGATTTGCTGGTCCTTGCAGGCAACGTAGCAATGGAAGATATGGGCTTTAAAACTTTCGGCTTCGGTGGAGGTAGAGAAGATGCATGGGAACCCGATGAAAGTATTTACTGGGGTTCGGAAAAAGAATGGCTCTCGGATAAAAATCGCTATGAAGGCGAACGCAATTTAGAAAATCCATTGGCGGCAGTACAAATGGGGTTGATTTATGTCAACCCGGAAGGACCGGGTGGAAATCCCGACCCAGTTGCAGCAGCTAAAGATATAAGAGAAACTTTCAGACGTATGGGAATGAACGACGAGGAAACCGTAGCTCTTATTGCTGGAGGTCATACATTTGGAAAAACTCACGGTCAGGGTGACCCAAAATTAATGGGTCCCGAACCCGAAGCTGCCGACCTGGAAGAACAGGGACTTGGATGGAAATATAAATATAAATCCGGCAAAGGTCCCGATACTTTAACCGGTGGTCCAGAATTGACCTGGACTAAAACCCCAACAAAATGGGGACACGATTTTTTCAAGCATCTTTTCGAATACGAATGGGAATTGACGAAGAGTCCGGCAGGCGCATATCAATGGGTTGCAAAAAATACAGAACCGATTATACCAGATGCACACGATCCAAATAAAAAACATCGTCCCGGTATGTTAACCACCGACCTTTCATTGAGATTCGATCCGGAATACGAAAAGATATCGGGAAAATTCTATGAAAATCCGGAACTGTTTGCTGATGCTTATGCACGCGCCTGGTTCAAACTACTTCATAGAGATATGGGTCCAAAGACGAGGTATCTCGGTCCGGAAGTGCCAAAAGAAGATTTGATCTGGCAGGATCCGATTCCACCGATTGATTACAAACTGGTCGATAAAAACGATATTGCTGATTTGAAGAAAAGTATTCTCGCCTCAGGACTTTCGGTACAGGAACTGATTACGACTGCATGGGGCTCGGCATTTACATATCGTAATTCGGATAAAAGAGGCGGAGCGAATGGCGCACGTATAAGATTGGAACCCCAGAAAAACTGGGAAGTTAACAATCCGACGCAGTTGAAAAAAGTGCTCGACATTCTTGAGAAAATTCAGAGTGAATTCAATTCGTCGCAAAAAAATGGCAAGAAAATTTCACTTGCAGATTTGATTGTCCTTGCTGGCTGCGCTGCAGTCGAAAAAGCTGCTAAGGATGCAGGCTTCAATATCGAGGTGCCATTTACACCAGGAAGAAATGATACAACTCAGGAATTGACTGACGTAGAATCATTCGAAGTACTGGAACCAATTGCGGATGGATTCCGCAATTGTGCCAAAGAAAATGTTGCTGTATGTGCAGAACATGTTTTAATCGATAAATCTCAATTGCTTACACTTTCAGTTTTAGAAATGACTGTGCTCGTAGGTGGTATGCGTGCCTTGAATGCAAATTATGACAATTCCGAATACGGCATTTTTACCAACCGACCAGGACAATTGACCAATGATTTCTTTGTCAATCTACTCGATATGAGTACTGAATGGAAACCTTTAGATGATAAAAAAACGGTATTTGAAGGATACGATAGGAAGACAGGAAAACCGAAATGGAGAGCAACACGCGTCGATTTGATATTCGGGCATAATTCAGAATTGCGTGCAGTTTCTGAATTCTATGCCTGCGACGATAATAAAGAAAAATTTGTCAGGGACTTTGTCAAAGCGTGGTCAAAAGTTATGGAACTCGACAGATTCGATTTGAAATAAATCATCTAAACTTAGAATTCTTGATTAACCATAAGCCGCGGCAAAATGCTGCGGCTTGATTATTTATAAGTAACTTTGTTATTAAATGAAAATAAAATTGCTATGAAAATAATATTAATAATTCTCGCTATTGTAGTTACGGCATTGGTCGTTTTTTATTTCTATGAAAGAAATAAATTCAACAAGTATATTTCAGATAATTATACTGGCAATTTCAAAATACCTGTAAATAAAAAAGCTCCCGTCTATGCAAATGCTCAAATAAAAATTGGAAGTAAAATTGATAATGTATGGTATCTTCTTACAAATATTGAAAGATGGACTGATTGGCAGAAAAATGTCAGTAGTGTAGATCTTGATGGCGAACTAAAAGCAGGCACTACTTTCATATGGAAGTCTGGAGGTATTTCTTTTGAGTCAGAAATACATACACTCAATCCAGCAAAATATTTTGGGTGGACAGGTCGTACGGTCGGTGCTTATGCTGTTCATAACTGGCAATTCGAAGATGAAAATGATAGTACTGTTGTAACTGTCAGTGAAAGTTTACAGAGTTTACTGCCGTTGCTATTCCAGAATTATTTTCAGCGTAGTCTTGAACGCGGCATGAAAGAAAATCTTATAGAACTAAAAGAAGCTTGTGAAAAAATGAAATGATCTGAGTAAAGAAATACTGATTTAATCAAAAAGTAACTCCATCAACAAACCCCTTGATTTTTTTTTCAAATCCAACCAGAGGAAAATTACTTAAAACAGAATACTATATTATCTATTCGCGTAATGAAAGATATAATATTTGACTTATACAATTGTTTTGTATATCCTTTAATAAGTTATATAAACAAACTTGTAAATTTAGAGGAATATGAACAATAAATTGGAAATTGCTCATGCAGAACTCAAAAATATTTAAAATGCCATTTGCAAACGTTTATCCTCACTACATTGATAAAGCCGAGAAAAAAGGGCGTACAAAAGAGGAAGTCGATACTATAATTTGCTGGTTAACAGGATACGACAGAAAAGCACTACAAAAACAGGTTGACAAAAAAGTCGATTTCGAAACATTTTTTGCTGAAGCTCCGCAAATGAATCCTAACACTTCTAAAATAAAGGGCGTTATTTGTGGTTATCGAGTCGAAGAAATTGAAGATCCACTGATGCGGAAAATTCGTTACATGGACAAACTAATCGACGAACTTGCCAAAGGAAAAACTATAGATAAGATTCTTAGAAAATAGAGCGGTCCGATAAATTACAATTTAATATCTTGAAGACTATCTCGCTACCTCTCGAATATCTATTAATCCCTCGTAAATATTCTGTCCTTAAAAAATTGTTGTTGATATGAAATATATTGGCAATATTGCAGTGTGAATCTAAACGATATTTGGTACACTGTATATCTTGAAAAAAGCAAGCACCAATTTCTTTCTGAAGATTCTGAGTTAGGGAGAGTTGTCTCGGAGCATTAAGAAAGATATATAGTCCTTATGGCGAGCGGAGAATTCGAAGCTGAAATCACAGGCAATATGCGCTTTAACGCCGAGTCTCGATTAGATTTTCCAGCTGTGGGCGACTGGGTTCTATTGACGACTTATTCAGAGGACTTTGCTATAAAAATATTGCCGTGCTTTTCTGTTCTCGAAAGGTAAGCAATTGGTAAATCTGGCGAAGCTCAACTAATTGCCGCAAATGTTGATTATGCCTTTCTGGTTCAATCGGTCGATAGGGATTTTAATATTAACCGCTTAGAACGTTATCTTGCACTGTGTAATTCTTCAGGAATTGCACCCGTTATAGTGATAACGAAAATAGATTTGATAGACATTACTACTCTCGAATACATTAATAGCAAAATTGAAAAAAGAATAACTAATGTTCCAGTCATAAGTATAAGCAACGTTTCTAAAAAAGGTTTGGACGAACTGATAGAGATAATTGAAAAAGGGAAAACTTACTGTCTACTTGGCTTTTCTGGTGTGGGGAAGTCGACACTTTTTAACAGTCTTTGCGGAAAAGATATTATGCGTACCAGTTCTCTCAGTGAAAGCACCAAAAAAGGCAGACATGTTACTACTCACAGAGAATTAATTCTACTCGATAAAGGTGGACTTTTGATTGATAATCCTGGAATGAGACAGGTAGATGTGACGGATGTTTTAAGTGGGATGGAAAGAACTTTCGAAGTAATTTATGATTTGATTAATGATTGAAATTCAATGATTGCACTCACATTTCAGAGCCCGGATGTGCAGTACTTAGAGCCCTTGAGGCAGGCGAAATTGACAGGTCCTCTTATGAAAATTTTTTGAAACTTGAAAAAAGGCAGAAAGAAAAAAACTTCGGTAAGATAAGAAAGGATTATAAAAAAGAAATGAAAAAGAAGAAATAAAAAATTTGTTGACTGTTGAAAATGATTCTCTGACTATCATAAAAAATCCCGGCTATGCATTCAAACATAAACCGGGATAAAATAGATGAGGGAGTTCTTTCTATACATCGTAATATTGTTCGAATTCGAATGGGTGAGGTCGCAATGCCATCGGTTTGACCTCTTTTTCCATTTTATAATTTATCCATGCATTGATAACATCTTCAGTAAATACATTGCCTTTCAATAAATACTCGTGGTCGTCGGCAAGGGCTCTGAGGGCTGCCCCGAGTGATTCAGGGGTTGAAGGTACGTCTTTCAATTCTTCGGGCGACATATCATAAATGTCCTTGTCGAGTGGATCTCCTGGATCAATACGATTCATAACCCCGTCGAGACCAGCCATTAATATTGCCGAGAATGCCAGATATGGATTGCTTGAAGGGTCAGGGCAACGGAATTCAATTCTTTTTGCCTTCGGTGAATTCGAATACATTGGAATTCTAATCGAGGCGCTCCTGTTACGTTGTGAATATGCTAAATTTACTGGAGCTTCAAATCCCGGAACAAGTCGTTTGTATGAATTTGTAGTAGGATTCGTAAATGCAAGAAGCGATGAAGCGTGCTTCAAAATACCGCCAATAAAATAGAGAGCTGTTTCACTTAAACCAGCGTATCCACCACCTGCGAAAAGCGGCTTGTTTTTCAGCCACAAACTGACGTGAACATGCATACCACTACCATTGTCACCAAAAACTGGCTTGGGCATATAAGTAACCGTTTTGCCGTTCTTTCTTGCAGTATTTTTTACAATATATTTGAACAATAAAAGCCGGTCGGCAGCTTGAAGAAGCGGAGCAAATTTCATGTCGATTTCACATTGACCGCCACTTGCCACTTCGTGGTGTTGTGCTTCAACTTCGATGCCTACTTTTATAAGGTTTTGCACCATTTCGTTCCTTAAATCCATCAACTGGTCAGTAGGCGGAACAGGGAAGTATCCTTCTTTATAACGTGGCTTATAGCCAAGATTTGGATTTTCTTCGCGACCGGAATTCCATTTCCCTTCTACCGAGTCGACTTGATAAAATGAAAAATTTGGACCGGAATCGAAGCGAACATCGTCGAAAACGAAAAATTCGGCTTCTGGACCAAAATATGACGTGTCGGCAAGTCCTGTCGATTTAAGGTATGCTTCGGCTTTTTGTGCGATGTTACGGGGGCAACGGTCGTATTTTTCTTTTGTTGCCGGTTCATAAACATCGCAGATTAAGGAAATTGTTGGAGCTTCGATAAATGGATCGAAAAACATGGTATTGGGATCGGGTATTATAATCATATCGCTTTCATTAATTCTTTTCCATCCTCTGATAGATGAACCATCGAACCCAAATCCGTTTTCGAATGATGATTCGTCGAATACACTAACTGGTACAGTAAAATGCTGCCATTGCCCAGGGAAATCCATGAATTTTAAATCGACGAATTCGACCTTATTTTTTTCTATAAAAGAAAGAATTTTTTCGACTGCAGATTCTTTTTCTTTGCCCATAGCTTACTCCTATAGATTTATTTTTGTTGTCTCTTTAATAGTTGATAGAATAAAATTAGTAACAGTACGTGTAACTCCGGGCCAGGATTGAATTTTATTGAGCAACTGTTCAAGGGATTTTGTGTCCTTTACAATTGCTTTCAAAATGTGCGAACCTTCACCCAGTACAGCATAGCATTCGAGAATTTCCGGAGTCTTTTTAACGTGCTCGGCAAATTTTTCGTAGTTCTTCGAGGAATCCATCATAACTATAATGAATGCCATTATATCGTAGCCGAATACGTGTCGATTAAGTTTGGCATAGTAGCCTTCGATTATACCATTTTCTTCCAGCTTTTTGAGCCGTTCGCTGAGCGAAGGTAGGGATAAGCCGATCAAGTCGGCAAGTTCGCTCCTTTTAGTTCTGCCATTTTCCTGAAGTTTTTTCAGGATGGCAATATCTAAGTCGTCTAACATAGCACACTCTTATTTATTTAGGTTAATGTAAAATTGTGGCTTAAAATATAAGGCATGCAAGTTTAAGATGCAAATATTTTCTTAAAAAAATTAGAATTTTTGTATCCTCATTTTAGAGACTTAATGTAACAAAATTTTTTATTTACTCTATATAGTTTTCTTTATTTTTAACTACGGTTTTCAAAAAAAATAGATAAAAAGATGTTCTGGCTTAAATTAATAAAGGATGTAATCAAAATATTCAGAGAGGGACAAACACCTTCACAGATAGCCGGCGGCTTTGCACTCGGTATGGTTATCGGCTTGTCACCTTCGTTTAATTTGCAGGGACTGTTACTCTGGATTATTCTTCTTTCTTTGAATGTTAATCTTGCTGCGGCGCTCCTTGCTATAACATTATGCAATCTTGTTGCTTATTTATTCGATCCACTTTTTCACTGGTTCGGCTTTCAGGTTCTTACGCAGGTTGATTTTCTGAAAGGTTTATGGACATATCTCTACAATGCTCCTCTTGCGCCTCTAACAAATTTTTACAATACTGTAGTCATGGGGAGTTTTTTGACTGCATTAGTTTTATTCCTGCCGGTCTATATCGGTATGAAAAAGTTAACTGTGCTTTACAGAAAAAAACTCTATTCTAAAATTCAAAAACTGAAAATTTATGAAATCCTCAGACATAACGATATAGTCAAATGGTATATTAAAATAAGGGATATGCAGATATGAGGAAGGGAGTTCTTTTTTTCTTATTGTCTTTCGTTTTCCTTGTAAGTGTACTTGTTTATTTTTTTGCTGATAGATGGGTTGAAAGAGCAATCGAAACTTCAATAGAATCCGTTACGGGAGCTAAGGCGGAAATCGACGATTTGCATCTTCGTTTTATTCCGATCGAAATTACCTGGAAAAAACTTCAAATTGCCAATCCCTATAACACCTGGACAAATGCAATTGAAACCGGCGAGGTTAAATTCAGCATCGACTTTAATCAGTTGCTCAGAAAAAAGATAATCATAGAAAAAATTGATATAACCGGATTACAATTGCTGAGTAAAAGAACAACCGACGGTGCTTTGCCAGAAGATGAAAGGAAAGAATCGACTCTTTACAGGGCAGAAAAATCGTTTATTAGATCTTACCGTAAAGCTTTCGACGAAATGATGGGCAATATACCCAGATTCGACATTAGTGATATTAAAAAGAATTTTAATCCCGACAGTCTGATTAAACTACTAGATCTCAAAACGTATTACTTTGCTGATTCGCTCCGTTTGAAAGTATCGGAAACCGCTGGTCAGTGGAATGAAATTGTCAGTCAGTATGAAAGAAATAAAAATAGACTAATTGAACAGCTTGAAGAAATTAAAAAGATTGATCCGAAAAGTTTGAATAATGCTCAAAATATTTTAGCAGCAATCGAAAAAGTCGACAGAGGATATAAAACGATAAAACAAATTAAAACCGAATATGAAGAACGATTCAATAAAATAAAAAGCGAAATTACATATTATAGAAATGCATTTGACACCCTTCGAAAAATTTCTTCGGAAGATTACGAAAGACTAAAGCAGCTGGCCAGATTACCTGACATTAAATCCCCCAGATTGGCGCCAATAATTATTGGTAATGAAATCCAGGATCGGGCAAAAAATTACATTGCCTATGCGGAATTTATAAATGCAAGCATTCAGAAATACAAACCTGAACCCGACTACGAAAAACCTCCACGTTTCGAAGGCCAGAATATCGAATTTCCTGCCGAAGGCAAATATCCGGATTTCTGGATAAAGGAAATTAATGTCAGCGGCGGAAGTTCTTCCGGTGGTATCTTTGTTGGCGAAGGGAAAATTGAAAATATATCCGACAACCAAAATATAACAGATAAGCCAATCACTTTTAAACTAGAAGGTGAACTGAGTAATAATTGTCATGTTTTTATCTCTGGAACGATTGAAAGAAGAAATTTCCGTAAAATTGATAAGTATAGAATTGAACTCAGAGATGTACCTGTTGGGAAAATTAAACTTGGTACCAATAAATTTCTGCCCACAGAAATTAATAATGCATTCTTATCCACAAAGGCGGATATCTTCATTAACGAAAATAATTTGAACGTGATTCTTAATAATACATTTACAAACATGATTCTATTTTTTGAGAAACAGCCAGAATCAATTGTTGAAAGAATTGTATACAATACATTGAATGGTATTAATAAACTTAGCTCAACACTCAGATTCTGGATTGATGACGGGAAATACGATATTTCGCTCAGTACAAATTTGGACGAAGAAATTGCAGCCGGCGTCAAAAAGTCGATCGGTCAGGAGGTCGAAATATTAAAGGGACGTTTGAAAGATCGATTCGATCAAATTGTGGCTGCCAAACGCGCCGATCTCGAAAAACTTTACAGGGAAAAAGTTGAGCCCGTTGAAGATCGGATTAATCAATATAGAGAGCTGGTAGAAAATTATGATAAGTTGATCGAAGAGAAGAAAAAAGAATTAAACAAACGACTTGAAGAGGAGAAAAAAGGATTTATCGAAAAACAACTCAATAAATTCATAAAGTAAGAGCAATGAAAAAAATTGTAGTGGTAGAAGACGATAAAGTGTTGTTTGAAAATATAAAATCCATCTTGAGTCTGAACGAATTCGAAGTATTTTTTGCGCATAAGGGAGTATGAGATTTGAATCTTATAAAAGAAATCGAAACGAAAATTTCCCAACAGGAATGAAATTCGACTGGATAATTTTGTGCATCTACATCGGAACACAATTGTGTATCGTTGCTATGTAGAGCATATTGAAAAGTTTTCAAATCAAGGAATGTCCTTACACATTGAAGCGTATGGCCTACCAATAAGAATTGGGAGGAATTATTGGATAACTTTGAAAGGAATGGTTATAAAATAAAACAATAATATTATTATGTAAAGTTTTAACTGCCAAATAAATACCGATAAAATAATTCAGAAAAAAAACTATAGGAAAATTTATTTATTAATCTAACGAACGAATTTGGATTGACTAATCAATAGGAAAAACATATTTTATTATAAAATTTTTCAAGCTCCCTTTTTTACAATCGTTAACTGTAATACATAAACTTCAAAAAAAGAACAAATGTTAAGATCTCTTTTACTAAACGCTTCTTTACTTATAGCAATAGTCACCTCGTTTAATCTTCTCTATAATTTACGTAAGAAAAGCAGAGCGAGCTTCAACATTCTTATGGGTATCGTATTCGGTGTCTTGGCAATAGCAGGAATGAATATACCGTATGTGTATTCACCTGGTATAATTTATGACGGACGTTCGATTATTATGATTGTAGCAGGACTTTTTGGTGGACCAATTAGTACTCCGATTGCTGTTACAATTGCAACAATCTATAGAATTTTTATGGGTGGACATGGAATTATAGCAGGTGTTACAACAATAATCGGAACAGCGTTAACCGGTTTAATTATCCGCCGTCATTATAATAACAATCCTATAAACTACACATTATCTACTCTATTTTTTGCAGGCCTGATTGGACACATTGTAACGCTCACATCACAATTGCTTGTAATACCATTTCCAAACGGTTGGTTTATAATACGGCAAATCTGGCTACCGTTTATAACTCTATTTCCAATAGCAACTGTTCTACTCGGATTAATCTTTCTTAATGAAGAGAAAAGAATTTATTCTGAGCAGCAATTGTATAGCGAAAGAGAAAAACTTAAACTAATAACAGATAATGTAAAAGATACAATTTGGTATACCGATTTAGATTTTATACCTCAATACATCAGTCCATCAGTTAAAAATCTTCTCGGGTATTCCGTTGAAGAATATATGAAATTAAATTTAAGAGATTTATTCCCCGCTGAAACTCTGAAAAAAATTAATGAATGGTTAAAAGAAGAGCTTGCAGAAGATCAACGACCTGATTCTGATAAAAATCGCATACGAATGGTCGATGTCCAGGCTTTCAAAAAAGAAGGAGCTTTAGTTGATTTAAGTATTAATGCCAGTTTTTTAAGAGATGAATTTGGAAATCCGATTGGACTAATTGGTGTATCGAGAGATGTTACGGAAAAAAAGAAAAATGAAAAAGTAAAAGAAGTGCTTTACGGCATTTCCCGTAAATCCATTACCGATATAAGTCTGGCTGAAATTGCTGCACAAATTCACAAGGAAATAAGTAGAATATTAAAAGCAGAAAATTTCTACATAGCTCTTTATGAAAAAGAAAATGATTTATATCGATTTATTTATCATATCGACCTATATGATGATTACGCAACTGATGAATTCATTAGTTTGAAAAATGGACTTACAGATTTTGTGAGAGTTAATAAAAAGGGAAAACTTATCAGGCTGCAAACAGATCGTAATCTAATTGAGAATGAGGGAATTAAAATGATAGGTTACAAAGCGGCTGTCTGGATGGGAGCTCCTATAATAAATGCACTTAATGGAGAAGCTATCGGAGTCATTGCGCTTCAGGACTATGAAGATGAACTTGTCTATTCCGAGGATGATCTTCGCACGCTTGAAATTATTGCAAACCAACTTGGACAATTTATAGAACGTGTAAAAATACTGGAAGAATTAAAAATAGCTAAAGAGAAGGCTGAATTATCTGGTAGAATGAAAACAGAATTTATGGCTCAGATGTCGCATGAAATAAGAACCCCGATCAATATTATTACCGGAAGTATGCAGTTAATCAGAGATGAAATTCCACAATCCAATAATTCGGATATTGAAGAACTATTTGAAAGTATTAATATTGCAGCAGCGCGTATTATTAGAACTATTGATATGATACTGAATTACTCAGAATTGCAAACCAATTCTTACGAAGCAAACATTATAGTCCTCGATCTGGAAGAAATATTAAAGAAAAAATTAATCGGAGAATTTAAAGTTTTAGCACAAAATAAGGGTGTGAGCCTTAAGTATGAATGTTTTGCAAAAAATACTAAAATTAAAAGTGACGAATACAGTGTACATCAAATATTTGCTAATCTAATTGATAATGCAATTAAATATACTAATAAAGGAGAAGTGAAAATCACTGTGACGGAAACTGAGAATAAAATAAAAGTAGAAGTCTCTGATACGGGTATTGGCATGAGCGAAGAGTTTATGAAAAAGTTATTCATTCCGTTTACTCAAGAAGATTCTGGTTATACAAGATTATATGACGGCAACGGTTTGGGATTGGCGTTGGTTCAGAAGTATTGCCAATTGAACAATGCGATAATAGATGTGAAAAGCAAAAAAGGAGAAGGTTCTGTTTTCTCGGTTATGTTCGATAAAATAGTTTAATTTTCTTTTAATGAACCTATCCTTTAGTAAAAGGGTTTGTCGGAAATATTGAGAGCACTAAGTTTATAATTCTGAGTTGTTTAATCTTTTTCGAAAATAGTCAGTTGGAATCTTAAACCTATATAGCACTTATTGCTTAAAATATTCGCTCGGGTAATTGACAGCTTCGAGTATTAAATCAAAAAAACGGACAAAGAAAAATTTCTCTGTCCGTTAAATTGATAGCTAACGTAACTAATCTTTAAAGCTCATCAATAATTTTATTAAAGATAGCGCTGGGTCTCATGACCGATTCAGCCTTGTTGTCGTCAGGAAGATAATATCCGCCGATATCGACGGGTTTGCCCTGAACGGAAATTAAATCGCTCATTATTTTCTCTTCGTTTTTCGAAAGCTCTTGAAATATTTTTTCAAAACGAGATTTAATTTCAATGTCGTCATTTTGTGATGCCAATTCCTCTGCCCAGTAGAGAGCCAGATAAAACGAACTGCCACGATTGTCAATCTCGCCTGTTTTACGTGACGGTAGTTTTCCGTTTTCGAGATAGTTCCCGATAGCTCTGTCGAGTGTTTCAGCAAGTATTTTAGCTTTGTTTTTTTTGGTTTTATCAAACAGCATTTCTAAAGACGGCACAAGAGCACAGTATTCGCCGAGCGAATCCCATCTTAAATGATTTTCTTTTAGAAGTTGGTCGACGTGTTTTGGTGCCGAACCGCCGGCGCCCGTTTCGAACAATCCGCCTCCTTTCAATAACGGAACAATTGAAAGCATTCTTGCGCTCGTTCCCAGTTCCAGTATTGGAAATAAATCTGTCAAATAATCTCTAAGTACGTTTCCAGTGACTGAAATTGTATCAAGACCTTTTCGCGAGCGCTCGCAGGTGTACTTCATTGCGTCTGTCGGTTTCATAATTTTGATTTCGAGTCCCGAGGTATCGTGTTCTTTCAAATACTTGTTTACCTTTGTAATAATTTCCCTGTCATGAGCTCTGTTTTCGTCCAACCAGAATATTGCCGGCGTGGAAGAAGCTCTTGCTCTGTTTACGGCAAGTTTCACCCAGTCTTTCACAGCTTCGTCTTTTGCCTGACACATTCTAAATATATCGCCTGCTTCTACTTCCTGCTCAAGCAATATTCTTCCTTCGCTATCAATTACCCTTACAATTCCTTCTGTCTTGAGTTCGAATGTCTTGTCATGGGAGCCATATTCTTCCGCTTTTTTAGCCATCAGACCGACATTCGAAACAGCACCCATAGTTGCAGGGTCGAACTGACCGTTCATTTTGATATCGTCTATCATTGTTTGATACATTGTAGCATAACTTCGGTCGGGTATCATAGCAATGCAATCCTGGAGTTCGTTGTTTTTGTTCCACATTTTGCCGCCGTCGCGTATTACAACGGGCATCGAAGCATCGATTATCACGTCGTTCGGTACGTGTAGATTGGTTTTACCGATACGCGAATCGACCATCGCTAACTCTGGGCGAGATTCATAAACTTTATTAATATCATTTTCGATTTCAATACGTTTTTCTTCAGGAAGTTTTTTCAATTTTTCAAGAACGTCCATCAAACCGTTATTAACATTAACTCCGATTTCTTTCAAAGTGTCTGAATGTTTTTCGAGAGCGTCTTTGAAATAGACCGAAACTGCATGCCCGAACATTATCGGGTCGGACACTTTCATCATTGTCGCTTTAAGGTGAAGCGATAATAAAACTCCGTCTTTCTTTGCCTCTTCAATTTGTTCTTCATAAAACTTTCTTAGTTCTTTTACATTCATTACCGCCGCGTCAATTATTTCGCCTTCCAACAATTCTAGCTTTTCTTTTAATGTAGTTACATTACCGTTTTTATCGACGAATTCAATTTTGACAACAGCATTTTTGTCGAAAGTGAGCGATTTTTCCGTACCGTAAAAGTCTTTTTGGTTCATATGAGCAACGCGTGTTTTGGATTCTTTAGGCCACGCCTTTATCATTTTGTGGGGATGTTTTTGTGCGAATTTTTTGACTGAAGCGGCAGCTCTACGGTCGGAATTACCTTCCCTTAATACTGGATTTACTGCAGAACCCAAAATTTTTGAATACCTTTCTCTTAATTTTTTCTCTTCGTCCGATTTAGGTTCGTCGGGGAAATCAGGTATCCGATAACCTTTCCCCTGTAGCTCTTTTATTGCTGTTTTCAATTGTGGTATCGTGGCACTGATATTCGGTAATTTAATAATGTTGGCATTTGGATCCTGTGTAAGTTTTCCGAGCTCGGCTAAATGGTCTTCAACTTTCTGGTCTTCCTTCAGATATTCTGGAAAAGATGCCAGTATTCTTCCAGCCAGTGAAATGTCTTTTACCTCAAACTCAATGCCCGTTCCTTTTGTAAACGATTTTAGTATCGGTAGAAGTGAATAACTTGCTAACAATGGCGCTTCGTCGGTTTTTGTCCAAATTATTTTGAAACTCATAACAATTTTCCTCTTATGTTTTCTTATTAAATTTATTATTTATCGCTTTAAAATACAGATTTAAGCATAATTAAAGAATAAAATTGAATAGAAAGACACGAAATATTTTTTTTACAAACTATGCATAGACCTAAACTGGTTACATAGAAAGGGATTAGTATAAGATTCTCGTTTAAATTTGTTATCGCCAAAACTTTATTAATATTTATAAGGGGAAGTAAATTGTCACGGTTTGAAGACACGATTAATTAAAGTATCTGATTTTTTTTACAAATTTGGCGGGATAAACTCCGGGATTTGAAAAAGTTTGTGAGATAGAAGATCTATAAAAAAGAAAAAACCCGATAAAATTACCGGGTTTTTATGGAGCTGGCGAAGGGATTTGAACCCCCGACCTGCTGATTACAAGTCAGCTGCTCTACCAACTGAGCTACGCCAGCAATAAATAAAAAGAACTTAGAATCACCTGCTCTACCTCCGTCAGTCGACGGAGTCATACACCAAATCAAAATTGACGAGTGCAAATCTACTAAATTATCTCGTTTCAGTGCAATATCGATGCGATTTTTTTTATTTTTGTTAATCTCAGAATTAATATAAAAAGATGACTAAAAACAAACTGAAATATTACTCATCTCTTCAGAAAAAAAAATATCGCAAAACAGAGAAAAAATTCCCGGTGGAAGGAGCAAAATTAATAAGGGAAGCCCTCGAGTCGGAATATCCGTGTGAAATTATTTTCTATACAAATCAGTTTGAAGAAAAGTCCCTTGAGTTCATAGAGTATTTGAAAAAGAGAGAATGCCGGTGTGAATTAATTTCACAAAAGGAATTGGAACGGTTGAGCGATACAGAGTCGCCGCAAGGTATAATCGGAATTTTTACTGAAAGGGAATTATCATCTTCGGTTTCCAATTCCAAAATTTTGCTTGCACTTGAAGATGTTTCAGACCCCGGCAATATGGGTACCATTGTACGTAATTCAGACTGGTTCGGATTGGGAAAAATTATTGTCAGCAGGGATTGTGCAGAAATTTATAATCCGAAAGTAATAAGAGCTTCGGCAGGCTCGGTTTTTCACGTGGAGGTTTTCCGTCCTGATAATTTTTATGAATTTTTATCTGAACTCAAAAAAGCAGATTACACTATTCTTACTGCTGACTTAACTGGAGAGAACGTTTATGATTTTAAACCCGGAGGAAAAATAGTTCTAATTCTTGCCAATGAAGCAAATGGTCCGACTGAAATATTGAAGTCGATTACGGATAAATCGATTACAATTCCAGGATATGGCAAAGCAGAATCGTTGAATGTTGCTTCTGCATCGGCGGTTTTAATTTCCGAATTGGTTCGTAAGATTTAATCGAAAAATTCCCATGCAACGCCGAATCTCACCGAACGCTCCTGTTTTGGATAATATGGAACTATGAAATATCTGGAGTTGAACATATTCTCCAGAACAAAATAAAGAATAGCGCGTTGCTGCAATTGACCGGCAAAGAAAAAGTCGAGCTGATTTGCGGACTTGAATAAATAGTCACTATCGTTGTAATACTGCCATGAAGTAGATATCATTTTCTCGAAGTCGTAATAAATTCCCTGCCGTTTGCCGTAGAGGTAAATGTTAAAACCAGTCTTAAAACTCAGATTTCGATTGAATAGAGTGTCTACATAGTAAATTCCACCAGTCATTACAAACTCGGGCAGAGCAAGTGAATTTCTTCCATCGGTATCGAAATAGTGGCATGCGTTTGTTTCAAACAGTAATTTCCAGAGTTTCAATACAGAACGTAAATTTATTCCATTGTGTACAACATTTTTCGAAATGAATCCAGACTTTGTCATTATTAATTTGTTATTGATATCCTTACGGAAATAAGAAGCCTCAGCGCTCAATAATGGTGAATGGTAAAATATTTTAACTTCGGCATTATGATAAATCTGTTCTTTACTCTCTTTGAATAGGCTTCTTTCGTATAAATTATAAGGTTTGCTGAAATTAGAATAACCTGCGTAGAATGATAATCCTGCAAATGTGTGTATGTTGAAATCAAATCCGTAACCAGAATAGGTATTAGCGTGGTAATTGAGATATTTTCCAAAGAAAGAGAGTTCGATATTCTCGTTAAATAAATTGATAGTCCCGATTAAAGAAGAAGCAAAAGTCGTAAATTTATCCCCATCGATCAAAGAGGAAGATGGTGAATTATATTCAAGCTGATTAATCGAATAAAATTTGAGTGCACCGAGATTTAATGATTGACTATAATTCAATCCAATGGTTTGAGAGCTATTGTCCCGCATAATCGTGTCGACATTGGCTTGGGTCATATAATAAGTTGTATCGTTTTGTCTGTATTCGTTCAGGTGCGAATGAAAAAAGAAAGAAATTTTGCAAGGTGCATTTGATGCAAGGTACGATTTTATGCCAAGGTCAAAGTAACGAAAGGTTGATTTTTGATATCTGTAATAGAAATTGACAGGCGCAAGAAATGGATTATAAATCACAGAATTTTCATAATCGAATGGCGAGGTTACAACCGAATCGATATTCACACCTCCGTTTAATTGAGTGTTTGTTTTAGAATATTTAAATGATGAGAATGCGAATGACGAATCGCTCAATTTGTAGTTTGTTTTAAACGTGAATGCCCATAAACTGTAATCGCTGTTGGGATAACGAGGACTGGTACTTTGATTGGTTAGTTCGAATGATATATTTAGTTTTTTGGAAAAGTTCGAGTTGAAGTAGCCGTCTATAAAACCTTCATCGTACGGTGCTTGATAATAACGCAATCTTGTAAACGGTCTTTCGTGAAGATAATTTCTTGAAACGAAATTCAATGTTGCCGGATTGTTGTGCGTACCATATAAAAAACCTCTTGCCAGAGGAATTAACTCAATCTTTTCAATGCTCTCCGACTGATATAAATTCAGGTCGATGGCATTGAAAATTTTTTCATTAATAAATATGCCGTCGGTTAAAACGGAAATATTATTAAAACCTTCCCCGTATAAAATAAATTCGTGTGGTTGACCTACAGTGCCAAGGTCTCTCAGAAATCCGAACGGCATAAATTTTATAAAATCGCCCGTGTACCGGTAATCTGAAAAATTTATATATCCTTTAGTAATTGAGTTCTCTGTAGTGTCGATTAAATTGCCCATTCTGTGAAGAGTGGAATCCGACTGTCCTTTAATAGTTAAAAAAGAAATAATTAAGAGTACTAAAATTCTTATCATCGATTTAATTTTTTTCTTAATGCAAAGATAGTTTTAATTATTTAATCAAAAAAGCGTGAAATCTATTGATTAATTTCAACTTCATGATGTAAATCATAATATTGATAAAAAAGACAAAAAATGTTTGTTTTAAGTTGAAAAATTGTTAAATTTTGTATGTCTGCTTAAAGCAGGAATGTAAAACATTCAATAATAAAAGGAGTAATCCTATGCCAATGACAAAGAGTCAAATTGTAGACCACATGGCAAAGAAGACCGGGCTTACAAAAAAACAAACAGTACAATTTATCGATGAATTTGTTGCTCTGGCTTACAAAGAAGCTAAAAAAGAATTTCTCATTCCCGGATTGGGTAAAGTAGTCCTTTCAAAACGAAAAGCCCGTACGGGAAGAAACCCACAAACAGGTGAAGCTATAAAAATTCCTGCAAAGAAAGTTCTCAAATTCAGATTTGTAAAAGCAGCAAAAGACGCAATACTGGGAACGGACAAGAAATAAGAGTATTTTTTGTTCATTTAAATAATTTAAGAGGCTGCGAGTCAGCCTCTTTTTAATTTTTCTCTGTCAGTTTTAATTTTATTAAGAAGCTTGTTGTAAAGACCTTCCGGAATGTATTGCAGAATTTTTGTCAGTAATTTCTGGAATTCTCCTACGTGAGAATAGAAACCCACAGTTATGTTCTGATACTTATCATATAAATATATTGGGCGCGTGGGATAACCGCTGAAAATTCCTCCTCGCAATTCATCGATGTTTTTATAATGTATTACTACTCTCTTTCTGCTCATAAAAAAGTCGCTGCATATCATCTTTTCGTTGTCAGCTTCTATTGTAAATGGAAAGAGCCGATAGGTTTTAAGAAAGTACCTGTTGAGTATGTAAATAATAAGTCCGTTGAGTGCCGTCGGAAATACGAAATACCATTTTTCCGTTATAAAATAGATTGAAGAAATTAAATGAATCGAAAGAAAAAGCGTGGCTATTATATTTCCGTATCGATAAATAATACGTGCAAAAAAAGAATAACTGAATTTTTCCATTTTGTTTTTTGTTAATGGCTAAAATGATTAATCGTTAATATAGAAAAAAATTATAATATGAAACGGAAAATATACGATGTGATTATTGTAGGGGCTGGTCCTATCGGATTGGCTTGTGGTATCGAAGCTGTAAAAAGAAAATTTGAATATCTAATTATAGAAAAAGGATGTCTCGTAAATTCGATTTATAACTTTCCGGTAAACATGACATTTTTTTCTCAACGTCGGAACGACTTGAAATTGGTGGCGTACCATTTGTGTCGCACGGTGTTAAACCAACCCGACGGGAAGCTCTCGAGTACTATAGACGGGTAAAGTCTGCATGGAACCTGAAAGTAAATTATTTTGAAAAGGTGGAGAAAATTGCACGTGTCGAAAGTATTTTCGAAGTTATAACTGAAAAATCTTTCTATCGATGCAGAAGTATAGTATTAGCCATCGGATATTATGACAATCCGAATTTAATGAATATTCCCGGTGAAACTCTTCCCAAAGTATTTCACTATTACAAAGAACTACATCCTTTTAACGACCAGAAAGTGGCAATCGTTGGAGGAGGAAACTCAGCTGTTGATATAGCTCTCGAAACATTCAGACACGGCGCAGACGTGACAATGATTGTAAGGAAAAGCAGAATTGACAAAAGCGTTAAATATTGGGTCAAACCTGATATTGAAAACCGTATCAAGGAGGGGAGCATTAAAGCATTTTTTAATTCAATGCTCTCAGAAATTAAAGAAAACGAAATTGTCATTGAACAAAACGGTAAAAAAATTACACTTGAGAACGATTTAGTTTTTGCCATGACGGGTTATAAACCCGACTTTGAGTTTCTTTTAAAAGCTGGAATTGAGTTAAAAGGAAAAAGATTGAAAGTTCCGTCCATAAATCCAATTACACATGAGACAAATATACCGGGTCTTTTTCTTGCAGGGGTGGTTTGTGGTGGAATGGACACGGGAAAATGGTTTATTGAAAATTCAATTGACCACGCCAGAAGAATATTAGAAACAATTGTCAAAAAGAAAAAGATGAAAAAATAAAAAGACTTTTTTCTATTGTCTTTCATCTGGCATATATTTGTAAAATAAATTTTCATAATAAATTAGATGAAGACAATGGGGAAGGTCTATTCACTTCCAAAAGAGAAAATTAAAGTATTGTTGCTCGAGGGCGTGCATCCTAATGCCGTCGATTATTTCAAAAGCAACGACTTTAACAACATTGAATATCTTAAAACTTCTCTTAAAGGTGATGAATTAATCGAAAAAATTCGAGATGTACATATTATTGGAATACGTTCGCGCACGCATTTGACGGAAGATGTTTTAAAGTACGCAAAAAAACTGATTGCAATTGGGTGTTATAGTATCGGTACAAATCAAGTCGACCTTGATGCTGCAAGAATGAAAGGCATTCCAGTTTTCAATGCTCCGTTTTCTAACACTCGGTCGGTAGCGGAATTAGTAATAGCCGAAATAATTTTTTTAATGAGAGGAATACCAGAAAAAAATATTCTGGCTCATGAGGGAGTTTGGCTTAAGGATGCAAAGAATTCTTATGAAGTCCGTGGAAAAAATCTTGGCATTGTAGGTTATGGGCATATCGGTTCGCAGGTTTCGATACTCGCCGAAAGTCTCGGAATGAATGTTTATTATTACGACATAGTCAAAAAATTGAATCTCGGAAATTCCAAACCGTGCAACAGCCTCGATGAACTTCTGAAAATATCGGATGTAGTTACGCTTCACGTGCCCGAAACCGAACTTACAAAAAATATGATTACACGAGAGCAACTAAGCATAATGAAAAAAGGATCTTACTTGATCAACAGTTCACGTGGAACAGTAGTTAATCTAAATCATCTGGCTGAATTTATTGAGTCAGGACATATAGCCGGAGCGGCTATCGACGTCTTTCCAGAAGAACCAGCCTCAAATAAAGAAAAGTTTGTTTCGGTCTTGCAGAAATTCAAAAATGTAACTTTAACTCCCCATATTGGAGGCAGCACATGCGAAGCTCAGGCGAACATTGGACTGGAAGTCTCAGAAAAATTGGTCAAGTATTGTGACGTTGGTACAACGATCGGTGCCACGAATTTTGTTCAAATATCTCTCACTCCCAATATTAATTGTCAACGATACCTCCATATTCATCATAATAGGCCAGGTGTTATGAATAAAATATCAAAGGTTTTTACTACGCGTAAATTGAATATATCCGCTCAATACCTGCAAACAGACTCGTATGTGGGATACGTAATTATTGATATCGATAGTAAAGAAATGAGCGTCGAAATTATGAAAGAATTAAGAGCAATTCCTGAAACTATTAAAACACGGATGTTGTTTTAGGCATATCTTTCAGTTAAAATTGACATCGAGTATTATAAAGTATATTTTATGCAACCACATCAAACAAGAAAGGTAAAAGATGAAAAACTCATATAAATCCTTATGAATGCTAATTCTTTTCCTGCCGTCCGTCTATCTAACTTCGGGTCATAAAGTCGAAAATTTCAAGCTCAAAGACTATAACGGCAAAGAATTCCAATTGAGCGATTTTAAAGAATCCAGAGCAATCGTAATTATGTTCATTGCTACTCAATGCCCCATTTCAAATGCTTACAATTCGAGGATGGTTGAACTTTATAATGACTACAAAGAGAAAGGCGTCAGTTTCATTGGAATTAATTCGAATAAACAGGAAAGCGTGGAAGAAATTAAAGAACACGCAAAACAACACGGGTTTGAATTCGTAATTCTGAAAGACGAAAGAAACGTTATTGCAGATAAATTCAAGGCGTCTGTAACTCCTGAAATTTTTGTACTCAACAGCGACTTCGAAATTTTATATCACGGCAGAATTGACGATTCGAGAAAAGAAGAAGACGTAAAAACTCACGATTTGAGAATGGCTCTCGACGAAATATTAGCCGGCAAAAAAGTTTCCAATTCTCAAACAAAAGCATTTGGATGTACAATAAAAAGAGTAGATTAACATGCATAAATTAATCCTGATTTTTTTACTGACTTTTCTTACTGGAACTTTAATTACAGGTGAAAGCCAAAAAAATACAGTCAAAGAAATCAAGGTTGTTAAAATCGATAAGGACGGGTTAAAGAAGATAATCCGAAACAGGAACGAGAAAATTCTTTTCCTGAATTTATGGGCAACATGGTGCGTACCGTGTCGAGAGGAAATACCAGATATTATAAAATTAGCCGAAGAGTACAGAGATGTGGATTTCGTTGGACTAAGCGTCGATTTACAAGAAGATATTAATTCTAAGGTTATTCCTTTTTTGAAGGCGAACAACGTATTCTACAGAAATTATATAAACGGATTTGATAACGACGAAGAATTGATAAATTTTCTCGATGAGAATTGGAGCGGGGCATTGCCCGCTACGTTGATTTACGATTCCAATGGAAAAAAGGCAGTTTTTCTCGAAGGCAAAAAAACATATAAAAAATTCAAGGAAGAAATTGAAAGAGCAAGGTTAAGAAAATAATCCTTGCTCTTTCTCCTAACTATTTTGTCAGTTCGAAATGATCGTAAAGCTCTCCCGTAACCGTATATGAATTATAAATCAATCGATCGCCTTGTATGTCGATAACCTGAAAAAGTTGAGTAAAGGTTCCAAGCTTCGCTATTAAATCTTTGTACATTGGATTTGCAGAGTACTGCTTCGGACCCGAAACAGATGTAATATACACCGTTCCTTTCGATTCGTCTACAGAAATTTTACCCTGATAAATTTTGTATGTTCTGGCATAGGTATGGTCGTGACCCTGTAATACGAGATCTACATTGAACTTATCGAAAATCGGCATGAAGGTTTCTCTGATATCTCTGTTGTCCCTTCCTTCGCCAGTTGAATAGACGGGGTGATGGTATGTTACAATTGTCCATTTATTTGGATTGTTAGATAATACATTTTCGAGCCATTCGGCTTGATCCTCTAACCGATAATTTGTATTGAGTACAATAAACCTGACGCCCTGGTAATCAACGTAATAAACCGATTCTTCCAAACCTTGAGGTCCGTTTTCGGGCAGAGTAAAAAGACTTTGCCAGAGTGGATATTTGTCTGTTTTTTTCTTTTTACCGTTTACCATTTCGAAGTAGAGGTCGTGATTTCCGATAGCCATAATTGAAGGCACGATTCTGTGAATAAATCCAGTTGCATCGAACCATTCTTCCCACATCGATTCATCAGGGAGGTCGGTTAGGTCGCCGGCAAAAAGCCAGAAGGATGCATCGGGAGCAGTCAATATTGCTTTTCTGAATACTCTCGATAAGTCTTCACGTATACCGTTTTGTGGGTCGCCGAAATAAACGAACCGAAAAGGTTGGTTGCCTTCGGAGGCGGTTCTGAATTGATTCCACTCGCTCATGACGGAGTCGTAACCTACTCTGTACACGTAGAGCGTATTTGGTTTTAAATCATTCAATACTGTTGAATACGTGTATGATATATTGTTTTTATAATTTAATTCGTTCATTTGAGTCGGAGTTTTTACCGTATGTTCCTTAAATTCTACCCAATTCGTCGCTTCCGCAAATTCGACAAAACTCTGAGGATAACTTTCCTTCGTATGCCAGGTGACGGCAATACTTGACGAAGGATTGATGGTCAAATTAAGAATAATTCTTTCGGGTGTATCTACGCTTTGTGCCTGCAAAATAGTAACGAAAAGCCAGAGAGAAAATGCTATGATTTTTTTCATTTTATACCTCTAAATTATTTGAAGACATTTATAGTGTATTTACTTACATCGAATTTTCTTTTGCATCCGGCATAATTCATATATCTAATTTTACCAAATACAGCCCGTTCATTCCATGCTCTGTCGTGGACTCCCCCGATAGACCAGGCAATGCCGGTATATCCGTTTGGATCGCGTCCATCGAGTTCATATTTGTCGTTCAGGTAGATTGCATATTTAAGAGCGTCTTCTGGAGTCTCTGTCCATTCCAGAATTTTCTTAGCCCAATACATTCTGAGATAACTGTGCATTTTACCTCTTTTTATCAAATCATATTGCGCAGCATTCCAGAGCGAGTCGTGAGTCCGACCTTCTTCGAATTCTTTGAGTGAATAAATATATTCCCTTTTATCTTTACGGTGCTCGTTCAAAGTTTTTTTAGCCCACTCGGGGAAGCCGTCAAATGAATCGTACTTTTTGTTGTAGTAACAGAAATTATCCGACAGCTCTCTGCGCACAATTAATTCTTCAAGAAAACTTTCCCTTGATTTTGAGTGTTCCGTCCTTCCAATTATTTCGAGAACCACACGTTGAGCAGATATATGCCCAAAATGAAGATGAACCGATAAATTCGAAAGAACGTCTTCGTTTGGATCGTTTTTTTTGTCCGCATAAAATTTCAGTTTGTTTTCGATGAAATTATTGAGAATTTCAAAAGCTGCGTCCTCTCCCGGTAATATCCAGTCGATTTCAGGTACGCTACGATCAGCATTAACTATTAAATTTTCCCAGTCGTTTTTAAAATTCGGAAAATCATTTGCCGGCATTTTTTTTATCTGAGGAAACTCGTCCAGGAAGTCTGGTAAAAGTCTATGGATTTTGGGTCTGAATGTATAAGCAGCAAATTCCTGTTTGTCAGATGCAACAAAGCAGGGAACAATATTGTGGGCATCGACATCATAAAATGGTACTTTTATTTTCGCATGGACTTCTTTTTTCCATTTCCTTGTTATCTTGAGAGGATTGAAATCTGTAATTAATACCGAGCAGTTGGATTCCTTAACGAACTCGGGAATAGTAACTGCGGGATTGCCAAAGAGCAATTTAAAACCGATGTTCAATTCAGATAATTTCTTTTCGACCTGCTTCAATCCATTAATCATAAATGAATATTGACGTTCGGCAGCATCCAGAAATTCAGGAACGATATTAAACATTACGATTAACGGCAATTGTTTTTCTTTGGCTTTTTGATATGCAAAAACGAGTGCCCAATTGTCGTTTACCCGCTGGTCTCTTTGTATCCAGTAGATAATGGGACCGTTTTTGAGCTCTGCACTTTTCAGTTCTCTTACTCTCTTGGGGTGAACCATATCCGTCCGTCAGATTGCAATTCAAAAATAACAAAAGAATTTAAGATACAGAAAATCATACCTGATAGAACAATTTTAAATAATCATTAATGAGTTCACTCTAAAAAGGTAAAACAATATAAATAAAAAAACATAGTTAGTT
>DYLP01000014.1 GCA_020722005.1 Melioribacter roseus
CTGACTGGGTTTACGAAACTACTTTTGATAATAAAATTGAAGGTCCTGTTAAACTCGTATTCGAAGGGATAGATACTATCTCAGAAGTATTTCTGAACGGCAAACTATTAGGTAAAACTGAAAATATGTTTATAAAATATGAATATGATGTTACTGAAATACTAAAAGAAAGAAATAACATATTGAAAGTATATTTATATTCTCCGGTAGAATATAGTCATAATGAAGAAAAAAAATATGGGAAATTACAAGTTGCATTGAATTCCAGCAGAGTATATATAAGAAAAGCTCAATATTCTTTTGGCTGGGATTGGGGACCTTCGTTTCCAACCTTAGGCTTGTGGAAAAAGGTTTATTTAAAAGCACTTGATTATGAAATAATAGACGAATTCTATTTTCAAACATTGAATCTTACTGAAAAAAAAGCAGTAGTAGAAATAAAATTCAGGTCATCTTACAATCTACCAGAATCAATTTTAAGAATGTCAATAGAAGATGATGTGATTGAAAAGAATATAAATATTAAAAGAGGTATAAATAAAATAATTCTGGAAATAATAAATCCAAAATTATGGATGCCCAACGGTTATGGAAAACCAAATTTATATCAGCTTGAGATTTTATTGCAGTCTAAGGGAAAAAATATAAACTGCTTATTTGTACGAAAAGTTGGTATAAGAAAAATTGAAGTTAGACTTAAAGAAAAGGATAAAAATACTTTCAAGTTTATCATTAATGGTAAAGAGATTTTTGCTAAAGGGGTGAACTGGATTCCTGGTGATGCATTTTTACCAAGAGTAACTGAAAGTAAGTATAGAAAAATGCTTAAGATGGCCGTTAATGCAAATATGAATATCATTCGTGTCTGGGGAGGAGGAATTTATGAAAATGATATTTTTTATGAAATATGTGATGAATTAGGTTTGCTTGTCTGGCAGGATTTTATGTTTGCTTGCGGTGCCTATCCTGAACATAAAGAATTTATTGATAATGTGAAAAAGGAAATTAAGTTTAACATAAAACGTTTACAATACCATCCCTCGTTAGCTATCTGGTGTGGCAATAATGAAAATGAATGGATCTGGTATCAGACGAATAAAACTCATTATAAAAATATGCCGGGCTATAAAATTTATAATAAAATTATTCCCGATTTATTAAAGAAAATTGATCCAGAAAGATTTTATTGGGAATCCTCTCCATTTGGATATGACGAGGATCCTAATTCAGAAACAAGCGGTAACAGACACCAGTGGTATATCTGGAGCTATTGGAAGGATTATGAAGAAGTTGTTCAAGATAAAAGCTTATTTGTTACAGAATTTGGCTTTCAAAGTGCTGCAAATAAATTTACAATCGAAAAATATATCCCAGAAGACGAAAGAAAAATTAATTCAGAGACTTTTGAATTTCATAATAAACAAATTGAAGGCCCTGAAAGAATTATTAGATTTCTTAGTGCACATTTACCCTTGAGTACTAAATGGGAAGATTACTTTTATTTAACACAATTAAATCAGGCAATTGCACTTAAAACTTGTCTACAACATTGGAGATTCAATAAAGTAACCAAAGGCACAATAATATGGCAATTAAATGATACATGGCCTGTTACGAGTTGGTCTTTAATCGATAGCTTGTCTATGCCAAAAATATCTTATTACTTTGTAAAAAAATTATTCGGGCCAATATCATTTAGGGTTATTCGGGAAGAAGATGACATTAAAATATACGGCTTAAATGAAACAGAGAATGAAATGAAAGGCTTGCTTAAAATAGATATCATTGATTCAAAGAAAGGAATTATTAAATCTTCATCAATAAGTATATCGTTGGGAATAAATAAACATGAAAAAATTAATGAAGTAAAGAATAAATATGGTAAAGAAGCTATATATGTTATTTCTATATATAAAGATAATTTATTGATGTTCAGGGATGCCGTACCTATGAAAAGATGGAAATACTTACACCTTTCCAAACCAAATATTAAGTTCGTATTCAAAAAAAATGATAATGAAAATATACTCGAATTAAGTACCAATAAACCAGCATTTTATGTTGATGTTGAATATGATGATGTAATGTTTTCAGATCGTGGATTTATTCTTCTTCCTGATGAAAAAATATTACTACGTATGGATGGCTTTAACGGAAAGTTATATAAGAACAAACTCAAAATATACACTTTGAATGATTATTTATAAGTATGATGACAAGTAAAATATTATATGTAATTCCCTTACTATTGTTTTTAAGATATAATGTTCATTCACAGCAATTATCGATTGAAAGAATTGAAGTGATGCCGGAAATACCACAGCCTTATCAAATGCGAAATTGGAAAGAAGTTGCTATAACTTATGATTCGATAGTGTATTATCCAGGTAATTACGGCGAACATTTGCCTTTTCTTTTTTTTATAACAAATAGTATTAATTATCCTGAAGAAATTAGTTTTGGTTTACATTCTTATGTAGGAACCTTTAATACCGAAAATACAGAAGCTATAAATGTTTTACCTTCGCTGGTTAGTGCAACTTTATGTGGAATTGACAAAAGTAATCAGTATGGCTACAATTGGGTAAAAATGTCGCGTGAATATTTTAACAGAAATCAGAATGTTTATAAAAACTCGCCAAAAGACAATACATACGATGATTGGTGGTATGAATCAATGCCAAATGTATTTTTTACACAGTTGTTTTATCTTTATCCTAAGATTGAAGGCTTTAAGGAACAATTTGTAACAATTGCAGATCGCTTTCTTGATGTAGTGAAATTTAGTGGTGGTAGCTGTACACCCTGGGGATATCCAGATTTTAATCAACGCGGATGGGATTTTGTAACTATGAAAGCTTTTAAGCAGGGAGTTACTGAACCCGAAGTTGCAGGTGCAATAGCATATATTCTATACAATGCATTTAAAGTTACAGGTGAAAAAAAATATTTAGCAGGAGCAGAATTATGTCTTGAATTTCTTGATTCGTTATTTGATAATCCTGCATATGAAATACAACTCCCTTACGGTGTAATTACCGCTGCACGAATGAATGCGGAAATCGGTACAAATTATAATTTATATAAAATGCTAAATTGGTGTTTTAGTCAGACTAACTTGAGAAATTGGAATGTTTTACTTGGCAAATGGGGTGTATATGACATTTCAGGTTTAATTGGTGAAGATAGCGAACGACAATATGCATTTTCTATGAACACTTTTCAACAAGCAGGTGCATTACTCCCCTTAGTTAAATACGATGAAAGATTTGCCAATGCTTTAGGTAAATGGCTTTTAAATGTGGCAAATGCATTAAGACTTTTTTATTCTCGATACCTAGATAATTTGCATCAGGATAGTGAAGACTGGTCAGAGAAATTTGATTTAAATTCATCCATTGCTTACGAAGCTCTATTAAAATCAGATTCAGGCTGGCCATTTGCAACGGGCGATGCAGTAAAAGGTGGATGGGCTCGAACTAATTTATCTCTCTATTCATCCTCTTCTATTGGTTACCTGGCAGCATTAATAGATACTACTAATGTTAAAGGTATTTTAAAAATTGACCTGAATAAAACCGATTTTTTTGGCAATAATGATTATTCTACTTACATGCTCTATAATCCATATAATGAAAATCAAATTGTGGAAATTTATGTACAGAGTATTCCTGTGAACATTTATGAAATGATTAATAATAAATTTCTTGCTTTTAATATTTCCGGCAGTTTCAATCTGGAAATTCCACCCCGCTCTTCTGTTATCTTACGCTTTATTCCATCCGACGCTAATATTGAATATGATAAAAATGTTCTGAAAGCAAACGGCGTTGTGGTTGATTATAACTATGATTATGCAACGTACAATAAGTCTCCGAGAATTAAATGTTTGGCTACTGAAAAAGAAAGAATAATGATTAACGATACAATAAGGATTTACTGCACAGCAGTTGACCCCGATAATGAACCATTGAGATATGTTTGGACAGCTAATAGTGGAATAATTAAACCACAGAATAATTCAGCACTCTTCGTTGCTCACTCAGCAGGACAATATAAAATTTATTCTACTGTATATGACAGTCATGGGAATAAAGACAGAGATTCTATAACAATTAATGTAGTCGAAAATATCAATTCAAAACCCGTGATTGAATTGATAAAAGCTGATAGTAGAAAAATTAATATAAATTCGAGTACTGGTATTAGATGTATTGCACATTCTCAAACAACTGCTGTGCTTGATTATTATTGGTATTCTCAGGCAGGTAATATTCAAGTAATTAAAAAAGATTCCATTATCTGGTACGCTCCTGATAAAGAAGGAATTTATAATGTTTTATGCACAGTTAAAGATGAATGTAAAAATAGTATTACTGATAGTATTAAATTACTTGTAAGAAATTTCAATGATTATGCAAAAGGGAATCTTGTTGTGTACCTGCCTTTCGATAATAACGCCAGTGATTTTAGTGGAAATAATAATAATGGTATTGTAAACGGAGCTTCATTTGTAAATGACAGACACAATAATTTGAAATCAGCACTTTATTTTGATGGGATTAAAGATTATGTACTTATAAAGAATAATTCTTCTCTTAATTTTACTGAAGCGATAACAATTGCATTCTGGTTCCAGATGGATGACTATCAAAATAAAGAAGTATATCTGCTATCGCACGGGAGCTGGAATAGTCGTTATAAAATATCAATAGCAAATAATAAAATCAGATGGACAATTAAAACTGATAAAAATATAAACCCGATTTTAGACCTTGACAGTGAAACAATAATTGAACCATATAAACTTTATTTTGTAGTAGTAACTTACGACGGGGAATACGCTGAATTATGGTTGAATGGAACTCTCGATGCATTCACTGAATGGCAGGGAAATTTAATGCAGTCAGTATATGATTTAACTATAGGACAAATGCTTCCTGATAATTCAAATTATAATTTCAAAGGTATTATGGATGATATAAGAATTTATGATTATGCACTTTTGCCAGAAGAAATAATTAAAATGTATGATATAGTAACTGAGGTAAACTTAATTAGTGATTCTTTTCAAAAAGAAAATCTCAGCTTTACTGTATATCCTAATCCATTTAATTCAGAAACTATGATAATTTATAATGTAGAAAGAGAAGAAAAAATCAAAATAGAAATCTTTAATATTCTTGGAAGAAAAGTTGTAAACCTTGTAAGCAAATATCACCAACCGGGGAAATATCGAGCCATCTGGAGCGGAAGAACAAATGACGGAGAAAAAGTGTCGTCCGGAGTTTATATTGTTCGAATCAGCAGTGGGAACATTCAAAAAAATTTAAAATTGATTTTATTAAAATAAAGCGAGGATATAATGGCAGAAGTTAGCCTGATCAATTTATCAAAAATATACGATAACAATAATAAAGTAGTAAATAATGTTAACCTGAAAATTCATGATAAAGAGTTTGTTGTAATTGTTGGTCCTTCTGGTTGTGGGAAGTCTACAACTCTGAGAATGATTGCCGGCCTGGAAGAAATTTCCGAAGGAGAAATTTATATCGACGGTAAATGCGTAAATAATTTACCTCCTAAGGATAGAGATATTTCTATGGTATTTCAAAATTATGCTCTCTATCCTCATATGACAGTTTATGAAAATATGGCATTCGGACTAAAAATTAGAAAATTTGATAAACACGAAATAGATAAAAGAGTAAAAGAAGCTGCACGAATTCTGGAACTTGAAAAACTATTAAGTAGAAAACCAAAAGAATTATCAGGTGGACAAAGGCAGAGAGTAGCTCTTGGGAGAGCAATTGTTAGAAATCCCAAAGTATTTTTATTCGATGAACCATTGAGTAATCTTGATGCAAAATTAAGAGTAAATATGAGAGCGGAAATCGCTAAGCTCCATAAAAAATTACAAACTACGATGATTTATGTTACACACGACCAAATTGAAGCTATGACTATGGGAGACAGAATTGTTGTTATGAAGGATGGTGTAATTCAGCAAGTAGATGTTCCTATGAATCTTTATTTTAAACCACATAATAAGTTTGTGGCAGGTTTTATTGGAAGTCCAGCTATGAATTTTATTAATGGAAAAATTATAAATGATGGAAGATTAAAGTTCGTCTCATCAAAAAACGGTCTGAGTTTATACATTACTCCTGAATACTACGATATACTAAAAAAGTACTCCAATAAAGAAATAATTATAGGGATACGTCCGGAACATATCAAATATGAAAAACCAGAGCATAATTATTCCACAATCACTATAACCTCGGAATTAGTTGAACCGATAGGGAACGAATCGATCGTGTATTTTACCATCGATGATGTACAATTTACAGCAAAAATTAATATGGTAAACGGGCTTCATCTTAATAATAGTATTGAATTGCATCTTGAACTCAATAATCTCCATTTCTTCGATAAAGATTCGGAAATCAGTATAATTTGAATTTATTCACCACTATCTATTTAAACTCAACATCGGAACATTAATTCCCTACAATAATCATATTATTCTAAATTTATTTATTTTTACATAATCAATTTCGGAGTTGGTATGGAAAGAATTCCTTGTTTTAAAGCTTATGATATCAGAGGCAAAGTTCCTTCTGAATTAAATGCTGATCTGGCTTATAAGGTGGGACGAGCCATTACAAAATATCTTGAGGCCAAATTAATAGTTATCGGTCACGACGTTCGCCCTTCATCTCCTGAATTGTCGGATGCCCTTGCAAAAGGAATTACGGATGCCGGATGCGATGTTATCGATATAGGATTATGCGGCACGGAAATGATTTATTTTGCAACTCCTCATTTTAATGCCGACGGCGGAGTTATGATTACTGCGAGTCACAATCCACCCGAATATAACGGCCTTAAATTTGTTAAGGAAAGTTCCAAACCCCTCGGTTATGATTCCGGACTTCATGAAGTAGAGAAAATGATACTCAGTAACGACTTGGGTGAAATTTCGAAAGTTAAAGGCACTGTTCAAAAGAAAGATATAATGGACGATTTTATCAGCCATATAAATAAATTCTACAATCCTGAAAAGATTTCTCCTTTCAAAGTAGTGGTAAATGCCGGGAACGGTTGTGTTGGACCAGCTCTCGATAGACTTGAAAAGTTTCTTCCGATTAAAATGGTGAAAGTTTTTCACGAGCCCGATTCACGGTTCCCAAATGGGGTACCAAATCCATTACTACCGGAAAATCGACAACCAACTATTGATGCTATTAAAGAGAGCGGAGCCGATTGGGGTGTAGCGTGGGACGGTGATTACGACCGCTGCTTTTTCTTCGACGAACACGGCAATTTTATCGAAGGCTATTATATCGTGGCATTGCTGGCTAAATCGATTTTGCGAAATCATTCCGGCGAAAAAATTGTTTACGATCCACGCCTTACCTGGAATACGATCGACGTTGTTACCAAAGCTGGCGGTATCCCAGTTATTTCCAAAAGCGGACACGCTTTCATTAAACAAAAAATGAGAGAAGTTAATGCAATCTACGGCGGCGAAATGTCGGCTCATCACTACTTCAGGGAAAATTCTTACTCCGATAGCGGATTGATACCTTTCCTCCTGATATTACAGCTACTTTCGGAAGAAAATGCCAAATTATCCGAGCTCGTAGGCGAGATGATCAAAGCTTATCCATGTTCAGGTGAAATCAATTCCAAAATTGACGACCCGGCAGGCAAACTGACTGCCATTAAAGAAAAATACAGCGACGGAAAGATTGATGAACTCGACGGCGTTAGCGTAGAATATCCCGAGTGGAGGTTTAATGTGAGAATGAGCAATACAGAACCTCTGCTGAGGCTAAATGTTGAAGCCAGAGGGAATATCGAATTAATGCGCAAAAAAACAGAAGAATTGCTTAATTTTATCAGAAGTTAAACATTCTATTTAATGTGCCGTCTAAAATGCACAATAAATAAGGGAGAATTACAATGGGTGAACAGGAAAAGCCGATTGATGTGGATAAATTACTGCAAAACAAACTCAAGGGAGTAAGCGTTAGCACGCTCGAAAATGCGATCGCTAAAGTAATAAGCGATTTGGTGGGCGAGGATTATAAGTGCACAATAAGCGAAGTTAAATATACGCTTTTTAGCGGAGCCGACTTTCACGTCAAAGTTGAATTGACTTATAATCCAAACGAGTAAGAATTAATCGGATGCACGGATTTGTCTGTAACCGTGCATCTCTTTTTTCCCATTATTATTCCGGACATCTGTACCAAGATAAAATATACTGTTTCAAATCTATAGCAAAAAAACTGCCTGGCAATCGAATTCGGAGCCTCCGTAATCGGAAAAAGATTTCTTTACACTGAGTTTTTTAGGACTTCAATCGTTCTGTCTATTTCGTCCCTCGTATTGTAAAAATGAGGTGAAAAGCGGATTAATCCCTGCCTCAACGAACAGTGAATTTCATGTCTCTCAAGTTCTTCAAATATTTTTTCGGGGTCGTCAACGGGTATTGTTACTATACCCGCTCGGTTGCTATCAGGAATATTCTTTAGCACTGGCTCGAAACCCGATTCGTATAGTTGCTTGATAAAATAGTTTGTGTTGTCGAGAATTCTTTTTTCGATGTTCTCGATACCGTATTTAATAAAAATATCGAGCATGGCGTCAAATAGGGCAACGCCCAGGGTATTCATTGTGCCGTTTTGAAAACGGTCGGCGTCTTTTTTTAGAATAAGGTTGTAGTCCAGTAAATTCCAGGCGTCTTCAACTGAAGTCCAGCCTACGAATTTCTGGTCAATTTTTTCCTGTAATTCTTCCGTAATATAAAAATATGCTAGTCCTTCCATCGACATCAACCACTTTTGAGTGCCGCCGGTAAGAAAATCTACATTGTATTTTTGTACATCTGTATTTATTGCCCCGACGCCTTGAATTGCATCAACGCAAAAAATAATTCCTTTCTTACGGCACAGTTTTCCAATCTCTTCAATATTTGCTCTGTAACCGCTAAGAAATTGTACCGAGCTGATCGAAATTAATTTTGTTTTCGGAGTTATGGCTTTTTCAATATCCTCTATATCGACAATTCCGTCTCTGTTTTTTATTATGATTAAATCAACGCCATGTTTTTTAAGATTTAAAAAAGGATATACATTAGACGGGAATTCAAGATCGTTTATGATAATTTGATCGCCAGTTTTCCATTTCAATCCCTGTGCAAGAATATTAAGACTGTTGGAAACGTTATCTGTCCATGCAATTCGATTACTTTTTGTATTAAGAATAGAAGCTAGTTTTGATTTTGCGGAGGCGTTCCATCTCAAGAACGATTTAAAATTCTCGATTTTATCACCGCTCCTCTGGCGTGAATATAAATCCAATCTATCGAGCAAAGGCTTTGACCACGGTCCTACAGCTGCATGATTGAAATAAATTTGTCCTGTTTTTAAATGTGGAAAGAGATTTCTGATTTCATTTATTTCCATAATTTATGTTCCAAGCTATTTAAAAAATATTTTTCGTTCCGATAATAAATCAGAGATTCTGAGTAATAAAATGAACAAGTTATTGGAATTAGCCGTTGCCTTTTACGGAGTTTTGATACCGAAGAGATACAGAGAAAAGTTCTGCAAATTGGTGATTGAATATCTCGACGAACGTTACTCCGTTGAAACCGCAATCGGAATGGCACTGAGAAAACTAAATTTGAACTAATAAAAAAGGGCTAGTTGACCCATAGTTATTGAGAGCCCCGCAGTGCGGGGCTGGTTGTTTTTAATTTTTTTTCCTTTCAAGAATTTCTTCCATCATATCCATCACTCTGTTCATCTTAGCCATTGTAAGGTCGAATGCTTCCGACGATAGCGGATCGATGCCTGCTTTTCTAATCAAATCGATTGGATATTCCGAGCTGCCACCTTTCAATATATGGTAAAATTTATCTACTGCGGGCTGTCCTTCATTGACAATTTTTTCGGCAAAGGCTGTGGCATATATTAACGACGTAGAATACTGATACACATAATATGTATAGTGGACAAAATGGGGAATGTATGCCCATTCATATGCGACGTATGGATCGACTATGCATATTCCTTCGTCGTTGCCGTAATATTTTTTGACTATATCGAAATAAATTTTACTCAAATCGTCTCCGGTAAGTGGCTCTCCCTTTTCTACCCGTTTGTGAATTTCCCATTCAAATTCGGCAAACGAAGTTTGTCTGAAGATTGTGGTCCTGAGTAAATCGAGATAAGAACCCAAAAGATAAAGTTTCTCTTCGTCGGATTTGACGTTACTTACCATATAATTGTTTAGTAATGTTTCGTTTATTGTCGAAGCAATCTCGGCGACAAATATCGAATATTGAGAGTTGACGAACGGTTGGTGTTTGTTAGAAAAATAGCTGTGCATTGTATGACCCAATTCATGAGCCAAAGTGGAAACTGATTCGTAATCGTCTGTCCAGTTCATAAGTATATATGGATGATAATCGTAAGCCGCTCCTGATGAATATGCTCCGCTGCGCTTTCCTTTATTCGGAATGAAATCGATCCATCTTTCTTCGAATGCTTTTTTTACTGTGCTTACGTATTCCTCGCCCATCGGTTTGAAAACATTGAGCAATAATTTTTGACCTTCTTCTACGTTGTATTTGAATTCAACTGATTTAACCAGAGGAGTGTAGAGATCGTAATAATGAAGGGTGTCGACACCGAGCATTTTTCTTTTGAGTTCAAGAAATCGATGAAGCGTCGGAAGATTTTTATGAATCTGTTCGATCAGAGTTTCGTAAACGGAAACTGGAATATTGTTGGCGTTTAGAGAACTTTCCAGAACCGAATTGTACTTTCTGTTCTTGGCGTAGAAATAATCGGCTTTTAATTTACCGACCAAATTGGCGCCGATTGTATTTTGGAATTTCTTGTAATTTTCGAATGTCGATTGCATCACCAGTTGACGGTCGGCTCGATTTTCAACAGTGCGATATTTTGTATAGTTAGCCGAAGTCAATTCAACTTCTTCACCCGTCGAAAGCTTTACAACGGCATTGGGTTTTTCGGCATTGTCGAATATGCTGTAGACTTCGCCCGGAGTTGAAGTCATTAAACCAGCACTTGCCAGAATAGCCTCTTCGTTTTCGGAGAGCGTATGATCTTTGAGGCGTAGTATGTCCATCAAATAGAATCTGAATTCGTCTAATTCCTTTTTCTCGTCGAGAAAGCGTTCTATTTTTTCCCGCCCCACTTTAAGGATTTCGGGATTGACGAATGAAGTGACCTCGGAAAATTTGGTGCCGAGCGTTGTGGCTTTTTGATTCAAAGCCTGGTTCGAACTTATTCTGAGGTCTTCATCCGCAATGCGGAAAGCATAATCGGAAAGTTTATAGTAATCTTTCTGCAGATCGAAATAAGTTCTCAACGCGTCGTAGAGAACATCCGCGCTTTTTCCGAGAGCGCCTTTATACTGCGAGAATTTTTCTATTTCTGCTTCTAACCGGTTGTGTTCCTTTTCCCAATCTCCGACGTTTTTATAGAGAATGGAATTATCCCATTTGTATTTTTCGGGCACTTCGTTTCTTTCGAGCACCTGTGTTTTACCGTTTTGGAGCATAGCAAATACCATTATTAGTGTTAGAAAAATTTTGGTTTTCATAATAGTAATCCGTATTTAATTTTCAAAATTATTCGCCTTTACGGGCTCTGAGAGAATCCCAGATCATATAGATGCTTATTAACGAAAACATAATAATTGCAAGCAATTCTGCTGCATGAGATTTCTGCCAACCATGATTAACCCAGTTATATCCTACATAACGGAGTATTGCGCTAAGCACTCCAAAGAGAGCACCGCCTGCAATAAATCCGGAAGCAATCAGAGTTCCTCTTTCACGGCGGGAGTTGTTTAATTGTTCGTCTTTACTGCGAGTCGATACAAAATGCGCAATTAAGCCTCCGACGAGAAGCGGCGTGTTTAATTCCAAAGGAATATACATACCGAGCGCAAAAGGAAGAGCAGGTATCTTAATCATTGTAAGAATGAGCGCAAGAAGGGCGCCTCCCAGATAAAGGAGCCAGGGCGCAGGCTGATTTGACATTAACGGTTTTATAACCGCAGCCATAGCGTTTGCCTGCGGAGCTACGAGCGCATTTTCTCCCGTGAATCCGTAGGTTTCGTTCAATACCATAATAATCCATGCGACAGTTGCGGCGGAAAAAATAGTACCAACGAATTTCCATTTTTCCTGTTTGTAAGGAGTTGAGCCAAGCCAGTAACCGATTTTAAGATCCGTTATGAAAGCTCCCGCTTGCGACAGGGCTGTACATACTACGCCGCCTATTATTAATGCCGATACCATTCCAGCAGGACCTGTCAGTCCGACCGATACAAGTACAACAGAGGAAAGGAGCAATGTCATCAGAGTCATTCCCGAAACAGGATTGGTCCCCACGATTGCAATTGCAGTGGCGGCAACGGTCGTAAAGAGGAACGATATAATTAATACAATTAATAGCCCTATAAGAGCATAAAACAGGTTGGTTACTACACCGAAAAAGAAGAAAATGGAAACTAAAATGGTTGTAAAAATAAGTCCGACGAAAATTATTTTCATTGGCAGGTCTCTTTGAGTACGTTCGCTGTTCTCGTTAACTTTTTTGCCGAATAGTTCCTGGAAACCGAGCGAAAATGCCTTCTTGATAATTCCCGATGAGCGGACGATTCCGATAAATCCTGCCATGGCAATACCTCCGATACCGATATGGCGCACATAATTTCTGAAAATTTGTTCAGCCGACATATCTTTAATCAGGAAACTAATGTTTGCACCGACTGGAGTGGTAATATAGTCGCCGAAATATGCAATAACAGGAATAATAACGAACCACGAAAGAAAAGAGCCTGCCGTAATTAGAGCCGAATATTTCAACCCGATAATGTATCCTAGACCAAGAATAGCTGAACTTACGCTTAGTCTGAATTCGAGTTTGATTTTATCTGCAATCGACTGCCCGATTGGAATTACTTTTGTAGTAAAGAGTTCGCTCCACCAGCCGAAAGCAGCCACAACGAAATCAAAGATTCCTCCAATTAAACCGGCAACCACAAGCACGACCGCATGTTTGCCACCTTTTTCGCCTGCAACCAGAACCTCGGTCGTTGCCGTAGCTTCGGGGAAGGGTAATTTACCGTGCATTTCAGAAACAAAATATTTTCTAAATGGAATAAGGAACAGGATACCGAGGAACCCGCCCAAAGCCGATGCCAGAAAAATCTTATAGAATTCTGCTTCCAGTTCAAGTATGTAAAGGGCGGGAATTGTAAATATCGCTCCGGCTACAATTGTACCCGATGTAGCACCGATCGATTGAATAATTACATTCTGTCCCAACCCGCCTTTCTTTCTCAATGTGGCAGAAAGACCGACTGCCAGTATCGCAATAGGAATTGCCGCTTCGAATACCTGACCAATTTTTAATCCCAAATATGCTGCAGCTGCAGTAAATATTATTGCCATAAAAATTCCTGTTATAACCGAGTAAGGTGTAACTTCCGGATATTCTTTGTCCGAAAGCATTATCGGAATATATTTTTCGCCGGGTTTTAATTCCCTGTAAGCATTCGACGGGAGTCCGTTTGTGTTTGGAGTCTCGCTCATACATTACTCCTATTTTTATTAGGATTATATTTATATAAATCAATAACTATCGTTCAGTTTACTGTAGTCGAGTTCCGAGCCCAGTACGCTATGTGGAATAAGATAAATAATGAACATCAATAGTGCGGCTCCTAAGACCCATCTTTCCGGCTTCGGGGATTTTTTCAGTCTCAGAAAAGTAACAATCCAGCCGAGCATTGCAACGAGAGTCTTATTGTCCGTTAGGTCGTAGCCGAATGGAAACCCCGTCCAAAATTCTCCAAAAGCGTAATACTGCATAAGAGGTCCAAGTATAAAACCACCGGTAAACAAAAGAATTATTGTCGTAAGCGTGTAAAATTTCAAATTGCCATCTTTAACAAAAACTTCCAAACCCGTGCGTACTCCGAACAACATAACCGAAAACATGATTATTACGTGAGGAATCAATATGCCAGCAGGAACATCGCCTTTAAAACGAATCACTATTGTTTTATCGGGTGGAAGATAGATTGCATCTTCATTATTGCGAAGCAGAATGTAATATTCGAGTTTGCCTGCAGGAGGTTGCTTGGGTAAGGAAGCTATTAGTATTGAGTTGCCCGTCATTTCAATTTTCTCGTATTCCTTATCGAATTTATACCTGCGCCAGAAAACCGTGCCTGTTATATCGCCACCTTTTGTATCGAGCGAAATTTGATAATCGCTTGAAGTAGTGTGACTTCTGAGCAATTTGTATTCAATTACTCTGTTCGCAAACTCAATTTTGTTTTTGTAAGGATAGGTGGGACCTGTCATTCGTTGATAAACTGCAGAAGATAAAGTTATCAAAAAGGCAATAATCCAGAAAAGTAATTTTTTTGATTTTGTCATATCTGTTTTTTAATAGTAAATGCAACTTATAAAATCTATCAGATTTAACCAAAGAAAGAGGCTCGTTACTCTATCATTTACGAGCCAGGCATTTATTATTCTTGTTGTTGTACCTCTTAAAATATTTGCACCATACGGCTAAATCTTTTCTGCAGGCACCGATTGCCTCCGGATTTGTAAAATCGGCATACTTACACGTGTAATCGCAAAATAAAGGGAACCCGTGTAACTCTGCATTATTTTTCTTTTTTGCCATAGTATTTTTCGTTTATTTAATGAATTATAATAAAGTTTGTTATTTTTGAATAAAATAATAAATGGAAAAATAAAGAATGTTCAACAGAAATCAATTTTTAAAAGATTCTTTGCATGAGAGTGCAGAAACAAAATTAAATATAGAAAAAGAATGTGCAGAAGATATATTTAAAGCAGTCGATTTAATTAAAGAGGCTTATCTCGGCGGTAAGAAAGTATTGTTATGCGGCAACGGGGGCAGCGCCGCCGACAGTCAGCATATTGCAACTGAATTAATGGTAAGACTCAGTCATCATATCGAAAGACCTGCATTGCCCGCAATTGCTCTGACTACCGATTCTTCTAATTTAACTGCAGGTGGTAACGATATTGGATTTGAAAACATTTTTGCACGCAATGTCGAAGGTCTCGGCAACGAGGGCGATATTCTTATTGCAATTTCAACGAGCGGCAATTCTCTCAATGTTATTAAAGCTGTCGAAAAAGGAAAAGAAAAAGGGCTGAAATCGATAGGTCTGCTCGGAGGAAGCGGTGGTAAATTAAAATCGCTGGTCGATACGGCAATTGTTGTACCGTCTGAAAATGTACAGAGAATTCAGGAAGGGCATATTACAATTGCCCATATAATTTGCGAAATAGTTGAAAACGAATTATTTGGGTAAGAATATATTATTCGATTAGTTCACCTTCATAAAAAGACTGCTCCTCGATAAAATTGCCTTCGGGGTCGTATGAAAAAACTTTGCCATTAATCAGATTGTCTTTGTATGTAATAAAGTCCGCAAGCTTACCGTTGGGATGATAATATTTAGAAATTCCTTGTCGCAAACCGTTCTGGAAAAATTCTTCGGCTTTGATACTCCCGTTTTTATAAAAAGTCTTTACAGTGCCGGAAAGTTTGTCGTTTTTATAAAACATAATGCCTTTTAATTCCCCTGTGGAATAAAATGTTTTAGCCTCGCCCTCGCGCATACCGTTTACATAATAAATCTCGGCAATTTTAATTCCTTCTTCATCGAATAAGGTTGCAACGCCGTTTTTCATACCGAAGTTGAAATGAACGATCTCTTTCAATACTCCGCCGTCGTAATAAAACCGCGCTTCGCCTTCTGGCTGACCTGCGTTATAGTTGATTTCTTCTTTAATAAATCCCGAATCGTAATAGCGGAGAATCTTCCCGTCAAGTTTGCCTTCCTTGAAACTCAGGGTAGCCCTTAAAGTGCCGTTATCATTATATTCAGAAAAGCACTCCTCAACTTTATCGAATTTCCCACCCACATCATATCTTTCACGTTTTACAATCTGACCGTTGTCATAAGTGTCGATAACTTTTATTGAACCGTCTGGATAATAAAAATACGAATTACCGTCGAGACGGTCGTTTTTATAATTGGCTTCGAGAGCAACCACTCCGAAGTCGAAATAAACGCGGCTTATTCCCTCGAGTTTGTCGTCCACATAATTTCTTTCGACTTCGAGTTGCCCGTTTTCATAAAAAATTTTGGAGACTCCGTTCAATTTTCCATTTCTGTAGCTCCAAATGCCCTGAATGGCTCCGCTCTTGTAATAAGTTTTGCTGAATCCCTCCAACTTGTCGTTTACATAATTAGGTTCCGCCCACAATTCGCCCGTCTCGTAGTACCATCGTGAAATGCCTTCCAGTTTGCCGTTGACGTAATTCCATTCCATACTTTTTGTTCCGTCTTCGAAATACCAGATTGAAATTCCTTCTTCAAGACCGTTTTTGAAATTCCACTCTTTCCACAGTTGACCGTTTTCATAATATTCACGGTAAATGCCATCTCTTTTACCGTCGACATAATAACCTTCGGATTTAACCTGCCCGTTTTTATAATATTCTTTTCTAAATTCAGGTTTCGATTGAGCGGATAATATTATCGAAAAAATGAGGAAGAATATTATTTTTATTGACTTATATTTCATAATCATAATTAAATTTATCGGGACAAATATAAAGCTAATAAAAATCAAAAGGGTATTCGATATGCACAAATTCAAACAGACAATTCGCTTTTATGATTCTGATCCTGCGGGAGTTTTATTCTACGGGAATCTGCACAGATATTTGCATGCCGCATACGAGGATTTTTTAACAAGTAACGAGCTGAAGAAATATTTTGCGGGTAATGAAATTCTTTTACCTGTAATTCATGCCGAAGCTGATTTTTATAAGCCTATAAAACCGTTCGATGACGTAACCATAAACATGGGTGTATCGAGTATAAAAGAATCTTCTTACGAAATAAACTACGAAGTATATAATGACAGGAAAGAGCTTGCAGCTAAAGGAAGGACGGTTCACGTAGTAGTCGACGCCAATTTTAGAAAGATTAAAATTCCGGAAGATCTCAGGCAACTCTTGGGGTTACACTTGATTCAATAACTTCAATAATTTTTCAAAATTTATTTTCCCCATTTCATTACGGGGAATTTCGGTAAGAAAATAGATTTTCTTGGGAATTTTAAAAGACGAAAGGATGGACCTTAAATCGTCTTTAATTCTGTTTTCATCGATACTATAATTTTTTTTGATAACAACAGCAGAGGAAATCCGACTGCCCCATTTATCATCATTTTCTGGGAATACATAAGCATCTTTAGTATATTCGAGTGCTAACAAAGCATTTAAAACTTCTCGAGAGCTGACGTTTTCGCCGCCTGTGATTATTATATCATCGCGGCGCGCTTCGACGTAAAGAAATCCGTCTTTGTCTATAAATCCCCAATCGCCCGTGCGGAAATATTTCTCAGTACGATAAATTTCTTCAGGGTATTTCATCCCAATAAAATTTGAAAGTGAATTAACGTAAATTTCTCCAGACTCGCCAGCCGGCAACTCTTTACCGTCTTGTATTATTACAATCTTGCAACCGGGCAATGGCTTACCAGACGAAGCGATTTTATCACTGTGTTTGCGGACCTCCAGTGCCGCAACCATTGAGCACGTTTCGGTTGACCCATAGACCTTCACGATGTTCCAGCCGGCGTCGAGAGCTCTGCTGAGTAATTTAAATTCGGCAGGCGCGCCTCCGAGAAAAATTGTTTTTGCAACCGGTCGAAAATTTTCGTCGATAAGAATTTTCAATTGAGTAGGTACCAATGATAAAAAATCGAAGGTTTCTTCCTTCAGAATTTTTTTCACCGATTCAAAAGAAGGATCCTGAAGCAACTTAATTTTGTGCTGCAAAATAAGTGACCTGCATAAGATCATAAATCCGCCGATGTGATAAAAAGGCAACGAAGCCAACCATCGAGATTTGAACGCAGGTTTGAAAAACTCTGAAAAAGACAGGACACTTCTGTAAATAGTGTCGAATGTATGGACAATTCCTTTCGGCATTCCGCTGCTACCAGAAGTCAACATAATCACTGCAGGCCGGGACGGAATGAATTGATGTGTTATCGGTTCTTCTTCTGCATCATTGAGAAGCAACGACTCTACTTCAATGGCGGGAAATTCAGTTCCCAACAGTTCAGCATTACTGTCGTGCAATAATATGTCGGGCTTTATCTTCTTTAATAAGTCATTCAATTCATTTGGAGTAAGCCTGTAATTGAGTGGAATTACTATGGCACCGCAAAGCCACAGTGCATTGACAAGCAGAAAAAAATTAAATTGGTTTTTTGTTAACAATCCAACCTTAGAATCTGACTTAATACCACAGGCTCGTAAAGATCGGAGAGTTTTTATGACCATCTCATAAATTTCTGCATATGTGTAATTACGATCTTCATATTCTACTGCAACTGATGATGGAAAATTTTGAACTGCAGATAAAAGCCAATGATTGTTGTTCTCAATCAATATGATTATTCCAGTTAGTTTCTATTGATCTAAATACTTCTTCATAATTTTTGTCAAGAGCTGAAAAATCAATTTCAATTTTTCCTTTGTTAATTGGGAATGGATCGTAGAATGATGTTTCAAGCATATCATAAACATCAAGGCCATGTACTGATTCGGGCGTAGTGAAAGAAGCAATAAATGTCAAAACGGATTTGCCCAGCGTAGTTTCAAAAGCCGATGAGATTACAATTTGTTTATCTTGTCTTCGAGCATAATTAATTAAGTCAATCGTGTTAAAGATGCCGAAACGGATAGACGGTTTGACGACAATATGTTTAATGTCGTAATTCTGTAGAATATCCAATGTTTCATTAAAGCAGGGTAAAGTCTGGTCGAGCGCTATAGGCACTTTGATTTTCTTTGCTAATTTTAAGTTGTCTTCCAGATTGCTTGTTGGGTCTTCAATATATTCGATATTAAATTTTTCTAATGAAGGCAGACGGTCTAAAGCTAATTTGTAATTCCATTTTCCGTTGACGTCGAGGCGAAGAATAATGCTATCGCCGTAGAGAGAATCAACTTTTTTTAATAAACTTAAGTCTTCTTCAAAATCTTTTCTTCCCACTTTAATTTTAATAACACAGTAACCTTCTTTTACTTTTTCCTCAATTCTTTTTATTGCCCTGTTTATGTCGTCCAAATCGATAATTGCATTAGCCTTAATATTTCGTGTGTCCGGAAATTGTTTTAAAAAATCTTTTTTTTCCTTAAGCAGATAAAAAAATAATGGTTGTTCCAATCCATATCTTAGAGAATCGTCAATTTCAATTTTTTTTAAGTAGTTGACCGCATCGTGCATTTGCTCGGGAGTATTTATAAGAAATGATTTAAAAGTCTTTATTATATCTTCCGGAGCGGCTCCAGGAGTCAAACAGACTTCGCTGAATGAAGAATAACGGTTATCGATATTGAACTTAATTATTAAAAATTCTTTTTTGTCAAAAGAAGCGGTAGCGTTTGTAAATCTCTTTTTGAATTTGAGTGAGTATTTAAAGTATTTATCGATACCAATTTTCATAAGAGTATACCAGCCGCAAATAGTACTCCGTAAATTGCAGAAAGTTTCGCGGTAAGTTCTAAAGTACGATTTAATTCTTTCCCTTTTAACGTGAAAATCATCCTGATTAATTTAATTGACAACGGTAGGCTTAACAGAGGTAAAAATACTGTAAGAGTATTTTTATAAGTAAAGTATACAACAAACAGGACTGTATACGATAGAATCATAAAAAAGATGTATTGATATCGAGTAAATTTTTCGCCCATTAATACAGCCAAGGTATTTTTGCCGTTCATTTGGTCTTCTTCTCTATCGCGATAATTATTTACTACAAGAATGTTGGTAATTAATGCTCCGACTGGTACAGAAGCCCAGAAAGCAAGCGGGGAAATACGGGCTGCCTGAACATAATATGTCCCTGTAGTACCGATTAGACCGAAGAACAAAAATACGGCAATATCTCCCAAACCATTATAAGCCAATGGTAGGGGACCTGCAGTATATGCAATTCCCGCTAAGATTGACACAATGCCTATAACCAAAATCAGCCAGCCACCTAGATAAACCAGATAAAGCCCCATCAAGAAACTGAGTCCGAATGTAAAGGCGACGGCAAACTTCATTTCGTTTACAGATATTAGTCCTGACACTACTGCCCGTTGGGGTCCTGACCTTTCTTTTTTATCCGTGCCGTGTAAATAATCGTAAAGGTCGTTTGCAAAGTTTGTGCCTATTTGAATTAAGAGAGAGCACAAAAGCGCAAAAAGAGCTGCAATGGGATTGAACATTCCATCGTATACGGCAATTGAAGTACCTACAAGGACCGGTACTACTGCTGCCGGTAAAGTCTTTGGTCGACTGGCAAGAATCCACGCATCAAATTTTGATATAGCAGTAGAATTACTCATAACTATGGCACTCGTGGAAATTTTGAAAAATCGGGTTTCCTTTTTTCATTGTATGCATTCTTGCCTTCCTGCGCTTCGTCGGTCATATAATAGAGGAGAGTGGCGTTGCCCGCCAGTTCCTGAATTCCCGCTTGACCGTCGAGTTCGGCGTTAAATGCCGATTTAAGAAGTCTTATAGACAGTGGACTTTTTTCGAGAATTTCTTTAGCCCATTGAACACCTTCTTCTTCGAGCTGTTCGACAGGAACAACTTTGTTTACCAATCCCATCTCGTAAGCTTCGTGAGCGTTGTATTGACGACAGAGATACCATATTTCGCGAGCTTTCTTCTGTCCTACTATACGGGCAAGATAACTGGCTCCAAATCCACCGTCGAAACTTCCCACTTTCGGTCCGGTCTGACCAAAAATTGCATTGTCAGCTGCAATAGTAAGGTCGCAAACAACATGAAGAACGTGACCTCCTCCAATTGCATATCCAGCAACAAGTGCAATTACAGGTTTAGGAATGCTTCTTATTTGTTTTTGAACGTCTAGAATATTCAAACGCGGAATGCCGTCGCTTCCAACGTAGCCTTTATCTCCTCGGACAGATTGGTCACCACCAGAGCAGAATGCGTATTTACCGTCTTTAGCAGGACCTTTTCCCGTAAGTAAAATTACGCCGATTGATGAATCTTCACGGGCGTCGTTGAAAGCGTCGTATAATTCTTTTGTAGTTTCGGGGCGGAATGCATTTCTTTTTTCTGGACGATTAATCGTAATTTTGGCAATGCCCTCCATCTTTTCATAAATAATGTCCTGGTAATCTTTGGCTTTTATCCAATTGAATTTCATGATATTTTTCCGTCAAAAATTATTGATAAATATGAATTGAGCAAATTTACAAAATCTTCCGGCTTTTCTAAATGTACGTTGTGACCGGCTCCTTCCACAATTTCATGCTTCGAGTTTCGTATCAGTTTGTTCATTCTGCGGGATATTTCTGTATACTTCAGGTCTGCGCTCCCGCTTATAAGAAGCACGGGGAAATCGATACTGTTTAGTTTAGACCAGTAGCTCGGCATTAAACCCGTATTAAAACCCAAAAGGGAATTGGATAAACCGATAACATTATTTTTCCCCCTTTTGTTCTTGATTTGTTCGAAGTTCTTAAGTTTTCTCAAATTTTCGAACAGGGGCTGGTTGAACCAATACTCCAGGAAGGAATCGAGACCATTGCTTTTAATTTTTTCAGCAAGTAGAAAATCGTGCTCTACTCTCTCTTTTTTTTCATTATAATCTTCTATTCCTGCTGACGAGCTTTCAAGAATAAGCGAAAGCACATTTCCGGGATATTTAAAGGAATATGAAAGAGCTGCTCGTCCGCCCATCGAATATCCACAAAGAATAAAATGGTCATAACCCAAATATTTCATCAGTACATCAATATGTTTTACGATTGTACTACAAGTATAGAAATTCGGATCGTCGGGGGAATCGGACCGACCATGTCCTATCAGGTCGATGGCAATGGGAAAAAATGAAGGGTGCACTCTATTCATCAGGAATTTCCAATCGTTCGAATTGCCTGTAAAACCGTGAATGAACAGGATGGGAATTCCAGCAGAATGTCTTCCTTCGCCAGTAATATAGTTAATATGGATATTATCTATTTTCAGTCTCATCAATTAAGAAGTCGATTTTTTCTGCCATCTTTTTCCAGAATTTCGTTCTCACTATTTTTGATTCGCTGGCATCGGTTTTAACTTCGATTACAGTGAGACGGCGGTTTGTGTAGGAAGTTTTCAGATATTGGATAAACTTAGCTTTGGAACTTGCAGTTATAAATTTACCGCCATATGCTTCGACAAATTTACGAAAGTTTATATTAAGGGGTGTAATAAAATTTTCCCTGCAGATTTTTTCATAGCGCGAAATAGGAAGCGATTTAAAGATGCCTCCACCGTTGTTATTAATTAAAATGACGGTCAGTGGAATTCCAAATTTCATTGAATTGTGGAGTCCATTCATATCGTGATAAAAAGCTATATCGCCTGTGATTAATAGAGTAGGTGATTTTGAAACGGCGGAAATGCCAAGCGCTGTCGAGGTTATGCCGTCAATCCCACTCGCACCACGATTGCAATGTAATGTTATCTTGTTATTTTGATTCGATGCAAAAAAATCAGTGTCCCTTATTGGCAGACTGTTTGAAACCATTACATCAAATTCACCATTAAGATTTTCGAATACAATGTCGGGTATTAATCCTTCAAAAGAAATTTTATTCTTTTTGAAGAATGATTTTTTTATTTCTTCAGCATCTTTGTTTAGCTTAATAATTTTATTGAACCATCTGCTCTCAGGAAAGCCTTTTAAAGTTTCGAGCGCTTTGATACAAAAATCATACGGCTGCACATTCAACACTGTTCTGGCTGTCAATGAAGGATCGAACCTGTCGCCATAACGATTGATTAGAATTTTTTTTGCCGATGAATCTCTGAAAAAATGAAGCACGATATTCGAAGTGGGCGTACCTCCAAATTGCAAAATAATTTCCGGATTGAAGAAGTCCCTGAATTTTTTTGAATGGAGCAGCGAAGTCAAATTTTCAATTATCGTGTCTTTACGATGATTTCCAAAACGATAACCCGAGGCTGCGTCGGCATAAATTGGATAACCGAGTTTTTTCGACAATCGTATTACTGCTTTTATAAATTTTGCATCATAATTATTGTAACCAAGCAAAATTAGTCCCCGACGATGGCTTTTCAGGTTATTGAAAATGCTGTCGAGTTTAACAGTGTCGTTATTATGCGGTTTTAACTCGGAAAGTTTAATTGTAGATAATTTGTCGAGTAGGTTACTATCTATTTTGTCTGTGTAAGAATCGGGTTCAAAAGGTTTAGCAAAAGGGAAATTGATGTGTACAGGACCTCTATCATAACAATAAGAAATGTTAAATAGTTCATCCGCTGTTTTTATTAATGATAGCAAGCTCGAATATTTAACCTCAGGAAGTCCGGCATCCTTGAATAATCTTATGTGATTTCGAAATATGTTATCCTGATAGATTGTTTGGTTTGCGCCGGAATTACGAAGCTCTGGAGGTCTATCGGCAGTACAAACGATTAAAGGGACACGCTGATAATAAGCCTCGATGATAGCAGGGTAAATTTCGGCTACTGCAGTACCGGATGTAACCACAATAGCAGATGGATAGCCAGTTTTTTTTGACATTCCAAGTGCAAAAAAAGCAGCTGAGCGTTCGTCCACTATCTGAAATGTTTTTATCTTTTTTGAATTTGTGAATGCAAATGTTAATGGAGTGCTGCGAGAACCTGGTGAGATTGTTGCATGCCTAACTCCTAATTTTTCAAGCCGCTTTACGAAAAGTTCACTCCAGAGAGTGTTCCGATTTACAGATATTTTCATGTGTAGAATAAATTAAGTATAGGTTTTAATTTTAGTTTTGTTTCATTGAATTCTTCCATGCTATCCGAGCCAGCAACAATTCCGCTTCCGGCATAAAGATATAATTGATTATTTTTTATTAATCCGGAACGTATTGAAACCGTTAACTCGGCATTACCTTCAAGGTCTTTCCAGCCTAATACGCCTGCATAAAGTCCACGGTCGAACGTTTCAGATTTTTCGATTAGTTCAAGAGCTCGTTTCCTTGGTAAGCCGCAAACTGCGGGTGTCGGGAAAAGACTATTTATTAGTTCGTCAGTTGAAACCTCTTTATTTATGACAGACGTAACCGGCGTCCAAAGATGTTGAATGTTTTGTAGCTTTTTTATTTTTGGTTTTTCTGGATAATGAATTTCAAAGCTGAATTTATTTATTTTATCTAAAATATATGAAAGCACAGCATTATGCTCGTATAAATTTTTAGAATCGTTAAGTAATTGAATTGCAATCGCTTCGTCTTCAATTTCGTCTTTGCCACGCTTAGCTGAGCCAGCCAGAGCGTCAATTGATAATTTTTTCTCTCTAATCGAAATAAATTTTTCGGGAGAAGCTCCGAAAAAAATCGATTTATTACGACGCCATAAATATACATAACACTCGGGATATCTTTCCTCCAATCTTAATATTATTTGAGATAGGTCCACTTCTTTGTTAAATGTTTTTACGAGATATCTTGCCAGTACAACTTTATCTATATAACCTTTATTTATTTGCTCGAGTGCTGAGGCTATCTGTCGAGTCCACGTGTTGTAATCGACTTCACTGCCGATAAAATTTGTCGATTCGTCGGCCGACTTCTTATTTTCTGTCAGTTCATTTAATCTTTGGGATAAGAAATTTATTGAATCAATCTTTTTCTGAGGAGCACTATAGAAATTACTTGCCAGATAAAATTTGCTTTCGTTTTTAATTAGGATAAATTCCGGCACAAACCATTCCTCTTTTTGAAAGCTGTTCCATAAATTTGTTTTTTGAGGCAGAGGAAACATAGCCCCGCCGAAGAAGGTTGGTATTCGAGTATCAAGATTGATAGCGTGCTGTGAAATGAATTCTTTCCCGGTTTTGAATAAATTCCCGAAAGCAAGGAAAGATTTTTTTTCAGCAGGAGTATTGAAGTAGAACCATGAGTTGATATCTTTTATTTTTTTAAATAAAGATTTATAACTCTTTTCGTCTATTTCATCTATATAGGAATAGACTATATTATTATTATACGAGCTTTTAGTGTTGTAAGAATTAATAAAGTGCAAAAAATTTTTATTGTTATATATCAAATTTATTTTTAATTTTCTCATAGAAAAATACTAAAAAAATACTAATTTATTACCAAAGATATAGAAAAAGAAAAATTGAGGAACGACAATTTAACTTTTTTTATCAATGAGTCCGCTCTAAAAAGCATAAAATTGAATTTTTAGGTTTTGAATTCAGACGATAATCAAAACATTTTTTCATCAAAATGACCTTTTTAGGGCGGACTCATCAATTAAATTTTATAAGTTATCATTCAGATGAAAGAAACTCATATTTTTCTGAGGGATGGGGACCTGATTTTATCGATCGCTATAATTAAACTAAGGAGTAAATAATGTTATCAGAAAAAACAGAAGCAGCTTTAAAGCTGATTGAAAAACTGAACCGTACTGCCGATAAAATTCGTAAGGTCCAGGCAAAATACGTATTCGAGAAGAATTTGACTTCGCCTCAATTTGCAGTTCTCGAAATACTGAGTCGAACTGGTCCGGTACCATTGAAAAGAATCAGCGACGAAATGATGGTAACCGGCGCCAACATAACCTGCGTCGTTGATAATCTCGAAAAGGAAGGATTTGTACGGCGCGTTCACTCGAAAGAAGACCGAAGGGTTATATTGGGCGAGCTTACACCTGAAGGCAGGAAAAAGGTAGAAAGTATTTTGCCTGAGTACACAGAAAAATTAGCCAATCTTACTTCGGGGCTCACTGAAAGCGAGCAAAAACAATTGAGTGCCCTTCTGGATAAATTATTGCTCTAGTCGATAAACGATTGAAAGCCATTCGCCCATCGATTTTTTTTCGATAGGGCAAAATCCGATATTTTCATAATGATTATCGATATCATTCTCATCAGCATTAAGGAGACCGGAAAGTATCACTAATCCGGTCTTCTTAACTTTCTTTTTAATTTCGTCGGCTATGTCGTGCAAAATATTTTTATTGATGTTAGCCAGTACTAAATCGAATGGACCTTCGTCGATATCTGTTATTTCTCCGAGCACAATTTTTACCCTATCTTCCACACCATTGAGTACTCTATTTTCATTACCGTTTAAATGACACCATTCGTCGTTGTCAACTCCAATAGCACTTTCAGCTCCTAATTTAACAGATGCTATGGCAAGTACGCCTGTACCAGTGCCAACGTCGAGTACTTTTATGCCAGGAGAAATATACTTTTCAATCATTTCAATCATTAGTTTTGTTGTCTCGTGCTCGCCCGTACCAAAAGACATTTTTGGATCGATTGTTATTATTATTTGCTCTTTGCGCGCGTTATATTCTTTGAATGAGGGTTTAATAACAATTTTATCTGTTACTTCAATTACCCGTACGTTCTTTTCATATTCCTCGTTCCAGTTCTTGTTTTCTAATTCAGTTTCTGTTAAGTCGTAAATTTCTATCAAATTATTTTTTACAGCTTCTTCCAGAACTTTTTCAAAATCATCGATAGAAATTTGAGTCGAAGTATCGTAGTATATTATTAATGAAGTTTCTGTTTCGTTGATCCCTTCGATCGGAAGATTCCATAATAAACCGCTTAACAATTCGTAATTACGAGGAATTGAAGTAAGTATGACTTGTTTATAATTTTTCATTTCTGTCCTGTCTTTTTTGATAATAATTCTATTATTTTTTCCTGAATATTAAAAGCTTTTTTCCTGTTGTTTGTGAAATTCTGAAAAAAGAGTGTAACAGCCAATAAATGGTTGTTTTTATCACGTACAAAACCGGTCAGGTTGCTAACTCCGCTTAATGTTCCGGTCTTTCCTCTAAAACGGCGTCTGAGCTCGGGTGATGTCATTCTGTTTCTTATTGTTCCGTCGTAGCCGGCTATGGGAAGCATGTTATACATCTTCACAAAAATGTCGGGCTCTTTATAATATAAATATTGCCAGAGTTTTGTAACCGTTTCAGCGTTAACCAGATTGTAAAACGATAATCCCGAACCATCTACAATTCTGTATTGGTCCTTCTCCATTCCGATTAAAGACATGAGACTATCGATAAGTGCAAGCCCTTTTTCGGTTGAGTAAGGCGGGTCATAACAGCACGAAGATATTACTTTCAATATCGATTCGGCGCACAAATTGTCGCTTTCCTTGAGCATTCGAGTAAGTACCGTATCGATGTGCCTCTTTATTTCATATAATTTTTTATTACAGTTGTCGTGCTTTTTAAAATCGATATTGCCTTTAAAATTAATTCCCGCCTGATGGAGGAGATCGACAAAACGATTTAAAGAAAATTTGTCTGGATTGTTGATGCTGATCTCAATAGTATCGGAGGTGAATTCAGAATTGATAAAGCCATTCAATTTAATGATTATTGTGTCGTTGTATATGAAGCGCTGTGGCTCGATGCTATTCTTGCATACTTCAACATATCTGAGGCTGTCGATGATCTTGATATGGTTAGATTCAATAAGTGGACGTACAATAGTTTCTCTATCTTTTCTCTCTACTGCTATTGATATTGTATTTCCATTCAAATTGAATGCTGAAACATAAGGCGCAAAAGAATAAGGGTCGTCATCCCACATCCATCCTTTGCCCCATGTCAATGAATCTACTATCGTAACATCAGCAAAAATATTGCCTTCTATTGAATTGATGCCTCTGTTTTTCAGTTCGGTTATAAATTCAGATAAATCTTGATCTGTTAAGAGGGGATCGGCTGAGCATTTTATAAAAATGTCGCCATAATAAACTGTATCCTTAAAAAGACCGTGTGTATGGAATTCGGTTGAGAATTCAAATCCGCTGTTGAAAATAAGTGCCGCTGCTGCTGTAAATAGTTTTGTAATTGATGCAGGACGCAGAAGAATTTTATTGTTGATTTCGTATAAATTGACGTTCTCCGTCAAGTCATACACATCTATGGCGGGTATCGTATTATTAAAAAATGGATTGGCAAGTATTGAATCGAGTAGAGTCGCCGTTTCATCTTCTAATTTCTGTGAATAGATGGAGGTACAGAAAAATGTTATTACTAATATTAGTTTTATCTTCACTTTACCATCTAAAAATATTCTCTTTCCCTGAAGTCGACGCCGAGTTCTTCGACTACAAATTTCTTGGCTCGTTCGGCGTCTACACCATTGATGCCTACGATAGACATTACAACTCGTGAATATTTTTTAGCTTTGCGGGCAAAGTCGAGCATCTCTGCGTGCATTGAAGGATCGACTCGCATCAGTTTTGAGTACTGTTCAGGATCGACGGAATTCAAACTTATCGACACTACATCTATTAACCCCTCGAGTTCCGGAGTAATATCGCGTTTGTTGATATAATTTCCGTGTCCGTCTGTGTTCAATCGTGTTTTGCCTCCGTTTTCTTTTACGTAACGTGCTATTTCTTTTACAACGTCCCATCTAATTGTGGGTTCGCCATAGCCGCAAAACACTACTTCCTTATATAGTTTTGGGTCGCCAATTTCTTTGATGTAAACGTGAGCTTCAGGTTCTTCCGATTTTTTCATTTTAAGGTTATAGCCGTTAATAACAGCGTCGCCCTTCCTATCACAAAAGATACAATCTGCATTGCAACGGTTGGTTACATTTATGTAGAGTGAATTTCCTATTTTATACGTGAAACTAAGTTCCGGGTTCTTTCCGATACCGAAAAGCTTAAATGCATTATAGGAAGTTGTTCTTGCAACGTCTTCAACTGTTAGTTGATGAATTTCCGCAATCTTTTCGGCAATTAATCTTATATAAGCTGGCTCATTTCTTTTACCTCTGTGAGGTTCAGGTGTCATGAATGGCGAGTCGGTTTCAAGAAGCATATTTTCGACTGTAATCTTTTTGACGATATTTCTGAGTGAATTAGCTTTGCTGAATGTTATGTTTCCTGTAAAAGAAACGAATTGTTTCAATTCTATTAATCTGCGGGCTTCTTCCAGACTCCCTGAATAACAATGGAACTGACCTTTGAGAGGAGTGCCTTTATATTTTTCAATAATCTTCATTAAATCTTCGGAAGCTTCACGGTTGTGTACGATAATTGGGAGTTTCCGTTCGAGTGCTAATTCAATTTGAGCTTCGAAGGCTTTGATTTGTTTTTCCTTGGTAGAAAAATCATAATAATAATCGAGGCCAATTTCGCCAATTGCAACGACTTTTTTGTGTTTTGATAATTCTCTCAAGTTATCGAGCAGTGAATCATTCCATTCATTTGTATCGTGTGGATGGATACCGACAGATGCATAAATGAAGTCGTATTTTTCTGCAAGATCGATTGCCTGAGCAGTCGAAGCAAGGTCGGTTGCAGGTACAAGGATGTAATCGACGCCGCTCTGGCGTGCTTTCTCGATTACATTTTCAAGGTCATCCTTAAAATTGGGATAGAATAAATGAGCGTGTGTATCTATAAACATTTTTATTATTCACTCTAGTTATACAATTTCGCCTATAATCACTCCGGATTCGTCGACAGATTTGAGCAATTCAATAGCCTTATCTGCGTCGTTTTTATTCAGGATGGCAATTAAACCGATGCCTAAATTAAAAACATGCCTCATCTCTGCGTCGTCGATTTCTCCGGTTTTCTGAATTAGCTTAAAAATCGGTGGAACATCCCACGAATTCCAATCGATTTTAATCGAAAGGTTTTCGGGAACAACTCTTTTGGTGTTGCCGATAATTCCCCCGCCTGTAATGTGCGAAAAAGCGGCAATAGCCAGGTTTTCTTTTAATATATTAATCGTTTTTAAGTACGATTTATGAATTTTCAAAAGTTCCTCGCCAAGAGTTCCCTCGAATTCTTCCAATTTATCTTCTAGTTTGAACCTGTCGAAGAGAACTTTGCGAGCAAGCGAATATCCGTTTGTATGTAATCCGGTCGATGGCAGTCCTATAAGCACATCTCCTTTTTTAACGCCTGAACCGTCTATGATTTTTTCTTTTTCAACTATGCCTACAATCGTACCCGATAAGTCATATTCATCAGGAGAATAAAGTCCGGGCATTTCAGCGGTTTCACCTCCAATAAGAGCAACTCCGTTTTCTTTGCATGCAATCGAAAATCCTTTGATAATTTGTTCGGCTTTATCGGGTTCGAGTTTTCCGAATGCCAGATAATCCATAAAATATTGGGGCTCGGCTCCGCAAACGGCGATGTCGTTGACGCAATGGTTTACCAGGTCCTGCCCAATGGTATCGTGCCGGTTCATTTTAAATGCAATTTTAATTTTTGTACCTACGCCGTCAACACTAGAAACAAGTACGGGATTTTTCCAGCGGTTTAAATCAATTTGATAAAAAGCTCCGAAGTGTCCTATTCCGCTCAATACGTTTTTATTGAAAGTTGATTTTGCATACACTTTTATTTTTTCGACGGTCTTTTCGCCAGCTTCGATATTAACCCCGGCTTCATTGTAATTAATTGCCACTTTGTTGATTCCAGATTATTTTTATTTGCAAATATAAGCATTAAAATTGGAAACTTTCCTCTGTCTCAGTTTGTAACACGCAACGCCTGATTATAGTTTTTATCTAATCATGTATAATTCTATTAAATTTGGTATTTTTGCGGGTACGATTTTTAGTACGATGATAAGTTATGTCAGAATATCAATTAAAGAATAGAGAAAAGGCGATACTGAGGTTTGTGATTCATCAATTTATTATGACGGCAAATCCAGTCGGTTCGAGGAATATATCCAAAAAATACAATATCGGGCTTTCGCCGGCAACAATAAGAAATATTATGGCGGATCTCGAAGAATTAGGATATCTCGATCATCCCCACACTTCTGCAGGTCGTGTTCCAACCGACAAAGGATACCGTGTTTATGTCGATTCTCTAATGGAGCCGCCTTATCTCGATAGTAAAATTAAAGAAGTAATCGATACTAATTTAAGCGTCCATTCTTCTTTTGAAACAGAGGATTTACTCACAATTACATCGACCATCTTGAGTAATCTTACAGACCAGCTTGCAATGGTTACATATCCTAAAATTGAACAGGCAAAACTCGAAAGAATTCAGATAGTCCGTTTGTCATCAACAAGAATTTTAGTCGTTGTTGCCATCCAGTCCGGCTTGATAAGAACTATAACACTTGAACTCGACGCTGAAATTGATGAAGAAAATATTGATGCAGTCGACTATTATCTAAATGAACGGCTTGCGGGATTAAAATTTTCGGAAATACGCGCAACAATTGCCGAAAGAATCAAGGATATAGAGGAAACAAAATATAAACCGATCATCCGTGTTTTTCTCGATTCAGTAGATCGTATTTTTACGGATATTAGTAGCGACAAAGTGGTGGTTAAAGGGGCTCAGAATATCCTGAAACAGCCCGAATTTGCAGACCATGAACAATTGCAGAGTGTTATTGAACTGATTGAAAACAAAGATATCATTATTCACGTGCTCGATAAAAAAAGACAATCCCATAAAGACGACCTGGTTATTACAATCGGCAAAGAAAATCAGGATGAAAAACTGAGCGAATACAGTATGATTACTAAAGAATATAAAATTGGTGACCTTGAAGGAACGGTTGGAATTATGGGTCCAAAAAGAATGAACTATTCGAAAATCATTGCTGCGGTAGTTTATGTAGCCAATCAATTAACCGAGGAGTTAACAAAACAGAGATGACTATGAAAAAGAAGACCGACAAGAAAGAAACAGAAGAAGTTAAAATTAATCAAGAAGAGGAAATCAAAGAATCCGAGCAAACTCAGACTGCAACAGAATCTGAAAATAAAGAAAACGAACAGGAGAAAGACATTATAAAAGAATTAAATGAAAAATTAGAACAACTCGAAAAAGAAAATTCTGAATTAAAAGATACTCTTTTAAGAAAAGTAGCGGAATTTGAAAACTACAAAAGACGCAGTGAACAAGACCAGCTCAATATAATTAAGTATGCAGCCGAGCCGTTCATTAAAAGCATTCTAACTGTCTACGACGACCTGCAGCGTTCTCTCTTGCATATCAACGATATTAATAATGATGCAATTAAGAAAGGACTCGAGTTGGTTTTTGATAAATTTACAAAAACACTGGAAGCTCAGGGAGTTAAAAAAATTGAAGCCAAAGGTCAACCTTTTGACTTTGAAATGCACGAAGCTTTAATGCAGCAGCCTGTCGAAGGATTGCCTCCTCACACAGTAGTTGACGTTGTTGAGCCCGGATACATCTATAAGGATAAAGTAATTCGACATGCCAAAGTGATAGTAAGTGCTGATACATCTGGAAGTCAAAATAACGAGGAAGGAAAATAATATGGCTAAAAGAGATTATTATGAAATATTAGGTGTAAGCAGGGATGCTTCGGAGGAAGAAATTAGAAAAGCATATCGAAAGTTGGCAATGCAATATCATCCAGACCGCAATCCTGGAGATAAAGATGCTGAAGAAAAATTCAAAGAAGCTGCCGAAGCTTATGAAGTTTTGAGTAACGCCGAAAAGAGAGCTAAGTACGACCGTTTCGGTCACAGCGGTCTGAAAGGTGGTCAGGACTTTCATGGATTTGACAACGTCGGCGATATCTTCAGTCATTTCTCGGATATTTTTGGAGGGGCATTTGGTGGTTCTTCAATATTTGATGATTTCTTTGGCGGCACTTCTACGAGAAGAACTCAAAGACGCACTACAGGTACTCCCGGTTCCGATATTAAAATAAATTTAAAATTAACACTCGAAGAGATAGCAAGAGGAACAACCAAGAAAATCAAACTTAAAAAGTATATGAAATGTGATTCCTGCGGAGGTACAGGTGCCAAAGCTGGGACGGGATACAAAACTTGTAGCGTATGTAACGGTAGCGGAGAAATTCGTCAGGTATCCAAGTCGATCTTTGGACAATTCGTTAATATAACCACGTGTAATAATTGCGGAGGTTCAGGAAAAGTTGTTACTGAACCGTGTCCAAAATGTTCTGGCGAAGGCAGAATCTATGGAGAGACTACAATTAAAGTTAATGTGCCAGCTGGTGTGCACGATGGTAGTTATATGACTCTGCGAGGTGAAGGAAATGTTGGTAAAAACGGTGGTCCTGCGGGTGACATAATAGTCGTTTTTCAGGAACAGCCCCATGAATTCTTTTCACGAGAAGGCGACGACGTTATATACGAACTTACGATTAGTTTTCCTGAAGCTGTACTGGGAACGGAAGTAGAAGTGCCGACTTTAACGGGAAGAGCCAAACTTAAAATTGAACCCGGAATTCAACCCGGTAAATTTCTGCGAATGAGAGAAAAAGGAATTCAGCACCTCAACAGCCATGGAGCAGGCGACCAGTTAGTACGCATCAATATACACGTCCCAAATAAAGTCAATGCAAAGGAAAAGGAACTCCTGAAAGAATTGATGAACATGCCAAATATAAAAGTGGATAATTAATGTTTGTATATTATTAGATTATAACTTAATTTTGTATTAAACTTTAGTTGAGGTGCGACATAGGGCTAATTTACAATTTTACGCGTAAGCTAGGATTTACTCAGTCGGAAATCCGGGTTATTTTTTATTTGATCTTCTTTCTCATTGTCGGGGGCGTATTCAATTATTACCTCAGAACGAACGGCAACAAAATCTTGCTTTATAATTATAAGCAAGATGACAGCTTATTTTTAAACAGTATAGAATTAGATGACCTGGTTAATGAATCAAAAATAATTGAAAATAATGTTGATATTAAACAGGAACTTTTAGATTTTAGGAATGCTAAAATTCGGGTTAATAATAAGTATAATACGGCGGAATCTGAGTTCGTCTCCGTAAATATTAACAATGCGAGTATTGACGAACTTATTAAACTGCCAGGCATCGGACATAAAACAGCCGAAGCCATAGTCCAATACAGAAATAAATATGGCAAATTTAATTCTGTTGAAGATTTGCTGAAAGTAAAAGGTATTGGAAATTCAAAACTCGAGACTATAAAGGACAAAATTATTGTAAAAAAAGAAGATTTATCGGAGGAATAATGTCTTACAAGTCTGAACCATGGTACATCCATGCAATTCTCTATGCAATTATAGCTGTCTTGGTCTTTGTATTAATTAAAGTAGCTTATCTCGATCCGGTGACAGTTCTTGAAAAGGAGCAGTTTTTTAAAAAAGAATCGCGACTTAGAATGTCGAATCTGAGAGCCGCTGAAAGACTATGGCACGCAAAGTACAATCGTTACACCGATTCGATCGACAGCCTGATAGCTTTTCTAAAAAATGACCCTTCGGTTAAGAAAGCAATTGAAGGCGTCGATACGATCACGAGAAGATCAACAAATCCATTTCTCAATTTAGCAGACGGAAATCTCGTCTGGGATTCAATAACTCATTCGCCGAAATCGGGTAAACCGTACCTGCTTCAGGTCGATACTTCCATTTCAGTCGATACTATAATTGACCGCAGAGGAAGGATTATAAATATCGATACTATTAGAGTCATCGGTCAAAGATATTATATTGAGTGCCCCGACGGATATGGTACAATTGGGGATCTCAGAAGCGACGCTCTGCAAAATACTGCTTCGTGGGAATAACTTGAGTATCGAGTCGTTGTGTTTCAAAATCATGTAGGAATAAATTTAACTGAATCAAAACTGCAGCTAGTTGAAATAAGTTATAAAAACAATTCGTTCTTTCTGGAGAATATCGACCAGTCTATACTCGGAAAACCAATTAAAGCCTATGCCGAAGACGAAAAAGATTGGCAAAAAAAAACACTCGATATTCTCCAGGATGCTTTTAATAAACTTTCTGTTAAGACACGAATCAATTCAAGATATTCCTCTTTTACACTGTCGAATTCTTACTTTACCATTTTCGAACTTCCATACGAACCCTCGCTTACCAGAAAGGATCTATTGGAGCATCTCAAATGGGAAATCTCCATTCTTTTCCCCGCTATTGACCCTGAAGAGTTTCTCATTCAGTATATTGAAGTTGATAAATCAGAAATACGTAAAGAAAATAAGTTGATTGTTTTTTTATTAAAGCGTAGTCTGGTAAATTTAGTCAAACAATTTTGCTTGCAAAACGGATTTATTCTAAAATATATTGATAATGCTCATCTGTCGACGCTTGCATTTTTTTATCTTTCAAAAAAAAATTTCATGGAAAAAATTACGTTTAGTTTTTATATCGAACAGGATTATTCCTCGTTTATGGCACTTGAAGGAGTTACCCCGTTTTATTTCGAGAAATATCACAACCAGAACGATTTAATAGTTGCTATGGATAACACGGTGGGAATGATGTCAAAATACGGTATTGATTACGACAAAGTCGATAATTTTGTCATTAGTGGACAGAGCCTGACCGACGAATTCATCAATAAATTTGGTGAAAAATTTCCGAAGAAAATTATCAAAATCAATCCCTTCGAATACTTTGAGACAACCGAACATGTGAAAAAAAATCCTCTCTATCTTTCACAACGTAATTCATTTACAGCTGCAACCGGTATCGCAATAAGGATTGTTTGAAGATGAGAATTATATCCGGAAGATTCAAAGGCAGAACGGTTAAATTTCCTAAATCGAAATTGGTAAGGCCAACAACCGACAGGGTTAAAGAATCGATATTTAATTACCTGAGTAATATCATTGATTTCGGAAATATTAAAGCGTGCGATATTTATGCCGGTTCCGGTTCGTTGGGACTCGAAGCCTTGAGCAGGGGTGCTGCGCTGGTTCATTTTGTGGAAAAAGATTTTTTCGTCTCAAAAGTTCTCAAGGAAAACATTGAATTGCTCGGAGTAGTGGATTGCACGCAAATATTCAGGACGGACGCGCTTCGCTTTTCGAGTCAGAACTCGCACGAAGTTTACGATTTAATTTTAGCCGACCCTCCTTTCTTCAAAGACGATATTCATAAAGTTGTCAAAAAAATAATGGCTAACCAATTTTTGTCCGATACTGGAATTATGATAGTTGAACGGTCAGTTCAAACATACGATAAGGATAAAGTGGAGTTCGCATGCGAACCAATAAAAAAAGTAGGCGACAGCTTAATTTATCAGTTTACTTTTCGATGACTTACGATTTTTTTATTATAATAGAATTATCGATTTTAAATTTGATGGATTTAATATGGCAAAAGTAATTTATCCTGGTACTTTCGACCCTGTTACAAATGGACATATCGATATAGTCAAGCGCGCTAGCGAATTGTTCGACGAAGTAGTTGTAACAGTTGCGAACAATCCGATGAAAACTGCGCTCTTCTCTGTCGAAGAACGACTGGAGATGCTTCGGGAAAGTCTTAAAGATTTTAGGAACGTTGCGGTAGATTCGTTTAATGGATTGGTTGTAGAGCACGCTAAAAATGTAGGTGCTATCGGAATCATAAGAGGGTTGAGAGCTGTGAGCGATTTCGAGTACGAGTTTCAAATGGCATTAATGAATCGCAAACTTGCCGGCGAGATAACTACAATTTTATTAATGCCGCATGATAAGTATACTTATCTGAATTCCACGATTGTGCGTAATCTTGCTCAATTTCACGGGAATGTGTCCGATTTCGTCCCTCCGATAGTCGAGAAAAAATTGAAAGAGAAATTTGGTTATTAATTATCACATTTCTTTCTCGCCATAGAGAATTTTTCCTTCGACAAACAAACCCGACTCAAGATGACGTTTCCGAATGTAGACGATGCCGTCTTCAGTGTGTGGTTCTCCATAAACAGTATGAACAGATTTCAAGCCGCCTAAATATTTACGTGCGTCGCATAGATAAACCAGGTCACCTGGATGAGCTTCCATTTTGTGCATATCTCTTTGGGAAAAACTAATTATATCTTCATTATCGTCAGTAATTAATTTCCAGTGTACAAAAACTTTTTCACCTTCGCGCTCATTTAATTTCCGTCCTTTGAAATATTCTTTCGCCTTATGAATCGACCAGATTGTTAATCCAGTCGTTTGAGCTTCGGGGTCGTATTTCACATAATGAGTTGTAATTAGTGCCACGAAGAAAGACATTATAATCGAAAGCGAAAAAAGTACTTCTACGGAGGCAACATCGAGTCGTAATAACGTTACGAGAATGTCGGTAATAACCACAATAGTACTGAATGCAATCATACCGTATATAATTAAATTATGTCGCTTGTTTTTATAAATTCTCGCCGATAACTTTTTAAGTTGATGCTGAAAGAGAGTAACCAGAACGGCTAATGCTCCGCATACAATCAGATTGTAAAGAGCGCTAATATAAGTATATGGATGTACGGGATCGAACGGAGTGCCGTGGGCGATCGGTCGAATCAATTCATACGGAAAGCGATTGCCCAGCAGCATAAGCGAAATTCCTCCAATTACTGTAGTGACCAATCCGGCGGGTGTATATTTTTTCCAGAAAGCCCCCAGGAAAATTGCAATCATCAAAGGCGGTGTTAGAGTAGCGTGAAAAAATGCATGTGCCTGATAAATTGTGGGATATGAAACAAACGCATAGACCGCCAGAACACCCAGAAAAGTAAACGCAACCGTAGAAAGTCTTGCTACAAACATGGCTTTCTTTTCTTCAAGACGTTGACCCCTGTCTAATTTTTTCAACCAAATTCTGAGTGGCTCGTCGACATCATTGACGTAAATTGCAGAAGCTGCATTAAGTAGAGTGCTTACTGTCGACATTAAAGCAGCTGCTATGGCAGCTACGACAAATCCGAATACTCCCGGACCGGTCAATATATTTGCCACCACCACAAAAATCGTATCGGGATTGGTATTCGGTGGTAAAATATTGGGATTCATTTCCGAGATTGCTTTTGCTACCCATCCGCCGCCACCAACAACTACTGCCGATATTGGCAGCATGAACAATATGTTCGCTGCAGCAGCTTTTCTACCTTCGTGTACGTTTTTAGTAGCCATGAATCTCATTATAAGTCCCATATTCATAAACAGGAATCCAACCGAACCTGCAATCGCATCTTCCCAGAAGGTTCCTACTGAATTGAATTCAGCAGGCGAGTTATAACCCGCAAAAGGTAGTTTCCAGCTTGTAGGCAATAAATTCCACAATGAATTCCATCCACCGACGTATGAAATACCGAGAAAGAATACGAGCAAACCTGCAAAGATCAACATCGTTCCCTGAACAAGATCAGTAAAGATAACCGCCGTTTGCCCGCCAAAAGTTATATAGGCACCTGTAATAATCGCAGTAACCCAAATTAATCCCATTAAAGTAACATGAAAATTTATGCCGAATATTGACATCGATTCGGGCATCAAAGGCAATATTGCTTTTCCCATTGTAAGAAAACCAATTCCAACGTAACCTATTAAGTAGAGTAGCTGAAGAATTGTAACCAGAAATCTTGCAGCGGGCGAAAACCTTCTTTCGAAATATTCTGGTATCGACCTGATTTTTGAATAGATAATAATTGGCAACCATCCAAACATGAAGAGAGGTACGAAGAACCAATCATTGATATACGACATTGAAGAAGAAAAGCCGTATTTGAATCCCATTGCGGAATATTTAACAAAGCTGTGGCTGCTAATACCTGTGGCAACAATTGACATGGCGATAAGCCACCAGCTAAAACGTCGTCCGCCGAAGAAAAAATCGTTTGTGTCTTTGTTATATTTTGCGAAATAAGATCCAAAAAGGAGCATTGTAATCATGTAAACGACCAGAACAATCCAGTCGGTCTGAGTTCCGATATTAGTAATGTTATTCATATTGTTCTCATAAATATAGTGCGGCAATAATTAGAAAGGCATGAAGAGCCATAAAATAGAAATACCCAAATATTAAAGCTTTCCACCAGAAACGATGGCGTTTTTGTCGCATGTCGAGTGCTTTGGATTTACGGATAATTATTAAACCCATTAAAAAGAAAATTCCGCCACCCACATAGAGATAGATAAAAGGCAGCCAGGTGTTCATAAAATCGAGTTTCATGTCTAAAACCTTTAAAAATCGTCCTTCAAGTTAGAACGCTTTAAAATTAATCGCAAATTAATTTTGGGTGATCCTTTCAAATTTTGAATTGTTTCAAGGCAATAAAATGATTGCTTTTAAGTTGATGTGTATCTAAATTAACCTTCTAAAATTAATTTATTTCTTAAAACGGAGGTTGTCTTATATGGCTATGATGGCACGGATGAGGAGTTTAGCTCCGTGGTTCATCCTATTGGTTGGCGGTTTGTTTGTTCTCTTTATGGTTATTTCGGATTCACGTGTCCTCGAGTTTCTGGGACAGCGCTCACAAAACGTTGGCTCGATTAATGGAGAAAGTATTTCTTATCAGGAATTTTCCAATATGGTTGATAGAGCCCGTCAAAACCAGGAAAAAGCTACCGGTCAATCAATTGATGAAAACCAGATGGATTTTTTCAGAGACCAGGTGTGGGATGCTCTGGTTACTCAAAAATTAATCGACGAAAAAATTAAAGAATATGGAATAGTTGTCACGGATGATGAAGTAAGAGAGGCTTTGCTGGGTCCTAATCCACCCGCAGAACTGAGACAACAGTTTACCGATACAACAGGAACTTTCAACAGGCAATTGTATGAACAGGCTATGAGAGATCCGCGTAATAAAGAAATCGTACTCTATTACGAAGATTTGATTAGAGAACAATTAAAACAACGCAAACTACAGGATTATCTCTTTGCTTCTCTTATTGTAAGCGAAGAGGAAATTAAAGACGCTTTCATTAAACAGAACATAAAAATGAAAGCCGATTATATTCAGTTGAATCCAAATATAATTCCCGATAAAGACGTTAAAGTAACAGACGATGAACTCAGAGAATATTACGAACAGAATAAAAAAGATTTCAAGATTGAACCCGCAAGGAAAATTAAATACGTTCTTTTCCGCAGGGTCCCTTCGAAGCAGGATTCGCTCGGTATTAAAAATAATCTCGAAGCAATAGTCGCGAAACTGAAAGACGATACAGCTTCTTTTAAATCCTATGTGGAAATCTACTCCGATATACCTTACTCCAGAGATACCGTATCATTAACTTCTATTCCCGTTGAAGCTCAGAACCTGATTTATAATAGCAATGTAGGAGATATAATCGGTCCGGTTGCAACAAGTCAGGGGTACATTATATATCGTATTGTAGAAAAAATAAACAGCAGCAATCCGGTAGTAAGAGCTTCGCATATTCTAGTGCGTTCATCTGCAAATGATAGCGAAGATTTGAAGAAAGCAAACGAAATTTATAATCAATTGATAAACGGCGCTGATTTTGCAAGTCTGTCCAGAGAAAAATCCCAAGACCCTGGCAGTGCGTCACGTGGTGGCGATCTGGGTTGGTTTGGTAAGGGACAAATGGTAAAAGAGTTCGAAGATGCCTGTTTCAAAGGTCAAATTGGAGTGGTTCAAAAACCCGTTAAAACCAATTACGGTTACCATATAATCAAAGTAACTGGAAAAACAAACACAGAGTATGTAATTGAAAAAATTGTTAATCGAATTCAAATGTCCGCTTCGTCTTTGGATGACTTATATCAAAGTGCATCCGATTTTTCCTACATTGCGAAAGAAAACGGTTTCGAGTCGGAAGCAAAATTGGTGAACTATAACGTTGTTGAAACGCCTCCATTCTATGAAGGAAGTCAATTTATTCCAGGACTTGGTGGTAACAGGGCTCTTGTAAAGTGGGCATTCGAAAACAACGTCGGAGAAATAAGCGACGTTTACAAAGTGCCAGCCGGTTATATAGTGGCAATGGTTTCCGATAAAATCAAAGCAGGATTTAAAGAATTCGACGAAGTTAAAGATATTGTCCGCAATCGTGTCTTACGCGAAAAGAAATTCGAAAAAGCTATGTCGATTGCCGAAAAAATCCGTGCTCGCGTAGGCGACAACGGCAATCCTGAAGTCGCTATGGAAGTATGGGGCGGAGTCCGTATCGATACTACCGGCGAATTTACTGCTGCATCTACAATTCCGAGATTAGGACAAGAATTTACGGTTACCGAATATTGTCTCAAAGGCAAACTGAATAAATGGTCGAATCCAATTAAAGGCAACAACGGCGTATATCTTATTAACATAAAATACAGAACGCAATTTTCGCCCGAAACTTATCAACTACAAAAGAATGGCTTGGCAATACAACTGCTTAACAGAAAGAAAAATACTTTTCTAAGTCAGTGGATCCAGAAATTAAAGGAGGAAGCTGACATAGTCGATAATCGTCATCTATTTTTTAGATAATTTTAACTAAGGTGACTAAAAAGTAATGTTTATATAAGCCGTGAATTCCTCTGATTATTTACGAGTTTATTCTTGAAAAATTACTTTTTAGTCACCCTTTTTTTATCCTTTCTATTTTTCCCTCAATGGTTTATTTTTATTCTCGATGAAACACCTGATAATCATATTAATAGCATTGGCTATTCCCGTCGAAGCTCAAATTTCGGAAATTTCATTTACAGGCAATTATACTACTACGTCGAAATTGTTTTTGAATTCTGAATTATCAGATACTGAAATGAAGTCTGTTTATCAGGAATTAAACGATATTTATAGCTTTGGAGTAGAAATACATTACAGAATATCTGAATCTGTCGAGTTCGCTCTGGCATTCGAAATGCTTCGCAAGACAATCACAAGAGATGACTTCAACCTTAATGGAACAGCTATATCGATCGAAGAAGGATACAAAGTCTTTCCAGTTGGTCTCAGTATTTATTATCGACTTCCTTTTTCGTCGAATAAGTTTAAGTTTTTTATGGGCGGAGGATTCGGAATTTATGCTGGGAAAATGATTCGCAACGTTTTAAATGTATCGACGAAAGATGCAAGATTCAATATTGACTTTGGAATCCAGGCTTCGCTGGGAATCGATTATTTTATAAACGATAGGATAGCTGTGAGGGGACATATCATTTTCAGAGACCCTGAAATTAAATTGAAAAATAAGTACAGCGACACATTCGTGAATTATGAAGGAAGGATTTATTTGCTTCCGGAAGAGTATACTACAAAGGTAAATGTCGACGGCATAACATTCGGTATCGGCATAGTCATAAATACTGTTGCACTAATGCCTTTCTGATTGATTAACTATTTCTCGTAAGTTGCTTATATTTCGAACCAGTAAAAAGTGATAATTTGAAAGATGGTTATTTATCTTACAGGTTTCATGGCAAGCGGCAAAAGTACGATAGGTCCCATACTGGCGAATGTGCTGGGTCTCGACTTTTTTGACCTCGACGATGAAATAATTAAACGGGAAGAAATGTCGATAGTTGATATATTCGAAAAAAAGGGTGAAACCTATTTCCGAAATGTCGAAACCCAGCTTTTGAAAGAAATATCGCATAACGACCATGCTATTATATCGCTCGGGGGGGGGACAATTACTTTTAATGAAAATTTAAAATTCATGAAGGAACATGGCTTGGTAGTATATCTTAAAGTAGATATAGAAACTCTCTATAACAGATTAAAAAACAAAACGGATAGACCGCTATTCAAAGATCTTGTATTGAATGATTATAGCAGGGAAGAATTTATAAAAAGAATAAATAAGTTGTTCGACAAACGAAGTTATTATTATGAACAGGCTGATTTAACAATTGTTTGCGACTCGCGACCTGTTGGTCTTACAGTTGACAGAATTGCCCAACAGATTCAAAGGAAAATAAATGAAAAAAATAAACATTGATGCTCCTTCCAAAAATTACGGCGTTTTTATCGGGAACAACGTTTTTAATAAGTATGCTTCAAAAATTAGTTCACTTTCAGAAAATAATGACTCAATAATTATAGTCGACTCGAAAGTATACGAACTTCACAAAGAAAAAATAAAACATTTGTTACAAAGAGTTAAAGGAATCTCAGTTGTATATAAATTCAAAGCTAATGAAAAAAATAAATCCTTCGAGAGCATGAAGAAAATTTTCGATTTAATGCTGCGTAAAAAAATGGGAAGGAACACTTTATTGATAGCAGTCGGAGGTGGCATAACGGGGGATCTGGGTGGTTTTGCAGCTTCGGTTTATGCACGAGGAATTCGTTATATTCATATTCCAACTACTCTGCTTGCAATGGTCGACAGTGCAATAGGCGGCAAAACAGGCATCAATTACGGTCAAACAAAAAATATTATCGGCACGTTTTATCAGCCCGAATCAGTACTGATTGATACGGAATTTATTAAAACTCTTCCTCGGGAAGAAATACTGTGTGGGCTCGGCGAAGTAATTAAATACGGTTTACTCATTGGCGACAATTTTTTTAATTACGTGGCAGGAAATTATCACAAGGCTTTTGACTATAACGAAACTTTTCTCAATAAAATAATCCATGAATCTGTTTCGTTCAAAGGAAGCACGGTTGAAAAGGACGAAAAAGAAAAAACCGGATTGAGAAAAATTCTAAATCTCGGGCACACTTTTGCACATGCAATCGAAGTCGAACAAAATCACAAAATCAAACACGGCATGGCTGTAATTGCAGGTATTGGATGTGCTTTGCATCTTTCGAATAAGCTGGGACTGATGAACGATAAATATCTTGAAAACTATCTTTCGTTGATTATCGAATTCAGAGACGAAATAAAATTGAAAAAATATAATTCCGAGTCAATCTATAATATTATGCTTCGTGACAAAAAAAATAAAAAAGGTTCAATTAATTTTGTGTTAATCGAAAAAGCGGGCAAACTGGTAATTGATGCAGAAGCCGATAAGATGGCTGTACTCAACTCGATTAAAAATGGTCTTCAATACTTTGAAGTATAATTGTAAATGAAAAAAATTCTGATATTGTTGTTAATTGTGTCAGGAATAATTCCCGCAGAATCGAAAAGAGAAACTCGCGCTGTATGGCTGGCAACAAACCATCGTCTCGACTGGCCTCCTGCAACGTATGACATCGATATTCAGAAAAATACATTAATTGAAATTTTCGATTCGATAAAAGCAAAAAAACTAAATACGGTTTACTTCCAGGTCAGAAGCAACGGAATGGTTATGTTCAATTCTTCTTACGACCCGCCAAGTCCTTACATTTCATCGGGATTTGATGTACTTGCTTTTGCAACAGAAGAGGCTCATAAGAGAGGACTCGAAATTCACGCATGGATTAATGCCGTTCAGGTTTTTGCTACAAATTCTATGACAATTGATTCAAACCACATTGCAGTTAGAAAACCAGAATGGATTTTAAAATATAAAGATGAAAACAACACTTCACTGTGGTTAGACATAGGACGTCCGGAGGTCAGAAATTATCTTAATAATCTGGTTATGGAATTAATTGAAAAATATGATATTGACGGAATTCAACTCGATTATATAAGGTATCCAGGTAACAATATTAGCGACGACTCTTCTTATTACAATTATGGCAGAAATAAAAATCGCGATGAATGGCGCAGAAACAATGTGACGGAATTGATTGAACAGATCTATAAAAATGTAAAATCAAAAAAGCCATACGTTAAAGTTGGCGCCACTCCAATTGGCATCTACAAAAACCTTGACGGAATGTACGGCTGGGAAGGTTATTCCCAGGTTTATCAGGATTCGCGGGAATGGTTGCGCAGGGGCATTCTCGATTATATTGCTCCCCAGATCTACTGGTCTTTTGAAGACCAAACTTCATTCGATAAAATTGCACGCGAATGGGTCAATAAATCGTACGGGAAAGACGTAGTAGTTGGAATAGCGGCTTATAAACCGGAAGTAAAAGGAGTGATAAATAGAATGGTCAATTTTTCCAGAGATATCGGCGCTGCTGGCATTGCGTTTTTCCGGTACTCGAACATTAAGGAAATCCGCATTGAATCGTTTACAAACATTTCTATTCCACAAAAAGTTGATGGGATGGGTATATTTAACAATTTTCACCTATCAGCTTTTACCGCCGAATATTCAAAAAAATCGAGCTCGATAGAATTGAAATGGCAAAAAAATACCAATACTGTTTCTGATATCAATTATTTTGCAATTTATTGCCTGCCCGATTCGAGTTCACTTTTAAGCAACGATTATTTAATCGATATTATTCCAGCTGAAAATAATTCTTACAGCCTGGAGATTACCCGTTTGAAATTTCAACGTTGCTACTTTGCAATTACGTCCCTCAACAGATATTGGCTGGAAAGTAATCGAGATTCACATCTGCCATCTTTCGATTTATTTGGAGTCTCGAGCGACATTCTGACAAAAGAACAAAAGCCTTTGCTTGTTAAAGGTAGCGACGGCACTATTAAATTGCTTTTGTACAGTAAAGAAAGTGATACAATTAAAGTCGAATATAAATCAATAGATACAAATCTAATTAAAGAATACATTTTGGAATCAGGTAAAAATATAATTGTGGAGAAAAACGTGCCGACAGGTTTGAATCATATAATTATAACCTTTAAAAAGTCGAATAAAAAAAACGAACTAAAATTCTAAAAAGAGATTGAAAATGGTAAAAATCAAATCCAAAAAAAGTCAAAGTCGGAACAAAATGATTAAGATAATTGCAGCTCTGGCAGCAATCATTTTTTTGATTTATTTATTGAATTTGCCACGACTTTTTATGAATAAAAATAAGGGTAATGAAGAATTGAACAGAGCTTTAAAAAACAGGACAGCTTTTTCGTTCGTAATAGAAGGTGAACTTTCGTTTGTCAACAAGAAAGAAGAGCAGATTGTAAAAATCGACGTGGAAATTGCCGACGACGATGTTCAACGTGCTACAGGATTAATGTATCGCGAATATATGGCAGAAAATCAGGGGATGCTATTCGTCTTCCCGCACGAAAGCCCGCAATCATTCTGGATGAAGAATACAATTCTTCCCCTCGATATGATATTTGTAGATGCTGAAGGGAATATTGTTAAAATTCATAAATACACAACTCCATATTCAGAAGAGTCGTATCAATCGGGCGACCCTGCAAAATTTGTGGTTGAAGTCAATGCAGGATTTACCGATAAGTATGGCATTAAAGAAGGCGACCGAATTGTCTGGCGTAGATTGTAAATGAGCTGTCCCGATCGTTCGACCGGGACAGTGAAAAATGTTACATGACGAACATACTTATATCGCCGGCGCCTTCGCGAATTATTTCTGGTTCTTCTTCGCTCAAATCAATTATGCTGGATGGTTTTCCCTCTAAAGCTCCAACGGAAAGCATTAAGTCAATCTGGTTGTTGAAGATCAACCTTATTTCTTCTGGGTCAAATAAGATTTCTCCCTTTCTGTTCGTAACGCTTGTGCTAATAATCGGATTGCCCAATTCTTTTGCAAGCAACAATGCCACTTTGTTGTCAGGGATTCTTATACCAACGGTTTTTCTTTTTGTCCATAACTTTTTAGGCACTTCTTTTGCAGCAGGAAGTACGAAAGTGTAAGGTCCGGGCAGCAATTTTTTCATCGTTTTATAAGCATAGTCCGAGACCTTGGCGTATTTCGAAATATCTTTCAGGTCGGGACAAATGAAGCTGAAGAGTTTGGTTCCGGAGTCCTGTTTTATGGTATAAATTCGCTCAAGAGCTTCATGGTTGAAAATGTCGCAGCCGATACCGTATACAGTATCGGTAGGATAAATAATCACACCTCCCCGGCGCAATACGTCGACGGCTTTGTTGATGAATCTTTGCTGGGGTGTAATGGGATGCAATTCGAAAAACTCCATTTATCCTCCTATTATCTGATTGGATTGGATTTATGCGGTTGATAATGCGACGAAATTTTAGATAGCTTTAACATCACATCATAATGTTATAAGTTATTTCCAAATTGTCAACTAAAAAGATATATTTCTTCTGAATTTTTAAGCAGGAAGTAAAATGTTCAAAAAAATACCACGTTCGGTTATAGTTCTCGGCTTTATCAGTTTTTTTACGGATTTTGCCAGCGAAATGCTCTATCCGGTAACGCCTCTCTTTTTGACCGCCGTACTTGGTTCTTCGATGGCTGTAGTGGGACTTATTGAAGGTCTGGCAGAAATAACAGCGGGATTTATGAAAGGATATTTCGGTGTCCTTTCGGATAAGATCGGCAGGCGAAAAATATTCGTGCAAACAGGTTACGGACTGTCGGGTTTATTCAAATCTATACCTGGAATTTTACCGTATATTCCTGCGGTATTTGTTTCAAGAATTGTAGATAGAATTGGCAAGGGAATCAGAACTTCACCCAGAGATGCATTACTCGGCAGTTATTCGAACGAAAACAATTCCGGAAGAGTTTTTGGATTTCATCGCTCGATGGATACTCTGGGCGCTGTTGCAGGTCCTCTTATTGCAATGGTTCTTCTTTATTTTTACCCTTCAAATTATATATTGGTTTATCTTGTGGCTTTTTTGCCTTCTTTGTTCGCAATAGGATTTACGTTTCTTGTAAAAGAAGTTAAGACACCGCCTGCCAAAATCGGAAGCCGGAAAACATTCCTTCTGTTCTGGAAATCCGCTCCGAAAAATTATAAATATGTGGTTTTCATGATAACCCTGTTTTCGATAGTCAATAGCAGCGATGTATTTCTGATTCTACGTTCACAGGAGATAGCAAAGTCTGATACTCTGGCAATTGCCGGTTATGTCTTTTTTAATATCGTCTATTCTTTGATGTCATATCCGCTTGGAATAATCTCGGATAGAATTGGTAAGAAATATATTATCTCAGCCGGTTTAATGATCTTTTCGTTTGTCTATCTGATTTTTGCTTTCTATCAATCGATTATTGTTATCTGGTTTTGTTTTGCACTCTATGGCATTTATTCGGCTTCTACAGAAGGTATAATTAAAGCCTGGATAAACGATCTGGTTGACCCGTCATTTAAAGGTTCGGCTATTGGATTGTTGAATGGTATGATGAGTCTCGGAATTTTAAGCGGGTCGTTTTTTACGGGACTGCTGTGGGATGCATACGGATTTCAATTGCCCTTTTTGATTTCTTCGACGGTCAGTTTTATAGTGGCTGTTATGCTTCTCATAAAAAAAATTTAATTGTTTAAGTCGGTTCTAAATATGGAAATTATTTTGGGATTTGAGAATCGGAAAAATTTTTTTGAAGCGAATGAAAAAAGCGTGTAGTAAATACCGGTAATTAATATTGCTATAACGAAGGACATGAACTCGTTGCTCGGGTACATAAATTCTAATGAGTATGCCGCAGTTATACTAATTATAAAAATCAAAACCGGAAGACCATAAAGAAGAAAAGCCGATTTGAGTATAGTCGAACCGCCGATTGCAATTTTAACTTTGTCGCCTGGCCTTGCTCCGAAAGGGTCGTGAGCTGTAATAATCTTTGTAGTGTCACCTCTGGACTTGCAAATTAAACGGGCGGAACATTCGTGGCAGTTGGTAGCATTCTCTAAAATTATCTCCGAATATTTTCCCAGCGACTGCAAAACAATACCTTCTTCAACTATAAATTCTTCTTTCATTTCAATTAGTCGACGTCGTTACTTTTTCTACTTTATTTATGGCGTGAGTTGGACACTTTTCAATCGGAATTTCAAGCGAGTTCAATAATTCGTAATGAATTACTGCGAGGTTGTCGATAATTTCAATTGCACCGTTTGAATTACGCGAACAGATGCCACAGCCAATACATGCAGCCGAGCAATTCTCTTTCGAAGTTTTCGGATCGTCGTGATTTTTGCAATAAACGAATAAATCTCTGTCTGCAGGATGCATCTCGATTATTCCAAGTGGGCAGGCTTGAGCACATAATCCACACCCTTTACACAATTCTTCAATAATAACCGGTAGTTTGTCCTCACTCATGTAAATTGCATTGAATTTGCAAGCATTGACGCAATCGCCACCGCCGAGACATCCATAACTACATTTTTTATTGCCGCCTGATACAATTTCCATCAAAGCGCAACTTGAAGGACCTGCATAAAAAACGTCTTTGCTCTTTGCTTTGTCGACTCCGCCACGGCATAAAATTCTGGGTAAATATTTAACAGTATTCCCTACATCGCTGCCTACCAAACGTGCAATTTCAGACGCAGTTTCCTCATCGCATACTGGACAAGAAATTGGTGCAGCTTTATCATTCACTACTTTAAACGCAAAATCGTAACAACCGGCATTGCCGCAGGCTCCACAATTTGCATTGGGAAGGAGTTCGTTTACTTTTGCAATTAGCGGATTTTCTTCCACTCTCAATTTTTTATCGGCAAATGCTAGTCCTCCGGCAAAAATAAATCCGAGTCCTCCCATGGTTGCCAGTGCTATTATCAATATCGAGTCCATTATTCCCTCACGATATAGTTATCAAAATTATGAGATTTGTGGATTGTACCTGAGGAGTCGACAATTATGGCTTCCGTATTTTTGAGTGAGTTAATTAATTTCAAAGCTTCTTCAATTTTCATTGCAAAAAGTGCAGTCGATAGAGCGTCGGCGGTCATTGCATCCGGTGCGATTACCGTAACGGATTCGCATTCATCTGCAGGCTTGCCCGTCAATGGATTAAAAATATGTGTAATTCTTTTGCCGTTTGAATCGATATATTTTTCATAATCGCCGGAAGTTGCCACTCCGTAGTCGTCGACTTTAATGGCTGTCAACAGCTCGTTGGGTTTTCGAGGATGTTGAATTCCCACTTTCCAATCTTTTCCCCTGGCAAAGATTTCGCCGCCCACGTTAATCAGATATTCTTTAATGCCGAAATTAGAAAGCAGGTTTGCAATTCTATCGGCAGTGTAGCCGGGAATGCAGGAGTTAAAGTTGATTTTGATTCCTGCAGGTTTGATAAGAATATTCGGTTCGCGGAGTGTAATATGTTTCCAGCCGGAATTCGCAAGAGCTTTTTGAATTTCTTCTTCTGAAGGTATACGATAATTGTCAGAGTCGCTGTCGAAGCCGTAAAGCAAGCCTAGATTTGCAATCGTCGGATCAAAAGCTCCGTTGGTTAGTTTCCAAAATTTATCGCATCTTCTCATCACATAAAATATCTCGCGTTCGATTATAATTTCATCAGCAACTGTGTTATTTATTTTCCACATTGGATTTCCGTCGATATACGTAGAAAAGAGGGTATCGATGCGACGTGCCTCTTCAAAAGCTTCTGTAATAGCTTTATTAGCTTTAACTTCATTAACCCCGCGCACTTGAATTTCTAACGTGCTTCCCATTACAATAGTTGTGCGCTTGTAAGTTGTGTTTTCCGAACAGGCAAGCATAAATAAGATCAATATGGCAAGAGACTTTTTCATTTAAATCATTCCTGCAAATCCCATAAATGCCAGAGCAAGAAGTCCGGCTGTAATTAGAGTGATTGGAGCGCCTTTAAATGCTTCGGGCACGTCTGCCATTTCGAGTTCTTCACGTATACCGGCCATTATAACCAATGCCATCGTAAATCCAGCGCCCGCTCCAAGTCCAAAAAAGATGCTCTCCCAAAACGAATAATTTCTCATCGACAATAATAAAGCGAGACCCAATATAGCACAATTCGTTGTAATCAGAGGGAGGAAAATGCCGAGCGATCGATAAATCGGTTGACTTACCTTCTTGATTACCATCTCTACGAACTGTACAAGAGAAGCAATAACCAATATGAACGAGGGTATCTGAAGAAATTTGAGATTATAAGGAAGCAATATTTTGAAATAAAGAATCCAGCTTACTACAGCAGTAATAACCATAACAAAAGTCGTAGCCATTCCCATCGACAGCGAAGACGAAATTTTATTCGAAACGCCGATAAAAGGACAAATACCCAGAAAGAGCGAAAGCACAAAATTGTTAACTATTGCCGCCGATATGAAAATAATCAAAAGTTCCATTAAGCTTTACTCTCCTCGAAAGTTGCTTTGCTTTCTTTGTATTTTGATATAACGGAATCGATCTCGGACTTTTTCTTTTTATTCATATAAATGTTAGCAAGTCCCATCATTAATCCGAGTGTAATAAAAGCTCCGGCCGGCAATATCATAATTAATAAAGGCTGAAATGATTCGGGCAATAATTGGTAACCGAAAATAGTTCTGTTGCCTAATAATTCGCGAATGCTGCCCATTAAAGTAAGTGCAATCAAAAAACCAGTACCGTTACCGAGTGCATCGAGCAACGAACGAAGGGGATTGTTTTTAGAAGCAAAAGCTTCAGCCCGGCCTAAAATCACACAGTTTACTACAATTAAAGGGACAAAAGGACCGAGAGCTTTGCTCAATTCGGGAAATTTTGCTTTCATAACAAAGTCGGCTATCGTTACAAATGTTGCTATGATAACAATGTATGCTGCTATACGAACCTGGCTGGGGACCAATTTTCTAATCGTTGAAATCAGCATGCTCGAAAAGATAAGTACAAAGGTAGTTGCCAGCGCCATTGCCACTCCGTTGATCGCCGAGACGGTAACAGCAAGTGTGGGACACATTCCAAGCACCTGCTTGAAAGTTGGATTAATTTCCCATAATCCTTTAGAAAATTCTTTCCAGTATGAAATTTGTTTTTTCATAATTTATTCGATTGTTTTTCGATCCTTGCTTTTTGTAATACATCGTTAATGATGGCGCAAACGGATTTGGATGATATTGTAGCTCCGGTAATCGCTTCTATTTCATTTGGCTTTTCCGGCGTTTTACCTTTAACCCAATTTACGGAAGGCTGAGCAGATAAATTTCTAAATTGATTTTTAAATTCGTCTTCTGTGATACGGGACCCGAGTCCGGGCGTTTCGACTTGTTCTAAAATTTCGATTGCTGTAATCTTTGTCAATGCCGTGTCGACCCCTATCATTAATCTAATCTTTCCCTGAAATCCGTTGCCTTCAGATACAATAGAATACCCTATTGGAATACCTTCTTCATCATAAACTTTATAGACTTTGCCGAATTCCGTTTCGATTTTCTTGTAGCTTCTGGCATTATTATGTACCAGATAAATAGCGGCTTCGGTTTCGGCTATTCTGTTAGACTCGATATGCGGAGCTGCCCAGTTCGAAACTCCCGACAAAACGACGCCCGATACGAGAGCAATTGAAGTAAGCACAATAATCATTTTAATGCTGTTGTTCATTTTCCCTCCCCGAAAATTTTCGGGTGTGTGAATTTATTTATAAGCGGTACAAAGGCGTTCATTATTAAGATGCTGTACATAACACCTTCCGGTAGGCCTCCAAAAAGTCGTATTACTACAATTATCAATGAAATTAACAGACCATAAATCCACATGCCCGTGGAAGTATAAGGAGAAGTAACCCAATCCGTTGCCATGAAGAATGCGCCCAATAGAAATCCACCGCTGAAAAGATGAAACAGAGGATTAGGATATTTTAATGGATCGATAAACCAGAAGATGGAGCTGAAAAAGAGCAAACTAAGAATCATCGATAATGGAATTCGCCAGTTTACAATTTTAATCCCAATTAAAAAAATGCCTCCTATGATTATTGCCAGGGCAGATGTTTCTCCTATTGAACCGCCGACGTTACCGATTATCAAAGGTTTAATTTCGGTTACTATTTTATCGAATTTAAATGCAGCTAATGGTGTGGCGGAGGTGACGGTATCGACTGCAAAATTCGGTTTGCTCCATGTCGTCATTGCGACGGGATATGCCGCCTGAAGAAATGCTCTTCCTATCAATGCAGGATTAAAGATATTGTATCCTAGTCCTCCAAATAATTCTTTCCCAATGATTATTGCAAATGCCGAGCCGATGGCTGTCGCGGTTAATGAAAAATTCGGAGGTATAATTAAACCAAGCAATAATCCTGTTAAAAATGCGCTGCCGTCATAAATCGTAATTTCAGCGCCCCTTATTTTTTTTACTATCGCTTCGGATATAATTGCCGAGGCGCAACTTACGCCAATTACAATTAATTGATAAAGTCCGAAAAAAATTACTGCCGATATTATAACTGGCACCAACGATAAATTTACCAGCCACATTACCTGTTGCGTGGTATATCTGGAATGAATGTGTGGCGAACTGCTGAGTTCTAATTTCGGGATTAAATTAACCGATTGATTTTCCAAATTTGACATTGATTTATCTTGTTTAATTTGTCCTTTGTTTGAGCAAAGCTAACGATTTTAGTTTGCCAAAACGAATCCATTGTACAAGCGGAATTCCTGCAGGACAGTTGTAAGCGCATGTTCCGCATTCCATGCAGGATTGTATTCCCATATCGATTGCTTCTTCGAATTTGCTGAATCTGGTAAGTTTGTATAAACGTGTCGGAGCAAGATTGAGCGGACAAACAGATAAACATTTACCACAATTAAGACAATTACTTTCTTTTGTTCTGGATGCTTCTTTTTCAGTTAGAACCAGTATTCCAGAGGTAGCTTTTGAAACAGGAGAATTCAAATCAAATTGAGCATATCCCATCATCGGACCGCCTGCGATAATTTTTCTTGCGGTTTCTTTTAGACCGCCACAATAATCGATAATATTTTTTAATGGCGTTCCTATCGGCACAACAAGATTTTTGGGGTTGTTAATACCGAGTCCGGATACGGTTAAAAAAGCGTTAATTTGGGGCTCGCCCTTTGCTACCGAGTAATAGACTAAAATTGCAGTACCGACATTCTGAATAATACAACCGACATCAAAAGGCAGTTTGCCCGGAGGTACTTCTCTTCCCGTTACTGCCTTTATCAGCATTTTTTCTGCACCCTGTGGATATTTTGTTTTTAATACTTTGAGAAAAATATTTTTTTCTTCCTTTAAGTGAGAACTCAATTTTTTTATTGCTTCGGGTTTGTTGTCCTCAATACCGATGATTCCGGTTGAAACACCGGTAGCTTTAAGAATTAATTTTAGTCCAGCAATTAATTCTACCGTCTTTTCAAGAAGTAAGCGAAAGTCTCTTGTAAGGTAAGGCTCGCATTCGCAAGCATTGATAATAACGTAATCTATCTTTTTATCCGACGGAGGTGATAATTTCACATAAGTAGGGAATGCGGCGCCTCCCTGTCCTACAATCCCTGCAAGTTTAACTCGTTCTATTATTTCTTGACGTGTCACTGATTCGGTATTCAGAGGTACCATAAAATCTTCTTCATCATTATCGTTACGATTGATGATAACTGCATTTGTTCGCGTTCTATTTAATGTGGTTATCGAACTCACTCTGTTAATTATGCCTGTGATAGGCGAATGTACCGGGGCTGATATAAAACCGTCGGGTTCGGCAATCATTTCGCCTTTTTTTACAGTGTCGCCCTTCTTTTTTATTAAACGCGCTGGCTTACCTGCATGCTGAGAAAGCGGTAGATAGATTTGATTAGGAATGGGTAAAAATTCGAATGCTTTTTCCAAACTAAGTTCTTTCATCTCAGTCGGATGAACCCCGCCTTTGAATGTAATACGCATAGCCTCCTCGTAAATTAAATAAAGAGAAAACATAAATTATGCCAGTGAAGAGCAAAATATTTGTGAAATTGAATTTAGGTTTTGAATCGAGAAATGGAGTATAAAGCAGTTAATTAGAGTCAGTATCGACGATTATTTTATATTGAGAAAATAATCTTCTCTTTTGTAAGAATTACATTCCAGTTTAAATTGCTATTGGTTCTTGATAGTAATCCGACATCCTGACGTTCATGGGCGGCAAAATTTCGGAGCTTATATTGAGGTTGCCCGGTTCAATGTCAACGAAGAAGAGTGAAGAATGGGTATTGTCGATTGATGCGCCTGCGTTTAGTATTACAATTCCTTTACGCTCGTAGATTTTCATATCATGACTGTGCCCGTGCATTATTATCCGAACGCCATGCCTCTTGAAAAGCGACAACAATTTCTTTTTGCCTCTAAGTTTCATTGTATGACTTTCAATACGATTCCAGATTGATTTTTCAGAACTCTTACTTGCTTCTGAATTTTTATAGAAATGGTGATGAATTAATACTATCTTTTCCCTGTTTTTCATCTCTTCAGCGGACAACAGCAGGTCGATTTCTTCACGGTCCGATTTTTTTACTTTCCCGTTGGATGCAAAAGGATTTTTCAGTTTGGAATAATTATCGACCGAATTTATACCGATTAAAGCTATATCGTTGATAATTTTCAAATAAGGGAAACGTTTTCCCTCATATACAGTAACGGTCGATTCGAATAGGTTACTGAAGTATTCGCAAAATATTTCTACTTTCAGTTCGTAATTTGTTTTTTCACAGCGGGAAGGAAATTTGATTATATCCGAGGCAAGCTCAACGCCACCGAATATATCATGATTCCCAATTACAAGAGATACTTTGTCCGCACGAAATAGATCATACTTTATTAATAAATCTCTCAAATCTGCAAAATCTCTTTCGTTCGAATTGTCCGATATATCGCCTGTTATTACGATATGGTCTGCGAAATTATTGAGAGCAAATTCAATTAACCTCTCGGTTTTCTCTAAATTCTGTCTTCTGAATTTCCTGTTTAAATGTAAGTCTGAGATATGGGCTATTTTCATAAAAGAATTAATTTATTTGCAGTAAATTTAACCATCTAGTATTAAGAGAATTTTATCGTAATGTTAAGTAAAAATTAAGTATTCTTTTTGATGCTTAAACGGAATTTGACTAAATTCGGATGAAGAAATAATGAAATTAACGACTTAACAATTTGATAACAGTTATCTAACTTTTTCTTAATATAAAATAAAAATATTTTTGCCAGTTTTGTATTTTCTCAAATAAAGATAATTCAATATGAAAAAGAAGGTACTCTTCATCGGTGGTTCTCTCAATCAAACAACAATGATGCACAAAATATCGAAGTATTTCGAAGATTACGATTGTAATTTTACTCCATTTTACGACGACGGATACATTGGATGGTTTGCTTCCAGAGGAATACTCGATTTTACGATACTCGGAGGGAATTTCAAGAAGATGACACTTGAATACCTCGAAAGCAATAATCTTAAAATCGATTATAAAGGGAAGTTGCATCACTACGATCTTGTTTATACATGTGCCGATCTAGTTGTGCCCAAAAACATCAGAAATAAAAAATTGATTCTTGTGCAGGAAGGAATGACCGACCCCGAGAATTTTGCATTCTATCTGGTAAAATATTTTAATTTACCGAGATGGATAGCAAGCACTTCCACAATGGGGATGTCTAATCTGTACGATATTTTCTGTGTAGCTTCCGAAGGGTATAAAGAATTATTTGTACGTAAAGGCGCCGACCCGAACAAAATTTTCGTAACTGGAATTCCTAACTTCGACAACGCGAAGGAATTTTTGAATAACGATTTTCCTCATAAAAATTATGTACTTGTCGCCACTTCCGATACGAGGGAAACATTTAAATACGAAAACAGAAAAAAGTTTATTAAGAAATGCGTGGAGATTGCAAACGGTAGGCAGTTAATTTTCAAACTTCACCCGAATGAAAATGTGGAGAGAGCAACACGGGAAATTAATAAATACGCTCCCGGAGCGCTGGTCTATCACAATGCAAACACAAATCATATGATTGCCAATTGTGATGTGCTGATTACAAAATATTCTTCGGTCGTTTATATCGGTCTGGCACTTGGGAAAGAAGTTTATTCGTCATTTGATATAGAAGAGTTGAAAAGATTGATGCCAATTCAGAACAATGGCACATCGGCGGAAAGAATAGCAAAATTGGGTCTCCATTATATCGAGTCGTCCCGGGATTCATTAAATGATATTCATCAGATTTTTGACTTGATTACGGCATGAAAATAGTCACTGTTATACAGGCTCGAATGACTTCGACTCGACTTCCCGGCAAAGTGATGCTGCCGGTGCTCGGCAAACCTTTGCTTGAAAGAATGATCGAACGGGTGGGAAGATCGATTATGACAGATGAAATAGTCGTAGCAACGTCTATCCAGAAAGAAGACGACCCGATCGAAAATTTGTGTCGCGATTTAAAGGTAAAATGCTTCCGTGGGCACTTGACCGATCTTCTCGATAGGCATTATAAAGCAGGAATTAAATACGGAGCCGAAGCGGTTGTTAAAATTCCATCTGATTGTCCTCTAATTGATCCTGCAATTATCGACAAGGTGTTGAAATTCTTTTCTGATGGCGATTACGATTACGCTAGCAATCTTCATCCTGCTACATACCCCGATGGTAACGACGTCGAAATAATGTCGATTGAAGCGCTCGAAAAAGCCTGGCGAGAAGCACATAAAAATTACGAGCGCGAACACACTACACCCTATTTCTGGGGAAATCCCGGTCTGTTCAAAATTGGAAATGTAGTTTGGGAAACTGGATTGAATTATTCGACTACAATGCGCTGGACGATCGATTATGAGGAGGATTATCTTTTTATAAAAAGAATTTTCGAAGAACTTTATCCGATCAAATCGGATTTCAGTATAAATGATATTCTCGTTTTGCTCGAAAGAAAACCCGATATTAAAAAAATAAATCAAAAATATGTCGGCAAGTACTGGTACGAAAATCATCTTGAGGAGTTGAAAAATATCGATGAATATAAAATGGCAATTAATAAAAAAACGGAACATTGAATTATGGCAAACAAAATAAGTCTTGATAATGACTATCCGGTTATAACCAAATCGAATGAGCTTTACAAAAGGGCGCTCGGTTTGATTCCATCGGTTACTCAAACTTTAGCCAAGGGTCCCACGCAATGGATTAATGGCGTAGCGCCCAAGTATCTTGTTAAAGGAAAAGGTTCACACGTCTGGGATGTGGATGGTAACGAGTATATCGATTTTTTAATGGGGGTTGGTCCCTTGTCGCTCGGCTATGCGAATCCCAGAGTGGACGAGGCTATTAAAAAGCAATTAGAAGACGGAATTACATTTTCGATGATGCATCCGCTTGAAGTGGAAGTGGCAGAAATGATACGGGATATTATTCCGAATGCCGACTCTGTAAAATACAGTAAAGCAGGTGCGGACGTTACGAGCGCCGCAGTTCGCCTTGCACGGGCTTATACAGGTAAAAACAAAATTCTCTGTTGCGGCTATCATGGCTGGCATGACTGGTATGCTGCGGTTACTGCGCGTAATTATGGCATTCCTGAAGAAGTCCAAAAATTAACTTTTACTTTTGATTACAACAATATCGATTCGCTGAAGGATTCAATCGACGACGATACAGCTGCAGTTATACTCGAACCCGTAGTCTTTCAGGAACCGAAAGACAATTTCCTGCATAAAGTTGCGGAAATATGCAATGAAAAAGGAATTGTGTTAATCTTCGACGAAATGTGGACTGGTTTTCGTATGGCTTTAGGAGGAGCGCAAGAATATTTCGGTATTACTCCTGACCTGGCAACTTATTCAAAAGCAGTTGCCAATGGAATGCCGATTGCAATTTTAACTGGTAAAAAAGAAATAATGAGTCTGGCTGAAGAAGATGTATTTTTCTATACGACTTTCGGAGGAGAAGCGCTTTCGCTGGCGGCAGCTAAAGCCACAATAGAAGAAATTAAAGATAAAAATGTGATATCGTATCTCGATAAACAGGGCAAAAAAATTAAAGACGGATACAATGAAATTGCAACAAAACTCGGTCTCGATTCAACGAAAGCAATTGGTTATAACTGGCGTTCTTTGGCAACGTTCGATCCGAAAGGAGGTGACCCACTTTTGCAAAAATCCTTTATGCAACAGGAAATGATTAAACGCGGAGTGCTCTGGCAAGGATTTCACAATATTAGCTTTTCGCATACAGACGAAGATATCGATTATACGCTTCAGGCTCTGGAAGAATCATTGGCGCTCCTTAAGAAAGCTATAGAAGGCAACAATCTCAAATCGCTCCTCAGAGGCAAACCCATCGAACCAGTTTTCAGAAAAACGGATAATTTTAATATGAAACCAGTGTCAAAAAAATGAGTGAATCATGAAGTTGTTTACGCTCGAAAATAAAATTGCAGTTGTAACCGGAGCTCTCGGATTACTTGGAAGAGAACACTGCAAAGCTTTATCCTCAGCAGGCGCAACGGTTGTTGTTACGGATATCGATGGCGAAGCGGCATCGGAATTTGCTAAAGATTTATCCTTCAATTCCGTCGGGCTGGGAATGGATGTAACTAATCCGAAGTCGATTAAAAAAGCAAGAGATTTAATCCTTCAAAAATTTGGACAAATCGATGTACTTGTAAACAATGCAGCTATCAATGATATGTTCGAAAATCCGAAAGCTGCTGCTGAAGAATCAAAATTCGAAAATTATCCGCTTGAATTGTGGCAAAAATCTCTCGATGTAAATCTAACGGGAATTTTCCTTACGTCTCAGATACTTGGCACTCCAATGGCAGAAAGAGGCAGAGGAAGCATTATTAATATTGCCTCGACATATGGAATTGTCGCTCCAGACCAATCTCTTTATCGCGATAAGGAAGGTATCCAGTCTTTTCATAAACCTCCCGCTTATTCGGTTACAAAAGGTGGGGTGGTTATGTTTACGAAGTATCTCGCTGCATATTGGGGTCACAGAGGTGTTCGCGTTAATACACTTACTCCTGGAGGAGTTGAAAACAATCAGGATGAATTCTTTATTGAAAAATACTCTTCAAGAACGCCACTCGGAAGAATGGCTAAACGCAACGATTACTGGGGAGCGTTGATATTCCTGGCAAGCGATGCTTCGGAATATATGACAGGCGCTAATCTGGTAGTCGACGGCGGATGGACTTGCTGGTAAAATTTATCCCAAAATTGTCATTAGAAATTGATTAAGTTTATTAAAAATTGATAAAAG
>DYLP01000053.1 GCA_020722005.1 Melioribacter roseus
CGCCAACGGATTTACAGTCCGCCCCGGCTCTCCAACTCCGGCGTCCGCCCAGATATATCTATCCACATAAAGTCAAAAAGCGAGCATCAAATATAGAACGCTTTTCTATAAAATGCAATATATAGATAGATTTTTCTTCTATTTTGAATCATTAGTAATTTTAAGAGTTACAAAATTATAAAATTTCTTTAATAATTACTAAATTTACGCCTATAAATTATTTTCACGGTAGTAAAATGAAAATTACAATACTCGGCTGCGGTAATATGGGTTTGACTTATGCCCGTGCTTTTTTACAATATCACAAAACTAATTTTGAAGATCTCACATTAATTGCTAAGGACGACAACCACGCAGCAGAATTAAATTCATTAGAATTAGGCAAAGTAACCTCTCAAATATCAAATGAATCATTAAAGAGCGACGTATTAATACTTTCCGTAAAACCTCAGGATTTTACTGGAGTAGCTCAAAGTTTAAGAGGTAAAATACCCACGGAAACATTATTGATATCGATCTTAGCCGGAGTAAGGTTAGCTACACTTAAGGAAAAACTTGAGCATAAATTCATCGTCAGAGCCATGCCGAATATGCCCGCTCAATTCGGTATGGGTATTACGGTTTACATTCCCACTCCAGAGACAAATGTACATCATCTTTCAACGGTGGAAAACCTGCTCAATACGACCGGTAGAACTTTTATGATTGAAGATGAGAATCTGATGGACGGCGTAACAGCACTGAGCGGCAGTGGTCCTGCGTATTTTTATTATATTGTTAAAATAATGACTGAAACTGCAAAGAAGATGGGATTTGATGAAAGTCTGGCAAATTTATTAGTAATGCATACTATGCACGGAGCCTTTCATGTAATGAATAATTCGGATACCGAACTCGACGTACTTATTAATAAAGTTGCTTCAAAAGGAGGTACGACCGAAGCAGCTCTAAAAACTTTGAATGATAATCGATTCTACGAAATTTTTGCCAATGCGATATTGAAAGCAGAACAACGTTCGAAAGAACTTTCAGAATTAAACGGAAAATAAGCCCGAAGAAGGCTTATTTCCCTCTCCCTAATAGAATTACTTAACGGTCAATTCTTTGTTTTTGTTATATTGAAAGAGCTTATAATTTATACTGTCGCTCAGGGCTTTGAAGCTTGCTTCAATAATATTAGTAGAAACCCCTACCGTTCCCCACGTATCTATGCCGTCACTCGATTCAATCATAACTCTTACTTTAGCGGCTGTACCTTCTTTTTCGTCGAGAACTCTAACTTTGTAGTCAACTAATTTTATGTTGGCAACTTCAGGATAAAATCTGATAAGCGCTTTACGCAGAGCTTTGTCGAGCGCATTTACAGGGCCATCACCATCGGATGCAGTATGTTCAATTTCTCCATTGACTTCGATTTTAAGAACAGCTTCGGCATTCGAATGACCTTCCTCGTCGTAAAAGACGTTTACTTTCGAATCGAGCACCTTAAAGAATGGCGAAAATTCATTGGTTTCGGCTCTGAGCAACAATTCAAAAGATGCTTCAGCGCCGTCGAATTGATATCCGTTGTATTCAAGCGCTTTTATATGATTGACAATTTTTTTGCTCAGTTCATTATCCTCGCCGATGTCTACTCCTACTTCTTTAGCTTTATAACGGACATTACTCTGACCCGATAAATCTGAAACAAGAACTCGCTGTTTGTTTCCTACCAATTCAGGGTCAATATGTTCATACATTCTGCTTTCTTTCATAACTGCGCTTACGTGAACTCCACCTTTGTGTGCAAAAGCGGATTTGCCTGTAAATGCTGCTCTTGTATTCGGATGGAGATTCATTATTTCATAAACATAATTAGATACAGAGGTTAAGTTAGATAGATTTGATTTCTGGTTTGTGTCATATTTCATTTTTAAAATCAGGTTTGGTATGATACTGCAGAGATTTGCATTACCGCATCGTTCACCCACTCCGTTAATTGTACCCTGTACATGACAAGCTCCAGCCCTAACAGCAGCCAGTGAATTTGCTACTGCAAGTTCAGAGTCGTTATGCGTATGAATGCCAATTTTAACGTCAAATTTTTCCTTTACAGTTTTTGTAATTTCATATACCTCTTCAGGTATTGTACCTCCATTTGTATCGCATAATACCAGAGTATCTGCACCTCCTTCTACAGCCGCCTCGAGCATTTTAAGCGCAAATTCTGGGTTATCTTTATAACCATCAAAAAAATGTTCTGCATCGAATATTACCCTTCTATCGTGCGATTTCAAATATTTGACGGATTTATAAATCAGCTCCTCGTTCTCCGAGTCGGTCAAACCCAGACCTTTTTCGGAGTGAAGTTTCCAGGTTTTTCCAAAAATAGTAACAATCGGCGTTTCAGAATTAATTAGAGAATTCAAATTATTGTCCGAATCAACGTTCTTAACTGATCTGGCAGTCGAGCCGAAGGAACACAGCTGAGCATGACGGAGGTCCAATTCTTTTGCCTTTTTGAAAAATTCCTCGTCCTTTGGATTGCTGCCTGGCCAACCTCCTTCAATGATATCGATTCTGAACTCATCGAGTTTTTTAGCAATCAGGAGCTTATCCTGAACCGATAGGTTTACACCTTCGCCCTGTGTTCCGTCGCGTAATGTTGTATCAAATATTTCTATTAACATAATTTCATCCTCTTAGTTTAAATCATATTATTTTGGCGGGCATATTCGAAAATATTTCCCGCTTCAATGATCGGTAAAATATCGCCAAGCGGTCGAAGTTTATATGTTTCGTTTTTCGACAAATTTCTCAGTATATTCTCATTAAGGTCGAGCTCAAGTTGGTCGCCTGTTTCAATTTTATCGTTGAGTTTTTCTAATGTTTCATACGGCACAACAAAACCGCCATCGACACAATTACGATAAAATATTCGCGCATAAGATTCAGCAACAATTGCTTTAGCACCTGCCACTTGAAGCGCAAAAGGTGCGTGCTCGCGCGAAGATCCACATCCAAAATTTGACCCGCCAATTATAATCTGATATTTGGTCAGATACTGATTTTCTTCGACAAAAGGAATTCCACCTTTAGGTAACCCGGATTGATTTAACGGGACTCCGGAAAGTGCAAATCGACCATAATTTTTCGCCTCCTCCGGGTCGCTTAAACTATAGACCAGATGCTCGGCGGGAATAATCTGGTCGGTGTCGATGTTGTCTCCAAGTACAAATGCTCTGCCTTTTATTATTTTTTCCATTTTAATTCTCTAAAATTATTTTATAAAAATTCTCTCGGGTCGGTTATAAAACCTGTGATTGCTGAGGCTGCAACAGTTAAAGGCGATGCAAGATAGACTTCTGATTTTTTGCTGCCCATTCTGCCCGGGAAATTTCTGTTTGTAGTTGAAATTACTACTTCACCGTCAGTAGCTCTTCCTACAGTATCTACAGGTCCTCCGAGGCATGCAGCACACGATGATTGTGCAACTACACACCCTGCTTTCTCGAATATTTCTTTCAATGTAATTCCGTTGATGGTTTCCACTTCGAGTTGCCGGGCAACGTAAGTGCTACCCGGGACAACGAAAGTAGGAACTTTAACTTCATTACCGAAAATAATTTTAGCAGCATTATAAAAATCGGTGAGTTTACCGCCAGTGCACGAGCCGATGTAACACTTGGTAAGTTTTCTGCCCGCAACATTTCTGACCGTATCTCTATTATCAGGGCTATGTGGTTTTGCGACCAATGGTTCGATTTTATTTACTTGATAACGATATGTTTCTCGATATTTTGCGTCGGGATCGCTTTCAAAAATTTCGTACGGTTTATCGGTTCTTTCTCTTACATATTTTTCTGTAATTTCATCTGCTTTAATTATGCCATTCATAGCGCCGGCTTCGATTGCCATATTCGTTAAAGTCATTCTTTCGTCCATCTGCATCGAGAAGATAGCTTCGCCGTCGAATTCTAAAGCTTTATATGTGCCGCCATCGGTAGTAATATCACCAAGTATCATTAAGATCAAATCTTTGGCAGTCAGATATTCTGGCATATTACCTTCAAAAATAAATTTGAGTGATTCGGGTACTTTTTCCCAAATTTTGCCTGTACCAAGGATAAATGCGGCGTCTGTATTTCCTACTCCAGTGGAAAACATTCCAAAGGCACCTGAAGTGCATGTATGTGAGTCGGTTCCGAATAAAACCGTGCCGGGTAGATTATATCCTTCTTCGGCAAGCGCAATGTGACAAACACCTTTATAACGATCAGTACCAACGTCGTAATAATTTGGTACATTATATTCACTGGCAAATTCTCTCAGAATATTGACGTTACGATTTGCCTGAGGGTTTTTAGTAAAAATATAATGGTCGGGAAAGATGACCAGTTTATCTTTATCCCATATTTTTGCTTTATCGCCGAATTCACGTTTCCAGATTTCAATAGTAGGAGGTCCACACACATCGTGCGTCATCAAGACATCCACATTAAGCCAGATACTTTCACCGGGCTCTACTCTTTTTTTACCTGATGATTTAGCCATTATTTTTTCGGTTATAGTCATACCCATAATTTATACCCTTTTTAAATTACTTCTGAAATTGATTCTTTATTTTTGATAGACGTTTGTCTAAAATATTTTTCTTTCTGATTCAATGCATTTAAATAAGCTTTTGCACTGGCTTCAATAATATCGGTCGAAATGCCTCGCCCAATGAACGATTTGTTACCGCTCCGAATCCTTATAATCACTTCACCCATGGCTTCGCGTCCGGAAGTGACAGAACGCACCTGGTATGATTCCACTTCTGAATTAATAGAAAGGGCACGTTCAATTGCATTGAATACGGCGTCGACAGGTCCGTCGCCAGTTGCTGACTCCGAATAAATTTTGCCGTTATAATTTATTTTGACAACTGCATTGGGAATAAGTTTTGAGCCTGTATTAACCTGGATGTATTCAAGTTCATAGTTCTCATTAACTTTTTGAATTTCGTCACCCATCAGCATTCTCAGATCGTCGTCGAATATTTCTTTTTTCTTATCTGCCAGTTCGGTAAATGCCTTGTAGATATACTGGAGTTCTTCATCAGTCACTTTGTAACCAAGTTCCTGAAGTCGAACTTTAAGTCCGTGTCTTCCCGAATGTCTGCCGAGCACAATATTGTTCTTAGGTATTCCCACACTTTCGGGAGTCATAATTTCATAAGTATCACGTCTTTTCAGAACCCCATCCTGGTGTATTCCCGATTCGTGTGCAAAAGCATTTTCGCCAACGATGGCTTTATTGCGTTGTACGAGAAGTCCTGTGAATGCCGAAACCATTTTACTTGTATTGTAAATTTCTTTAGTATTTATGTCAGTATAAAAATTAAGCAGGTCTTTTCTTACATTGAGCGCCATTACGAATTCTTCCAGAGAAGCGTTTCCAGCTCTTTCGCCAATTCCGTTTATAGTACATTCAACCTGACGAGCACCATTTTGAACTGCAGCAATTGAATTTGCAACTGCGAGTCCCAGATCGTTATGACAGTGGACGCTAACAATAACTTTCTCAATATTTTTTACTCTCTTTTTCAATTCGGCTATTTTTGCGGCAAATTCAAATGGGAGAGTGTAGCCGGTAGTATCTGGAATATTAACCGTTGTAGCGCCAGCTTCTATTGCCGCTTCAATTACATCAGCAAGGTAACCGATATCGGTTCTGCCCGCATCTTCAGCAGAGAACTCGACATCGTCTGTAAAGGTCTTTGCGTATGCTACAGCGTCATACGACATTTTAATAATTGTTTGTCGTTTTTCTTCGAGGGTTCTTCCGTAGCGTTCGTGTCCGAATTTCCCGAGTATATGATAGTCGGAAGTACTTGCAAAAGTATGAATTCTTTTGCGTGGCGCAGGTGCCAGAGCCTCGGCGGCAACTTTTATATCTTTTTCATTTGCGCGCGAGAGTGCTGCAATGATGCAATTGACTTCTTCTGCAATACGTTTAACAGCTTCGAATTGAGCTGGCGACGAAATGGGGAAACCCGCTTCAATTATGTCCACGTTTAATTTTGCGAGTTGGTGTGCTATCTCAATTTTTTCGTAAACATTTAAAGATGCACCGGGCGATTGTTCGCCGTCTCTTAAAGTAGTGTCGAAAATATATATTTTGTTGTCTTTCATATCTATACTCCGTTAATATCTATCTCATAAAGTAAAAACATTGATTGCTTGAGTAGCCACAATCTTTTCAAATTCTTCAATTATCAAATTTGTCATTTCTTCTGTGGATACGAGTTTATTTCCTTCTTTAAAGATGTCCTTAGTTCTATATCCTTTCGACAGAACGTTTTCGATTGAATTTTCGATAATCTCCGAAGCTTTATCCATCTGTAATGAATATTTAAGCATCATAGCAGCTGAGGAAATTGCAGCAATCGGATTAGCAATACCTTTACCGGCAATGTCGGGAGCACTACCGTGCACAGGTTCATAGAGCGCATATTTTGTTCCGAGGCTTGCCGAAGGTAACATACCGAGGCTACCGGTAATCATAGCTGCAATGTCGCTCAATATATCGCCGAAGAGATTCGAAGTCAAAATCACATCGAATTGTTTGGGATCTCTTACAATTTGCATTGCAGCATTGTCCACATACATATGGTTCAAGGCGACATCCTGATAATCTTTATGAACATCTGTTACTACTTTTCTCCAGAATTGCGAGACTTCCAGAACATTAGCTTTGTCGACAGAAGTAACTTTTTTATTACGTTGTCTTGCGAATTCAAATGCTTTATGCGCAATGCGTTCAACTTCTTCCTTTGAATAAATCATTGTATTGAATCCTTTCTCGTCGTTATAACCGCGAGGTTCGCCGAAGTAGATGCCACCTGTAAGTTCCCTGAGTATCAATATATCCGTGCCTTTTAGAACATCAGCTTTTAGCGACGAATTCTCGAGCATGGAATTATAAACCCGAGCAGGTCTTAGATTGGCAAAGAGTCCCAGCGCTTTTCTGATTTTAAGTAAAGCCGCTTCTGGTTTCAGATGATGTTCAAGATTTTCCCAATTCGGACCTCCGACGGCTCCCAGGAAAACAGCATCGGAGCTGTAACAAATATCAAGAGTTTCATCCGTCAATGGAGTTTTGAATTTGTCGTAAGAAGACCCGCCTATAAGTGCTGTCTTAAATTCAAATTCGGTGTTGAATTTTTCTCCGGCAACTTTTAATACTTTTACGGCTGCATTTACAACTTCTGGTCCAATGCCGTCGCCCGGTAATAATGCTATCCTATACATAATTTCCCCTTTAACTTTTTTTGAGCCAGCTCATCATACCTCTTAATTTGGCTCCTATTTTTTCAATTGGATGTTCCTGGTTTTCTTTTCTCAATTTATTTAGTGTGGGTTGACCTTTCTTATTTTCTTCAATCCATTCTTTGGCAAATTTGCCGCTCTGTATTTCGTTCAGGATTTCTTTCATTATTTTTTTTGTATCGCTGTTAATTACTCGAGGACCTCTGGTCATTCCTCCGTATTCAGCAGTATCGCTTACGGAGTAGTTCATTCGACTCAGACCTCCTTCGTAGTAAAGGTCAACAATTAATTTTAGCTCGTGCATACATTCGAAAAAAGCCAGTTCAGCCGGATAGCCTGCTTCGACGAGTGTTTCAAAACCGGCTTTAATCAGCTCAGCCGAACCTCCGCATAGTACGGCTTGTTCACCGAAAAGGTCGGTTTCAGTTTCGTCTTTGAAAGTTGTTTCGATAACACCAGCGCGTGTTCCACCAATTCCTTTAGCCCACGCCAGAGCTTTATCCCGCGCTTGTCCCGAATAATCCTGCTGAATTGCAATCAAACATGGAGTTCCGCTACCCTCCTGAAAAGTACGACGCACCAGGTGTCCCGGACCTTTGGGTGCAATCATAATAACGTCAATATTTTGGGGAGGTTCTATTTGCTTATAATGAATATTAAAGCCGTGAGCAAAAGCCAGAGTTTTACCTTCGCTCAAATAAGGTTTAATTTGATTTTCATAAACTTCTTTTTGATTTTGATCCGGCAATAAAATCATAATAATGTCAGCCCAATTAGCAGCCTCGTCCACTGTAAAAACTTTTAGACCTGCTTCTTCTGCTTCTTTCCATCTCGAAGAAGATTTTTTCAATCCAATTCCGACCTCCATTCCACTGTCTTTTAGATTGAGAGCATGAGCATGCCCCTGACTGCCATATCCCATCACAGCAATTTTTTTCCCTTTCAGGATATCAAGATTTGCATCCTGGTCGTAATAGACTTTCATTTTTTATCTCCATTAATTTTTTTATGATCGCTTTCATATTCTTTAGGAAGTTTTCTAATTTGTTCACCGCGGCGTAAAACGACTGTCCCCGAACGTGCAATTTCCTTAATTCCAAACGGTTCGAGTACATTAATAGCAGCGTCAATTTTATCTGGTGGACCTGTAATTTCCAGCATTATTGTTCGGTTGTTAATATCGACAACATTTCCTCTGAAGATTTCACAAATATCGATTATTTCAGAACGGGTCCCTTTTTGATAGGAAACCGTAATCAGCATCAGTTCTCGCTGCACTTTCGGCTGATTCGTCATGTCGATAATTTTTATTGTGTCTATCAGTCTGTTCAATTGCTTAACAATCTGTTCTATTACCTTATCTTCACCTTCTGTAACGATAGTCATTCTCGATACTGTAGGATCTTCAGTCTCACCGATGGAAATCGAATGAATGTTGTACCCTTTAGCGCTGAACATTGTAACGACTCTATTGAAAGCGCCAAATTTGTTTTCTACTAGTGCTGATATTATATGCATCATTTTAGACCATCTCCTTTGGATCTAATCTACGGATAATCATATCGCTAATGGAAGCTCCTGCAGGCACAATAGGAAAGACCATATCTTCTTTAGCAACTTTGAATTCGACCATAACAGGGCCATCATTATAGTCGAGTATTTCCCTGAGCAGGTGTTCCACATTATGAGGACTGTCGGTCGAATAGGCTTTAACTCCGAAAGCTTCGGCTACTTTTACAAAATCCGGATTGCCATCTGAGAGGTCTGTAAAACTGTATTTTTCGGCGTGGAAAAGTTCCTGCCATTGTCGTACCATACCGAGGAAGCTGTTGTTAAGTAAAATTATTTTAATAGGCAGTTTATAATAAACGGCAGTTACCAATTCTTGAATATTCATCTGGAATCCGCCGTCGCCGCTGATTGAAATTACAGGACGGTCTTTTACAGCGAATGCAACGCCAATTGAAGCTGGCAGAGCAAAACCCATTGTTCCCAAACCGCCGCTGGTTATATGGGAACGCGGATGATTAAATTTATAATATTGTGCCGTCCACATTTGATTTTGACCGACATCAGTAACTACAACTGCTTCGCCTTTTGTAAGTTCTGACAATTTTTCTATTACAAATTGAGCTCTCAGTCGACCGTCGGACATATCGTATTCGAGCGGGCACTCGCTTTTCCATTTATTAATTTGTTCCCACCATTCGTCGAGGTCGGGCTTGCGTGTAATTTCAGAGGCAAGTTCTGCCATTACATGTTTAACATCGCCAACTATCGGCAAATCGACCACAACGTTTTTGTCGATGCAAGTCGGGTCTATATCCACATGAATTTTATATGCATTGCGGGCAAACGTTTCTATTTTTCCTGTTACACGGTCGTCGAAGCGAGCGCCAAGTGAAATGAGCAAATCGCAATGATTAACCGCTTGATTTGCCCAGTAAGTTCCGTGCATTCCGAGCATTCCAAGCGATTGAGGGTCGGTACCTGGAAATGCGCCCAGTCCCTGAAGAGTCATTGTAACCGGCAGATTATTTTCTTTTGCAAGGAGATACAATTCCCGATTACCTCCCGACATAATAACTCCACCGCCTACATAGAGCAAAGGTCTTTTTGCTTTTTGAAGCATCATAGCGGCTTTTTTAATTTGATTCTGATGACCGAATACCTTGGGTTTGTATCCTCTAAGCTCTATTTTATCGGGGTAATTAAATTCAGTGATGCTGTTCATTACATTTTTTGGTAAATCTACTACGACCGGACCGGGTCTGCCGGTCGAAGCGATATAAAACGCCTGATGGATTGTAGAAGCTAATTCAGATATATCTCTTACAAGAAAATTGTGCTTTGTTATCGGTCTGGTTATTCCACAAATATCAGCTTCCTGAAAAGCGTCGTTGCCGATCAAATGTGTAGGCACCTGTCCGGTAAATACAACTATTGGCACCGAATCCATATAAGCGTTTGTAATACCTGTAACTGTATTTGTAGCTCCTGGTCCCGAAGTTACGAGAACAACCCCCACTTTACCTGTTGCTCTTGAATAGCCTTCAGCCATATGAGTGGCGCCTTGTTCATGTCTAACTAAAATGTGTTTTAAAAAATCGATGTCATAGAGTTTTTCGTAGATGGGCAAAACAGCACCGCCGGGATACCCGAAGATATATTCTACGCCTTCTCTCTTAAGGCATTCAAAGAAAATATCCGCACCGGACATTTTATTTTTTTTTGTGTTCATAATTACCCCTTTCATTTATTTTCATTTATACTTAAAATTGCTCCTGTATTGGCAGAAGTAACCATTTTGGAGTAGCGGGAGAGATAACCCTTTTTAAATTTTGGGATGAAGAGCGGCAATTCAGATAGCCTTTTTTTGATTTCTTCCTTGCTGAGTTCAACTTCTAATTTATAATTCGGTATATCAATCGAAATTATATCGCCATTCTTTAAAGCCGCAATCGGACCGCGATCAGCAGCTTCAGGCGAAACATGTCCAATGCAAGCACCTCTGGTACCACCCGAAAATCTTCCGTCAGTTATCAAAGCGACTTTATCTCCCAGTCCCATTCCCATAATTTCGCTCGTAGGCGCCAGCATTTCTGGCATACCTGGACCGCCTTTGGGTCCTTCGTATCTTATAACGACAACATCACCTGGTTTAATTTTCCCGCTTCTTATTCCTTGCAAAGCTTCATCCTGTGAATCAAATATAACAGCAGGTCCTCGATGAACCAACATATTTGGATCGACAGCGCCAGTTTTAACGATTGCTCCATCAGGAGCCAAATTACCGAACAGCACCGCTAATCCACCGGTTTTGCTGAAAGGATTATCAATCGTTCTTATTACATTAAAGTCTTTTATTTCTGCATTAGCTATGTTCTCGCCAAGCGTTTTTCCTGTAACGGTTGGTGCATCGAGTGAGAGCAATCCGTTTATTTTAGAGATTTCTTTCAATATGGCAGAGATACCACCAGCTCGGTCTACATCTTCCATATGGACATTTTTAGTTGCTGGAGATACTTTGCAAATATATGGTACTTTTCGAGCCAGTTTATTCAGTTCATTTAATTCAAAATCGATTTCAGCTTCGTTTGCAATCGCCAGAGTATGTAAAACCGTATTTGTACTTCCTCCCATTGCCATATCCAGTGCGAAAGCATTAAGTATTGATTTCTTGGTAATAATATCTCTAGGTTTTAAATCTTTATTTATCAGGTCGATAATTTTACGCGCTGCTTCTTTTGCTAGTTCATGTCTCTTAGAATCGACGGCAAGAATAGAACCGTTACCAGGCAAAGCAATTCCTAAGGCTTCCATAAGGCAGTTCATCGAGTTGGCTGTAAACATACCGCTGCAAGAGCCGCAAGTGGGACATGCAAAATTTTCCAATTCTCTCAATTTGTCTTCATTAATTTCTCCGGTCGAATATTTACCGACTCCTTCAAAAACCGAAATCAAATCGACCACATCACCCGACGGGGTGTATCCCGCTTTCATTGGTCCACCTGATATAAAAATAGCGGGGATATTGAGTCTAACGGCCGCCATCAGCATGCCGGGCACAATTTTATCGCAATTCGGTATGCAGACCAATCCGTCGAGGCGATGAGCTTCGGCAACCGTCTCTACGCTGTCGGCGATTAGTTCCCTGCTTGCAAGTGAATAACGCATTCCGATATGTCCCATTGCAATTCCATCGTCCACACCAATTGTATTGAACTCGAAAGGGACTCCGCCCACCTTGCGTATTTCTTCTTTTACTATTTTTCCAAATTCCTGAAGGTGAACATGCCCCGGAATTAAGTCAATATAAGAATTGCACACACCGATGAACGGTTTATTAAAATCCTCGTCCGACTTAATGACGCCGGTAGCTTTCAATAAACTTCGATGCGGCGCTTTGTCGAAACCTTTTTTGATTAAATCAGATCTCATCTCAATCCTCTAACTTTTAATAAAATATAACTTTAGATATACCTTTAGGGTTTAGCCAATCCCTAAATTATCTTAAAAGTTATTTTATGTAATGGTTAGGGATTGACTAAAATATTATTACCCTAGTATAATCACTAGGCTAATAATATTGATAATAATTAGATTGATAATCCCTAGAAGGTTAGTATCTAAAGATGAGTTAAAAGAAACAAAAAGGCTGTAATTAGCGTGTGCTTGTGGCCCGCTTGATATTTGATTGGTTTTAATATGTTTATTATTTTCAGCCATAACTCGAATGCAATTATAAGGGTTAATTAATTCGATGTCAAGTTTTTTTTGAAAAAATATTGTATAATTATTCATTTACATGTATATCTGAATACTCGATGTCTTTTTTTGGAAGAATGGATAATTCAATTTATTTTTGCATCCAAGCATCAATAGAAAATAGCAAATATGAAACAAAGAATAGCTTTAATTGGTTTTGGCACAGTTGCTCAGGGGCTGTGTGAAATATTAATCGACAAAAAAAATGAACTGGCAAAAAAATATAACTACCACTACGAAATTGTAGCTGTCAGTGATATCAGATTCGGTACGGTATATAATCCCAATGGACTTAATCTTAAAAAATTGTTGCGTGAAATTAACGAAAAAGGGAAATTTATTAAAGATAAAGTTGAATGGGATACAATTCAAACAATTGAAAAATCTAATTCAAATGTCGTGTGCGAACTCGCATATACCAATCTGAAAAATGGTCAACCAGCCATTAAACATTTCGAAGTTGCATTTAAGAACAGGAAACATATTGTTACAAGTAATAAAGGCCCTGCTGCGCTTGCCTACCGCAGATTGAAACGACTTGCAGAAAAAAACGGTGTACGTTTTATGATCGAGGGTACCGTCTTAAGTGGAACGCCAGTTATAAACCTGGTGAATGGTCCCCTTGCCGGAAATAGAATAAACGCTATTAAAGGAATATTAAACGGCACAACGAATTACATTCTTACGCGTATGGAAGAGGGTATGCGTTATGAAGATGCCCTTAAAGAGGCACAAAAACTCGGCTATGCAGAAGCTGACCCCACAAACGATGTACAAGGTTACGACGCACGGGCAAAAGTAACAATTCTGGCTAACGTATTAATGGACATTAAACTCGATATCAATCAAGTAAAATGCAAAGGTATTACTAAAATAACTCAAGAAGATATTAAAGAAGCAAAAAGAAAAAATGCTCGCTGGAAATTAATCGGCTCGATTGAAAAAAAGGATGGCCGAATAAAAGCGTATGTTAAACCAGAACTAGTTCCAATAACTCATCCATTAGCAGGAATAATGGGCTCGGTAAATGCACTTACAATATCGACCGATTTAATGGGTGATATTACAATAGTTGGTAAAGGAGCTGGAAAAATCGAAACTGGATTTTCAATATTAAGCGACTTGCTTGCGCTGAACACTACATCATAATTTCTACTTAATAAAGTCGATTACCTGCAAAAGAATAATTATGAAATTCTGACCTGGCTTATAAATGTTTTATTTAAAGACTGTTAAGAATTGATATACCTTACATATATATTTTTGTTAAATAAAAATTGAATCGACTCATCAACCAATCCTCAAAAATTTGATGGCTGGTTTTAATCAATTTTTATATGAAATGGATGCGATAGAAAATTATTTTATGTTTCTAAAAATTCATTCCATCCTCGTATTAGAATTTTATTTTGCATCTGTTTTTTCATTTATAATTATGCCCAAACGGAGTAAGAGACAATGACGCCAGTTTTAAATGCTGTTTAGTAAAAGGGATACCGATTATTGTTATTGCGCATAAGATAGCAAAAATAAAATGTGTAATTGAGATTAGTATTCCGCCAGTTAAAATCCACAACAAATTCATAGATGTTGATATACAACCACTTCCCCTTTCTGTTTGTATGACTTCTTTGCCGACCGGAAAGAGTGCAAGAAAAGAAAGCTTAATTAATCCCAGAATCGTCAATAGTAAATAGATTCTAATGACCGGTATTAGAAAAAAGAATA
>DYLP01000054.1 GCA_020722005.1 Melioribacter roseus
ACTTGTTCTTTTATAATTACTTATGCCATCCTGTGGTCATATGATACTATTTTACAAGTACCATCTTCTTTGTAATGTTTACATTTTTACCAGTCAGTCTGTAGATATACATTCCCGAAACAAACGAGCTGCCGTTGAATGTAATCTTCTGATAACCGGCGTTCATGAAATCGTCGAATAAAGTAGCTACTTCCTGTCCGAGTATGTTATAGACTTTGAGCGTATAATTTCCGCTTTCAGGAACTCCGAATCTAATGGTGGTTACCGGATTGAACGGATTCGGGTAATTCTGGTTAAGCTCGAATTCCGTTGGGATTTCGTTCGATTCAACCGAAGTAACATTGCTTTCGCGTCTGCTCAAAAGAATTTTACCTTCTTTAGTGCCTACGAATACATTGTCCGAGTCCTGAGTTATTATGAGTGAACTTACTCCCAGACCGCCGAGACCTTGCGATGTCCATGTAGAACCGTTATCTTCTGAACTGTAAACACCGCTTGTCCACGAGGCGACATAAACTTTACCGCTCAAGTCTGTAACAATCGAATAAATAAAGAGAGCGGGCAGATTGTTAATTTTTTCCCATGTAGCGCCGTCGTCAACCGATCTATATAAACCGTTTCCGTAAGTCCCGGCAAAGAGAGCATTCGAATTCGACGAAAGCGACCAAACGAAATCGTAACCGACATTGAGTTTTGTCCAGGTGTTATTATCGTACTTAAATACACCGCCACCATAACTTGCCGCATAAAGTTTATTGTTATGAACTGCTACCGATTGAATTACAAGATTGTATCCGAGTCCGGTGTTCATTTCTGTCCATGTTAAGCCATTGTCGTTTGATACATAAACGCCATAACCCCATGTGCCTGCAATTAACTGTCCATCATTTACAGCCAGGTCGTGAACATCTATACTGTTGAGTCCTGACTCGTTCCAGGAAGAACCGTTATATTTAAATACACCCTGTTCTGTAGCAGCGAACAAAGTACCATCGTTTATTATAAGTGCCCAGATATATCCTGCCTGCAGATTAGATTTAATGTTTGTCCAGTTGCTTCCACCGTCGTCAGAGCGATATACGTTTCCGCCCCATGTACCAGCATAGATGGCACCCGAATTATCATAAGCCATTGCGTAGACAATTTCGCCGTTCGAAAAACCGTTTACATACTGCCAGTTCTGACTGTTATTACTATTGTTATTATTTTGAGACGAATTTTCATCGGATTGATTTGAAACAGTAATTTTAGCGCTCGAGCTGTTATTACTGCTGTCCGGGTCGGTAGTTACTGTAGAAGTAATTGTGGCAATATTCACTATTTCTTTTTCAAACGGAATGTTTCCAATGAACGGGGCGTAATTCATCTGTCCGGCGCCAGAGAATGATTTACAAATCATCTGACCGTTAATTACACCGGAAACAAATTCCACATGAGCAAAAGGAGCAAGTATCGAACCGCGTACGTCGATTCCCTGTATTGTCAATTCCGTCGCTTCATAGAAATTATACAGAACGTTCGTCATGCTCGTGCCGTTGACTGTAAGACCGCCTGTCCATGATAAATTAGTACCGTCGATATTTACGAGCACTACCGAGCCGTTGGGTGCATTAATTGTAACATTATTTGCTGAGGATAAATCAGCTCCGTTTATTTTGAATACGTTAAGGTATGGATCGTTTCCCGTAAGTGTCAAACCTCCGTATTGAAAATCGACCGTTCCTGTAACTGTATAGCTGGAAAGCGTAGTCGAAAGATTTTCGAGATATGTTTTAGCAGCGGCAAAATTAATCGGATTGTCCTGACGAAGAGTGCCGCTTATACTAACAGAATTCTGTGGCAGATTTGTTGTATTTCCGTATACAACGCTGCCGTTGATTGCCCCGCTGATAAAATTCAAGTCTCTTCCAACTATCAGTACATCGCCACTTCCTGCAGGCAATTGGTCGCCAATACTGTAATTGGCAAAATAAGCATCTCGTCCTACAGCTACTTTACCCTGCGTATCCGAAGAAGGCTGTTCGACATCATAAATAACAAACAAATTATAATCTTTTGCAATTCCGAGATCAAATATCGAATTGTTAATTTGATCGCAACTTGCAGTTACATTAATTGTAAGCGTTGCAGTACCGGCTGAATCGAGGTCGCCTACGCTCCACAATCCAGTTGTTGTATCATAAACACCCTGAGAAGCAGAACTGTAATTGTATATTAATCCCTGTGGAAGTATGTCGGTTACCTGTACGCCCGTAGCTTTGTTAGGACCGTCGTTTGTTACTTTTATTGTGTAATTAATTGTTTCGTTACATTCCGGATCTGGATTGTCGACAGTTTTTTCAATTCTAACGTCTGCAGGTTTTTCCTGCGGAGGTGGGCAAACCCACGGATACCAGTACAAATCTCTGCCTACACCGTTTTTAATTGGATTGCCGTTGCAATCAAGCACGTTTACACCGTAATGAATTTCGACTACCTGGTCGTCAGGACGAACGCCGGGCCATTGCGCCGTAATTGAGAATATTGTGTCCTGAGTAATTAAAATTGTTTCGTAGTGAGTCGAATTGTCGACACTACCATCCGTCGGTTCTACAATTCTCCAGGATAATTGCAGATAGGCTTTACTCGGATTAGGAGTAAGACTTACAGAGCCATTAATCGTAATCGGCTTAGGTTCGTATTCGCATATTGCCGAATCGGGACCCAATTGAACACTCCAGTCGGTTACGCACGAAAGTTCGCAGTCGATTTCAACAGTAGCATCGTCTTCATCTTCAACCGGAGCAGATCCGTCGATTGGATGTCCCACAGCTTTAACAACATTGACAAGCATTCCGCAATCATCATCGGTTACAGTATATGTTTTTGTAAACGATTTAACTTCGCCTGGATTTACCGGCGAGATGTTTTTGATTTTATGGTCGCCGTTCGGATTGATTAATTCGTCATAAAAATCGACTCCACCGCTGAGCGTAACATCGCCGCAATTTTCAACTGTAAATGTATATGTAATAACTTCGCCCGGCTTTGCTGTCTGTCGATCAGCTGTTTTTGTTACACTCACACACGTTTTATAAAAACCGAAATCAATTGATAAATTGTCGCCGCAATTGAGAGTTACATTAACAGGTTTACTGATTCCACCATCGCTGTCTATTTCATCATTGCTGCCTTCATATAACTTCGTCGAATACCATTTAACTTGGGCGTTGCTTTCGAGTACTCCACCTGCAGTAAAATTGGAAGAAGCAAGTCTTACTGTATAAGAACCATTAAGTAAATTATCGAATAGGTAGTAGCCGTTTGAATCTGTCGTATCGACGGCTACAAGCTGTTCGTTTTGTAATAATTCGACTATTACACCTTCAATTCCACCTTCGTTCTGATTTTGGATGCCGTCGAGGTTTTTATCGTGCCATACGTAATTACCGATTTTATTCATACATACAGTTTCAGTATAAATGCCGGCGTCCCATGAATGGTCATTTTCACCCGAAGTTAGAGTTGTGCACACTGTTTTACCTGTATTAATATTTGCATCCGAATCAACTTCATCGTCATTACCGTTGTCTTGAGTCGTAAATACATAACCCTGTGGGAGAACAAATTTAACATAATAATCACCTGGCGTAAGATTACTGAACAAATATTCGCCTTGAGAGTTTGTAGTTGTAGTAGCAATTAGGTTATCGTCGCAGGAATAAAGTTCAACTGTAACATTTGAGATGCCGTTTTCACCGTTATCCTGCAAACCGTTTTTGTTTGTATCTTCCCAGACTTTGTTACCCAGCGAAGCCGGCAATTGACAGGTTAAAAATCCTTTGTCGACGTTACCATTGTCGAAATTTTCGTTTATTGCCATAGCAGCATCGTTAATTTCAGAATAAGTATACCCATTTAAATCTCCGCCGCCTAATGCTAATTCGGCAAATGCCAAAAACTGGCTTACAGAATAGCCTGCAAAAGGTCCGACTGTAATTACCAGGTCACCAAGTGGTGTGGAATTCGTTCCAAGATAACCTGCGGCGCTGTAGTATACATTCAATTTTAAAGCTGTTAATTGTCCCGCCAGTACATTAATTCCAGAAGAAGGATCAGTGTAGTTTTGGTTCAAAGCGCCTGCACTCCCGCCATCGGGCAGATAATTTTTAATAGCCGAAGAAGAGGTAAAAGTGATTTTATAATTACCGCCGACAGTCATTCCATTTGGAAAGACGGAATTAAAATAAGCGTCTCTTATTGTACCCGGCATGCTATTGGAAGGACTTCCCCATCCGCCCTGAGTAAAAGTTACATAGCCTTTCAAATCGCATTGGCTCGATTGATACCACTCCACCGTTGCGTATTCTTCTTTGGTATCGAAAGTAGGTGTTGCAAGCACGAGCTTTTGTTTATCACCAGGATTTGTAGAATGAACATAGCGAGTGCCTTGAGGAATATCGACTTCAGCTTTTACACTCAAAGTAGCAGTGCCAATGCCGTTATATGTAAGAGTAACCGGGCCTGCGTGTCCATTATTGTCCGTCGTTCCAGTAACAGCGCTCAAAGTTCCGAGCGAGGTGCTTATCTGAAGGTCTACATTTGCTACTGGATTTCCGTTTAAATCGTAGGCATAAATGTGAAATTGTGCCGGTGTATTTTCCAGCAGAGACTGAGATGCGGGCAGAATTATCAGTGTCTGTAATGGAGCCACATTATTATGATTTGCCACAGCATCAGCAATTATAGCAAGCGCACGTTGTTTAACCGTATTGTTATTCGATATTGTGCTGGCATCTACACCATCGCTAAAATGCCAGATGGCAAACTGTACTGCCGCTGCTTCCAAATTGTTGTCCGACAATTTACCAGCGTAACTTGTTTTGTGGGGATAATAATTGTTAAGAATATACGTAATTTCGGAAGGAGTGTAATCTTCGTCCCAGTAATCCTGATTATAAGCCAATCCATGTTGCAAATCGACACAATAAAAATACTCGTCTTGAGAATTTAGCGTACCATTAAAAGTTCCTGCAAAATTTTTTGCCTGTTGATTGGTGTAAGGGTTCGTATATTTAATCGACTTACCTTTAGCAGTACCGGTAATTTTTGCAATACTCGTATAATTTGTAGTTTTTTTGATTCCTTTTGATTGCGCCTGCAAAACTGGATTTCCAATCAAAGTTATGCTTAAAAATAAGACCAGACTTAATATTAAAGAGTTTTTCACTCCTACCTCCTGCATAATAAATTTATCGAAGAGGTAGGAGTCAACTATGATGCCATCACAAAAGCTTCGATTTTGAGCTTAAATCGAAGATTTTAAATAGTCTGAAAAAACGTTGGTGTATCAAAATGAAACTGGGGTAAAAATTGAATCACATAGTCAAATCCATAATCCAAGTATGAATCCGTTTATTATTAAGACGAGGAAATGATATCCACTATCAATAAAAAATTGTGTAATCGATTTTCTCTGGAACTGTAAATTGATAATCATTGTAGTTGCAATAAATCCGAGCCAGGCCATAAAGGCAATACGTATGCCTTCTTCGGGAGTAGCTGCACCTGTATACCCAAGCAAGCGCGCCAGCATATAAGCCATTATCAGATGAGAAATGAACGCAATACCAAAAACCTTTAATGGATTAAAACCTTTTTTCAATTCTTCTTCTGGAATATCGACTGTAGCTATCCAAATTTTTCCAAGTAACAAAGGGCTATAATAAAGTACACCCATACCCATTGCTATAATTCCGCAAATAAATACGGCCAGATAGTTAACCGGATGTAATAACTCCATACCACCTCCTATTTGTAAATTTTAACCTCGTTTATACCATTACTAATTTTTACTCCTCTAAACATACCAGATGTATTGAACGGCATTGCATAATTTCCGTATTTATCGATAGCAATTACACCCCCGTCAGCTTTAAAAGCAGCCAATTTTTTGTAAATCACAGTGTCGGTAGCTTCAATTAAACTCATATTTTTATATTCGATTAAGTCGGAAATATCTTTGGCAACTCCGAGCCGAATAAAAAATTCGCCGTGTCCGGTAGCTGAAACTGCGCAGGTATTATTATTTGCATAAGTTCCCGCTCCGATAATTGGCGAGTCGCCTACTCTGCCAAATTTTTTAAGCATCATTCCACCGGTGGATGTTCCTGCTGCCAGATTTCCGTTTTTATCTAACGCAACAGCCCCGACGGTTCCTTTTACAGCTTCGAGGGAATCCCGAAACTTTTTCATTCTAATGTATTGTTCAAGTCGCCGTTCGGTAATAAAATATGTCGAATCGACCATCTCGAATCCGTTTTTTATTGCAAATTCTTCGGCGCCTTGCCCAATCATCATTACGTGCGGAGATTTTTCCATAACAAGTCGTGCGAGATTAATCGGATTTTTAATATGTCTAATTCCAGCTACTGCTCCGGCTCGCAAATTGTGACCGTCCATAATTGAGGCGTCGAGTTCGGCAAACCCAAGGTCGTTCAATACTGCTCCTTTGCCTGCGTTGAAAAGCGGCGAATCTTCCATAATATTAATTGCTTTTGTAACAGCGTCGAGCGAAGAACCTCCCGATTCCAGAATTTTATATCCCGCTTCTAATGCTTCTGATAATTTAGATTTGTATTGTTTCTCCAGTTCAGCTGGCAAATCTTTTATTACTCCCGCTCCCCCATGAATTACAATTCCAAATTTGTCCTGACCGTAATTAACAACATTAAAAATAAAGCAGCAGAAAATCATGCCCGTGAGAATGGCTAATCTTTTCATCGATTAATCCTAATTGAGAAATAATGTAATTGAATTTAACCCGCAGCTTGATTAAATGCAATACGTTGTTTTGTGGTGGTTGCTTGTGATTTATATCATCAATAATCTTTTTAGAAAAAGACGAAAAGAGTTAAATTCCCCCTCGAATATTCGATAATAAAACAATAAATGTATTTAAGGAATTCAGATGAAATGTAAACGGCTCCTGATTATTTCATTAATAGCAGCACTAATAACTGGCTGCAATATAAACAACCCCGTTGCACCGAGATGGGACGTTTCGGCAACGATTCCGATAGTAAATAAAGAATATTTGATGAGCGAACTTCTCGAAGATGAATCAGAGAATTTGTTCCATTATAACGACGGCGCCAATAAAAATGTCCTCTACTTTACGGATTCATATAAAATCGACAAAATAACCTTCGAAAATAAACTGAATATAGACGGATTTTCGGAAAGTATAACTCAGCAGATCGGCACTCTAAAAATTGAATCGGATACGGTGCAGGGTAACGTTAATTCCGCCGAGCTGGGTTTGAATTCTTTCGCCCGGATTGCAGTTCCTCCGGTATCGAATAAAAAAGTTTCATTGGATTTAAGCGAACCTGACAATTTCCTTCAGGCGCGTTTCAAGAGCGGTTCCTTCGATCTCATTATCAGAAACAACTTTACTAGCGACGTTGACATTACGGTTGCGAACATTTCTTTTGTTAATTCAGACGACGGAACCGTAATCGCTTCACATAATGGCAATGTTACGATACCTGCGTCGCATTCCACATTAATAAGCGGTCTTAAAATCAATTCAGAAGCCTATGTCAAAAACCGTTTGAAAATTGAAGCCGTGATTTCGACCTCTGGTAGCGGCAGCAAAGAAGTGCCCGTTCCCGAAAATTTTCTGACGTTAACTGCTATTATGAAAAACCTTGAAGTATCAGAAGCCACTGCAAAATTTCCAGTACAGGATTTCCTTTCACTCAACGGTACGATTAAAATTGGAAATAAAAACGAAAGGATTGCCAGAACCATAATAAAAAACGGCACACTCAATCTTAGGTTAACCAACAACACCGCATTGAAAGCAGAGATTCGATACAAATTCCCCGATATAAAAACGAACGACGGCAAAGTTTTTGAAGGAACAGTTATTATCGGGGGCGGAGAATCCAAAAAATTGTTCGACAATAAATCGCTTGCAGGTTATACATTGGATGCAGGAGAAGCTTTAATAGAAGAATTACGTTATACAATTGATTTCAGAATCGTTAGCGATAATCAATACATAACAATAAAAAGCAGTGATAACGCAAGAGCCGACTTCTCATTTTCAGAATTGACCTTCGAAGAATTCAAAGGCTATATTGCACCTTTCGAGTTCGCTCCGGAAAGGACTTCTTTTACTTTCGATATGGAAAAAGATAAAATCGATTTCGAAAAATTGTTTCTCTCAAATCCGATAATATCGCTGAAGTTAAACACAACTGCCGAAATTAAATTTTTATTGAATGGCAAATTAAAATTATATATGCCAAACAGAACGGTTAAGAACTTCAACCTCAACGACAACACTCTAAGCTCGGTTTTGATTACTCCTTCCACAGAACGAATTTATTTAAACAGCGACAGCGTATCGGCGTTCATAAAAAATCTCGACGGAATACCCGACTCGGCGGTAATCGAATTATCGGGTACAGTCAATCCGGATTTCGGATATGTATCCGTCAAATCGACCGACTACATTGAGGGAGAGCTCGAAGCTGAAATTCCGCTTGACTTTGGACTTCAATACGCCGAATACACGGACTCGGTCGATATCGAGCTCTCAAACGACGATCGGGATTTGTTGAGAGACATAAAATATCTCGAAACAAATTTAATTGTATTAAACGGACTACCTGTAAACATGTCGTTTACTGGCAAGCTGTACGATGCTGCAGGTAATTTCCTCACATATTTTCCGCCGGCAGTATTTCAGGATACTATCATTACAATTAAAGGAGCAACAACAGATAACAACGGATTTGCCATTTCACCAACCGAAGAAAATATTAAAGTTACGATTGACAGTACAACTTCGGCAAAAATTGCCAATGCTGAATACATGAGAGTAAAAATTAATTTCAATACAAACAGTATGGATAAGCCGATAAAAATTCGTTCGTCCGATACTATTAAGATTAGAGCTTTTGGTATTTCGAAATATAATATCGAACCGGAGAATAATTAAGTATGATTCATTGCTCGAAATATATTATTCCGATAATTATTTTTTTCAGTACCGCGTCAATAAAAGCACAAATTAGTGGGAGCGTTGGAATGTCCGATGCCAGGTCGTCTTCGATGGCAGGAGCCTATACAGCGATCTCGGATGGACTCTATTCCATCGGTGTCAATCCTGCAAATTTATCGATGGGGCGCGGAATAGAATTGATTATGCCATTGCCCTTGCCGTCTTTCAGCAGTATGGCAGGTTCCAACTTTTTTTCGCTTTCCGATTATAATTATTATTTCAGTTCATACACAATTGACCGATACGGAAAGAAGCAGGGTCGTTATTTAAGCGAAGCCGATAAAGAAAATCTCATTGAACTTTTCAGCAAAGGTGGTGGCATACAATTAAATTTATTTGTGCGTTATTTTGCGCTTTCGGTAACGCCTTCGGAAAAATTTGGTACACTGGCTTTTTCTATATCGGATCAAATTGCTGCAGGTAGTAAAATTCCCACAGGATTAGTGGAACTGCTCTTTAAGGGAAATCCTCCAAATTCACGTTACAATTTTAACGATGCAGAATTCAAAGCCTGGTGGTTAAGGAAATATTCATTTTCATATTCGAAAAAATTCAAAATATCGGATCAAAAATCGATTAACGCCGGATTATCTTTGAATTTTATTAATGGATTATTCTACGCTGGATTGGACGAAATCGATTCCGAATTTTATACTGATAGTTTAGGTAGAATTCATGGTAAAGCAATTTATAGAGCAAAGTCCGCCTTTTCGCCTAACTTCGGCATCAAATACGACTTCGAGAATAATTCCCCAACTGAAGAAAACATCTCCGCATTCCCCGAACCAGCCGGTACAGGCATTGGAATAGATATCGGAATAAATTATCGACACAATAAAGCATTTACGTTTGCATTTGCAGTAACGGATATCGGAAATATCAAATGGAATAAGCGCACAGCGCAGTTCAATGTAAACAGGCTCGTCTACCTTGACGACGTTTCAGAAGAAGCCCAAAGGGATTCGTTGACAAATCTATTTTCAACCGACAGCGCCGGAAAGCCCGTCGATAAATTTTCAACTCCTCTTGCAACTACGCTAAGATTAGGAGCTTCAATCGATTTGTCGAATCTATTTGATCTTAGAAATAAATTATTGATTTCAGGCGATTTTGTTCAGGGACTGAATAAAATGCCTGCTAATTCTACTTCGCCAAGAATTTCAATTGGAATCGAATGGATGCCGTTTAAATCTTTTCTCACTTTGCGTAGTGGAATAGCATTGGGAGGTTGGGCAAAATTTCTATGGGGATTAGGATTCGGTTTCGATTTCGGTTTATTTGAAATAAATGCCGGCACGTCGAATTTCCAGAATGTTGTCTCGTCTTCTTCTGGCAAAATGATTTCGGTAGCCCTCGACTCGCGCTGGAAGTTTTAAATATTTTTTTCTTTGATAATATATTCGTTGTCGTTCTGAAAATTATGCACCATCAATTCGCCTATCAATCCAATGGCGAAAAACTGAACTCCTACTATTATCAAAAGAATACCGAGGAAGAAAATTGGCCGATTGTTTATTCCCACACCCAGAAACAATTTTTCGTAAGTAAGCCATATACTTATCAAAATTCCCAATAACGTTGTCAGTAATCCGATAAAACCGAAGAGGTGCATGGGACGCGTTACGTAGCGAGTGGTAAAGATAACCGTAATTAAATCGATAAATCCCTTGAAGAATCGCGATATGCCGAACTTCGTTCGACCGTATCTGCGCGGATGATGTTTTACAGGAATTTCTGTGACTGTGAATCCCTTCCAGCCGGCAAGTACGGGAATATAACGATGGAGTTCGCCGTATATGTTGACATTCCTTACAACTTCCCTGCGATAGGCTTTCAATCCGCAGTTGAAATCGTGAATTTTAACTTTCGAAAATAGACGCGTTACAAAATTGAAAAAACGAGAAGAATATTTTTTAATAAAAGGGTCGTATCGTTTTTTCTTCCAGCCGGAGACCAGGTCGTATCCTTCTTCGAGTTTGGCAAGCAGATTTGGAATTTCCGCAGGGTCATCCTGCAGGTCGGCATCCATCGTAATGACTGCATCGCCCGTCGTATTTTTGAATCCGATTTGAAGCGCAGCGGATTTGCCGTAATTTTTCTTGAAACTGAAATAAAAAATTTTATTGTCTTTGAGAGCAAGTTCTTTAATTACGTTCAGAGAATTGTCAGTGCTCCCGTCGTCAACAAATATAATTTCGTAGTCGCACGAAATTGAATTGACAGCTTTTTTTATTTCATTATATAGAGGTCGGAGCGACTCTTCTTCATTATAAAGAGGCACAACTATCGACACTTTTTTAAATGAGAAACTTTTAACGCCTTTTTTCAGGTTTTTTTGATAATAACGGAATTTTCTTCCATAATAATGTCGCACTTTTTTCTTATTGACCGATTGTTCCGGTTTGTTTTGTTCGCTCAAGTTGAATTCCTTTTAAATAAAAATTGTTCATAAGTAAGTTAATTTATAACAATACGAAAATCAATCGAAAGAAGATTTATTGAAAATTGAGTGTTTTATAATTAAGTTTAGACAAAAAAGGAAGCCGATTAAATGGGCGGAATTATTTTTTGGGCTATTGTAAGAACAGCACTTTTAATTCCGGCTCTCTGGTTTTTGTACGGCTTGATGGAATACCGATACTGGTGGTGGCTTGGGATAATTTCAATTTACGGCGTAATTATTTATCCGGCTACAATTCAGTACCGAATGTTCAAAGAAAAGAACAAAAAAATAATTGAAGAGACACTCTGTTCGAGTTGCAGATACTTCGACGAGTCGGCGGTTCTATGCACAAAACACGACGAACATCCGACGCTCGAATATCTGCCCTGCGACGGCATCGATTGGGAACTAAAAGAAATATCTTATGAAAAAGCCAATGAAAAATATTAGCATTAGTCTTAAAGACGACATTTTATTTTGTACCGAATGCGGCGAGGATTTAAACCAATTTGGCATCGATTCGGAAATCGACATTGAAAAAGTGCGGCAACGTTATAAAAACTGCAAAGCAACAGGCAAATTTAAAGGCGACAAATGCGCCATGCTCTTTATTGCACAGGATATCGAAGACTTCCTTATGGATGAAGACGATTAAATAAATCTACTGCAGCTTCGATAAATCTCGGGCCGGGTCTCGAGTACAAATCTCTGTTCACAAAAATCACGTTGCCATTTTGTATTGCTTTCAAATCTTTCCATTCAGGATACAATTCGAGCAAGTCCTCCGTTCTCAATTTACCGTCAGATAAAATTATTATGAAATCGGGATTGCGTATCAAAATTTCTTCCCGATTAAAAACCGGATAATTGATGGCAGGGTTATCCGCTATATTCTTAAGTCCGCATATTTCCAAATACTCATTCAAAAAAGTGTTTTTACCTGCAAGCATAAGCGGTTTCAATTCAACCGGCAACATTGCGCTTCCGCATTCGTAACTTCGGGACTTATTTCGAATCGAATCGAGCAGATTATCCCACATTTCGATTTTTTTCATAGCGTATTTTTCCCTGCCAAGTATCTTCGCAATATCGAGATACGATTTTTTTATACCTTTATAATTTCGGGGATTCGATACAAAGACTTTCAGTCCCAGACTTTTGAATTTGTCAAAAGTTTCTTTCCTGTTGCCTTCAACTGTAATAAAAATAAGGTCGGGTTTGAGTGAGAGGACTTTTTCGAAATCGACAGTCAACATGTCGCCCACTTTTTCCACATTACGTGCGGCGGGTGGATAGTTACAATAAAGAGTATTGCCCACTAATTTATCGCCTGCGTCCAGGTCGAAAATAATTTCCGTCAGATTCGGAGCCAGGGAAATTACACGTTGAGGGATTGAATCGATTAATACGCGGTTGCCGATGTCGTCGATAACGGCAATGCCATTAGCAGGTTCTTGATTTTTAATTTTAGAACAAGCCGAAATCAAAAGTATTAAAATGAAAAAAACGGTTCGCTTAAATAAATTTTTCATATCAGAATAATAATTTTTCGAAATATAAATTAAAAGAAGTTTTGAGTAGGAACCAAAAATTAATTATTTTTGCGGTGCTTCCTTAGCTCAGTTGGTAGAGCAGTAGACTCTTAATCTATTGGTCGGGGGTTCGAGTCCCCCAGGAAGCACAAGGAATCGATAAAAAGCCGAAGTTAGAAATTCTAATTTCGGCTTTTTTAATTTGGCACTGTACTCAACAATATTCCTTTATTCAATCGTCAATATTTTACTATTATCTCTACATTTTACGCTCTTTTATACTGAGAAAAATTATTGATTAGCTTTTTTAATGTCCCGAGCAATTCCTGTTTGTTTTCATCGCTCAAATTATTAACAGCTTTTTCTATAAAGGCATTCATAGGATTCGTTGAATAATATTTTTTATTGTTCCTGAAATACCCGCAGTAATCTGTCATAATTTAATATAAGCTCTATCACAAATTTATATTCCTTCTTTTAGCATAGACTATTTCTTTTTTGGATTTTTATTCTTTTAATATACTGCCTGCAGCCTTTTGATCTTTTTCTTCATGTCAAATACTGCGTCGGCGTGGAATACGGACGATATTCCTTCCCGACTTCCAACCAAAATCGCTGTAAGTTATTGTAAAATAATGACATAGTTTTTAGCAAAGGCACTACGCCCTTTGGTTGAGTATAATTGGATTATGAGATTTTATTTAGGTAATTAGTTAAAATCCGGACTAAAGCAAAAAATCATTAAATTAAGAAA
>DYLP01000055.1 GCA_020722005.1 Melioribacter roseus
TTTTTACTTCTCATTCTTTTTGTTCCTATGAAATTAAACTATATAAATAATATATATAACTGCCAATTACAAGCTTTAATTTATATCGATTTCATCGACGAATAGCCATGCTTTTCCACCCGCTCCAGGATGCCACGAAGGACATTGTCCGATATTTTCCCCAATAACTTTAATATATCGAGCTTCCGCATTTTTGAGTTCGATACCGAAACTTTTAATACCTTTGAAATTATCGAACTCAGATAATTCATATTCCCCGTTATAGATATTCACATAATTCATTCCGTCTTTAGACAAATAAAATTCAACTTTTTTAGGGAGAAAGATCCACGAACCGATATTCTGAAGAAAACTTACCGATAATTTATTTATTTTTATAGACTTACCAAGGTCAATGATTACATCGAGATTTTTTCCTTCATATCCCTGCCATGCATCAGAATTGAAATTTTCATTCCCTCTAATTCCGTCTATTAATCCCCATTTACCCCCTCCGGTATATGGATTATCATACATTGTATTATAATGAATATCCCATTCTGCTGGCACTTTGTAAAATTCTGAAGTTACTTCCTTGCTGAATATACCACCTTTATTTGACACATATTTCAGATGGCAAGATTTTTTAATTATAATCGGTTCATCATAATGTAATCCGTTTATTTTCGGGTCATTAGGTTCAAATGCATAATAAATTTCTGCACTGTCGATGTTATCAAGTTCAACAACTGTTTCTCCTTTAAATATCTTTTCACCGCTTTTAATAAAAGGAATAGGAATGAACTCGAGGTCGACAGAAGAATATGGTCTGTCGGATTTATTGATTCCCCAGTTAGTCGGTTTATCCGTCATCTCAAAGACGATAACGCCACCTTTAATAATATCTTTATGGATTATATACGACTCGGGATGGTTTGAACCATTTAGTATTGCTGATTTTATATAAATATTTTTGTCGGATAAATTCTCGGTCTTAATTTCGAACGATTTGCCATTTACTAAATTAATTACAGCTCTTTTAAAGTGAGGTTTGCCTATAATATATTCGTTACTGCCTGGGCAGACTGGATAAAATCCAAGACTACTTAATACATACCAGGCAGACATCTGTCCGCAGTCTTCATTTCCGCACAAACCGTCGGGTTTATCGGTATATAAAGTATTTAGTATTTCATCTACAATTTCCTGAGTTTTATACGGTTTGCCTGCATAGTTATAAAGATAAGCAATATGATGACTCGGCTCGTTGCCGTGAGCATATTGTCCTATTAATCCTGATATATCTGGCTGGCGTCGACCTTTTAATTCTGTTTTGGCATTAAAGAGTTCGTCTAATCTCTTTTCGAAATTTTCATCTCCGCCGAAAAGATTAATTAAACCATTGACATCGTGAGGGACAAAAAAGCTATACTGCCAAGAATTTGCCTCTGTATAATCCCTGCTGACAACATAAGGGTCAAAAGGAGAGACCCATTTCCCGTTTTTCTTGGGTCTAAAGAAACGTGTTACTGGGTCAAAAAGATTGACATAGTATTTTGAACGTTCGAGATAATAATGATATAAATTTTCATTACCGGCACGATTGGCAATTTGAGCTATACACCAGTCATCATACGAGTACTCAAGCGTTTTTGATACACTCTCGTGCTCATAGTCTGAAGGGATATATCCCATTTTTTTATAAGTATCGAGTCCTCTTATATTTGACATAGCAGAACTATTCATTGCTTTTAATGCAAGTTCTTCATCAATGCCCGGTAGCTCTTTAATGATTGCATCGGCAATTACAGGAATTGCATGATAACCAATCATTGTGCCGGTTTCATTCGATGCAAGTTCCCATATTGGTAATTGTCCGCTTTCCTCATATTTGCGCAACATCGACTTTATCATATCAACATTTTCTTTAGGAGCAATTATTGTAAACAACGGATGAAGTGCTCTGAAAGTATCCCATAGAGAAAAAACCGTATAGAGAGTAAAATTTTCTTCTTTATGAATTTTACCATCCATACCGATATAGCTACCATCAACGTCGGAAAGAATATTCGGGCTTAAAAAAGCATGATAAAGTGCGGTATAAAATATTCTTTTTTTAGTGATATCCGTATCATCAATGACAATCGAAGACAGGCGTTTTTCCCATGCGCACTCAGCCTGTTTTTTTATAGTTTCGAAATCTCTTTGATTAATTTCGGATTTCAGATTATTTTCTGCACCTTCTAAACTCGTATGTGAAATTCCAACTTTAACATAAATCGGTTCGTCTGAGTTCGTTTGAAAACGAAAAGCGGCTTTTATTTTTTTACCCGTAACTTCTTTGGTATTTATTGGTCGGCCATTCTTAAAAACAAAGCGGGATTCGAAAGGTTTGGAGAAAACAGCATAGAAATAGACCGTATGATCTTTTGCCCAACCTGCCGATCTTCTGTATCCTTTTACAATTGTATCATTAACAATAATTATTTTAGAATCGATTACTCTGTCCTGAATTCCATGCTCCAGGTCAATGAGTATATGAGAACTCTCGGATTTGGGAAAAACATATTTGTGATAACCGGCTCTGTTTGTAACAGTCAGTTCCACCTTGATTTTATAGTCTTCTAAAAATACTGAATAGTAACCGGGCGAGGCTTTTTCAGATTCATGTCTAAAACGAGAGCGATAACCAGAGTCAGGATTATTTTTTGAACCTGGCTCTAATTTCAGCTCAGCTGTAGTTGGCATAAATAAAATATCTCCGTAATCGGCACAACCTGTGCCGCTCAAATGAGTATGACTGAAGCCAATTATAGAGTTATCCGAATAATGATACCCCGAACACCAATCCCACCCTTCTGTATCCGTGTCGGGACTCAATTGAACCATTCCGAAAGGCAACGAGGCTCCTGGATATGTATGACCGTGTCCATCTGTACCGACAAACGGATTTACTAATTCTATAAGTTTACCCTGAGCTTCCAGGGGAATAATGTTCGCAAGAGTAATAATAATAACATATCTAAATATTTTCATATTGCACCCTAAAACTAATTTATAAATTCACCTTTTTCGATACTCCAGTCGTTTCCGAAATACCCGATAAAACGTACGCCCTGGTCATCCGACTCGATGATATTACTGTCATAAACCACTATATCGGGAAAACTCAGGTAAGGATGGTAAAATTGAGCGAGCTCTGCCAATTTCATTCCTTGGATACCGGTACCGGAGACTACTGCAACGCTGGCAATATCGCTGTCTCTTCTGGGTCGTATCATCAAACAAGATAAATCTTTGCCGTAATAAACTTTGTCCCCAATTTTAATTTTTCCTTTTTTCACATCGACAGGAGAGTCTTTCAATAACTTATCCCATGCGGAATTATTTTCTGCATTTCCGTATATCACAACATTTCTGTCTCTATAAACAAGGGGATCGAACTGGTCGTCCTCAATAACCTCAATGGCTCCATTTCCCTGATACCATAAATACTCGGCGTCAAAACGTGCTTTTTCATATGCCCACTTGTTTTCCTCTTTAGTTCCGTGTGTGCCGTAAACAAACAGAACATTGTTTTTCAATACTTCCCTTATATTACCAAGTCGTACGGGATTCTTGTTTTCTGCGGGTGGTTTACCCGTAATCTGCCATACGCCGTCATATTTACAAAGATATAATTTATAATTGGAAGGAAATGAAATGTTCTCAATTTTCTGTCCGTCAATTTCAATCGAAATTGGAGCGATAGGATTCAACACCGAGACATCAAAAGCCAGATAGCTAACATTTTCCGTTTTTCCTTTAAAAATTCTTTTGCCGTACTCTAACGTAAAATTAACCTTGCTTAGTTTTTGTTGTTTTTCCTGATTAATAATTTCTATCCAGTAGTGTTTCGAGGATACTGCAGGATTGGCAGTAATAAATTCGACGTTTCTAATCATACGTTTTAGAGGTACGGAGTGTTGTGCAAAGAAATCGAACATCGGCATCCAATCCACACAATCGGCGCCTTCTTCATCGGAATTATCCCACCAGTGTCCGGCATCTTTTTCAATATGGAATACGTAATCTTTATGAAATTTGGAAACCACTTCCAGCATCGATTCCGCCTGGGATATTGGCACGTTGTCGTCCGCATCACCGTGAATAACATAGATACCGTTCTTGCTGAGATTCTTTGCAAATTCATAAGTATCGCTTTGTTTCGAAGAGCGAACCAGCATTTCCTTGATATCTGATGTATCAATTAGATTCCTGATTCGATATGACCAGATACTAATCCAGCCTGCGCTCGGTCCGATGGCAGCAAACCGATCGGAATAATTAATGCCGAGGTGCCATGTGCCGTGTCCACCCATTGAATGTCCCGTCAAGTAAACTCTTTCCGGGTCTATGTTAAATTTTTCAAGTGCAATTTCCATTACCTCGAGAGCGTCTATTCTTCCCCAATTTTCCCAATTAAAACCGTAAGGTCTTCTGTTTGTGGGAGCTACAATATACCCCCAATTTTTGTGCCCGTAAGAATAAGCCTGATTAATGGCTTCCACTCCTGCTCCGTGCAAGCTCAGAAAGAGGGCTGGTTTATTCTTCAAATCGACCGGAGGATTAACCGCATAATACTGTACGCTACCGTCCAGTTTGCTGATAAATGTTTCTCTTCTTGTTTCGAATTCATCCACAACTTTCAGATCAATCTGTTCGGAAATTATATTTTTTTCTCCGCTGATCGATTTTTCCACAAGCTCAATAATTAGCTTGACAGTTCCCTTTTTATTTACCGCAGGAAGCTCGATTTTGAAGGGCGCTTTATAAATAAAAATCGGATTTATTACAGGCAACTTAAAATAGACGGGTATATTATTAAAAGCTGAATTATCCACATAAGTTTTAATGTACAAATTGTTCAACTTTCTTTGGCTTGCATTAATCAACAAAATTGCACCGTATGACAAAGTAGGTTTGTTAATGATTAAATCGGGAACGGTTAAGTCTTTTTTGCTGAAAAGAATTGCCGGTATATTTTGGTGAATCTTAACTTTTAATACTCCGCTTCTGTTGCATCGGAAGACCAAATGATTGATACCTTTTTTAATTTCAATGGGAATTAACGAATAATCGAATCTGGGTTCCCACGCTTCATACGTATCTTTTGTTCTGTAGGGATTACCACTTCTCATCGTTCCATTTACAAAGACAAATGAATGCCCCATTGCTTCAAGTAAAACGATTTTGTCTTTTTCAGAATTATATTTCATAGAGACATAACCGTTTTGTAATTCGGGAGTTTTGAACCATCCGTTTTCGTCGGATTCAATTTTTCTCCATTCTCCAATAATTTTATCGTCTTTTTTGACTTTCTGTCCAACCACAGGCGCTTTCCAACTATCCGAAATTATCGAAGCGGTAACAGGATCGGGAGAAATTATGTTATCTCTGTAAGTATAGTCCATTTTGATAGCCAATCCGTCTTTAATTAAAATAGTATCAGACGATTGAGCGCTTATGGTTAAAAAAGCAAGCAATATCATCAAACCGGAAAAAAGGACTCTGGTTTTCATGTTATAACCCCTTTTATTCTATTCATTGTTATTATTGACAGTTCCATCATCGTTGTAATCTCTTGTCATGGTCTTCAATCGGTGCATCATATCCTTAAAATCAACAGTTCCCCCAAGAATGAACCAGATTATTATTATGAACGAGACCGCAAGATTTATTTCTACGTATTTTCTCCAGAAAGCCATCCAAACCGAATCGGGTACGTCGTATAAAAAGTTCCATATGGCACCAATTATAAAAACTGCAACCCAGGCAGATGTCCACACATATGAAACAATGTAAATTAGTTTATCCCCTTTTGTAAATTCTTTACCGATACCAAGTATACGAAACCCTTTCAGAGGCACCTCGTCAACAACAATACTTTCGTCCTTAATTGCATATTTACCGCAGTGTAACATTTTATCCATATTAAACTCCTGCCGTTTTCCCAATAATGAAACAAACAGATAGCTGAGCGACGATACTCCCATCGAAATTGCCCAGAAATATTGCCCGTTTATCGGGAAGTTGGGATAAATTTGCTGAAGTATAATTCCGCTTACTGCCACTACTGAACCAATGGTAAGTGATACCCATGCTGCTGTAGTAGTACCGTACTTCCAGTAAAGCCCACCGATTATAACAGAGCCAGAACCTCCTACAAAAATTGCCGCAGTAATAGCAAAGTAAAGAAAGATATATTCGGTCATTGGAAAGAATAAACTGAAGAAGAAAATAAATACACAAACGCCAAGAATTGAATATCGTAGCACTTTTAGATGTTGTTTGTGTGAAAATTTCTTTTTTCTGAAAGGCATGATTACATCCTGAATAAAGATACTGCCCCATGAATGCATATATGAACTGTTTGTACCTACAGTAGCCATTATCATTACAGCTAGCAGTGCACCTCTTAAATAGAAAGGTAATATTTCTGAAAACACAAGAGGAACTCTTAACTGGTTTTGTACAGCTTCATTATCGATTCCGCTCAATGTTTTTTCAACTACCGCAGCTACATTGGAAAAATCTGTATGGTGTAAGATTGTAAATGCCACAACCGGCACGAAAACATAGAATAACCATCGCGGTATATCTCTGAAATTTGCCAGCACTTCTCCCATTTTGGCTTCATGGGCACTCTTTGCAGACGAATAGTATCCCTGTCCTCCCTGCCACGACATTTTACCGTAGATAATTCCGACAACATTTATCAGAAAATACCAGAAGTTAAAATCCTGGACTTCACTTGCTTTAAACGGATTTATCAAAGATGCATTTTTGGGAACCGTACTAACAGCTTGCATTATTTGATCCCAGTTGACAAAGAAAAGACAAAATACGAGGATAGCTATAAACGTTATATTTAAGAAAATACCCTGGATAAATTCCGTAACTATTATTGCCACTTGACCACCTGCAAACACAAAGTAGAGGGAAATTAATAATAAGAGAGCCATTGTAACGGGAAATGTAGAAACTTCTATACCGAGAAATTGAAAGCTCAAAGGCAGTCTGCAAAAATAAATTATAAAACGGGCACTTACAGCTGGGAAAATACCGAAATTCAGTAGTCCCGATATGAAAGCCAGCATACCGGCATAAATTCTAAAATTTCGACTGTACCTCATTTCGAGGAATTGCGCTACAGTCAGCGCCCGAGTCTGTCTGAATCGATAGATAACCCAGCCAGTAACAGTTACGATTAAAAGTACAACTGCCATAATGAATTCCCACCATCGCAATATGAAACCGGCTACATAATTCATTTCCCACTGTCCAACAATAGTAATGGCTCCAATTGCAGCCATTCCTTGAGAAACGGTTATCATATATCTGCCTGCAGAACGACCTGCGGACAAAAAATCCGCCACGCTTTTTACATGTCTTTTGCTCAGGTAAACACCATAGAAGGAAAAACACATTACTACTGCTACTATTAACCATTCATAGAAGGATAGATCCATAAAATCACCATATTTTTAGATTTGAATCAAAAATAGAATTTTATAATTTAAGAACGATATTTATAAAATGTTTTTATTTTACGAAAATAAACATCATATTTAATAAAACTATTTTAACTATTTTTTAATAAATTGCCAAAATAATTTTAGTATTTTTTTCTTCTTTTGCATATCATTGTCGCTGGTATATTTTTTATAAAAAAATACAACTGAGGCAGTCATGAAATTTTCTGCCCTTTTTATAGTCAACCTACTCATTTTTGCAATGCCCAATATTTATGCTCAAAGTGAACTGTTAAATTCTCTGATTCCAAAACCGACGAAAGTAATTCTCTCGGCTGGTAAATTTACTTTTGACAACAAAATTACAGTAAAATCAACAAACAGAAGATTAGCCGCCTATTTTAAAAACAGGATATTTGAGTTAACGGCTATTAATCTGACAAACAGTAGCTCTGCTAACGAGAAGACGATAATTTTTGAATCGGGTTTGTTGCCAAACGAAAGCAACAAGGAAGCATATAATCTCGAGATCACCCGGTCGACAATTCGTATTTACGGCAATACAGACGAAGGAATTTTCAGGGGAATTCAAACATTATTCCAGATGATCCCTCCGAAAATAAAAAAACAACATAACGGACAACCATTTATATTACCCGCTTGCAGAATCGAAGATAAACCACGTTTTCGGTGGAGAGGATTAAACCTCGATTGCAGTCGTCACTTTATGAGTAAGGATTTCATTAAAAGATATATTGATATTCTTGCTTATTTTAAATTCAATACACTTCATTGGCATCTAACCGATGACCAGGGCTGGAGAATTGAAATAAAGAAATATCCCAAATTAACCGAAATTGGAGCGTGGCGCAAAGAAGCCGATGGTTCAATTTACGGCGGATACTATACTCAGGAAGATATAAAGGAAATAGTTACATATGCACAGAGCAGATATATAAATATAGTTCCAGAAATTGAAATGCCTGGACACAGCCTTGCATCGCTGGCTGCCTATCCTGAGAATTCGTGTACCGGAGGACCTTTCGAGGTTACAAACATGTGGGGTGTTATGAAGGATGTTTACTGCCCCGGCAGAGATTCCACTTTTAATTTTCTGCAAAATATTTTAGATGAAGTAATTCAGTTATTTCCGGGAAGATATATTCACATAGGTGGCGACGAGGTTCCGAAAGATAGATGGAAAGAGTGCCCCCGATGTCAGGCAAGAATCAAATCAGAAGGTCTAAAAGATGAAAAGGAATTACAAAGTTATTTTATAAAAAGGATTGTCAATTATCTGGAGTCAAAAGGCAAGACTGCCATTGGCTGGGACGAAATTCTCGAGGGCGGACTTGCACCTGGAGCAATAGTTCAATCGTGGCAGGGACACGATGGAGCAATAGCAGCGGCGCGTCTAGAACATGAGACTATCTGTTCTCCTACGTCGCATACTTATCTGAATTATGATCCAGATAATCTCGACCTCAAAATAGCATATTCATTTGAACCAGTTCCAGAAGATCTTAATGCAGAAGAAGCGGCTTACGTTATAGGAAGCGAAGTCAATCTTTGGACAGAACATTGCCCGCAGGAAAAAGTAGACACACAACTTTTTCCCCGTATCCTTGCACTTTCAGAAGTATTCTGGACAAATAGCCCGAAAAATTACGACGAATTCTATAATCGCCTTAGAGCCAAATACGAAGACCTCGATGCCCTGAGCATTAAATACGGAAGGGAATCAAAACTGATTACATATAAAATTGACCGCGACAGTGATAATAACCACTACATAATCACCTTCGACATCCATCAAGAAGGCATTGATCTCCGTTATAGACTAGATGGTTTAATGCCTACATACAGAGCAAATCTTTATAAACAACCGATATTAATTAATAGCAACCGCCAGCTTGTAGTAGCTGCTTTCAGAGACACTGTTTACTTGGATAAAAAAATTAACTTCGATTTCATTTTTCATAAGGCTGTTGGGAAAAATATAAAATTAATGAACAATTACAGTTTGCATTACAGGGCAAACGGCGACAATTCATTAATTGATGGCATAAGAGGGACGAACAACTTTCACGACGGTATGTGGCAAGGATATGAAGGTGTTGATTTCGAGGTAATTATCGATTTGGGTACGGTTACAGAGATCTCTAAAGTAGTGCCTCGTTTCCTATTAAATTCTAACTCGTGGGTATTCCTTCCGCAAAAAGTTATTATTTCAATCTCAGACGACGGAATTGAATTTACAGATGAAAAAGTAATTGTGAACAATATTTCTCAAAAGAATTCTGAAATTATCATTAAAGAATTTCAAGCAGATTTTAGTACCGCTAAGGCTCGTTTTATAAAAGTATTCGCCGAAAGTTTAAAAGTATGCCCCCAATGGCATCCCGGAGCCGGTCATAAAGCCTGGCTCTTTATAGATGAAATCGTAGTTGAATAAATCTAAAGAGGAATCTTATGTCAAAAAAGAGAAAGAAATCCTTACATGCTGGTGCCATAAATATTGACGAAGCACTGAAAGTTTACTACCCGGAAACGGATAAACGCATTCTCAAAAAACTGAAGGAATGGCAGAGTTTGAAATTTGGACTCCTGATGCACTGGGCTCCATCGAGCCAATGGGGTATTGTCGAATCGTGGTCTTTATGTTCAGAAGACGAAGACTGGTGCAAACGTAAAATCGAAGATTATTGTGAATACAAAAGACAATACGAAAACCTTATTACTACTTTCAACCCTGTTAAATTCAATCCTGACAGGTGGGCTAATGCGGCGCATTCTGCAGGCATGAAATATTTTGTTTTTACAACAAAACATCACGATGGCTTCTGCATGTACGACAGCCACTATACTGATTATAAAATTACTGGAACACGTTGTCCTTTCAGAGAAAACTCAAATGCAAATATTACAAAAGCTCTTTTTGATTCTTTCAGAAAATATAATTTTATGATAGGCGCCTATTTTTCAAAACCCGATTGGCATTCCGACTATTATTGGTGGAGACGTTTTGCCACTCCTGACAGAAATGTCAATTACGATATTCGTAAATATCCGGAGAGGTGGAATAAATTCGTAGAGTTTACTCATAATCAAATTATGGAATTAATGACGGACTACGGAAGTATCGATATTCTCTGGCTCGATGGCTGCTGGGTACGAAACTATACAGAAGAGGAATTGGAATCCGAACGTAATAAAGCAAACTTTAATATATATCGTATTCAGAACCAGGATATTAATATGCCCCTTCTGGTAAAGAAGGCAAGACAAAAACAACCCGGATTAATAATTGTAGATCGAGCCGTACCGGGGCCATACCAGAACTATCTGACGCCCGAAAATCAAATTCCCGATAACACTTTACCTTATCCTTGGGAAACATGTATGCCTATAACATCTTCGTGGTCATATCAACCAGGATTAAAGTATAAATCGACGAGAGAAATTATTCATTTATTAATCGATATAGTTTCAAAAGGCGGCAATTTATTATTGAATATAGCGCCTACTCCAGAAGGCGATTGGGAACCAGAAGCCTATCAGCGATTGAACGAGATTGGGAAATGGATGAAAATAAATGGCGAGGCTATTTATAATACAGAGCCTATATTCCCTTATCACCAAAATCAACTTTCTTTTACTCGTAGGGACAATGCCTTTTATATATTTTATAGAATCAAGGAAGGTGAAACCACCTTACCGAGAGAAATCAAGATAGCCATTCCAGATATTAATACAGAACCGTTCGTAACAACTTTAGAATACGAGAGCTTACTTAAACATAAGTGCGAAGGGAATAAAATTACAATCGAAATTCCCGAAAAATTTCGTAGTGTGAAAGAAGATCAATATACATTTACAATCAAATTAGGAACATAATATGAAAAAGATAATCTTATTAATCTTTATTCTACCTTTGATTATTTTTTCACAAAATAAAAGTAATATCGTATTTATTAATCAAAACGATACCCCCACCGAAATTATATATAAAGCTGCTAATGTAATTCCCGCAAAACACCAGTACGAATGGCAAAGACTTGAACTAACAGCTTTCATTCATTTTGGCATGAATACATTTATGGGACTGGAATGGGGACGAAAAGATTTTGACCTATCGATATTCAACCCGGTATCTATCAATACCGACCATTGGGTCAAAATTTTAAAGGATGCCGGTTTTAAACTTATCATTCTTACAGCCAAGCATCACGATGGATTTTGTCTATGGCCCAGTAAATATACAGACTACGATATTGAGAATACACCCTATAAAAACGGCAAAGGAGATATTGTAAAAGAGTTAGCGGAGTCATGCCGTAAAGAAGGTGTCAAATTCGGTATATATCTTTCCCCCTGGGACATGCATGAAAAAACCTATGGTACCGATGATTATAATAAATATTTTAGAAATCAATTAAGAGAATTATTAACAAACTATGGCAAGATATCTGAAGTATGGTTTGACGGTGCTTGCGGCGAAGGGGAGAACGGAAAGAAACAGATTTACGATTGGAATTCATATTATAAACTGATTAGAGAACTTCAGCCCGATTGTATAATTACAAATATGGGTCCTGATGTAAGATGGGTAGGTACCGAATCTGGTTATGGGAGAAAAACAGAATGGAGCGTTCTACCCGGTAATATTTCGGATACGGATTTAATTGCTGCTGCATCCCAACAAAAAGTATTGGATGGTGCATTTATTCCACGTGACCTTACAGAAGATGACCTGGGGAGCAGAGAAAAAATTTTCAAAGCTAAATCGCTTATCTGGTACCCTGCTGAAATTGATGTTTCTATCCGTCCCAGATGGTTCTACCATAAAGAAGACGATAACTTAGTTAAATCGCCCGAAAAGCTTTTTGACATCTATTTTAATTCTGTTGGACTGAACGGTGTATTACTCTTAAATGTACCTCCCAATAAAGGAGGTCTTATCGTTGAGAAAGATATCATAAGTCTTAATGGTTTTAGATACCTGATAGAAAATACGTTTGACAAAAATCTCGCAACCGGAACGGTCACTAATATATCCTCCGAAAAACAAGGTAACGAAGCAGATTTAATTCTGGACAACAACAATGAAACCTTCTGGACAACGAACGGTTCGGATTCTACCGCCGTTACTGTTATTTCTCTCGATACTGTAAGAACATTCAATTGTGCTATGCTGCAGGAAAATATTCTCGAAGGTCAACGAATCGAAAAATTTTTACTTGAATACTGGAATAAAAATCATTGGGAAAAGTTTGCAGAAGGCACGACTGTTGGATATAAAAGACTTTTTAAATTCAATCCAGTTACTACTTCAAGGATAAGAATCATTATTGAACAAAGTAGAACAAATCCCACATTATCTAATTTTGGTTTGTATCTCAGTCCGCCTTCCATTTCATTTTCACCTCCCAGTTCAACTTTTAAGGACTCAATTGAGGTTAATATCGATTGCGATATCCCTGATTCAAAAATATATTATACACTAGACGGTTCTTTGCCAGATAGCAATTCAATGCATTACAATGGAAAGATTTTTATCGATTCTACAACTATAATAACTGCAATTGCACACTCTCCAAACGGTAAAAAAAGTTTACCTGTCAGTGCAAAGTATTACAAAGCAAAATACGAAATTGTATCCTTAACAGAGTATTCTTCTGTTTATACAGGCGGAGGTAAGTATGCATTAATAAACGGAGTACACGGATCTAATTATTTTAAAGACGGTAATTGGCAGGGTTACCACGGCAACAATCTTGAAATTGTGCTCGATTTTATAGAGAACAAAAGGATAAGGAAAATATCAGCCAGTTTTCTGAAAGACATCAATGCATATATATTTTTACCGGACTCCGTTACTTTTTATTTATCCGAAGACGGGATAAACTTTATCAAACTCGGCAGTAAAAAACCGATTGATACTGGCGAGGACAAAGCCGAGATTCAAACAGTGAGTATTAATACAGACGATATTAACTGCAGATATATAAAAATTGAAGCGAAGAATATTAGGTTCTGTCCCGAAGGACATATCGGAAAAGGGAGTAAAGCCTGGTTGTTTGCCGACGAAATTACCGTTGAATAGTAATTTTCTTCTCTCGCTTGATGACGTACAGACCGTAATTAAATATTAT
>DYLP01000056.1 GCA_020722005.1 Melioribacter roseus
AAATTTGTTAAATAAATTTAGTCTCCTGTGGTCATATGACCTAAACTTTAAGTAATTCAATAAGAATTCAAAAAACCCGGTAAGTGAAATTTCACTGCCGGGTTTTTTTATGTTAAAGAAATGATTTAAAAGTTATTTGCGCAAAAATCTTTGGATAATTACCGTCGTTCGATAGTCGATAACCAATTTCGAATAAAATTTTAATTTCTTCGATAGCACCCGAAAGATCCCATTGACTGTTATATTCGTCACTAACTTTGTGATAATGTTCTTTAGTCCATTGCCGCGATAATTCGGCAATGTTGGTTTCTCCATTTTCGGCAATAATGCCGTGTCGCAGGTAGAGAGAGGGAATTCCAGCTTTAACAAAATTGTAATGGTCAGAACGATAAAATCCCCCCGCTTCTGGAGAAGGGTCGGGCACGATTGTTTTTCCGAATTCTTTACCAACGCTTTTAACATAACTGTCTAATTCCGAATTACCCAAACCAAGTACGGCAATGTCTTTCGTTTTACCGAATATATTGCCCCCGTCGATATTGAATGCGGCAATTGTATTTCTTAGCGGTAGTATTGGATTCTGAACATAATATTCCGAACCCAGCAAACCCTGTTCTTCTGCCGCCAGAGCAAGAAAAACGATTGAACGTTTATGATCGACTTTTGAAAAAGCTTCTGCAATTTCGAGTATTGAAGCCACGCCGAGTGCGTTGTCTCTGGCGCCATTATAAATGCTGTCGCCTTTTAATTGAGGGTCGTATCCGAGATGGCCCCAGTGAGCCATATAAAAAAGATATTCTTCGGGCGTTTCGCTACCAGGCAAAATTCCGATAAGGTTTCGGGTTTTTATACGATTTATTTTATTCTTTATTTTAAGCGAGGTTTTCAGTCCGAGACTCCTGGAACGAAATCCAGGTCGTGCCGCATTTTCAATTTCCTTTTGCAAGTCTAAACCTGCTAATTCAAAAATTTCTTTTGCTTTTTCAAAAGTAATCCAGCCTTCGAATTTTGACTTCGAAAAATTTTTATTCTCGTCTTCAATAAAAAATTGCGGACCAACTCTGCCCTTCCCACAGATAACTTGCTGCTTCGGTTTCGTGAATTATAAAAACACCTGCCGCTCCCTGTCTTGCGGCTTCTTCGTATTTATAAGTCCATCTGCCGTAATAAGTCATTGCTTTTCCAGTGAATAAGGAGGTGTCTCCGGTTTGGAATCCCGGGTCGTTAACCAGAACAATAATAATTTTATTCTTGACGTTAACTCCTTCAAAATCGTTCCAGCCGTATTCGGGTGCATTGATACTGTAACCGGCAAATATTACTTCGGTCGGCGGAATCTCGACCTCCTCGCATACCCGACGCCTTACAGCTACAAACTCGTCGGCGTATTTTAAACTTACTTTTTTGTCCCCTTTTACAAATTCGATTACTGGACTGACGTCGGGTGTAAGTTCAATCAGCTCAAATTTTTGTTCATAATTGTCCGAAGGAGCTTTCAAGCCGAGTTTTTTGTATTCTTTTTTGAGATACTCAATTGTTTTTTCTTCGCCTTCGCCACCGGGAGCTCTTCCCAGAAATTCGTCGGAAGAAAGGATTTTAACCCTGTTTATTAATGAAAACTCGTCAATTTGATTTAGAGCTTTGTTGACGGTTTGTGACTTAATTGAAATGAAGGCGGCTATGAATAGCGCAGCTGTTATAATGTTTTTCATTTTATTTTTATATTTTGTTCGTAATTCGTCACAAGATACAATTTGAGTATGTGGTATTCAACGACTAAATTTAATGATGTACGATTTCGATAATAAAATAAAAAAGGAAATCATGAAGTCTTTAATCTATTTAATAGCGTTTGTGTTTATTATTGGATTAAATTCATGCGCTACGTTTATCAATTCAACGACACAGGAAATTGAAATCAAAACCACGCCTGAAAATGCAAGCATAACCATTGATGGTAAAAAGTTCGGTTTAACTCCCCAGATTGTAAACATCGACAGAGGTAAAAATCACGTTTTGAAAATAGAACTTGATGGATATGATACCTATGAGACACAACTTACAAGGAAGATTTCTTTCTGGCTCTGGGGCAATGTATTGAACGGATTTATTCCTGGAATGACGATCGATATGCTGACTGGCTCGATGTATAAGCTTTTTCCTGAAAATATATCGGTTGAATTACAAAAAGCAAAAGTAGACGAAAATGTCAGGAAGCGCAGATAACATTTTATCTTTTTAAATACTCCTTAAGTAAAATTTTTGTTCTCGATTTAAAAATGGTATGATAGGTCAAATCTAGGTAAACATCGATATCCTCATCGTTAAGAACGGTCGCGTATTTCCAGAACCCATAAATTTTTTTGACCGTCATTTCTCTATAAACTTATTTTTGTATTTGTCGTAGAGAGTATCTTCGGTGGGAATTGCGCCTTCGATTTCACAAATATCTGCCGCAAATTCGTTTGCTATTTGGTTGATTTTGCTTATATCGATTCCTTGCAAATATCCAAGACAAAGTATAGCTGAAAAAGCGTCACCCGCACCAACGGTGTCGACAACCTTTCGCGGTGAATTTTTATAGTAGTCGAAGTTCTCGCCGTCGAATATCAACGCTTCTTCGGCACCTTTTGTAATGCATATCAAATCGATATCGAATTCCCGGCTTAAAAATTCAACGGTGTCTTTTTCGTTCCCTTTATATCCGAACATATTTTTGACTTTTAACAGTTCCTCTTCGTTTAATTTAATTACATTGCAAACTTTCAAAGCTATTTCAACAAGGGGTTTAGAAAAAAAATCGTGACGCAGATTTAAGTCGCAAAAGAATTTTAGTGAGTCGATTTTGAAAATTTCTTCGAGAGTATTACGCGATACTCTACTTCGTTGCGTCAGAGTTCCGAAGTATAACAAATCCGTTTCTTTTTCGAGTAGGTTTTTCGCTTTTACGTCAAGTTTCAGAAAGTCGTAACTACATTCGGGTGAAATAGTGAACTGTGGAATTCCCCGCTCGTCTACTTCTACGTTTACCGTTCCCGTAAGATGCGCTTTGTCGATATAAATATAATCAGTATTGAATCCGATAGATTTGAGAAAGCTTAATATTTCTTTTCCGTTTTCGTCTTCGCCCACGCTCGAAATCAAATTTCCATTGCCTGAAAGTTTCCAGACGTGGTATATAAAATTAAACGGTGCTCCGCCTAGCCGTTTTTTTTCGGGATAAATATCATACAATATTTCTCCGAATGCAGTAATTGCAGGTGTTTTCATAAGGCATTCACTCTTGAAATTTTTATCAATATAAAAAAATATTATTTATATACAAATTCAAGGGAGCTTTGTTTGACCATTAATTGGGATATTTTGTAAGTTATCAATAAAAAAAGGTAAATATATGGACAAGAAAAAAAATGGAGCGGAGACCGTTTCCAGGATTTCTAAATATTTCAATCCCTGGCATCATGTTGAATACGGTAAAAAAGCCCCGTCTATTGTAAATGCAATTATCGAAATTCCCCAGGGTTCGAAAGCGAAATATGAACTCGATAAAAAGAGCGGTCTTCTCAAACTCGACCGTGTCCTCTTCTCGGCGGTCTACTATCCTGCAAATTACGGTTTTCTACCGCGGACATTAAGCGACGATGGCGACCCACTCGATATTTTGGTGCTTTCTACTATCGACGTCGACCCGATGTGTATTATCGAATCGAAAGTTATCGGTATGATGCGAATGGTAGACGAAGATGAAATTGACGACAAAATTATTGCAGTCGCAAATAATGATATTGCATTCAATCATATTACTGACATGAAACACCTACCTCCTCATACGACTATCCAACTAAAGAGATTTTTTGAAGATTATAAAAAATTGGAGCATAAGCACGTAGTAGTCGAGAAATTCTACGGAAAGTCAGATGCTTATAAGATTATCAGACAGTCGATAAAAAAATACAAGAAAGAATTCGAGTTATGACCTTTTGCTTCTGTATCTCGAATAAAAGTAGAAAGGGAGTCCGCTGAGCACGAGAATCAAACCGAGCATAGCATTTTCGGTATCTGAAATTAAAGTTGTAATAAGGTAGTATGATGCAAAGAGTATAAAGATTATCGGCGTATAAGGATATCCCCACACTTTATAAGGTCTTTTGGCGTCGGGAATTTTTTTCCGCATTACAAATATGCCGTAGGCTCCCAGCAGATAAAAAAGCCACGAGGCAAACATAACGTAATCTGTTATTGTATCAAAGGTGCCCGATAAAACGAGTATGCACGACCAGATTCCCTGAACAACGAGCGATACATAGGGAGTGCCGAAACGTGGATGAACCTTACCAAGCGAATCGAAGAATAGTTTTGATTTCGACATAGCAAAAGGAACGCGTGCCGTAGCAAGAATGCTTCCATTTAAAGCACCAAAAGTTGATATAATTACAATCAACGAAATCAAATTACCACCGATATTCCCGAATACTTTTTCGGCTGCAGTTGCAGCGACGAGGGGTGAATTTGCCATTTCCGATACAGGCAAGATGTATAGATAAGCAATATTAATTAATACGTATACACATATCACGATCAACACTCCAAATAACAGTCCGAGAGGAACATTCCTGTTGGCATTTTTTACTTCGCCTGAAACGAATGTAATATTGTTCCAGGCATCGTATGCCCAGAAAGCTCCGGCAAACGACAATCCAATCGAATCAAACAAATTGAGCGTTGTTGTTTCTGGCAGTCGAAAACCTGTATAAACATTCGACATACTCCCATTTCCAACTAAAATTAAAAGGAGCGAGAAAATTACGATTATTCCGATTTTGATGTATGTTATCACTGTCTGCAACGAACCGCCGGTAATAACTCCGATATAGTTTATTCCTGTTAAAAAAATAATAGCAATAATTGCGACGGATTTTGTACCGAAATCGAAAAAGGGATAGATTTTTCCTGCAAGCGGGATTGTGAAATGGAACTGCTGCAATGCCAGAGGCAGTTCGAAATAATTGACAAAATAACCGACGTATTCGGCAAATACATAAGCAATGGCAGCCTGGCTACCTGTTTGAATGACAGAGAGTATTGACCAGCCGTATATGTAAGAAGTAAAGTTGCCGTACATCTTTTTGAAATAGATATACTGACCTCCTGTGTCGTCGAACATGCCTGCCATTTCGGCGTTTATAAAGGCGCCTATCAAAGTTACTAATCCTGCGGCTATCCAGACCAGGATCAGGAGTTCGGGTGAGCCGAGTTGCTGAGCCATTGTGGAAGGTTTACGGAAAATTCCCGAACCTATCATCGACCCGGCAACAATCATAACAGCAGCTGTTAAGGAAAGTCCTCGTATCAGGTCAGTTCGGGGTTGTTTCATTCTATCCTCTTTTCCTCAATTTTTGATTATTCAAAAAAATAAAATAGGAGTTCAAATCCAAAAGGAAAAATTTTCGATTAATTTATTAGATTTATTTCTGAATTTTTCGAAATCAGACGTTAAACTCAAAATATTTAGAAAAAGCAGTCATTAGGGAGATATAAAGTGGAAACATATCTGTTATTTGTGGTCATACTTTTTATAATGGCTATATCAGATTTGATTGTAGGTGTGGCAAACGACGCTGTAAACTTTCTTAATTCTGCAATCGGTTCAAAAGTTGCACCCCGACATATTATTTTAATTGTAGCGGGTCTTGGCATATTCGTTGGCACTTTATTTTCCAGCGGTATGATGGAAATAGCCAGGAAAGCAATCTTCAATCCAGAAATGTTTTACTTTGGAGATGTTATGGCTATCTTCGTAGCAGTTATGTTTACCGACATTTTCTTGCTCGATATGTACAATACTTTCGGAATACCTACTTCAACCACTGTATCTCTCATATCGGGTTTGTTGGGTGGAAGTCTGGCTGTCGCTTGCATTAAAATTTTGCAAGCAGGACAAAGCATAAATGAAATTGGGGAATACATTAACACGGCGCGAGTTTCTGGAATCTTCTCGGCAATATTTTTGTCGGTTATTATTTCATTTGTTTTCGGATCGTTAATACAGTTTATATCGCGTTTAATATTCACATTTGATTATAAAGAAAGATTAAGAAAATACGGAGCCATCTGGGGAGCGCTGGCTTTGACAGCAATTACATATTTTATTTTTATTAAAGGAGCCAGAGGCACAGCATTTCTTTCAGAAGAAGATGTCGATTGGATTTTATCCCATACAAAAATGGTATTACTTGCAAGCGTAATATTCTGGGCGGTGATCTTTGAAGCTCTCCTGTTGTTTACAAATATTAACATTCTCAAGCCGATTGTATTAATTGGTACATTCTCGCTTGCACTGGCATTTGCAGCAAACGACCTGGTGAATTTTATTGGCGTTCCACTGGCTGGCTTGAGTTCATATCAAATAGCTTCAATGCACGCGAATCCTTTAAACATAACAATGGAAGCTTTAAAAGGGCCAATCAAAGCCAATCCAGTTATTCTTATCCTTGCGGGTTTTATAATGATGGGCACTCTGTGGATAAATAAAAAAGCCCGTTCAGTTACGAGAACTGAAATCAATCTGGGTAGGCAATTTGAAGGCTACGAAAAATTCGAATCCTCCGCACTGGCAAGAAATATTGTGCGAGCAGGACTTAACCTTGGTTTCGTAGCAAAAAAAATAATTCCGAAAAGATATCTCAAAAAGATAGACAAACGTTTTAATATCAACAAAGCAGAGTATATGCAACTTAAAAAGAAAGAACGTCCGGCTTTCGATTACATCCGCGCTACTGTCAATATGATGGTAGCCAGCAGTCTTATTTCTGTTGCTACTTCGTATAAACTTCCCCTTTCGACCACTTATGTAACATTTATGGTCGCAATGGCTACCTCTTTTGCCGATAAAGCCTGGGGACGAGATAGCGCAGTCTATCGTGTTAATGGTGTACTGACTGTTATTGCAGGCTGGATATTTACTGCTTTTATTGCCATTATAATAAGCGCAACTTTTGCAACTTTGATTTATTACGGCGGAGTTGTAGCCGTTCTCATTTTATTAGCAATGCTCGCCTTTTCGATAGTTCGCACAAATTTGCTTCATCGTAAAAAAGAAAAAAAAGTTAATAGAGTTGAAGAATCATTTCTGGAAGAAGAGAAAGCTTTGCTGTCAAATTCTTTCAAAGAAAGTCTCGATAACTATCTGAAAAATGTTGAAAAGATTTATGACAATATCTATACTGGACTGTCGACGGAAAAGAGGAAAAAACTCAAAAAATCCCTGAAACTAACGAAAGAGCTCGAAGAAGAAAGTGCCGTTTTGATTAATAAACTTTTATACGGCGCACAATTTGTGGATGGTTACGAAGATAATGTGGAGTTTGGTAAAACCGTTACTGCCATTGGCGACGTCGCTCAAAATCTGAGAGACATTGCTAAAGAAGCATTCGAACATATCGACAATAATCACTCGGGACTAATTAAAGAACAGGTCGACGATTTAAAGGAATTGAAAAATTCTCTGGATTCTGCGGCAAAATCTTTTGAATCGGACAAGAAAAAGAATTTTAATGAAAGTTACGAAAAGACTAAGAATTTAATCTATAAGCTCGATAAAAATGAAATAAGGTATATTAAACAGGGGAAATTAAGCGTAAGGACAAACCTTTTGTTTCTGAATATACTTTTTAAAACGGAAGATTTACTCGACAATCTGAAAGTAATAAACGAATTTTTAATAAACGGAGAGAAAAAATAATTATAAAAGATAGATAAATGATTAATCTGCTGCTTAAAAATAAATTCGGTAGTCAAAAAAAGTGACAACCAGGTCCTTGAAACATTCTCTAAGTAATACTCTTTGTTTGAATATTTAAGAAAAAAATCGTAATTAGCATTTGTAAATAATATTGATATGGAACAATGGAAACAAATAATCAGAAGTTAAACGACATTTCATTTTATTTACTGATGGGAATTCTGAGCGTCAGTATAATCTATATTATTGGTTATTTGTTATACGATATGTTGATAGCATAAATACCTCTTTCTGAAAAATCGAAAATTAATTTCGATATATAAATAAAGAAAGGGGTGGGTATGAGGAAATCAATTGTATTTGTGTTGATTTTCCTTATTCCGCTGGGGAAAAATTTCTATTCTCAGGACCTTTCGCTCTGTCAATTTATCGGCAAGAGCAGCAACGAAGTAATCAAAAAATTCGGCAAGCCAAAATTTCACGACAAAAGCAATCCTGCCATGGAGTGTATTTTCTACCAGGACAATAAAGCTCGCATGGCATTTATTGCCGATAAAGAAGGGATATTCCAGATCCAGGTCGATTTTATGTACAACAACAAATCTCAGGCTGAAAGTGCTCTCCGCGAGTTCCTGAATGAATGTGCTTCTAAAAGGATGGAAGTCGATACCTTGAGCGCTGTGGACTATAAAATTTTGGGAAAAGGAATACGAATGGAACTCAGTGTATTCGACAATACCTATACAAAAAAATACGAAGTCAAATTTAAAGCCGAAAGAACAGCCTGGGATTAAAGAATTATTTTTACACCCGTAGCTTTTTCGATCATATCGCAGCTTACCTCCCAAAATTTTTTTCTCAAACCTTCGTCATGGCAGATTGACGAGGGATTTACCGGTCTTTTGTCAATGAAATATGCGCCTGATATATTTGCCACGTTATCGGATACTGCAAGATATACCGATGTTTCAGCTCCTTTTTCAGGTGAGTCTCCTCTAATGCTGAAACCAGCTCGAAGGAGTTTGGTATCGATTACACCAGGATGTAATGCATTTACTGTAATTTGTTTATTTGTTAAACGCCTGTCGAGTTCAATTGTAAAAAGAATATTTGCAAGTTTCGACATGGCATATGCGCCATATGGGTCATAATTAATTTCTGCGTTTAGATTATCCCATTCGAGCTTCCCATTTTGATGCGCAATTGAACTGACATTTATAATCCTGCCAGGTTCAGCAATAATGTCCAAAAGCAGATAAGTCAATAACATGTGAGCCAGATGATTAACTGTAAATGTAAGTTCGTAACCATTCTCGGTCAATATTTTGCGTTGAGAATAGGTTCCCGCATTATTAATGAGAATATCAATGCTTCCAAATTCGAGTTTAACATTTTCGCTCAATTTTACGACCTGGCGAAGAGAAGATAAATCCCCAATAACGCCGTCGAATTTTATTCCTTTATATTTATTTCTCAATTCGTCGATAGTTCGGTAAACTCGCTCCTTGTTTCGTCCATGAATTATAACGTTATAACCCCTTTTAGCCAATTCTATGGCTGCTTGTTTTCCGATTCCATCTGTTGAACCTGTAATTAAAACTGCTTTTTTGCTCATAGTTTAACTTAGATTATTTTCTTAAGACAAATATAATAAGTTTTAAGGATAATATATCTTCATACTGATATTAATTTTTTTAAATTGCGTGATCGTATTTTAGTCATAATTTCTTATTTTTAATAAGACAATAATATTCTTTTCTCTATCATATTATGAAAAGTATATTTGAAGACTTACAGATTAAAAAGAATATCGAAACGAAGGCACTGGAATCGCTGAAAAAGGCAAAGCAAAAGTTTACTGAAGTATTCGGCGATTCCAGTAATACAATCGGAATAACAGCTCCGGCGGGCATGATAATACTCGGTGACCATACGCATTATAACGACGGCATTTTGTTATCGATGCCGTTGAATTCTTATACAACTGTAATTTTACGAAAAAGAAAAGACTTTGGGATTAAAATTTACAATGCTATTAACGGGACTTTGAGAGAATTTAATTTTTTTGAAATACCCACGGAAACCGACGTCTATTTCAAATATGTGGTGGGTATTACACGGCTTTTGAAAGCCGATAATCTAATCAACAGAGGTTTCGAGGCGCTTTTTGTAAGTGATGCCCCCGATTGTATCGGGTTAGGTAAATTTTCTTCGATACAAATAGCATTCCTTTGCGCGCTCAGAAAAACATTTCGCTTAAATGCTGAGGGGTCATTAAAATATGTTCATATAAACGAACTCGAATTGCTGGGCAAAATTTCGAATGTAGCTCTACACCATACCATCTGCAATTCTAAAAAGAACAGGTTCTTTTTTATTGATCTAAGAACAATGCAGGAAAAACAATCCAATTACAACTCCGATTACGAAGTGGTTATACTCGATACGCAGCATAAAATTATCGATTCGCTCTTGCTTTGCAACGAAAGAATCGAAGAATGTGAAATTGGCGTTAAAGGATTGAGACTTTATATCTGGGGTATTAAAAATTTACGGGACGTCAGTCTTGAATTTTTACTGAGACATATTCACATGCTACCCCGCAGAATTTTCAACAGAATTCTCTACAATGTAAAAGAAAGAATTAGAGTAGAAGAAGCAGTCGATGCATTGAAAAAGAGAGATTACAGAACCTTCGGCAGAATTATATCTCAGTCGCACTGGAGTTTGTCGGCAGACTACGAACTGAGCGATGAATTATGCAATTTTATAGTGCGCAATTCAGAAAATATCGACTGCGTTTACGGCTCCAAAATGATAAGTTGTTCACAGTACAGAGGTACATTTCAACTCGTTAGAAAGGAATGCGCTGCAGATTATATTGACCATATTAAAAAACTATATAATGAAAAATTCAAACAGGAATTGATTGCTTATCGCTTTCAACCTGCCGAGGGTATGAGAGAATACACTTCGAAAGACCTCGAAAAAATCTGAAGTGTGATATGTTCCTGTAAAAAAATTTCAATGACAAATTCAACTTGATTTTAATGAGCCTTAATTATACATTTTCCCGTGAATTTTATGGAGAGTAAATGGATTATAACTTTTTTGATGGTTTTAACTCAGAATACAGCGACGAGGAATTGAAAGAAAAAATTGAAACCTGCAAAAACATAATTAATGAAGGTCGAATTCTTACGAGTATCGATTTTATCGAAGATACAATTCAATTGTGCATCGATTACGACCTCGTTGAAGACGGGTTGTATTTAACCGATGCGCTATTGCAGCTGACGCCTTACAATTACGAAATCTGGCATTTTAAAGGCATTTTTTTGAATAATATGTTTAGGTTTGATGAAGCTTATAAATGTTTTCTAAAAGCACTTTCACTAAATCCTAATGACGTCGACACGCATATTAATATCGCAGTTGCAGAAGATAATCTTGGAATGTTCGAAGAGGCAGTAAGCTCGTTGGAAAAAGCGCTTGCCATAGAACCTCATAACGAGGAAATACTCTATAATCTCGGCACGATTTACGAAAAGAAGGAAAAATATAATGAGGCCGTCGTATATTTCAGAATGACGGTCGAAAAGGCGCCCGACTATCTTGAAGCCTGGTACGAACTTGGTTACTGCTACGAATCGATGGGAGATCTTAAAGAAGCACTTTCAGCATACGAAATTTATCTTAACGGAGACCCGGAAAATTATGCCGGCTGGTACAATAAAGGGATTGTTCATCTCCGTCTGGAAGAATTCGAAAAAGCAATAAATGCTTTCGAGCTTTCAATTGCTCTTAAAGATGATTTCTCCAGTTCATGGTTCAATTGTGGTTATGCTTACTACAAAACTGGTAAATATAAGCAAGCTATAACGGCTTACAAAAAAGCCCTCAAAATCGATCCAGACGACGAAACAATTTATTACAACCTCGGGCAAACCTACGAAGAAATGGGATCTTTGACCAGTGCAATTAAATGTTATACCGAAGCAATCAATCTCGACCCAGATTATTACGAAGCGTATCTTGCCAGAGGAAATTGCTATGATGCTGTGGGTAAGTTTCAGCTGGCTTTGAGAGATTTCAATAAAGCAATTACTATTGCTTCAGAACCTGTTGATGCATGGTACGCAAAAGCAGACCTCGAATATTCGCTCGGCAAATTGAATGAATCGATCCAGAGTTACAGGAATGCCGTCGAAATCGACCCGAATAACTTTAACGGCTGGCTAAAGCTTGCGGAAGCTTATTTCGAAGTTGGTAACTGGCTCGAATCGCTCAAAGCTTATAAAGAATGCATTCGTATTGACAGTAATTATGCACGCGCATATTATTCGATTGCCAAAATAAATTTCCTGCTCAGTCATACGCAGGAGGGTATCGATTATCTCAAAAGAGCATTTGAGCTCGACCCGAATATTAAAACGGAATTTACTAACGATTATCCCGAAATAAAATCTTCGAAGTTGTTCAATAAACTGATAGATGACAATAAATAGTTTCTTCTGACATGCAAACTCAAAACAAGTTCAATCATAACACAAAGATTATCGGAATTATCGGGCATCCGATTAAACATTCATTCTCTCCACTGATGCATAATATTGCATTCGAATTGACCGGTCTCAACTACACATATCTACCTTTTGATGTTCCGCCAACGATGCTGAAAGATTCGCTGAAGGGAATGATTGCTCTGGGCATCAAAGGTTTTAATGTCACTATACCTCTTAAGGAAAAAGTTCTTCCATTGCTTAAAGATATTTCTGAAGAGGCAAATATAATTGGTGCAGTCAATACAATTGTAAACGACGAGGGAATTCTAAGAGGTTATAATACAGATGTTCTGGGTGTAATTGAATCTTTGAATCCTTTTAAAGAGGAATTACAGAATTCGATAGTAACTGTCATTGGGGCTGGCGGGGCAGCTCGCAGCGTTATCTATGCCTTAATAAGACATTTCAAAGTAGAACGAATAAATATCGTTAATCGGACGGAGCAAATAGCCGAATCGTTGAAAGAATATTTTTCTACCAAAATGCTTTTCAGCAATATCAAGGCTTATCCCCTTGTGCCACCCGATTTGGTCAATACGTTCAATTCTTCTAAATTGATTGTCAATACCACATCAATGGGAATGTTTCCTGATGTTGACGATGCTGCTACTACGATTCCTGAATCGTTTAACGACGAACAAATTGTATTTGACGTGGTCTATACACCGATTAAAACAAAATTATTGAAACTGGCAGAATCGAGAGGTGCACGAATTATTACCGGCTTGATGATGTTCGTGGAGCAGGGTGCCAAATCGTTTGAGCTATGGACAGGTGAAGAGATGCCAAAAGATAAAATATACAGAGCAATCGAGTCGTATCTAATAGAAAGTTAAAATAAGCCCCCGCTCCAATTTGGCGGGGGTCAAAACATCTGTGAAATAATTTATGAGTTCACTCTAAAAAGGTAAA
>DYLP01000015.1 GCA_020722005.1 Melioribacter roseus
CTCTTTAGCTGGCCTTTTGTACCTCAAAATGATTTTTCCTAATGACAATTCTGGGATAAAATAATCGCTTAGTATAGATGGGTAATGAGAGTCGTGATTCGTTATTTCAACTCTGTAATGAATGGAAGGTTTTATATTTACATCAATATTCCACTCGAATTCGCCGTCGTTCTCCGTCTCCGCAGATATTATCTCTTTGACAACGGATTTTCTGAGTAAACGAATGTAGACCTTTTTTATACTGCCGGGCATTTTCCATTTAATTTTCATTATGCTCCCCGTATAATAAATATCTCCTTCGGAAGGAGAAAAGATTTCTGATTTAATTAATACGGGAGGGTAAACCACTTCTTTCTCTTCGACCGGTAGTTCCTCTCGGCAGGCATACAAAATCAAAACAAAAGATAGTATATGAAGAATCTTTTTCATCTCAATTCTTCATTTTCTATCATAAGTTAAATTAATTCGGATAAAATTGAAATGATAAACTTAATCCCCGAGAATGATTTCCCTTCCCAGTTCAGCTGAATAAAGTTTAACACCCGGCATATAAGTAAGTAAGTTATAGCCTAACCAATTCTGAGCAGATTCACCTCCGTGGACAAGTATTACCGTTTCAGGTTCAAGTTTTTTTGCAAATTTTATCAGGCTGTCACGATTTGCGTGTGCCGAAAAATAGAAACGGTTTATATCACATTCGATATTAACTTGCCTGTCTCCGTTAAATTTCAGTGCATCATTCTTTTTTGCATTCATAATTTTATAACCCGGTGTGGAAGGGTCCACGTAACCTACTCCAAATATTCCGAAATCTTTCTGTTTCAACCAGAATTGAGCAAGTTGATACGAAGAAGTTCCTTCGAGCATCATTCCGCTGGATGCTAAGACGAAGCCTGGATTTTTTTTGTAATAGTTATAATCGCTAATCTCATTCAAATTCGACTGGAGAATTTGTTTGAGTTCCGTCTCGGGATTTTTTCTTCTTACGACGTACCGGAATCGGTCATAAATATTCGATATTTCTCTGCCGATTCCTCCGGTGTAAATTTCCGCATCAGTTAGTTTGCCGCTCTTAATAGCTTCGTTAATCAGCATTAACATTTCCTGCATTTTCCCGAGCGCAAAAACAGGAATTAAAACCGATCCTCCTCTCGTAATAATTTTGTTCAATTCACTTATGAATCGATTGCTTTCGGATTCCCAGTTACCAGTCAATTTCGTGTCGGTATCGCCGTAGGTCGATTCCATTATCAATATATCTACATTGTTCAACGATTCAATGTCGGCTCTGACTTCAATCGATTGTTTAGACAAATTCATGTCTCCAGTGTAGAAAATCTTTCTGTCGTTTGCATTTATCATTACCATTGCCGAGCCGAGTATATGACCTGCGTCGTAGAAACATCCTTTTAATTTTCCGGAGGAATTCAGTCCCAGCAGTTCAAATTCTTCATTATAATCGTAATCGCGTATACTTCTTACAAGAAGGTCTATTTTTTCATGAGTGAAAAAAGAAATGTTTTCTTCTTCTGTTATTTCTTTCTTTAGAATATTTACCGCATTATGAAGTGTAACGGACATTAATTCTTTTGTATAGGGAGTTGTATAAATAATTACATGCGGAAATTTCTTTATCAAGAAGGGCAGAGCACCGATATGGTCCTGGTGAGCATGCGAAACAATTACAAAATCGAGCGGATAATTTTCCAATAAGTCAAATAGGGGTAGGGAATCGATTCCTTTCTTGCGCGGATGAATTCCGCAGTCGAGCAATATTCCCCTCCCGTCAATTTGAAGGTAATAAGAATTGGCGCCTATTTCACGTGCACCTCCTATCGGCAGAAATTTAATCATCAATAAAATTCATATTCATAAACTGCCAGATATGCGGGACGCTCGTTGTTTGCATAACGAATTTCTTCGTGCTGCAATCCGTTTTTATAATATGAAAACGTTACTCTGTATTGGCGCGAGCCGTCAGAAAGGAAGAGTTTGTCTTCAATCAGATTGTTGCTTTCGTCATAGTTCATTTGGCGAACAGTTTGCTTGTTTTTGACTGTAATCAAATTACCGTCTTCGTCATAGCTATAAAGTACTTCATTAACCATGTTACTGGCTTTCTGAATTTCTTTTTCCAGATATCCTTGATCATTATAGAAATAATTGATTTCTGCCACCATATTGCCTTTAGCATTATATCCGTGTACCTTAGTCAGTAAGTTGCCTTCATAAAAATATTTTTTTTCTGTATTTAAATTTTCCCCTATGTATTCACGTTCTTTAACTAGGTGATTTAATGAATCGTACTGTAAGACAATTTTTTGTTCATTAATACTTCTGCTTGTAAGAACTCGCCTGCTTGTTTCATTTCCTTTGCTGTCATATTCGGATTCTTTACGAGTGGTAAGATTTCCAAAATTGTCGTAAACTTCCGTAGCAATTAGTTTGCCGTCGTTGTCATAGGCGTACTGATAAATCATGTCGATGCCGCCCGTGGCAGTATATCTTATCAGCCTGGTTCTCTGTCCCTTTTCATTGAAATAGAGTTCTTCAATCACAGTTAATTTTGAAGGTCTTTCACCGTTTCGCAAGAAGAAACCTGCTTTTTTCCGTCGTACTTTAACTTTTAGTTGTGTAGCTTTTTCAAGTTCTTTTGTAGGCTGGTCTTTTATCTCTTTGCTATCCTTCGGTTTTACATCTTTTTTCTTATCAACGTTTTTTATAACCTCTGTTTTATTCTCCTGAGTATTGCCGCACTGGACAATTAAAGACATGGTAATCAGTGGCATAAGTATGAAAACCATCATCATCAATGCTTTCAATAATTTTTTCATTTATTCATCCTCTTAACTTGTGAGATAGTAAGGATAATTTTTCTTCACCCATTTGGTTTTGTATCAATTCAAATAATTCTCGTTCTTCCATCCTGATATGTTCGTCTAAGAGTTTTCCTATTTCGTACATCACATTTTCGTAATTATTTTCATCTTTCAGGAAATTAAACAATTTTTCCAATTGCTTATGTTCTTCAAGCATTCTTTGAAACAGTTCGTCGAGTTCGGTTGAAATACCCGAACAGAAAGGCATAAGGATCTTTTCTTCTTTATAAAAATGCCTTACCAAATTATCTTGATATAATTGCAAGGCATATTTTCTTTTTCCTTCAGCATCTGCCGGTAAATCACGGTAAGCAGGTGCGCCTTTTTTAAGTATCTGAGCAAGTATCAACCCGTCGTGGTGCTCTTTGGATAATTCGACCAGGCTATGATATCTTTTCATTCAATCTCTCCCTATACAATTGTCCTATTTCCGCGCCGGCAATAAATATACACGACGAATAAAAAATCCATAATAATATAACAACAAAAAGGACAAATGCGCCATAGAATGGATTAGTGCTGAGAAAATGTCTGATGTAATACCCAAATAGACTCCTGGCAAGTTCCCACAATAAAGTAGTTGATAGAGCGCTCGTTAGTGCTACCTTCTTTGGAAGACGCTCATAAGGTATAAGATAGTAAAGCAGAAAAAATAATAGAAGCATTACCATAAGAGATATAATCCAAACAGTTATATTCCATACATTTGCAAGTTCGACGTATGAAATTACACGCGAATTTTGTGCATTCTCTACAATAATATTTAGTATGGGAAATATAAGCGTTGAAAGCGAAATAAAGATTACAACAAGTAATACCATCCCGATATCGCGTAAAAATCCGATTAGTGCATGTTTCTCAATTTTTGTATGAAAAATTTGATTAAGAATTGTTCGCAGACTACTGAATATCCACGTTGATGTAACCATTAAGCCGACCAATCCAAGATATCCGGCAAGTGTCTTATATTCGATAACCTGTGGAAGTCTTCTGCCAATAACTTCTTTAGCATAATCTGCATACTGCTTGTATGGAAGTAGCAATTCGATAATCTGATTGATTATTCTTTCGAGACGCGCGGCCTCGAATACATTGCCAAGCAGAGAAAATATTAACAGTATAAGGGGAATCATACTCAACAACAATGAATATGCAATTCCCGCGCCCGATAGGAACAGGTTGTGTTCCTCAATTCTATGGTATAATCCCGACAAGTAATATTTCAATACCTTCAGAACGTTATTGGCTCTTTGAAAAAGTTTATCCATTATGTATGGTCAAACAATATTCATTTTTTCTGAAATGGATGAATAATAGAGCTTAATCAAGTGCTCCAGCTTAAATTGGTATTGATCGTTCACCGAAAAGATTTTATCTGTCGTTTCCCCTAGAAAAGTGTAAGGAGTAAAACTCTTTGAAGCAATTTGTTCAAATGCATCTTTATTTTCCTGACTCAAAGAGACAATTACTCTCGATTGACTTTCTGAGAAGAACGATAAATCTTCTCTGGTTTTAACAGGGAGATGAACTTTTGCTCCGATTGGTTTTTCTTTGTTAATAATACAACACTCGGCAAGTGCAACCATGATGCCACCTTCGGAAATATCGTGAGCGGATTTAATAATTTTCCGTTTGATTAATTCGAGTATAAGGTTATGAAGGTCTTTTTCCGTCTGGAGGTCAATCTTTGGAATTTTACCTTTAACTATATTGTGCTGGATTTTCAGGTATTCGCTACCGCCTATTTCTTCGTAATCTTCGCCAAGCAAGTAAATAAGATCGCCCGAATCCTTAAATTCAGCTGTCGTAACATTATCGATATTTTCGATCAAGCCCACCATACCAATTACCGGTGTCGGATAAACGGCTCTGTCCGGACTCTCATTATAAAAGCTGACATTTCCGCCTGTAACCGGAGTATTAAAGAAACGGCAAGCCTCTCCCATTCCTTCAATAGCTTTTTTGAATGTCCAGTACATTTCGGGTTTATATGGATTTCCGAAATTAAGACAATTCGTAATAGCCAGAGGTATTGCCCCCGAACAGACCACGTTACGCGCAGATTCAGCAACGGCAATTTTTGTTCCTTCCTTCGGATTCAGATAAACATATCTACCGTTGCAATCGGTTGTTGCTGCAATGGCTTTTTGAGTGCCTTTAATTCTTATTACTGCCGCATCGGAACCTGGACCGACGACGGTATTTGTTCTAACCATTGAATCATACTGTTCATAAACCCAATTTTTCGATGCAATATTTGGGGATGATAAAATCTTTTCAAACACTTCAGAAATACATTCTGGCTCCGGTATTTCGTTATAATCGAGTTTGGTAATTTCTTTCAAATATTCCGGTTCTTTAGCATCCCGATAATAAACAGGCGCTCCTCCACCGAGAACAAGATCGTATGGAGGGATGTTTGCCTTTAGTACATTGTGATATTTAATTTTAAGCAAAGGTTCGTCAGTTACGTATCCGATAATTTCACAGTTCAAATCCCACTTATTGAAAATTTCTTTCACACGTTTTTCTTTTCCTTTCTTTACAACCACCAGCATACGTTCCTGACTTTCTGAAAGCATAATTTCGTATGCCGTCATGTTCTCTTCTCGAAGAGGGACTATGTCGAGATTAATATCCATTCCCGATTTGCCTTTGGCACTCATTTCGGAAGTCGAACACGATATACCAGCAGCACCCATATCCTGAATACCCACGATCAGGTCTTCTTTAATAATTTCGAGAGTAGCTTCAAGTAGGAGCTTTTCAGTAAACGGATCGCCTACCTGCACGGAAGGTCTTTTCGATTCGGACTTTTCGGATATTTCTTCTGATGCAAATGTAGCGCCATGGATGCCGTCCCTGCCTGTCGACGAGCCAACGATCATAACCGGACTGCCTTCACTTTTGGCGACTGCCGAAGCGATGCGGTTTGTATCGACTATACCAATTGCCATCGCATTAACAAGAGGATTGTATTTATACGAGTCGTCGAAATAGACTTCGCCACCGACGGTTGGAACTCCGAAGCAGTTTCCGTAATCGGCAATTCCCTTTACAACCCCTTCGAAAAGATAGCGAGTTCTTGGATCGTCGAGCGTTCCAAAGCGGAGCGAATTCAAACAAGCTATCGGTCGTGCACCCATTGTAAAAATATCTCTTAAAATACCGCCGACTCCAGTAGCAGCGCCCTGATAAGGTTCCACAGCCGAGGGATGATTGTGACTTTCGATTTTGAATGCAATTGCCAGTCCGTCACCAATATCAACAAGCCCTGCGTTTTCTTCGCCGGCTCCTACAAGCAGTCTACCACCTGACCTTGGAAGCGTTTTTATTAGGGCAATTGAATTTTTATAACTGCAATGCTCGCTCCACATAACGCTGAAAATTCCGAGCTCGGTAAATGTGGGCGTCCTGCCGAGACGCTCGCAAATTATATTGTATTCTTCTTCGGTTAATCCGTGTTCAAGTGCCAGCTCTAAATTAACTTCCGGTTCTTTCATTTCCACTCTCTTTAGAATTTTTAATTACGAATATAACAACATTTCAACTTTTTCACTCCCTTGATTTTTCGGAAAGAAATTTTATCGAGTTCACATTACCTGTATTACATCCAATTGCAATTTTGATTTTGCATTCTTTTTCGAAATTAAATCCTCAATTTCGACTTCTATATCATAATTCCCGGATTTCAAATTACTCAAATCCAATCGGATAAAAAGCTGCAGGTCATTTCTGTCTGCTCTGTATTTGTTTGTCAAAGTAAGCGCTTTTCTTTTTGAAAAAAGATTTTTAATAGAAGATAATAATCCTTCTTCGCCTTCGTTACGTTTTATTGTAATATTTTGTCTGAATTCGACAAACCCTTCATCATTTTTTTGAAGATTGTAAACTTCATAATAAAGATAAACCCTACCGATAACAGTATCATTAGTATGCGGATTAAACGAATAGGGTCCGCGCTGCAATATTCCCTCACCGGCGGAATACACAGTATCGGCTAAAATGAGCGAACTTAGTGATAATAACTTTCCATAATTTGGAATGCTTAATGTTCCTCTTTTTACAGAAGTCTTTCTGCTCGATTTTTCTATTAGTTCAAAAGAATAAAAACCGATGTCGGGCTTCAATGCGGCAACAAATTCGTTTAATCCCGAGTTTGTCCCGAAATATTTATTTTCAACGATCTTTTCAATCTGATTATGATATCTATCAAAGAAGAAAAAGCCCGTCTCGATATTCAAACTGTCTACATCTGTTCTTATACTATCAGGAATATGAAAGACAATATGCACCTCTGTCTTAGACGGATAAGGGAAAGATTTAAAGTAGTAGTCCTTAGAATACATTGTGAAATGATCGCCCTCGTAGACGGGCACGTACTTTGAATAATATGATTTCCTTAAATATTGTATAAGCTCGTGAGAGTTTAATGCATATTGAGAAACAACCTTTTCTTTTTCGAGAGGCGGTGCACTGAAAATAAAATTATTGTTCAAAGCCATATCCGTGAATCCAAAATTCATTTCTTCATAATTCCATATATCCGTTTTCATTTCGTACCCTGTTTCGCCCATCGATGGTCTAATCCTCATAATATTCAATGGTTCACCAAAGCGTAGAATCACTTCTCCTCTGTCTGTTTGCCATCCTTTTTTATGGTCGGTACTCAAAAAAAGATTTGAAAATGTCAACCTGGAATAATGTTCAAGCAGTCTTTCGTTGTAATCGGTTAAATACAAAGGGTCGTTTACCATCCAGTAAAATTTGATGAAATGATTCCTTTTAAATTCGTTGTTGCCCATTATCTCATCAAAAACGGGCTGCAGCATTTTAAGTGCCGATTCATAATCGTATTCTTTCCTTTCTTCATAAGTCATGTATCTGAAAGCGAGGTTATAAAAGCGGCTGCTTTCTGTAAACTTACGCAATTTATAATAACAGAATCCGAGAGCGAGATTTACATTAGCATCTTCCTTTTCGATTCGATGAAGACGTTGCAAAAAACCGACAGCATCTTCAAAGTTGCCTGCTTTCATATAGAGCAGTGCTAACTTATAATTGGCTTTATAATTTATGGAATCGATAGATAAAACAGTTCGATAGTATTTCTCAGCTTCCTTAAAATCTTCATTGGCATACTCCTGCAAACTTGCCAGAAACTCATCGCCAAGTTTTCGATAAGAATTGTTGTAATTAGTAAAGTCCTCGTCTTTTATTTCGGATCGATTCAAGTAAGCTTCAATAGAAGTCGAATCGAGTTTAAGAATTTCTTTAAATTCTTTGTAAGCAGAAACACGTGCGAAGTCTTTTAATATTGTCGCATAAGCAAGTCTGTATTTAATATTCCCTGGCTCCAGAAGGGCAGCTTTTTTGAGCAAGCGATAGGCTTTGTTCCTCTCACTGTAATCTGTTCTAACAGCCTTCAGCTTTCCTAATAAATAGAATAAATCGGGTACCTCAAATTTTTTAATTAACTGCTCCAGTAATTTTTCAGCCGCTTGAGTATCCCCTACCGAAAGGTACTGCCTTGCCGTATTAATGTAATAGATGCTACTGTCTACCCTTTGAGCGAGGGCAACTGACGCATATGTCAGAATCATCCCTGCAATTTTTAATATTGATTTTCCAGATGCAACCATTTTCCAATAAGTCACGTCTAAAAGACCGTGCAAAACAAACATAAATAAAGTTGTTTAAAACGTCATCCGGAGATGTCATGAAAAAATCAGTATTATTTTTCTTAATTCCTGTAATAATTTTTGCTGCCAACGAAGAAAAAGTAATGAAATTAAAAAAAGTCGTTCCCGGGATTAAAATCGACGGAATTATAGACGAAATTTGGAACGTTGCCGATTCGACAGGCAATTTTTTTCAATTGTCGCCATATTATTCAAAAGCGCCGAGTAAAAGAACAGTAGCAAAAATTTTGAGTACGGAGAATTCTTTATTCTGTTTAATAATTTCTTACGACGAAAAAAATAATATACACCGTTACGCTGGTAAGCACGACAATGCAAATGGAGATGTTGTCTCGATAATGCTCGATACATTCGGCGATAGAAAGACGGCATACAAATTTGTCGTTTCGGCTGCAAATGTGCGAGCCGACTGCAGATTGCTCGACGACGCACGTAACCGCGATTATAATTGGGATGGAATCTGGTTCTCGGCAGCAAAAATCTACGACTGGGGTTACGTTGTTGAAATAGAAATTCCATATAAATCTCTCCAATATGACGAAAATCTCGATTACTGGGGATTGGATTTCGACCGCTGGATACCGACTTCGAAAGAAGATTTATATTGGTGTGTCTACGAACAAAATGAAGGGCAGCGTATTTCCAAATTTGGTAAATTAGTCTTCGACAAATCTAAACCCGCAGTAAAAGGATTAAACCTCGAAATTTACCCGACGACCTATGGCAAATACACAACCCTGAACGATAAAATGAAACCAAATTTCGGACTCGACATTTTTTATAATCCATCGTCCCAGCTTACATTTCAAGCAACGGCAAATCCTGATTTTGCTCAAATAGAAGCAGATCCATACAATTTCAATATCACTCGATACGAATCATATTTTTCCGAGAGAAGACCGTTCTTTATTCAAGGCAATGAAATTTTCATGCCCGCCGGCAAACAGCGTAACTGGGGATTTTACAGACCGATGGAACTTTTCTATTCCAGAAGAATCGGTAAATTGTTACCCGACGGTAAAGAAGTGCCAATTAATTTTGGAGCTAAGGCATTCGGAAGACTGGGAATGTGGCAATACGGCGGTTTCGTTGCAAGAACGCCTGAAATCGAATATACCGAAGACGATTCAACGAAAATTGAGCCTTCGTCATTTTTTGTTTCGGGCAGACTGAAGCGACAGATAATGGAGAATTCTGAAGTCGGCGTTTTATTCGTCGGGAAACAAACTCCTTCTGGGACCGAAGGCGTATTCGATCTCGACGGTGCACTTAGAAATTCGAGCTGGCAACTGGCTTATCAGGTTGCGCGTTCAATTCAGAATTCAAAAGGTGATTACGCCGCTTCAATGGGATATACAAATATGACGAGCGACTGGATTCTAATGTTTCGTTCTCGTTATGTAGGAAACGACTTCGATATCGATCAGGTGGGTTATGTGCCCTGGCGGGGAACTTTTGAAGCTGTAGGTCTTGCCGGGCCTGTCTGGTTCTTAAATAAAGGAGTTGTATCCCAAATTTTAATTTATACAGGACCTGCCATTAACTACGAAAAAGTAGATGATTATACAGACAGGGCGTGGATAGTAGGATTCAATATGCAATTCAGAAATAATTGGGGGTATGAAATTAACACCGATTTCGGAAAAGTCAAAGACGATACAGTTAAATACGATTATTATTCTGTTAATCTAAGTAGCTGGTTTAATCCCAATCCGTCATGGTGGGGTAACATTTGGGGTGGATTTTCCAGAACTTACAATTTTTCACGAGAATATCTCGCATTCTACAGCTGGGCTGGTTCAAGCTTCGGCTGGAATATTTTTAATTTCATGAGTATCGGTACGTCGGCTAATCTATGGATTGAAGGCAATCCGGAGAATCGTATCGAAGAGATCACTTTCAATACACGACCGTGGATTTCGTTTACTCCTCTTAACGACTTGAATTTCTACGTCTACATCGATAATCTTTTTCTCAGGTCTTCGAATCAAATGGAAAGAATATTCGTAGGCGCACTCTTCTCATATCAATTTCTTCCTAAAAGCTGGATTTATTTGGCAATAAACGATTTACGTGAACGGAACGACATGTGCGCGATGACTTCGATCGAAACAGTAAGCGTTTTCAAAATAAAATACTTATACTATTTCTAATTTCTTTACTTTTACACTAAATTTTCTAATTAAAACGTTGTCCAGTAATAGAGGTAAATGTAGACTAACGGAGCGCTGTATATCAGAGAATCGAAACGGTCAAAGATTCCGCCGTGACCTGGTATAATTGACGAAGAATCCTTGACACCACAATCCCTTTTCAACATACTTTCTGTGAAGTCACCAACTTGACCGAACACACCAATAATCAACCCAATAATTATTCCATCTTTCACAGTGAGCACATCAATCAACAAAATAATGAATACGATCATTGTGGCTACTCCAAATACCAAGCCTGCGATTGTGCCTTCCCAACTTTTATTGGGACTTATTCTTGGAAAAATTTTATGCTTGCCGAATGCAGTTCCAATAAAATATGCGGCTGAATCGCATACCCATATCGAAGCTAATATCCCGATTATTAAATACCCACCGTTATCATAAAGAAAAAATGAATCACTATAAAATTCTCTGATGGCTACCAGAGCCGAAGAAAACATCCCGATATAAAATATACCAGTAAGCGTTGCTCCTATGTTGAAAATTGCAGATTCTTTACTTCTGAACATCTCCCAGAATAATGTAACGGCAACGACCAAAAATGAAAGAATTTCAAATTTGACGAAATAAAAATAAGCATTCAATATCAGCGCAATAATCGCAACTGTACCAACGATAACATTCGGATAAAATTTCTTTTTTTTCAACATACCTGCAAATTCGACAAAAGATAAGATTCCTATAAACAAAGCCAGAAATAAAAACGGTCCTTTTCCTGCCATTGCAAGGAATAAGATTATGGGAATACCGAAGAGAGCAACAATTACGCGCTTGGTAAGATTACTCTTCATCGCCCTGCTCCTCCGCATTTATTGAGTTTCTATTGATATCTTTAATTATTTCGAGAGCAGATTGAGCATCATTTTTTTTGACCAGAATTTTAATTATTGCCAGGTCGCCCACAGTAGGATAGTTCCTGTCCTTCTGGGATAATACCAGTGTTTCAATATCTGCACTTTCCAGGTTTGCTTTATACATTTCGGCTTCAATATTGTCAGAGCATGTATAAACTACTACCCAATCTTCAGGGTGTACAAGATGTCCCTCAAATTCTTCTCTGCTTACCAGTTTAACACCGCAATCAGGACATACACTTATTCCTTCAACATATTCGTATTCGCATTTCGGACAAATCATAATTCACCTCTTTTTTGTTCTTCTTTTAATTTATACATTCTGTTTACATAAAATACAAACGCTGCAAATAAAATTGTTAACACAATAAAAGTGATAAGATAAATTGAAATATCTTTTTCCGGTACTATATTTGAATTGATTAGTTCCTGCTCGCCCAGTATTAAGTATGTCGTGACTGCAAAAAAATTATTCAGAAAATGAAGGACCATCGACACAAAAATGGACTCGCTTTTGTATGCGGCAAATCCAAAATATGTTCCGAGCACAATTAACGGAATCAAGCCATAAGGATTGAAATGATAGATTCCAAAAAATAATCCCGTTATAAAGGCACTGAGAAATGGAGAAAATTTGAGTTGGAAGCTCGACAAAACATAACCTCTAAAAAAGATTTCTTCGCAAATAGCTGGTATTACCGCAATGACGAACACTATTAACGACGCTTCGAAAAAAGAATTTGAAACTAGCAGACTGCCGTATGCACTTTCGAGCAATTTGTCGAGCTGGTCTACAATTTGTTTGATTGATTTAACTGCTCCATAATTTTCTGCTGCTTTCGTAATAAAATAATTTTGTATATAAAGATAATTTTGCAGCAAAGGGGTAATAATTATCATCCCGATTATAAAAAGAAAAACTTCCTTTTTTTCAGGAAATTTGAATTTAAGAATCGAAGTAACGTCGGTATAAATAAATTTTGCCAATAATAGTGACGGTAAAAGAATTAGTAATATTTGTCCACCTGCCGTTAGTAATCTGACTGCATTGACGTCGGCTTTGTCTACTTCAAATCCAAATATCAATAATGTAAGAAGAGCACCACCGAATTGATAAAGCACAAAGACAAGTGCAAGTCCCAGAAATGCCGCACCCGTAGGTGTAATGCTTATCTTAATCTTTTGTCTTTTATCTTCGTCGTCATTGAACTCGGGGAGAGAGTTTCTTTCTTCGTCCATAATTTTTACTATTTTTGTTATAATCTAATGATAATATAATAATAAGAATACGAAAAATAATGACCTGCATTACCAAATATTTTATAAAAGTTTTATTCTTCTCAATTTTCTTCTGCGGACTTAAAACAACTTATTCTCAGGGAAATGATATCAAAGACGCCCTTATTAATATTGAAAAGGGGAACATCGATAAAGCTGTGGAATTTCTTAAAAAAAATTATACCGACTCGGATCCATCTATATTATTCCTCGATGCCGTACTTACAAGTGACGGAAAAAGTGCATTGAATAAATACATTAACATTTTCGAAAAATTTCCAGAAAGCCGTTATGCCGATGCTGCTCTTTACCGGATTTTTACTTATTATTACTCGATTGGAGCTTATAACAAAGCCGAATCATATCTCAATATACTTAAGAAAAGAGATCCTTCGTCGCCTTATTTGAGATACACTGATAGAAATATGCCAGATAACACAGATGAAGAAGAGGAACTAAAAGAATACAAATATACGGTACAGGCAGGTGCATTTTTAAAAAAGGAAAATGCAGAGCGCCTTGCAGGTCAGTTGCAAATGGAAGGATACGAATGTGAAATAATCAACAGGGAAATCGGAGGCAGCATTTTCAATATAGTTCTTGCAGGAAAGTTCGAAAATGAAATTGAAAGCAAGCCTTTACTTGAGCTTCTTGAAAATAAATTCAATATAAAAGGGCGTTTAGTTGACTTCGACCAATACAGGTGAGGCGCCGAACAAAGTTGCTGAAGTAGCGCGTGTTATTTCAATTCTTACATAATCTCCCACTTTTATATCGTCGCCTTTAGGAAACACTGCAACTTTATTCGTATCTGTTCTGCCTGATAAGAATTCATCGGATTTTTTACTAAATCCTTCGACTAATATTATTTCTTCTTTACCAATTAAAGATTGATTGATTTCATAGGAAATCTGCTGCTGAAGGTCAATTATTTCGTTCAATCTTCTAATTTTTATTTCTTCGGGGACGTCGTCGGTCATACTGTAAGCTTTCGTTCCTTCTCGAGGAGAATATTTGAACATATAAGCACCATCGTATCTTACTTCCTTCATTACTTCGAGCGTCATTAAATGATCTTCTTCGGTTTCGGTGGGGAAACCTGCAATAATGTCTGTCGAAAAGCTGACGCCTGGAATAATTCTGCGTGCTTTATCAATTAGATTTAGATAGTGTTCGATAGTGTAGGTGCGATTCATTAGTTCCAGTATTCTATTCGAACCAGATTGCACTGGCAGGTGAATATAGTTGCATATATTGTCGTGTTCGGCAATGGTATGGAGAAGTTCATCGGATAAATCCTGAGGATGCGACGTAGTAAATCTAATTCTCATTCCCGGCGCAGCGTTTGCACACGCTGCCAGCAAATCCGCAAAGTCCCTTTCGCCATCTTTGTAAGAATTTACATTCTGCCCGAGCAACGTGACTTCTTTGAAATTTCTTTCGGATAACGACATAACTTCGTTAACAATCGATTCGAGTGAGCGACTTCGTTCCCTTCCTCTTGTAAAAGGGACAACACAGAAACTACAAAACTTATCGCAACCTCTCATTACCGAAATCCAGGCGCTTATACCATCTTCCCTATAAGGTATGATATCGTCGTAAGTTTCTGTACGCGATAATTTCACGCCGATCCCTTTTTCGCCTCCAAAGGCATGGTCGATATATTCGGGCAAACGTCTGTATTCATCCGGTCCTACTACCACGTCGACAATCTTTTTTTCTTCAATTAGCTTTTTCCTGAGGCGTTCAGCCATACAACCCAGAATTCCGATTACCGCTTGCGGATTTTCCCTTTTGATCCGTTTCAAATGGTCGAGCCTGTGAAATACCTTTTGCTCGGCATTGTCTCTTACACTGCATGTATTTAAAAGTATTACATTTGCGTCGTCGATATTGCGCGTAACTTCAAAGCCTTTGTTTTTTAAGATTCCCATTACCAATTCAGAATCTGCAAAATTCATCTGGCAGCCATACGTTTCGATATATACGCTGTTTTTATTCATACATTCCTGTAAGTTTGAATTAGAGCTACAAAACTAAACAGATTTGGACTGATTAACAAGATGAGAGGTATTAATTTACCATTTCGGCTTTTGGGTTATATTCTCCTGTCAATTCCGAAATCCTTCGGGTAAAAGTAATCATGAATTTTAGTATGTCTTCGGGATTCTTAAAATTATTTGTTATTTCCAGTTTAAGAAGGTCCTTTTGCTGAACAAAGCGAACTTTTCTGAAGAAATTAGAATTAATGTATTCAAGAATTGGGACAAACTTATTTTTATAATATTCTTCTCTGTTCCCTTTAGGCAAAACCACAATTACTTTTTCCTGTTGAATGATTATTCTTTCCCACAGAGCAAGCGAAGCATAAAAACGGAGTCGTGCGACGTCAATTAAGTTCTTAACTACTGTGGGAATTTTACCGAAGCGGTCTTCCATCTCTTCAATAATTTCTTCTGCTTCGTCGATTTTAACCATCGAGAACAAAGAGGTATAAAAACCAAGACGGTCGGATTGGTCGGGCATGTAATCCGCAGGGATACCTATTTCGAAGTATGTATCGATAGTTGGTTCGGAACGTTCGATTTGTTTTGGTAGATCTCTGAAAATTTCTTTAAACTCGCTTTCTTTCAATTCTTCAACCGCTTCGTCGACAAGTTTCAGATAGAGGTCGAAGCCCACCGAATCGATAAATCCACTCTGCTCTGTTCCAAGCAAATTGCCAGCTCCTCTAATTTCAAGGTCTCGCATCGACAAACTAAATCCTTCTCCAAGGTCGGTATATTCTTCGATTGCCTGCAAACGACGGAAAGCCTTTTTTGTAATTGTATTGACAGATGGCACAAGGAAATAAGCGTATGCTTGACGGTTGCTTCTACCCACTCTGCCACGTAGCTGGTGTAATTCCGCAAGGCCAAATCTGTCAGCTCTGTTAATGATGATTGTATTTACACTAGGAATGTCAATTCCAGATTCGATTATTTTTGTAGAAATCAACATGTCGTATTTTTTTCCGACGAAATCGTGAATCACTTTTTCAAGTTGGGCTGGTTTCAATTTTCCGTGAGCTATGCCAACCTTTATTTCTGGGATATGCTTTTTAATGTAAGCCGCAATTTTTTCGATCGATTGTACTCTGTCGTGTATAAAATAAACCTGTCCACCTCTCTTGATTTCATTAATGACCCACTCTCTTACTTTTTGAATGTCAAACGAATCTACTTTTGTAAAAATGGGCTGCCTGTTTGGGGGAGGAGTTGCAATAATCGAGAGGTCACGTGCACCGAGTAAAGAAAGATTCAATGTTCTCGGTATCGGTGTAGCAGTAAGTGTAAGTGTATCTACATTGGCTTTAAGAGCTCTCAACTTTTCTTTTGCCATTACCCCGAAACGGTGCTCCTCGTCAATAATTAAAAGTCCGAGGTCGCGAAAACTAATATCCTTCGACAACAATCTGTGTGTACCGATGATAATATCGACTTCGCCGCGCACAAGTTTATCAACAATTTCTTTCTGTTCTTTTGGAGAACGGAATCTCGAAAGGACGTCAATTCTAACGGGAAACTGAGCGAGTCTGTCCCTGAAAGTATTGTAGTGTTGTTCTGCTAGAATTGTAGTCGGAACAAGTAGAGCCACCTGTTTATTGTCACTGATTGCTTTAAAAGCCGCTCTCACTGCAATCTCTGTTTTTCCAAAACCAACGTCCCCACAAACGAGTCTGTCCATCGGGATTTCATTTTCCATATCTGTTTTTACTTCTTCTGTAACACGTGCCTGGTCGGGCGTATCTTCATACATAAAAGAGGCTTCAAGTTCTTTTTGCCAGATTGTATCGGGACTGAAGGCAAAACCTTTTGACATTTTTCTTTTGGCATAAAGATTAATTAGCTGTCGTGCGGCTTCTTTGATTTTGCTCTTTACTTTTTTCTTTGTCGATTTCCATTCGCCAGAACCAAGCACAGATAAATTCGGTTTGGCATTATCTCCAGAAGAATATTTTTTTACAAGAGACAGATAATTAAGATTTACATATACCACGCCGCCTTCAGCATATAAAATTTTTATCGATTCCTGCTCTACATTGCCAATTTTAATCGTCTGCAAACCGGCATATTGACCAATTCCAAAGTTTTCGTGCACTACATAGTCGCCAATTTTAAGACTCGCAAGGTTACGAGTCCTGGATTTCTTCGTTACTCTTTTTACTTTTTTCTGAACCTCGGATAGGCGCGTCCTGTAAGGTTTATTGAATATCTGGTAGTCCGTCATCAACAGTAACTGGTCTTCTTTAACTGCAAAGCCCGACTTGATGGGCAATTCGATTATTTTGATTAATCCCTTTTCGTAATACTTTTGAATTTCCTCATCGTATTCGGTAAATAAATCATTTAGCCGCTTTATTTGTAGCTGATTTTCAACGGCAACGACTATTTCAAATTCTTTTGCAGCATAATTTTTTAGTGAGGAAAACAGAAGTTCATAATTGGAATTGATATATGGAGCTTCGCTCAAACCAAGGTTAATTCTTTCTTCACGAATTCCAATGTGGTCTTCCAGTACCCAGAATGCATCCTTATCAAATAACGATTCCACCTGCAATTCATTTTTTCTTTCCACTTCATCTTTTTTATAAGAGTAATTTTCCAACTCGTATTCGTAAAGTTCGTATTTCAAATCCTCGTCGAGGTCTTCCGCTTCTTCGGTCAAATTTTTATTGGAATCGTTGATGTTCGTGAGGTTAGCTAAATAATAATCCGAAGCAATAACAAACGGCAATTCAAGATAATCGAAGATATCAGAAGTTTTTTCGCCTTCTGTGCAGGAGGAGGCAAGTGTAACAGAATCGACTTTATGCGTCGAACGTTGAGATTCCGGGTCAAAATATCGAATAGATTCAATAAAATCGCCGTCGAATTCGACACGGCAGGGCAATTTTTCGCTGTAAGACCAGAAATCGATTATCGAACCGCGCAGCGCATACTCTCCGGGTTGATCGACATATTTATCCTGGTCGTAACTGATCAAGTTGAGATATTCGATTAGTTGATCGTAAGGGAGTTCTCCCCCGATTTCAACTTTTGTTGTGCTTTTTCCGAGTGCATCTCTGGAAGGAAATTTCTCTTTAAGCAATTCGTAAGTCGAAGCAATAATAAATGATTTGCGATTCGAAATGTCTGTTAATTTTTCCTGGACGTCGTCACCTTCGAAATCTTCCAGTACAATCAAGTCTTCGGATAATCCAAGCAGAGCAAGTTCAACACTCAATTCTTTTAATTCAGTCAGCGAGGCTGTCAATAATAATATCTGCTTGCCTTTTCCATAAAACGATTGAACGAAGAGGCTTTTAAACGAACCCTCTAAGGGTGATATAAAAACTTTCCTTTGTATTTGCTCGAGTAATTTAGACAGTTTTTTAAACGGAGTTAATTTTTCAATAATTTGTTTATGCATAATAATTTTTCTTTAAAATGCACACCTATCCCTTCTTTCCAGAAAGGAAAGCGATTTTGCAAATATTATTTTTCAGACCGTAAGCAACTCAAACTAACATTTCAAGAGCATTCTTAATTCTTTTAATTCCTTCTTCTAATCTTTCCATCGACGTCGAGAATGAAATCCTTATACAATTTTGATTTCCAAAAGCAATACCCGGAACAACTACAACACGAGCCACGTTCAAAAGAAAGAAAGAAAATTCGAATATATCGTTAATTGCTTTGCCGTTGAATTTCTTGCCGATATAATTCAATACATCAGGGAAAATATAAAACGCACCTTCGGGTTTTGTAGTTTTTATTCCTTCGATTGAGTTTAATTCTTTATAAAGAAAATCTCGCCTTCTTTCAAATTCTCTGCGCATAATTTCCACGGAATCCTGAGGGCCCGTCAAAGCTTCCAGGGCTGCATATTGAGAAATAGTAGATGCGTTGGAAGTAGAATGACTTTGTACTTTAGACATTGCATTTATAATATTGCGGTCAGCCGCTGCATATCCAATACGCCAGCCCGTCATCGAATAAGCTTTTGAATGTCCGTTTACTACAATAGTTCTCTTCTTAATTTCATCGCCCAGCGATGCCACACTTTCAAAATGAATATTGTCAAATATTATCTTCTCATAAATTTCGTCGGTTAAAATTAAATAATTCCCCATTCGAAGAACATCTTTCAAAGCGCCCAATTCGTTTTCATGAAATACGCTTCCTGTTGGATTCGACGGATTGCATAAAATCAACATCTTTGTCTTAGGAGTTAGAGAAGATTCCAAAAGTTCTGGAGTTAGTTTAAAACCCGATTCGATTGATGTATTAATAAAAACGGGATTGCCTCCGGCCAGTTTTACCATTTCCGGATAAGACACGTAATAGGGAGCCGGAATCAAAACGTCGTCGTCCTCTGCGACAGTTGCCTGTATAGCGTTATAAACACATTGCTTCGCTCCATTCGACACTATTATTTCATCAGCTGAATAGAAAAGTCCATTATCTCGTTCGAGTTTATCTGCAATTGCTTTACGGAGTTCAACTATGCCGGTATTTACTGTATATTTGGTTAAATTCCGTTCCAATGCTTTTATTGCTGCATTTTTTATATTCTCTGGCGTCGGGAAATCCGGTTCGCCCACACTGAAGTCGACAATATCCTCCCCTTCAGCTCGCAATTCGATTGCTCTTTGTGCTATCTGCATCGTGAGCGACATAGCTGTTCGATTTATTCTGTCTGAAAATTTCAATTCCATAATATGTAATTAAATAATTTTTTCAGTTTACAAAAATAATAAATTAAGACTTCCTGCATTTGTGTTTTATTCTTTCCAGATAAAATCAAAAAGCAGGTACGAAGCCGTTGTCATGATTACATCGTATGATACCAGCACGAGTATCTCAGTCATCGACTCGACCACACTATTTCCATCCATAGCAAATTTAGTAAGTTCTAGAAGAACTAAAATTAGCGGTAAAAGAATCGGAAATGAAAGCACCGGATAGAGAGTCCCCTTTGACGAGGCTTTTGAAATTATTGCCGCAATTATTGTAGAAGAAACAGCAATTCCCACATTCCCGAGCAGAAAAGCAATTAAAAACAGCAACAGGTTTTTAATAATAAAAGATTCGAATAGTATCATAAAGAGAAATGTTATAGCAAAGTTCATAAGAAATACAAGTATGAGATTGTAAAGTAACTTGCCCGAAAAAATTGTGGATGGCGAGGCAATCAAATGAAGAGTAAGAGTCGTTCCCCGTTCTTCTTCCGAAACAAACGCTCTTGAAAGACCCGACATTGCAGAGAAGAAAATAACCACCCAGAGCAATCCCCCGGTCAAATATTCAGTTATCTTTTCGCTTCCTATCGAAAACATTATCACGCTAATGGTAACAAGAATAAACATCGACAATGCATTTAACGCATAACGAGTTCTCAGTTCCGATTCCCAGTCTTTTTTAAAGAGATGGTAAGCTTTCATTCTAATTGCCGCTATTCTTATAGTTTTCCAGATTGATTATTTCGCCGCATAATTCCAGGTCAGATTCTTCATTCGATGCAATAATAAAGAGTTTTTCGTTTCTGTTTTTAGCAATAATTTCATAGACTTTTTCTTTTCCAGGAGCATCGAGATTGGAAGTGGGCTCGTCCAGAATGACCAGTTGAGGATTGTGAATTAAAGCGAAGATAAATTTCAAACGTTGCTTCATGCCAGAGGAATAACCTCTAATGACATCGTCTCTCCGCTTGTATAAATTAAATTCGCTCAAAAGGAAATCTGCATATGCTTCGTTAAATTTAACTCCTCTGATTTTTGAGAAGTAAATTAGGTTTTCATACGCAGTAAATTCATCATAAAGAAATAAATATGGCGAGACGAAACCGATGTAATTATGAAGTCGCTCATAATTTATTTCTTTTTCTCCGTCAAGATGAACAACTTTTCCTTTGGTTGGAGAAATCAAATTGGCTATAATTTTCACGATTGTCGATTTTCCTGAGCCGTTAGGACCAGCGATGCCGTAAATATTGCCCGAATCGAAACGGTGATTGATGTTGTTAAAAACAAGTCTTCTGCCGAAGTATTTTACCAGGTTGTTGAGAATTACGGTGTAATTATTCATTAATCACCACAAATTTTCCTTTTTTTGTATCATCGTCTGTCTTGATTACGTAAAAGTAGACACCTGAAGGAATTCTTTTGCCGCCATTATCGAAAACGTTCCACTTAACGAGATTTTTATCCGATACCAGCACCTGGTGTTCGCCCGAATATATTAGATCCATATCGATCGAAAAAATATAAAGGTCTGCCATTCCACTTATAGAACGCGGTGCCGGTAAATAAATAAAGTCATACGAAGAATAATTAAACGGTTGTGGGAATGGAAATTCTTCTTCGGTCAGTATAGTTGTAGAGTCCATTAATCGATTATTCAACACAGAATTTTCTGTAATCAGAAAAGAAGACTGGCAAATCAATTTGGAATAATAATTATTGGTAATCCATCTGTAGCCGCCGTCGTCATGGTCTGCAAGGTAATACGTAAGTGGTAAATCGGACGAAGGATTTTGCACACCATTTGTAACGTCACTGTTTGTGAGAATCGTAGTGAGTGTGTCGGTAAGCGATATGAAGGAAATATAATTCACCGAGGCGGGTCTCGTATTAATATCTACCGAAACGATCGGCTTGTCGAAATTGATGTTCATCAAAGGTTTAATTAAAGGATAGTTTTCCGCTTCTTCGAAAAATTTACCAGGCTTTGATCTGTATCCCGTAAAATAAATCCAGTTTGAGAACTCGGCGAATTCCTTTTTGAAATCGGAACCGTATTCCTTAATTGCATCGGCTATTGCATAAAGAGCCCGCTCATCTTTCATTAATTCCCATGTTCTTTTTAGAATATCGAAGCCGAACCTGTCTTTTAAAAATATGTTCCAGATAGCAAGGTTATAGCCGCTGTTCTGAGAAAACGAACGATGGGTATTGATAAAATACGAATAAATGTAAGCATAGTAGTCGTTGATATCATCAAAGACAAACTCTTCCATCGCAGTAGAAGAAAGTTCATGATAATACTGGTCAGTCGACCTGTAGATATAGTTGCCCACTTGAATGGCATGATGGAATTCGTGGGCTACCGAAACTCGAGCACCGTCAATTCCCGCAGTGTAATAACCATCGAAGTCATTGTCGATAAGAATGTAACTTGTGTATGTTTCTTCTCCTATTAAATCTTCAATACGAGTTTCTCCATAGAGACCTCCACTCATGTTCTGAATGTAGATGTCGTACTTATCGTCTCCTCCTTCGTTGTCTTTAGGTGGCGGCGGATAACCCAAAATATTAATTTCATAATTGTATGCAGAATCGAGTGCTTCCGATAATAAATTTAAATCGTAGGCAGGTTTGTGTAAACCTGATTTATTGAAATGGATCCGGAATAAACCTGATTTTGTTACTATACTTGAGTCCGTCTGTGGTCTACTCATATACGAAGACAAAACCTGCTGTCGTTTTATGCTAAATTTCGAAAAGTTCTGTTTAATTTGATTATAGATACCTGTTCCACACCTGACATAGTCACCCGACAATGAAGCAATAGTTTTTAATTCAGTTGAGCGTTCCCCCCGCGTATAAAGAAAAAAATTGTACAGTGAATCTAGATTTTGTGCATAAGAATCGAATGCTACAAAAATGGCAATAAGAATAAACAACTTCTTCATCTAATTATTCTCAATTTAATAAAGTTATTTTCGGACCCTGACGTATAAAGTATCAGGTCAGTATTATTTTTAAAGGGCTTTGAAATATAATTATTAACTGATTCAGAATCCAAAACAGTATCTGTTATAGCTGATTTATAATTTTCTTTCACTACAATTTTTTTTAATTTTTTTGTCAATGCATCGATGAAATATATCGCAAATCGATTCCCTGTTTTCTTGAATTGAAAAGAGGATTCTTCAGGTCGTATATCTTTTAATTCATATTTGAATATCTTTTCATCCTTGAGGATGATTAATTTGGTGTTCTTTCTTTCAGTAAGTATAATTACCTTAATCAATTCGTTTGATTCTCTGTCGTTATAACACTCAAGTTTAATTTTACTGAAAGCGGATAGATTAAAAGTGCCCAGCGCGACGCTGTCCTCTCTTGCAGCCAATCTTTTTATTTCTTTTTTTATCAATACAAGGTTGTCGTTCTTATTAATTAACGAATAGACAGTAGGATACGTTTCATACACAAGCGCAGCAGCCAGCACATTACTCCCCGCACTATCCGACCCAGCTTGCACAAATCTGAAATCCCTATAATCATAAGTTTCGAGCAGCAATTTCGATTTACTTTCCGTCACAGTATAAATTCTTTGCCTATCTTCTAATCGGTCATTGAATAAAAGCAGGTCACTAATTCTTCCTTTTGTGTAGAGAATTCTTCGCGTTGGCTTGAACGAATCGAGTCTCAAAATTTCAATTAATGATGTGTTGGGATTGTAAAAATAGAAATCGATCTTATTTTTACGTTTGACGCTTTTAACTATGCTGTAACTATTCTGAAGAGGAAATCGATAAAGCGTATTGGGAATCGATCTTTTGTTAAGAGCCAACAAAATCAGGTGATTAGTGTTTTTATCAATGAAAAAGAAGGCTTCCGGATTAATTTTATCTTCCGATATTATTCCCAGCGAACTCACCTCGGAACCGTAGTTTATTAAATTAAGGTCATCAATCGTTTTTATTTTCGACAGAATGACAATCTTACCATTTCTTAAGAGAAGCGCAATTTTGTTGATGCCTCCTTCCTTATAAACTGCAAAATCTACTAAATTTTTGTCCTTATAAATCAGCAACGGTTCAAAAAAATCGAAACCAGATTTGCCAGATAATAGATACAATTTACCTTCGGAGTAATGTGCAAACAGAATATCGTTGATGCCGTCGTCATTAAAATCAGCTATACTCAAATCATCTGATTCATCATTAAGCTCGAAGTCAATCGTATTACGAAAAGATGAAACTGTATCGCCGATAAAAATGTGGAATCGGTTTCTGGATGAAATTAATAAATCCGTAAATCCGTCAGAATTAATGTCCGAAGCTAGCAGTTTTTTGGGGTAATCGGACAGTGCAATTTTTCGCGATTCGGAAAAAATAAATTCCTGCTTGTTATAAAAGAATACAAGTTGATTTGAAAAAAGATCGTGGGCAACGATGTCAGTAAATCCATCGTAGTCAAGGTCCACTGGAACAATCAGAGGAAAAACTCTCTTCTTCATAATTTGAAAAAGTGAGAAACGGTTTCCATTATTCTTAATCAAAGTTAAGCCTTCGAAGGAATAACCGCTTACAACTATTTCCTTCTTCCCATCATTATCGAGGTCGACACAGGTTATGTTCGATGGGATATCGTCAAACTTTTTAATTTTCTTTCTTGAAAGAATGCCGTTTTTCGAAAAAGTTACTAGCCCTACTTCCCTGCTTTTTCTGGAAAGCCAGCAATAGATATTTGCATTTTTAGTTGAGTTACAGATATCGAGATTATTAAGTGGGCTTACGGTATTAAAGAAGTAATGTTTATTGTTCGAAACAACCGCCATTAAATTCTTTTTATTATTTAAAAGCATAAATTCTCTGGAGCCGTTTCGATCTAGGTCGGCAGGAATAATCATATCGGGGATAAATGCTGTATTTTCTTTAAAGCCCTCGAAAAGAATGTCTGCTTTACAAAATCCGTTTATGGGAATTTGAGCAGAAAGATAAGAGACGGATAAGTGAAAAACGAGCAGAAGTTTAAGCAGTACCGAGTCTTTGTTTGCGTCGTTGTAGAGCTTCCTCGTAGCGTTTTTGTTCATCGAGAGTTTCCGGTAGTATTTCACTGGTTTCAACAGGCTTACCATTTTCATCCACACTTACAAAAGTTAAAAAAGCCGAGTTTGTATGTATTTTTTTCCGTTCTATAAAAGATTCTGCGTAGACTTCGACTCCTACTTCCATCGAAGTTTTAAATGCCCTGTTAACAGATGCCACCAAAGTTACAACTTCACCAATTTTAATCGGGTGATGGAAATCAATCCTGTCGACAGAAGCTGTAACGCAAACTCTATTGGAATGTTTAGCGGCGGAAAGTGCGGCACAGATATCAATCCAGTGCATCAACTGTCCTCCAAGTAAATATCCCAGTTGATTTGCATGGTTCGGCAGAACCAATTCGGTCATCGTTACAGTAGAATCTTTAACTTTCTTAATTTGCTTTTGCCGTAAGTCCATTTAATTCCGCCTGTAATTTTTCGATTTCGCCAGCTCTTCCGTCATTTGGGTAGCGCTCAAGAAAAATTGCTATATCGTTTAGTGCATCGTTATTCATTCCGCGCCTTACCTCAATCTGAATTTTACGATATAGAGCCAGCGGGGCGTATTTTGTATCGTGATATGTTTCGACAACAAAATCGTAATACTTCATTGCAGCTCTTTCGTATTCCATCTTTTCATAAATTACACCACTTTCGTATTCTTTTCTTGCGAGCTTGTCATTCAACTCAATAATTTTTTTTTCGGCTTCTTCTACTTTTGGATTTGCCGGGAAAATATCGATGAAAGCCTGGAATTCTTCAATTGCTTTTTTAGTGTACGATTGGTCTAACTGAAACGGTGGCGAGAGGTTATAATACGAATCAGCAAGCATGAACTGCGCGTCTGGCACATTGGGACTTGTGGCATAATTTTGAATCAACTTACTGAATTCGTACGCTGCCAGAAGAAATTGCTCTCTTTTATAATAAGTCATCGCCAGATAATATTGAGCGTCGTCGCTTACAGTACTGCCTGGAAACTGGAGCAATATGCTGTTAAATTCAAGAATAGCCTGCTCGTAATCCTCGCTTTCATACAATTTCATTGCATAAGCAAAATATTCTTCGGCGTTGAATTTTGACGTGTCTACCATTCCAGAACAGGCTGTAACAATCAAAGCAATTACTAATAATCTCTTATAAGACATAAAATGAATTTCCATTTTTAAATAACAAAAATATGCAAAGATTACCACTTAAAGAAATTTAATTGCTTCTAACGGTAAAGAACAAAATAACAGAAGTAATCAACGTTGCAACAATTAAAACCGGTTGCAGGAAATCCTTAAATTTTGTTTTATATGGCAGTGCGCCATGTTCTACTGGCAATTGCAACAAGTAGTTGACGGCATAATCGTCGTACAAAATCGTGTCTTTTACTGTCCCGGAAAATAAGGTATTTTCAAAACCCGATTTTTCGGGATATATCAACATCCCCCTCATAATCAAATTGCGTTCTATAAAATCGTCTCCCCAAAAACCGCCGTCAATTAATGAATATGACGCCGAGGCATCATTAACAACCAGAATAATTTTATTTTCGCTGCCGTTGTTCTTATAATGAAATTTATCCTTGAAATAATCTATAAAATATGGTTTCAATCCTTCAAGTTTACGTGGAAGCGATATAATTAAATTATAATCAGACGACGCTGAAAATAGCTGATTATATTCATTTAACGATTTATCGATTAATTCAGTAAGTATTTTTTCCTGCGATAAGTTAGTGTTGAAAGCTCCACAAAAAAGAAGAAGAATCAATATTTTTTTGTAAAGGTGCAACATTATCTTCGACCGTCGGCAATTTCTCTGAGTCGTTTAATTCTTTCTTCAATTGGCGGATGAGTCGAGAATAATTTAGCGAACGATTTACCCGAAAGCGGGCTGACAATAAACATATGCGCTGTCGATTCCCTAACGGTTCTCATCGGAATAACTTCATTGGCTCTCGAGAGTTTATCAAGAGCCGAAGCAAGTCCTAACGGGTTTCCAGAAATCAATGCGCCGCCTTCGTCAGCCATAAATTCCCGCGAGCGTGATATTGCCAATTGTATGAGCATTGCGGCAATAGGTGCAATAATAATCAAAGCAAGCTCATAGAAAATATTGCCGTCTCTGTCGTCGTTTCTGCTTCCACCGAACATTGCTGCCCATCCAGCCATCCTTGCAATCAATGTAATCGTGCCGACCAGCGTAGCTGCTATTGTACCAACGAGAATATCCCGATTTTTAACATGTGTCAATTCGTGAGCAATTACTCCTTCAAGTTCGTCTTCAGACAGTATATTCATAATTCCCGTAGTTACCGCTACTGCACTGTTTGCAGGATTTCGTCCTGTGGCAAATGCATTCGGGGTCTGTGAGTCAATTACATAAACTTTAGGCATTGGCAAATTTGCTTTCGATGCAAGATTTTCAACAATTCTGTAGAGGACCGGATATTCGGCACGCGTAACTTCTTTTGCATGATACATTGATAATACTATTTTATCCGAAAACCAATATGAGCCAAAATTTAATAATAACGAAAAAATAAAGGCAATTGTCATTCCGGTTTGACCACCCAGAAGATTGCCAACGAGCAGGAAGAGTATCATCATAACTGCCATTAAAGCAGCTGTTTTAAATCCGTTCATACTTCACCTTTCAATTTGTTTTTTGAATCTAACATTTTCTACACAAATGATGTTCCATCAAATGTAGAATCTGGAATTTAATCCTGAGGTTTTCCTCATTCCTAAAATAGTAGCAGACATTTGTTGCTTTAGACGACGCAACGATTCAAAGTTACAATATTTCTCCATAATCCACTTCAATTCCATTATTAATCTTTCTATAGATGATAATTTTGGGCACAATTTGTTCTGGTAAAGCAGCTTTCACAGTATAAGTATCGGGTTTTATAGATACCGGCATATCGCCAATGTATCCATCTATTCCTCTCGATTCTTCATCGGGCTCGGCTAAACGATAATCCGTGCTTTTTATTTCAGCTCCTTTCTTAAGTATTGCTTCCTGAAACCTGAGTCCAGCAAAAGTTTTCACGATTACTAAATCCCTTGCCCATTGTTCAACCATCTTTCGGTCAATTTTATTGAGAGTATTTTTAAGTTCTTCTAATTTATGCAATATTTTTTCTGTTGCATTTTTGATCGCTTCTGGTTTTTGCTCCAGGTACCACTTTTCCCATTCAGATAGCGTCTTTCCTTCGAACTCCTGAATACGTTCACTCATCTGACCTACTATTCTTGGTCGTGTCCCTTGAGCGTATTGATTTGCCAAATTGATGAGTGGTGATACATACTTTGGAAAATCTAGCTTATCTATATCCAGATATTTTCTAATTTCTTCGATAGTGATTTTTATTTTCATGTTCCAGCTTTTTTTAAGTTCAAAAATTTCGTTTTGTATTTATAATCAAAAGTAGTATCAACAGACGCTAAATCATTCTTTATTAAATGAGCATTTAAAAATGTTTTATTCCACAAATAAAGATAACAGAGCAGGTTGTTTTTCTCGTCGTATTTAACATTATCGTATCTTAGAAAGACCTTCTGTCCGGCTGTTTTTTCTCTTAAAAATTTTACAGCTTCGTCATTTTTTTTCGGTTTCTCTTTTATACCCAACAACCTTATTTTCAATCCATTACTTAAGATCAAAATTTCTGGTGATATTATGTCCTTTACAGTATAATATGTTTCCCTTTCAGAATGAGAATTATCTATTTTTGAACCAAATCTTAATTTCTTGGGGTCAATTTTTTTATCAAATTTAATTGGGTCTTTGAAAATATAGGGTAATTTTTTTATATCTTCTTCAAAATTAGTTGGTACTTCCTCCTGTTTAATTATCTCAAAAGCTGCATCTTGAAAAATAGAATTTTGTTGCAGTCCTAGTTTTTCCTTTATGATGGGGAGAAAATCCTCATTTATTTCATATCCAATTGAGTTTCTATTAAGGTTCTTGGCTGCCATCGAGGTAGTGCCGCTTCCAAGAAATGGGTCAAGCACAGTGTCGCCAACGAAACTGAACATCTTAATAAGTCGTTTCGGCAGTTCTTCAGGAAACATCGCAAGGTGTTTGTCCTGTTTTTCGCCCGAAAAATTCCAGTGCCCGGTAAAGTATTGGTTCCATTCTTCCAGTGTCAATTTTGATTGTTCTTTAATTTCGTCGCTTACTTTTGGCGGATTCCCATATTTTTTAAATATCAAAATGAATTCATAGTCTAACTTAAGAATTCCATTTCTTGGATAGGGATAGGACCCCATTACCGTGGCTCCTCCTGTGGTATTGCATGTAGTAACTTTTTGCCAGATAATAGCACCCATATAATCGAAACCGGCACTTTCACAAAATTTAATTATTTCTGTTCTTATCGGAATGACCTTATACCTTCCATAATAGACAGAGCGAGCAAACTGGTCGCCTATGTTAATACATAGACGGCAACCATTATGTAAAACTCTGTGGCATTCATTCCAGACTAAATTGAGGTTATTAATATATTCTTCATAAGTGTCATTGAAACCTATTTGGTTGCCGTTTCCATAATCTTTCAATTGCCAGTAGGGTGGAGAGGTAATTATAAGATGAACTGATTGATCAGGAATTTCTTTCATTTGTCTAGAATCGCCGATTATTATTTTGTGCAACGTACTCATGTTTTACCTGAAAATAGTATTGTCACGCTTAAGCCAAATTCGCGTAAGATATAATACCGCTCGATGTTCCGCTGGTGAGTTTTAATAGCTTGCCTTTCTATAATAATATCTTTAAAATCGCTTAACAAAAAAATGACGCTATGAAAAATACGTTTTTATTGGGAATATTACTTTTTAGTTTTTCAACTGTCTTTTCACAAACATACAAATTTTTAAATCTTGATACGAGTCCCCGTGCAGCTGCTCTGGCAGGTGGATTTGTATCAGCCAACGACGATCCAAACGTTATTTTCTACAATCCTGCTGGAATAAATCTACTCGAGGGAATGCCAATATCATTTTCATTTGTAAATCACCTGATGGATATTAATTCAACCTCATTATCCACAGTGAAAGAATTTGAGTTCGGTAAACTTGGAGCTGCGGTCAAATATGTAAGTTACGGCAACTTTACGAAAGCTACTTCAACAGGCGAAAAAATAGGCAACTTCGGCGCTTACGATATTGCTTTTATTATTGGTTACGGGAATCAACTCGATGACAATTTTTATTACGGCATAAATACTAAATTCATCTATTCCAGTATAGATGAGTATAATTCTTCTGCTGTTGCTGCGGATTTAGGATTGCACTACGAATTTCCCGAATCGATGTGGAACATCGGTTTTTCAGTTCTAAATATTGGAAGTCAATTATCGACATACGCCGAAACCGACGAGGATTTGCCACTCGATGTCCGTGTCGGTGTTTCAAAACAATTACAAAACGTACCTTTTCGTTTTTATTTTTCACTCAACAAATTAAACGAGAGCCAGGAGAACATTGCCGACAGACTTCGTAATTTTACGATTGGAGCCGAATTTAAATTGGGCACCAGTTTCAGACTTCGTTTCGGATACGACAGCGAAAAAAGGAAAGAACTTAAAATTGGTTCGAGTGCTGGATTGGCAGGTTTCAACCTCGGCTTCGGATTCAATGTAAAGAATTTTACTCTCGATTATGGATTTTCATCGATGGGATTTATAGGCTCGATTCACCGATTTGGTATTTCGACAAATCTCGAATAATTATTTGCCGTAGGGATTCTTCAGATATTGTTCAGCAAGTTTATGAGAATTGCTCCGCTCCCTCATAGTCAGAACTTCACGGTAATATTTAACTGCTCGCTGTCTATCTCCTTTTAAATCATAGAGCATCCCGAGATAGAGGACAGTATTTATCAGAAAGCCTGATTCGTTTTCTTTATCGAGTTTTCTCGACAGATTTTCTGAAATTGTAAAATAATAAATTGCAGAATCTACATTGTTAGAATTTTTGAAATTCAACCCGACATAATAACTGGCTTCTCTCTTATAATAATTGTTATAACCCTGCATCTCTCTTACACATTTGGAATAGATGTCCCGGAATATTTCTGCGGCTTTATCGTATCTGTTTTCTTTAACGAATGTAAGTCCATAATATTTCTGGAAATTCGGATTATCCGGATAATCAGCCAAGAGAATTGATGCCCACTTGCGTGTTTCGTTCATGTTTTCTTCAAACTGGAAATTCAGCGTCATCAGAAAATATCTGGCTTCAATACGGGCATATCTGCCTTTAAGAGCGACGTATTCGAGTTCGCGCAAACCTTTATTGCGGTCACCGTGCGGGAAAAAAATCATAAGAGGTTTGACGACAGGATATTTTTCAGGTATAACTTCGGCGTAATAATGATAAATTCCGAATCCGAATTGAACGTCGGGATTATGTGGGTCAGCTCGATAAAATTGATAGAGCAATTCGAGCCCTTCTTTGCCGTCCAGCGCAGCATTGATCCATTTTTCGCGTATGCCTAACAATCTTCCCCTGAAACCGATGGAACCACCTTTAAAGAAAAGGGCATCTCTGTTGTTCTTATTCTTTTCCAGAATTTTGTCGCACATTTTTATTACTTCATCCAGCTGCTTAATAAATTTATCGTCCAGACTTTCATCTTCGAGTTTAAGAAGAATACGCCACCATGTCACCATAGCTTTAAAGAATTTGCCCGAAGGGTGAGTGGGAAATTCTCTGATTACTGTGTCAAAATTACTTTCAGCTTTTTCGAGTTCGATTCCGTAGATTTGATTGATACCCACCTTTATAAGTGAGTCGTGACGAGCCCAATCATAATTCTGTGCTTTTAGCGGCAGCGAAAGAATAATAAACAAAATAAAAAAAAAGTTTCTCATTGTTTTCCTCAGATAAGTCCCGTGTCGATTATTCGGTTTATCTCTTCGATTTTTTGCTTGAAATAGTCTGCCTTTTCAGGATTAGACTTAGCGAGGTCTCTATAAATTGCAATGGCCTCTTTGTAATTCCTCTGTGCTTCATAAATTTTAGCCATCGTTTCAGTGACTATTCTTGTTTTCTGAATTTCGGGTAGCTCAACAACAGTATTGTCTCCTGCATCCGGATTGTATTTTATGCGGGCTTTGCTTAATACCTCCGCTAACTCATCCAGTTTGTCTTCAATGGAATTTTTTCTGTCGTTTTTATTATTAAAGAACCTGTGTATTTTCAATCCTTCTAAAGATTTAATTTCATTTTCAATTCTATCTATCATTTCGAGATAATATTTCTCCGACAACGAATTTTCATAGAGCGCTGAAGCTGTATGAACATCCCTTCTGGCTTCCATAACTTTACCAGAATAAGCATGGGCTATTGCTCTTATGTAATAAGCAGTGGAATAATCGGGATATAGTTCCAGTCCTCTGTTTAAAATTTCGATTGCTTCATTAACCTTACCCTCATCGAGTAATATTTTGCCTACACGTGCAAAGAGAGGAGAACCAGGGTTAAATTCATAGATTAATTTAATTTTATCTTCTGTAATTGTTCCGTTCAATTAAAACCCATCATTTAACTGACGTTTCTTTAAATATGCCTGTCTCAGAGACATCGCCGATACACCAGCGAATCCGGTAAAGAACATCAATTGAAAAGGTAACGCAGCAATTTCCATGAAATAAATTGATGCCACAACTCCAATAAAACAATAAACCGCTAAGATCAATTCTACGTAAGTCGATGCCTGAACGCGGGTCGATTTGAAATATTTGTTCTTGATCGGACTGTCGTTTTTAGTTACGACTTTGAATTTGGGCGTTCTCACAAACTCACTTTTACGATTCAACAATCCTTCGATGACCGCGCGCGTGTTGTTCAAGGCAAGTCCCATACTCCCAGCCATAAAAAGAGGGAATAATACAATCCTTTTACGCCAGTCGGGATAAACATCTTTTTGAGCGAACATGTAAAAGAGGAACGAGCCAATAAAAGCTATAACAAAGATTGCCATAATGTTAAAAAAGCTCCAGTAGGGACCTGCATTTTTAATGAAAATTAACGGTACATTCAATATGCCCGCCAGTAAGATAAATGGGAAAGCAATATTGTTTGTAAGATGAAAAGTGGAATGAATTTTAAGTCTAAGCGGAATATTAGAGTTCCAGACAAGAGGGAGAATTTTTTTTGCCGTTTCTACTGCACCTTTAGTCCATCTGAACTGCTGAGCTTTAAATGCATTCATTTCGGCTGGCAATTCTGCAGGAGTGGTAAAGTCTCGAAGATAAATAAATTTCCAGCCTTTTAGCTGAGCCCTATAACTCAGGTCGAGGTCTTCGGTCAATGTGTCGCCTTCCCAATTGCCGGCATCCTCAATACAATCCTTACGCCAGACACCGCCTGTACCGTTAAAGTTGATAAAAAACCCGGCTTTATTTCTGACGGTTTGTTCGATTACAAAATGTCCGTCGAGAGCCAATGCCTGTATACGAGTGAGAAGCGAATAGTCTTCGTTCAGGTGTTCCCATCGGGTTTGAACCATCCCGACTTTTTCGTCGTAAAAATACTGGAGAGTATTTTTAAGAAAATCTTTTTTGGGAATAAAGTCGGCATCGAAAATAGCCACGTATTTGCCTTTTGCCGTTTTCAGTCCTTCTTTTAGAGCACCTGCTTTGAATCCTTCGCGTGATTCCCTTCTGATGTGCTTAATGTCGAATCCTTCCTTTTGTTTCTCTTCAACTAATTTTGCCACCACTTCGACAGTCTCGTCAGTTGAATCGTCGAGCACCTGAATCTCGAGTTTATCTTTCGGATAATCCATATTGCATACGGCATTTATTAATCTGTCGACCACATACATTTCGTTATAAATCGGCAGTTGAACTGTGACAGTTTCCGGAGATACATCATCTTTTGCTTTATGCATTTTCCTTTTATACTTTTCGTGATAATAGATCATTATAAATCCGTAGCTGCCGAAAAAGAGGAGTATCGACAGCGAAAAGATATAAGCATATAAAATTATTTCATCGAGTACCATAGTTTTTCTCCTTTGTTTACCAGTTAGACACTACCGCAAGAAGAATGTCGTCCGCTATAAAATCGAGCACCCGCTCGATGGCATTATTTCGGACGGTTATCAAATCTGCGCTGTCAGTTTCATAGTCGCTATATTGTGAAAAATTTCTTTCGAATATTTTTTTCTTTTTGATTAAATCACGATAGACTACTTTTACATTTATTGTAATTCTTTGCGTTGTAGCAGTTTCGTTTCCACTTACGACCGACAATTGATCCGTAAGAGAAGTTATTGCGGCTTCGAGAATACAATCTGGATTAGAACTGTTGACGACTTTGAGCGTATTGTCGTGAGTAAATTTTTCGATTAGTACAGTAGTCAGTCGCTCTCCAAGATCAGGCTCTGCCTTACCGCTGCGATCCTCGATTGTCGGTATCGAAATAGTTTGAAGGTGAGGCGGCACTGAGGCACCTGTAAAAGAGTAGGAACAGCTCGTTATAATCAACGCCGGCATTGTAAACAATACTATAATTAATATTTTTCTATTGTATGCCATATTCCTTCAGTTTTCGATAAAGAGTTCTTTCACTTATATTGAGCAATCTGGCGGCTTTCCGTTTGTTATTTCCCGTATATTTAAGTGCATTGAGTATCGCTCTTTTTTCGAGTTCTTGAAGCGGTAAAACTTCCTCCGGTTTGATTGTTGGGGAGGTGGAATTGTTTTCGTGAGTATGATTTAGAGCGATATTTTTTAATTCGATCAAATCTTTCTTTATCTCAATTAGTGCTCTGTAAATCATTTCCCTGTCGAGTGCATCGGCTGAACGATTCAAATGGACAGGTAAATTCCGGGGTTCAAATTCTTCAACAGCCTCAGGAACCAGTAAAGGCTTCAATAAATCTTCATCTATAATACCGTTGCGACACAAAGCCGCTGCAGTTTCAACTACATTTTTCAGCTCACGAATATTTCCAGGCCAATTATAACTTACCAGCAATTCTTCTGCGCCTTTTGTAAAAAACGGCAATTTAATTTGATTAGTCTCGGAAAATTTTCTTAGAAAGAAGAGCGCCATCTCAAGAATATCTTCCTTCCTTCTCCTCAATGGTGGAATAAAGAGCGTTACAGCTTTTAACCTGAAATAGAGGTCATTTCTGAATTTTTTGGCGTCGACTTCTTTTTGCAAGTCTTTATTCGTTGCAGCAATAATTCTGACATCGACTTTTGTAACGGTTTCGCTTCCGATTGGCATGAATTCTTTAGTCTCAAGAACACGCAATAATTTAACCTGCGTGGTCAGAGCCATTTCGGCAATTTCGTCTAAAAAGAGGGTGCCTCCGTCTGCAATTTCAAAATATCCTTTTCGATCTTCTGTGGCGCCAGTAAATGATCCTTTTTTATGACCGAAGAGTTCACTTTCCAGAAGTGTTTCGGGAATAGCTCCACAATTAACGCTTACAAGCGGTTTGTCTGCACGTTTGCTGAAACCGTGTATTGCACGTGCAAATACTTCTTTCCCCACTCCACTTTCTCCAGTAATTAATACGGTTATATCACTCTGAGCAACCTGCATGGTTATATCAATCAGATCCCGTATTTCCTTTGACTTACCTATTATACCGTATTTCTTCTGGAATTCCTCTATTTGCATTATTCAGTTACTTTTAAGACTGTAAATATAATAAATGAATCGTTCAATTGTACCGATATTTTCTTAGCCCAAAGTTTCCACTAATCCGTCGTTGCAGATAGTTATCTTATCCCTAAGAGCATCGTCGAGGTTATCGTACCAATCGACCAGTTTGTTGAATTTTTCATCGTCAATGTGAGTTATGAACATTTTAGCGGGATTAATTTTTTTAAAAACAAGATATAAATCTTCCGGTTCAATGTGCGCCATCTCGGTTATATAAATATCAGGTTTGAGAGTGTCAAAAAGATACAGATCGTTCGGGCTGCCGACATCAGACGTGTATACTATCGAATTACCAGCTATTGTAAAGGAAAGACTGGAAGAAATACACATCGATTCAGGGTAAAATTCGATGCCTCCTTTGGGAACGACATGAGAATTTTGTTTTGCCATAAAACTAAAATCTTCCGCCACAATCATTTTTTCGGCAAAGCGGTACCCAATAATCTTCAAATTAAAACCGAGTGTTTCGGGAAACATATAGACATAATAAAGGAGATTAATCAACGGTTCTACAAGATTTTTGTGCGTAAAAAGTGTCAATTCCAACTTACGTCCCGAAATTTTCATTTGAGTAATCAAAGCGCCAATTCCAGTAAAGTGGTCGGCGTGATAATGAGTAAAAATAATTCCATTAATCGAATTGAAATCAATCGATGAATTCATCAGGGCTTTAGCCACTCCGTCGCCGGCGTCAATTAATAAATTGAAAGCGGCAGATTCCAGAAATATCGAAGAATGGAATCTCTCTTTACTCGTTTTTCCAGACCCGGTGCCGATAAATATGATTTTCATAATATCATTGGGTAATTATTAATCATAATTTCTGATTGCACTTATAAATCACTATTTTTGTTATGCTTAAACAATATGAAAGACCCGAAATGCCAAAGAAAGAGAAAATATCAGTTATTACATTAGGATGCTCGAAAAATACGGTCGATTCAGAACGCCTCATGAACCAGCTAAAAATAAACGATTTTGAGCTGACCGACAACCCTGAAAATGCAGATTCAATTATTATCAATACTTGCGGTTTTATTGAAGCCGCAAAAGAAGAATCGATAAATACAATTTTATCCGCAATTGAACTTAAGAAAAAAGGACAATTAAAAAAAGTTGTCGTTTCCGGATGCCTTTCCGAAAGGTATATGAACGATTTAAGGAAAGAAATTCCGGAGGTGGACGCTTATTTTGGTACCGAAGCCTACGAAGGAATTTTAAGGAAATTTGGCGGAAACTTGAAATATGAATTGCTCGGCGAACGACTGCTAACCACACCAAAACATTTTGCCTATCTTAAAATTTCCGAGGGTTGCGACAATCCCTGCTCGTTTTGTGCCATCCCATTAATGCGAGGCAAACACAAAACGAAGCCAGTGGAAGATTTAATTGCCGAAGCTGAAAAATTGAGCACCCAGGGCGTCAAAGAACTAATTTTAATCGGTCAGGATACTACCGATTACGGAATTGACCTCTATGGTAAAAGAAATATATCTGAACTGATAAATAAACTTTCGGAAATTAAATCAATTGAATGGATTCGTTTAATGTACGCCTATCCTTCACATTTTCCCGAGAGCTTAATTGAAACGATCGCATCGAATCCTAAAGTATGCAAGTATATCGATATTCCTTTACAACACATATCGGATAATGTGCTCAAATCGATGAGACGTGGAATTACTAAACGCCGCACACTTGAACTTCTGAACAAAATGCGTATGTCGATTCCAGAACTAACATTGAGAACCACTTTTATTACGGGATATCCTGCTGAAACCGACGCCGATTTTGAAGAGCTGGTCAATTTTGTAAAAGAATTCGAGTTCGAACGATTTGGTGTATTTACATATTCAATGGAAGAAAATACTCCGAGCTTTATTTTAGGCGACCCACATTCAGAAGAATTGAAAGAAAAACGAAAGAACATTTTAATGGAAATTCAAAAAGACATTTCGTATCGCAAAAACGAAAAGTTAATTGGTAAAAATCTCAAGGTATTAATCGATTCCTATGAAAACGGTGTCTATATCGGTAGAACGGAGAGAGACGCTCCTGAAGTTGATTGCGAGGTATTTGTGGAAACGAACGAGAAACTCAAGATTGGCAATTTTTATGATACCGTAATTTATGATTGCAACGAGTATGATTTATTTGCTAAATTGGATTAAAATTATCGGGGTAACAAATGAAAAGCTTCGTATTATTATTTGTTTGCATGGTGTATACAATCTCGGCACAGGTGGAGTCATCAGAAGATATTAACATCAGTAAATTCGAACCCGTTTTTTATACTGATTTCGTTCAATATAAAACAGCCGACGATACAAACAAAATTCGCCTCGACGTTTTCTTTCAGGTACCGTATGCTAATATACAATTCGTTAAAAGAGGCAATTCATTTTATGCCGAATACAGTCTCTCTGTTATATTTTACGAAGCCAAAACCGACAAAATGATTTTCGAAAGAATCTGGAAAGAAAGAATTTCTACAACAGATTTCGACGAAACCATTTCAAGAAATAATTTCAACATGTCCTATAAATCATTTCCTATTGATGCAGGCGATTATAAAATTAAATGCATCCTCGAAGATACCGATTCAAGAAAAACACATTCGTATACCTATAACGTATCGTTAAAAAAATTCAATCGCGATCTTTCGGCAAGCGACATCCTGCTCGTTAAAGATATTCTGAAGAATGAAAGCGGTGAAGTTATTGTGCCAAATGTTTCAAGAATAGTAACAAATAAAGACACCGTTCTCCGCTTCTATTACGAAATCTATTCCACAGAGAAAACGGAGTTAGAAATAACATATTTGCTCGAACACCTCGACAGCGAAAATAAAATAGAAGAAAAAAGAACACTAAGTCTCAATGATGGAATAAACACGGTTTACGATTCACTAAACACATTAAAATTCATACTCGGCACTTACAAATTATTCATGACTGCAAAAGACTTAAAACGCAATTTAAGCGCCGAAGTCCAAAAGATTGTATTATCAAAAATAACCGGGTTACCAAATTCGATAACAGACATCGACAAAGCAATTGAACAGATGATCTACATCGCTTCACCCACCGCCCTGGCATATATAAAAGAAGGAAAAACTTACGAAGAAAGGTTGATGAGATTCCTTGAATTCTGGGACAAGAAGAAACCAAATCCCAAGATGTTAGTAAATCCTATTATGAATGAATACTACAGACGAGTCGAGTACGCCAATAAAAATTTCAAAGCATTTGGAAACGAAGGCTGGCGTACCGACATGGGAATGATTTATATTACATTTGGTCCTCCCAGTTACGTAGAGAGGCATCCGTTTGACCCGGATTCCAAACCGTATGAAATTTGGGATTATTACGAACTGAATCGTTCGTTCGTATTTGTAGACCAAACCGGATTCGGGGACTATCGACTTCTTAATCCAGATTACAGTCGCTGGCCTGGTTATCGTTACTGAGAAACTTCAGCCATTTTTTCCTTCAGCAATTTGCTGATTTTTTCCAGCCGTTTTATGCTTTCAGAATCTATATTGTATTGTGATATATCATTGATTTCTTCAGCGGCTTCATTAATAAGATTCATCTCAACCATCAATTCAACAAAGTAGATACGGTCAGATATCCGTTCTTTTGTTGCAGGATATTTTCTGTAGGTTTCTTTCGCAAGTAAAATGGCGGATTCTTTATACCCATTTTCAACAAGTTGTTTTGCTCCATTTAATTTTTTGATCCCAAGCAAATTGGAAGCCTCTGATTCAGTTTCAGCCCTGCGGTTTTCGATTTTTTCGCTGTAAACGGCAGTATTACGAGTTTTGTTATTGTTTTTGCCGGGACGTATATTTTTAATTTCTTCAGAAGCCAGAGCCAGCAAAAGTTCGTTGAGTGTCATCTTTTTTATGTTATTGATTCCGAGCGCTGAATTATCCTCCAGAATAAATCTCGAGCCACCACTTTTCAAATAAACGACTGAATTTTTTCCAGTGGCAATAATATCCATTCCTGACAATTTCATCCCCTGCTTTACGGGTTTCCAGTTCTCTTCTGTCGTAGTTAGAACTTCAACGTCTCCCCTAACTTTTTCGACTTCGAACGTCTGTGCCATTATCGAGATTGTAAAAACTATCATCATTGGAATTACTTTTTTCATAATGATATTCCTCCTTAATAAATATCAATAATAATCACTGTGCCTTTCGAGAGACCCAACTTTTCAATTGCCTCGCTATTAAATTTATCTGCACCGGCTGTCCATGCATCTTTAAATCCACTCAAGACAGTTGTTTCTATTGGCAGCCATATCTGGTCGATTCCTTTTTCATTTTTTCGCACAACTACTTTATTGTCATTATTTGTTATCTTAAATAATTCTGAAGGAGTAAGCTCCGTATTAACGAGTAAATTAACATGACTAACACCACCTAAATTTTTGTAGTCTACAAAAGCTGTTTGAATACCGATACTTTCGAGCATCGAAGAGAAGCATACACTCAAATCGTCACAATCGCCTCCTTTAAGTTCAATCGTTTCGTGGGGAAACTGCACACTCTCTGTGCTGGACCTCGGGTCAGATACATATTCCAGGCTATGCGAAAATTCATCGTAAAGAATTTTTATTTTCCTGAAAACGTCGGCTGTACTTTCTCGCGGATATTTATTGAGAATTTCTCTCGAATATTTGTTCGTAAACTCAAAATCTTTTCTAACAAAATAAATTAGATTGAATACATTGCCATCCCAGCTGTTTTTATCGTGAATTAAAACTGGTTTTTGAATATAATCGTCCGGTTCCGATTTATCGGTGTAAAGATAAAAATCTGCTTGTTCAATTTTTCTTTTGTCCACTTCTATATTCGAGATAGTAGTAAAAAAGCTGACATCGACAGTATCGCCAGGCAAGATTTTAACAACCGGAGAATATATCAGTTCGTTGTTAATGCCATTAATGAAACTTGCTGGACGTACTTCGACAATTTCATTCGAAATATTAACTACCCTTCCAGTTGCAAACGGTTTGTTTAAATAAATTTCTGAGAGAGTGGGGTAGACATCTGAATCGATCGAAACATCGATGAATTTAACAAATTGCTTGCTTTTGAAACTCAATGCCAAATTAAAGTTTACGAAAGCTCTATCCGTACTGTAAGGATTATTAAACAAGCTATAAATACCGTCGTTTACAAGCGACTCTGTCGTTTTAGAAGTATTATTCAAAGCATATATAATACCGCCCGCTGAAATCGTATATCCGTCTTTTGTAAAAGAAATCGAAGGGATAACCGACGAAATATAAGGTTGCCTGAATCTATCGTGTGCCAAAAGAGTTCCAGCCGTAATTATTCCCCCCGCTAAATTGAACGAATAATTTAATCCCGCATAAAAAGCTTTGTATTTATCAAATCCATACTCGTAACCAAATTTTGTCATAAATTTATTATTGCTCTTTAATTGAAACGAGGCGTGTATTCCTTTTTCAGTTTTTAATGAATAAAGACGGCTAGCTTCGCTTGAATTGTCCTCCTTACTTATAAATAAATTAATTGTAGAAAGTGAGATTGATAATATGTCGTTCAAGATAAAATCAAATCCTAAATCCCCTCGCCAGAAGTTATCGCTCAATTCTTCTTCTTTAATTGAAATATAATTTACGCTGTCGGTATAAAATAAAATTGGTGATTCCTCCCTGAAAGTTTGCTCGAAATATCTGAGAGATAAACCAAGATTGACACCCGAAGAAAATTTATAGGAATAACTTGTTCCGAATTTTTCAGAGTAATTTATTTCGGTTTTCAAATTGGCAACTGTGTCCGGCAGTTGAATCGTTGTGCTTCTTTTTATAATAAAGTTTTGGGCAATACCTGGACTGTAGCGAAAATAGAAATTATGATTACCGAATGCTTTTGAAATCGAGAGCGAATATAGATTTGAATTGAAACGGTTTTCGTTCTGGAAAGAAAAAGATGCCATCAGCTCGAAATCTTTTGTATTAGAAAAATTTGATATGTTGCCTTCCAGTCCGTTCATGCGAAACCTACTGGCGCTATTTAAATAACCATAATTATCGATGCTTTGCTGAGCGTAAATATTTTTCTGTCCAATGAACAGAAAAAATAATTCAAGGCAGATCGATCCTAATATTATGAATACTTTCCGAAACGATATAGGAATCATCGGTAAATTTATCTGTGTTTTCAATTTTTCTTGCAAAACTAACAACTAAAGAACGGTTGTCTTTATCAATTATATTTTTAAAAACTTTAAAAGGCACTTTCATATTTCCATTGTCATTTCCCTTTACTTTCATGAGAGGATTAACTTCCCCGTTCTGATTTATGGTTGCAAATACGATTTCTACACGTCCTCGTCCTTCGGAATTCCATTCGAGGTCAAAATACTCATCACTGGCGTTCCTGTTTCCAATTAATCTAACCCTTCCGATAATTTCAGACGGTGTGGGTATGTCGAATTCGATATTTCGACCAGGTCCGCTAACCACCCTAAAATTTACTCTACCTGCATACGGAAAGTTATTCATCCTTCCCATCATGTTCATCATTCTTTGAGAAGCAAAATATTTCACACCCAATAGTGTATCGAGATATACCGAACCAATTTTATACTTTAGTTTATAGTCAATTTTTCTTGCCTGGAAATTGTTAAAAAAGACAGAATTCATTTGCAGCGTTTTGTAACCCAGCATATGTCCATTCGCTGTTTGAACGGGGTTAGATTTATCATTAAATATAGCATAATAATAACCTTCCGTTTGAACCGTTCTAAAGTTCGTATTGCGCACCCCCACAACACTTACGACAATACTTTTATCTATATTCCTGTCGACAATTCCTGTGCTATCGTAGTCCAGATTTGCCGAGCCAGGAGGTACAGCCTCGAATTCGACCTCAGAAGTATTAGTAACTTCAATTAATTCGGTTGGGAGCGGCTCGCCGCAACTGAATAGTAAAATCGATATCAACAATGTTAATGTTATGTTCTTCATTTTTTAAGACCTGCCTTTAATTATACGAGGAGGCAATTGCCTCCTCATAAAATATAATCATATAAAAGATAAAACGCTCATTGGATAAGATACGGAATTCCCCATGTCTTTTCTTCAACTGGCGTATCGGTATCTTTAATTACTCCTTGCGGCAGCATATTGACTACTGCATGCATAAATCCAGGCATTGTGTTTGTGATAATAGTTTTTTCGTATGTACGGATGTAATAGACACCGTCGAATTGGGTATCGATCAATTCGAAGCGCTCTTTAACTCGGTTACCTTTATTGATTATCGAAGCGCCGTGAGTTACAGCTACAAAGTCAGGCTCTTCATAAATACTTTTTACTTCGACTGTAATTGTAATAGGCTCTCTTTTTCTGATATAAGGGATCATACCGTACATACCTCTGTTACCGTATGCATTGCCATTGTTATAATTATGTTGTCCGCCATTGTTTTGATTATTGCCATGCATACCCATTCCACTGTTTTGACCATAACCGGGATTTCCGCCCATCATTGCTTGTTCTCCAGTCATAAGTCTCCTCCCCAGATCGAAGAAGAAATCATTCGGTGAAGTAATAGTAATAGAATTGCCTTCGAGCGTGGTTAAAGTAATTTTAGTAATTGCAATATTATCAGTGGATGTACCAGCTTCGGGCAATGACATACCGATTATTTTCCAGTCGACAAGATTATCGCCTGTGCTGTCAACGCGTTCGTACTTAATTTTGCGCGTCATAACAGTCGTAAACGGTTTTTTTACAAGAGTGTCAGGTACATTTGTACTGTCTTGCAATGCCCCAAGTATAAGTAATTCACCTTCGAATCTCTTCGTAAGTGTACCGAGGGCAGTATCAGCACCGTATTCAATCTGAAGATCACGTTCTACGAGATGAATTACCTGTCCTACTCTTAAAGGATAAATTGTTTTAGCCAGACCACTTCCTAAAATATTCATGGCGTCTTCTTCATTAAAATTTGGCTCGAAGGAATTAACCGCCTCGTCTTCATAAGTAATTTTTTCAAGCGCAGCTTTAACCGAAAGCCCCGATTCGGGTTCTGTAATTAAACTATTGTCATTACATCCGACAAAAAGTAGTGCAAACAATAAGATTGCAGCTGGTACTGCTAAGTAAGACCTTCTAACTTTCATTTTGAACCTCCCTTTTTGTGTGATTATATCGTTGTTCCGGCTATGAAGATACATACAATGTGCCAAATTCATTTTCTTAAAAAATGGGGTAAATTCTCATTTTTTCTCAATTAAAATTGCCTGGAAAACTGGCTAGAAATGCCTGGAATAAAAAATTCACTCAGTTTAGTAGTTTATGAAATAGAGCGATATTGAAGTTTATCCAACATATTTAAATTTGTATCAATTTTTAGAGCTGTAAATGCTTCCTTACAGTGTTTACTATAAGCTCTTCGAGGCTACTCAGTCACCTTATAAATTTTTCATTATGTGGTCGCTAAGTTGTACAATCAGGGCGTATTGAAGTGAACGGCAGGAGTTACCTAAAACTCAAGACTATCCTTCTTTGCATTTTTATCCGAAAGCAGATGTCTGATAACATCGTCGAGATAATCGTGATAACGGACCGGTAAGTTTTTATATTTAGATGTGAAAGCTCTTTTGACTTCTTCGAAATCGTCGGTCTTAATTTTCTTTAAGTCGTTTTCAATATTTTCAAGATATTTTACGACTTTCGATCTTAATCTGTTCAAGACCTCTTCTTCGTCCGTGTCTGCAATCGACCTTACTGCAGTGTCTATGTTATAATCGTTCAGGACATAATTCTTAAAAAAGAGACCCCGCAAAATTTCGCCCACAACAGTTCGGCTGACATTTCCAATTTCCCTGGCAGTTTCTACTACTGACGAATGTGAAAATTTTTTAGCTCTCAGAGAATCGAGAATAAAACTTTCTAGGTCTGCTTTTTGATAATGCCTGTAATCGTCGGGCAAATCAGATAGTAGAATTACATGTCGTCCTTCGGCTTTTGCAAAAATAGCCGCTCTTTTTACAATCGATTCGAGCTCTCTTACATTTCCCTTCCAATCATTTTTCATTAAACTGTCTAAAGCCGCTTTCGAAAATTTCAGATTGTCGGCTTCACATTCCAGGAAATATTCCGCCAGTATTGGAATGTCTTCTTTCCTATCTCTTAATGGAACAATTTCAATTCGGACTACATTAAGTCTGTAATACAAATCTTCTCTGAATTTTCCTTCGCCTATTAACCTAGTCAGATTTTTATTTGTAGCCGCAATTATACGCACGTTTATTTTTTGGGTTTGAGTCGAACCGACTTTTTGTAATTCGCCGAATTGAATGACTCTCAAAAGTTTAGCCTGGAACGAATCGCTCGTTTCCCCTATTTCGTCCAGAAATATTGTGCCTCCGTCGGCAGCTTCGAACAATCCCTTTTTATCGGATAGGGCATTTGTAAATGCTCCTTTAACGTAACCGAAAAGTTCGCTTTCGAGTAAACTCTCGGTCAAAGCTACACAGTTGACAGCAATAAATTCCTTTTTCCTACGATTGCTTAAATTATGAATTGCTCTTGCCACCAGTTCTTTACCGCTTCCACTCTCACCGACAATTAAAACCGTAGCATCTGTTGGTGCAACTTTTTCAATTGTTTTAACTACTTTCTCCATCGCATCACTTTTATAAACCATGCTTTCGAATTGATGCCTGCCAGCAAATTTCTCAATCGGTCTGGAATCTTCTTCCAGCTCCTTTAATTGTTTTATTTCACTTTTCAATTTTTCTATTTGATTTAGGAATTCGCCTTTTGCTTGCTCGGAATTCTTTGAAATTCTTTCGAGTAAAGCTTCTTTACTTTCGAGCGTTTTTTTCAATAATTCGCTTTCACTCATTGCGTGCATTGCCTGCCGTTTGCTTTCCGCTATAATGAGATATATATCGAAAACTAAGCATAATATTGCAGGCAGAAACGCCGCCGAATAATTGAATACAATATAGAAGTTATTGAAAAGAATAAAAGATGCAATCAATATGAAAAACAGATAGAGGACAATGCGTTTTTCCGGAGAAGTGAAGTGTAAGAAATAGATGGAAAGAAGGAGCAAAACTACTGAGAGTACCGACAATAAATTCGAATATTTGTAATTCAGTGAGCGATGCGTAATTATATTATCGAGAACAAAAGCGTGAAAACCGACTCCTGGCAGTTCTTTATCGTAGAAAGTGGAAACCGTTTTTGCAATCGTCGGGTCACTAACTCCGATTAATACAAATTTATTTTTAAACGCATCGGGGTTATTTTGAATTTCCCCGAAAAACTCTATCAAAGAATAATTATGAAATTTTCGCCATGAATTGAAAAAATTAATTTTCAGTAGATCGCTTCCTTCAGTAAATTTACCGCCCGCTATTTCCACAGCGAACGCTTTTTCAATCTGTCCGTTTACCGAGATAAACTCCGGCACATAATATCCTCCCGAATCGAAATAATTCAAGTGCCCTGTTTTCAGAGAAGGAAAATCGTATTTGGGTTGGGAATAAATAATCGTATCGGAAGCCGCAACAATCGAGGATAGAATCACATTATTCGATTTTTTTAACATTTCATTCAACAAATCGTTATAAATCTCCTGAAAAGCTAATCTCGAAGAAAACATAACTTCTATACCGATTTTTCTGGCACCTAGCTTATTCAGCTGGTCAATCAACAAAGCGTAGTAACTTCTTTTGAGAGGCCAACCACCCAGTTGTTCGATGTCGTCCGAATTTATATGTACAATTACAATAGAATTGTCGGGTTCTTTTGCTCCGCCAATTATACGCATTAGCTTTTCATATCCGCTGTTTATTGAATAACAAACAGAATCCAGATTCAGCGACACAAGAAGTCCTGCCACAATCAACGACAAAAGAATAATTTTTTGATATCGTAACAAATTCGATAATGTCGAATAGTTTTTATCCATCAGAAATATTATTTTGGTTTCTTAATGGAAATAAATTTACGAAAAAATTAATAAAGGAAATGCTATGAAAACCAACATTAACGGGATAGCGGTTTATGCTTACGGCGATCCTAAAAATAAACCGATAGTATTTGTACACGGTTTTCCTTACGACCATACAATGTGGGAAGGTCAGATTAAAGAACTTCAGGAAGAGTATTATTGTGTAACATACGACGTTAGAGGATTGGGTAAAAGTTACATAGGCGACGGACAATATACGATGGAATTCTACGTTGACGATTTGTTTATGGTAATCAAGGAAATGAAACTTCGTAAACCGATATTGTGCGGATTATCGATGGGAGGTTATATTGCGCTAAGAGCCATTGAAAGAAATCAAAATAAATTCAGTGCATTAATACTTTGCGATACAAGAGCGGAAGCCGACAATAACGAAGGAAAAATTAAACGTTCCGCAAATATTGATATGATTAATAAAAAAGGACTCGAGGCATTTATAAATAAATTCGTCCCGACATGCTTTTCTACAGAGGCAGTTAAAAATAAAAAGGACTATTATACATCGACACTCGTAAAAGCGTACAGAAATAATCCGACAGGAGTCAAAGGAGCAATTTTTGCACTAATGAGCCGCACTGATACTACACACGTCTTGCCCGATATAAAAATTCCCACGCTCGTATTATGCGGTTCTTTCGACAGTTTAACACCACACCAATCAATGCGTAAAATGGCAGAACAGATCCCAAATTCTGAATTTGCTATAATCCCCCTTTCGGGTCATATGTCGCCAATCGAAAACCCGGGCGCAGTTAACGATTTAATCAGAGGTTTTCTTAAAAGAAGAGTTTAACTATTAAACAGCAGGACGATCACTTCTCCGTCCTGCTTAATTTCATTCTTACTTCTGCACTCCCTTTTTTTACCAGATAAACCCCGGTCAAAATTATTGCAGCCGATAAAAGCAATTCCATATTAAATGCTTCGTCCAGAATAAGCCATCCAAGAAAAATTGCAATTATTGGATTGATATACGCATAAGTGGAAACGAACGAAACGGGTAGATGTTCTATTGCATAGATATAGGAACCATAGCCGATTAAGGACCCGAAAATCAACAGGTATATAAAAGCCAGTGTGCTTTCTGTAGTAAAACTAAGATGTCTATGTTCTCCTATGATAATACTTACCAAAGTCATTACCGTACCTGCAATTGTCATCTGAAGAGCGGCACTCATTAAAGGATGTACTTTCGTCGTATTATATTTCGAGTAAATCGTGCCAAAAGACCAGCATGTTACAGCGATGAAAAGTCCTGCCACACCTTTGAAATAATGAGAGTCGAAAATATTTATAATATTGCTACCAAAAATTAACATTACACCAGCCATTCCTGATAGCAAACCAATTATAATTCGTAAATTTAGATTTGCTCCTTTTACATAAAAAGATTCGGTTCCAACTATCCAGAAAGGAACAGTAGTAATTAAAAGCGCAGCCAGACCGCTTGGAATCCATTGTTCTGAAAAGACAACAAATCCATTTCCAAATCCCAACAGCAGAATGCCCACTACTGTAGAATGTTTAATATCGTTCCACTCTGGAAGATGGTAGTTTTTTTTCACGAGAAATAAGAAGAGAATTGGCCCGGCTAAGAACCATCTGAATCCTGCAAAAAGTAAAGGCGGCAGGTCTTTCACTCCAATCCTTATTGCCAGATATGTAGTTCCCCAAATTAAACAGATTGCAGCCCACGCCAGGTAGGCTTTTGTTTTTGTCTCTGGTACCATCGTCAATTAAATTAATAAATATAAAAATAATATTTTATAACGGTAATTCTCAGAATAGAGTTATTATTTTATTAATTTTGTAATAAAAAGAGACGGATATGATGGATTATATAGAAAAATTGATAGAAGGATATCCGTTTGTGATGGAGAATATTAAATTTCCTGGTATTCTTCTGCTGGCGGTAACAGCGTATTTTCTTACTAAATACATACTTCTCCGAATAATTAAAAAATTCGTGAGCCACACAAAAACGGAACTCGACGACATACTTCTTCACGATCGGGTGCTTAAAAACATTTCTTATATTGCTCCGCTAATAATAATAAAGCTGTTCGCTTATACCATCCCTTCAATTGAAGATTTTATTCATGTTCTTGTAAATGCGCTCATAGTACTTCTGATCATTTTTACTATTAATGGTTTATTGACTGGTTTCACGGACGTTTTGAATCGAATGGAAAGATTTAAGGAAAAACCCGTAAAAGGATATATACAGGTAGTAAAAATTATCGTATATATTTTCGGTGGTGTAATTCTCATATCAACATTACTCGGGCAATCTCTGTGGGCATCGCTCGGTGGATTGAGCGCTTTAACAGCGGTGCTCGTACTGGTTTTCAGAGATACAATCCTTTCGTTCGTTGCCAGCGTTCAGATTTCATCTTACGATCTTGTTAAAGTAGGCGATTGGATTGAAGTTCCCAAATACGGAGCAGATGGCGATGTAATTGATATCTCACTTAATGTGGTAAAAGTACAAAACTGGGACAAAACAATTACGGTAATTCCCACCTATAAATTAATTGAAGATTCGTTTAAAAACTGGAGAGGAATGACTCTTTCTGGCGGCAGGAGAATCAAAAGGTCGGTTTACATCGACCAGTCGAGCATAAAATTCTGCACCGAAGAAATGATTGCAAAATTTGAACGTATTCAATTGTTAAAAAACTATATTAAGCAGAAACGCGAAGAAATTAAAAAATATAATGAAGAACGTAACATCGACGAATCGGTTATTGTCAATGGTAGAAGAATGACAAACGTTGGAACATTCAGGGCGTATCTCAAAGAATATCTCCTTCAACTAGAAGATATCAATAAAGAGATGACTTTCCTTGTGCGACATTTACCGCCAGGACCTGAAGGTTTGCCAATTGAAATATATGTTTTCACAAAAACAACAAACTGGAACGAATACGAAGAAATTCAGTCGAATATATTCGACCACATACTTGCCGTTATACCTCAGTTCGAACTGAGAGTATTTCAAAATCCAACCGGACAAGATATTAAAGAAGCGGTAAGTACATTAAAAGAACTGAAATGATTAACGAACCGATCCATAAAGCCCTCGGGCAGGCGCTCAACGACAACGGAGTTGAGGTTGTCTCTTTTGTTCCGGGTTACGGAGCCTCCGAAACATTCGTATCTTATAACGAAATTGCAGGCAAAATCGGTAAGATATCGTATCACGAAGAAGTTGCTTATACAATAGCACACGGAGCCGCAATAACAGGAAAGCGTTCCGCACTTCTTTGCAAAGCTCACGGCGTAATGAAAGCTGCTAACAGCATTACCGATTCGCTCTATACAACTCCAGCAGCGGGACTGGTTTTATTTGTGTTCGAAGACTTCACGGGTAAACATTCCGATAATATTCTCGACATCCGTCCTTTTCTCAAATCAATAAAAATTCCAGTTGTTAAAACCGATAAGACGAAAATTTACGACGACGTAATTACAGCGTATCAACTTTCGGAAAAGACAAAACTACCGGCAGCTCTTCTTATCGACGCCATGACGATTAACGAAACGACTGCATTTGAACCTCGCCAGGATTTGAAAAAGAATTTTTCATACAAAAGAAATATCTATTTCCATGTAGTTCATCCATTGCTTGCGGAATATCAATATAGAGTTTTAACGGCAAAAGTAGAAGGTGGAAATCTCGAAACGGTTTCGCGTCCTGAATTACCGATTGTGCCCGAAAGTTTGACGCCAAAAGTAAAAGAAGGTGCATCTAAGTATGTTCCTTTTTTCGAAGTATTTAAGAACATAAATAGAGAAATTACAACCGGCGATACCGGTTCGTCGAGTGCCTTTGCTTTTCCCCCATATAATTCAATCGACATCGTCACATACATGGGAGGCTCAATTCCTCTGGCATTGGGCGCTTATTTAGGTGGATTCAGAAATGTATGGGCTTTAACTGGCGATTTTGCATTTATATCTGCAGGTCATCTTGGATTGCTCGAAGCTATTCAAAGAAATATCCCGCTGAAAATTGTTATCTTCTACAACCGTCGGGCTTCTGCTACCGGAGGACAATTAATCAATAAAAACATACTTTTCAGAATACTGGCAGGCTATGAAAAGTTTATAATGCAAATCAGCAATCCCGACGACCTGTTCGAAATCGATTCTGTTTTAAATGAAGCAGCCGCATCCGACGAAATGAAAATAATAATAGTCAACTATCCCGAATAAATTATGTTACCCGAAGTAAAAAATCTGTTTGGGAATATCCCGGAGAAAATTACCGAAGAAATTTTCGAAGATATCTTACGAACCGATAAATTACGGATAGAAAGAATAATTTCGGAAGGACATAAAAGCCCGGAAGGTTTCTGGTATGATCAAACTGAGAATGAATTCGTATTGCTTTTAAAAGGATACGCGCAACTTGAATTTGAGGATGGAAATAAAGTTGAACTCAATGAGGGAGATTATTTAATAATACCCGCTCATTTGAAACACCGTGTGGATAAAACTTCCAAAGATAAAGAAACAATCTGGCTGGCGATTTTTTATTAAAAAAGCGGTAAAGACTTTCAAGTCGATACCGCTTTTACCAGGAATGGAACATATGCAATTTTTCTAATCTTCAATTATGGCAAGGATGTCCGACCTTTGAATAATTTTCAGGTCTTTTCCGTTAACGGTAATATCTTCGCCGCCGTATTTAGCAAATAATACGCGGTCGCCTTCTTTAATATTTTGGCGTAAGTCTTCATCGGTTCCGACTGCCAGAACTTTACCGATGATTGGTTTTTCTTTCGCAGTATCGGGGATTATAATGCCCGATGGCGTCTTAGATACTTCGTCGACAGGTTCAATCAAAACTCTGTCGTCCAATGGTTTTACTTTCATAGAACAACTACTCCTAATCTTTTATGTTTAACAAACGGTTGATTTTGGGTTTATCGAATCCCACAATTGGTTGATTATTAATTAAAATTACGGGTACACCGGTTTGACCTGTACGTTTCATCATATCTCTAGCTGCAGCCTGATCCCGCGTAACGTCGATATCTTTGAAACGAATATTCTTTTCGCGGAAATATCTCTTTGCAGCATTGCAGAAACTACAAGTTGGTGTTGTAAATATTATTACTTTCGGTTGTGCAGACATCTTAAAGTACCACAAATTTGTTTTAGGATATGATGAGTGAAGGATAAAAAGGATTCATATAGTATGAAATTATTTAATAATTTTTTCAAAACCAATTTTTTTTAGATTATAATAAATTAAGAAGGCACCTCCCAAACTTATTAAAAGAAGCAGGAAACCCTTAAAATAATTCTGAAAGATCAGAGAGCCTGTTCCGAATAAAAAGGAATAGACAACTACAATGCCCGTCAACCAACTCACAAACAATCTTCCAAAGATGCCCCCCAGCTGTTTGATCCCCATTTCATCCGTAATTTTTTTCCATCCGATTCCGCCGGGTTCGGTTTTTTCGTAAAATTCAAATAACTTTTTGCGATTAACAGGTTTTGTCGTATAAGTCACACCCAACCATACTATTGTTGTAATTAATACAATTGGGAAAAGAGATATCGGTGAAGGGATGTCAAGATAATATATGACAAAAGGATAAATAAATAATGGAGCTACCATGGCTGATATTTCCGACCAGGCATTTATCCTCCACCAGTACCAGCGCAATATCAGAACAGCACCAATGCCTGCGCTTGCATTGAGTATGAATTCCCAGGCACCCGAAATTGTTGATAGAAAATATTTAGTTAGCAAAAGCGACAAAACTGTAAGAATGATGATACTTACCCGTGATATTATTACATAATGTTGTTCGCTGGCATTTTGTGCAATAAATCTTCTGTAAAAATCATTAATAATATATGAAGTTCCCCAATTCAATTGCGATGCTATCGTCGACATATAAGCGGCAAGAAAAACGGCAATAAGCAAGCCAAGTAGACCCGACGGTAAATATCGAACCATTAATTTCGGGTACATAATTCCGGGGTCCACTGTATTTTCATAAATTTCATACATTTCCTTAAATTCCTGCGAATTAGCATAACTAAGATTACTTAAATCTGCATTTGAATTATATGCTTTCACAACTTTATCATACATATCGGGATTTTGGGTTCTCAGATGATTAAGATTATCTGTACGTGGTAAAATTGCCAATGCTGCCAGTGCAACCAGAATCCAGGGCCAAGGTCTAACTGCATAGTGTGCAATTGTAAACCAAAGAGTTGCAAAAAGGCTGTGTTTTTCGTCTTTAGCAGACATCATTCGTTGAGCTATATATCCTCCCCCTCCCGGATCGGCGCCTGGATACCAGCTTGCCCACCATTGTAGCCCTATATAAGCAAAAAACGAACCCATCGATATTGAAAATACTCCGCTTATTACTCCTTCACTTCCAATCCTTGGCAAGAATGAAATTACCTGGGGTGACAGTTTTTCTTTCAATTCCGACATTCCACCGACTGCAGGTAACGAAACCACTATCACAGCTAAAATGATACAGCCGATCATGGCAAATATGAACTGAAAGCTGTCCGTCCTTGCCGTACCCAATAATCCAGAAGCGGCCGTGTAAATTCCAATAATTATTGCAGCAATTATGACAAGCAGGAACGAATCGTACTGAGGAAAAATCACAGCAAATATTTTTTCCATGGCTTTATGTACCCAGCCGAGTACAATAATATTCATAAATAATCCTAGATAGAGCGCTTTAAAAGCTCTCAGAGCGGCAGCGGCTTTGCCATCATATCGAAATTCAATAAATTCGACATCAGTCATAATTTGAGCACGTCGCCATAAACGCGCAAAAAAGAATACGGTCAACATACTACCGACCGCCATATTCCACCAGAGCCAGTTCCCCGATATACCATTTTTTGCAACTAATTCGGTTACTGCCAGAGGAGTATCGGCGGCAAAAGTGGTTGCCACCATTGCAGTCCCCGATATATACCACGGAAGGTTTCTGCCGGAGAGAAAAAACTCGCCTGTACCTTTTCCAGCCTTTTTGGAATAATAAATTGCGATTGAAAACACTACCAGGAAATAAATCAAAATGACAAACATGTCAACATAATTCAATGCAGGCATCGTAATCTGGTTATTGTTTAACTACAGGTAATTTGAAGAAATTCTCCAACACAAGAGATGCAGCTCCAACTGCTACAGAGAATTGATGATATCTATCTACAACTATATCAAGTGCATTACTCGTTATTGAGATCACTCTCATTTCAATCTCTTTTCTAACAGCCTCCAAAATTATATCTTCAAGTTCCGAAACCACTCCGGTAAGTATAAGCGTATCCGGATTCAACAGCGACACTGCGGGAGCTATTGTTTGCCCGACGATACTACCGATCTTTGAGAAGATCAGTTTGGCAATCTCATCCCCTTCTTTAGCTGCTTGAAGTACCACTTCGATATCAATCGAGTCAAATGAATTCATATAATTTTTCAATACTTTACCTTCGGCAAAACGACTCCTGTATGAAGCCATTATCTCTTTGAGAGTGGGTAGATGGGGATAAAGCTCGCCGGCGCAATATGAAGAGCCCCTGTATAAATTGCCGTTGATTACCACACCTATTCCAAGACCACTTACATTTTTATCTATTTCAATCAGGATAGTCAAGTAGTTTCTTCTTGCTTTAACATTGTTTTTCCACTTATATCCAACTGCAACTGCATTTGCATTATTTTCGAGTAATATCTTAAAAGGAAATACATTCAGCCTCTCTAGCAAATTAAAGTTCAACTCAGGTAGAATACTAGACATTACAACAACGCCTCTCTTGCAGTCGACAATACCGGCGAATGCTATACCAACGCCAAGTATTTTTGAATGTTCGAGTTTATTATCCTCGATGGCAAGATTTACAGCGGTTATGATGCTATCTGCTAATTCAGCGACTGTATTCACCCTATCTATTTTAATGTTCCGCTTATAAATCAGTTCCCCCTTGAAATTAAGAACCACCAGAGACATTTCGCCGACTTCGATGTCCAATCCTATGACATAAGCAGCATCTTTATTGAGGGTCCACATATACGGTTTTTTGCCGCCTTTACTGGTAGAGTCCCCTTTTCCATAGAAAAGAACAAAAGATTTGGCTGATAGCTCTTTCAAAATATTAAATATTGTCGAGGGTCTCATACCAGTAATTTTAGCTAAGTCGGAACTGGCAATAACTTCATTTTCCTGAATCAAATTAAGAACAAGTTGCTCGTTAATGTCTTTAACTACTTTTGCATGGAACGATAGTAATTTTTTACTTCTCATTCTTTTTGTTCCTATGAAATTAAACTATATAAATAATATAT
>DYLP01000057.1 GCA_020722005.1 Melioribacter roseus
CTATCTTTTATCAATTTTTAATAAACTTAATCAATTTCTAATGACAATTTTGGGTCAATTTAATTCAGTTAATAAAACAAAAAGTGGCAACGGTACGGGAGTCCCGCCATTGGCTGGATAAAATCCGGTAACTGCCAGGGTCTAAAATTAAAGTCACTTTAAACAACTGTTTTTTATTTTAAAGACTAATTCGTTAATAAACATAAAGTTGGGAAGTTAATAGAGTAAGCCGTTTGTAGTGTAATCCCTATAAAATTATATTTATTCTTACTAAAAAATGTTAGTTGTGTGAGACGTGTCGAATTCTTAGCTACCTTAATATTAAATTTTCTTTCCGCCAAGCTTTTCTATTACAGCTCTGGTGAGAGGATCAACTTGTTCTGAATGAGAGTGACTTTTTACATTTGATATATTGAATTCAATCTTTTTGCCAAAAACTTCTTTTGTCTTCTGCTCTAAATAATTTTTGTGATCATTGATAATATCAAAGTCATCGGGGTGTTCCACTTCCAGTACAATACGGTTGTCAATAAATTCTATTGGATTGGTTTTGGTTAAAAGCGACCCGAAAAAAAGTTTTTCAGATTTTACCTGTTCAACAAATTCATTCCATCTGGAGATAATACCTTTTAATTCTTTTTCGTCCTTAGGCGAAGGCGAGATGAATTTCTTTACTTCAGGAACGCTTACCTCTTCTTTGTAAGCTGGCCTTACATTCGATATTTTCTGTTTATTATTTTGTGTGCCGGCAAATTCTATGTTTTTATTAGTCGATGTTGAAGAAAATTGTTTGATGATTTCACTAATTGTTGCGGTCTTTTCCAAACCAATTAATTGACACAAAGCAATTTCGATTTTGAGTCTCTGATCGGTAGCAGATTTGATTTCATACTGAGTTTTATTTATAAAGGTTAATATTCGCAGTAAGTCACTTTCCGAAAAACTATCTTTATATTGGATATATTTTTGTTTGTACAAATCAGCTGCTTCGGCAAGAACAGTAGATTTTCTTAAAACCACAGTAAAAATATTTCTGAAATGTACGTTTAGCTCATTCAGAAAATCGATAAAGTTCCAGCCATTATCATAGAGTATTCGTGTAACTTCGAATGCAGTGTTGAAGTCTTTGGAAATTATTGCATCGGATATTCGAAAATAAATATCCTGGTCAATTATATTTAGCATTTGTGAAATTTCTTCGGAGCTAACTTTTTTACCACTATATGAAACAATCTGGTCAAAAAGGCTTTCAGCATCTCTCAGTGCACCGTCGGCTTTCTTAGCTATTAACGAAAGAGCCGTGTCGTCAATTTCGATATTATCTGCTCGAGCTATCTTTGATAGCAGGTCTTTAATTGTATTTAATTCGATTCTTCTGAAGTCAAACCGTTGACAGCGCGATACTATCGTCAAGGGAACTTTGTGTACGTCTGTAGTAGCGAAGATGAAAAGAGTATGTTCAGGGGGTTCTTCTAATGTTTTTAAAAGAGCATTAAAAGACTCGGTGGTAAGCATATGAACTTCGTCGATAATATATACTTTATATTTCCCTTTTGTAGGAGCATATTTAACTGATTCTCTTAATGAACGTATTTCTTCTATTCTTCTGTTCGATGCGCCGTCAATTTCGATTACGTCGAGAGACTGGGAATTGAGAAAGGATTTGCACATTTCACATTCGTTACACGGTTCACCATCGATCGGATTGAGACAATTGAGAGCCTTCGCCAATATACGTGCAGTTGTAGTTTTGCCTACTCCACGAGGACCAGCAAAAAGGTACGCATGAGCTATACGATTGTTCTTAATGGCATTTTTTAGTGTAGTGGTTATATGTTCCTGGCCCACTACTTCCTCAAATTTTTGAGGTCGCCATTTACGCGCTGTTACTAAGAAATTACTCATAATTTTATATTATTATCTGTTTTAATTTGTATAGGTTTAATTTTTCGAACAAAATTTCCACGAGACGCTCAAGGTAAATTTTATCCGTGTTATTAAATGCCGAAGGAATATAACTGTCTAAGTCCAGTACTCCAAATCGAATATTATCTTTGATGATAGGCACTACTATCTCGGATTTTGAATCTGAGTCACAATAGATATGACCTGGAAATTTTTCTACATCTTCAACTATAATAGTATATCCGGCTTCAATTGATTTTCCGCAAACGCCTTTTCCAAAATTTATTTTTGTACAGGCTGTTTTACCCTGGAAAGGACCGAGATAAAGAATTTCGTCTCTGTTAAAATAAAAGCCAACCCAGCTAATTTTTTCGAAAGTCTCTTTCAAAAGGGCTGTAATATTCGATAGATTTGACAATATCGGCACACTTTCATCTATTAAACTTACAGTTTGCTTGATGACCAGTTTATATTTCTCTTCCTCAGAAAGAGTAGGATTTATCTGATAAAATTCAGCCATTATTTTCTACTTTTTTTAGTCGGTGTTTTCTTCTTTCTTGTTTTTGTTGTTTTTTCAAATACATATGGAATAGCATCTTTAATATTTTCGATCGGAATAATCTGAAGTCCCTCTTTTACTTCGGGTTTAATTTCGGTTAAATCCTTTTCGTTATCTTTTGGAATAAGAACAATCGACATACCGTTTCTTTGAGCTGCAAGTAATTTTTCGTTCAAACCGCCGATTGGAATTACTTTCCCTCGCAAGGTAATTTCGCCAGTCATGGCAACGTCGTTGCGAGCCGGTTTACCGCTGAAGACTGAATAAAGTGCCATAGCCATAGTAATTCCTGCCGAAGGTCCATCTTTTGGAATGGCGCCTTCTGGTAGATGGATATGAATTTCTTTGCCTTTGTTAAAGTTGGACGGCAAACCCAGTTCTTTTGCATTCGAACGGAGATAACTCAATGCAGCTAGCGCAGACTCTTTCATTACATTACCGATTTGTCCTGTAAGCGTTAGTTTTTCTTGACCTTCCATAACAGTGGCGTCGACCTGTAAAATTTCGCCTCCGACGCTTGTCCATGCCAGTCCGGTAACGCTTCCAATGCGCAATTCTTTGTCGGCTTTTTGAGGACGGAAACGGGGTACTCCGAGATATTTTTCGATTGTTTCAGTAGAGATTATTATAGTCGGTTTTGTTTTTTTTCTGCCGTTTGAAGAAATTATAATCTCATGGGCGGTTTTTCTAAAAACGGATGCAATTTCACGTTCAAGATTTCTGACGCCAGCTTCACGAGTGTATTCATTTATGATTTTTTTAATTGCATCATCCTGAATTTCGATTTTAAATTTATCGAGTCCGTGCGCTTTTAATTGCTTGGGGATAATATGCCTTTTTGCTATTTCAAGCTTCTCGAATTCAAGATATCCTGGCAATTCGATAATTTCCATTCGGTCCTGAAGAGGGAGAGGAATGTTATATCGTACGTTTGCTGTAGTGATAAACATTACCTGCGATAGGTCATAATCGACATCCAAGTAATGGTCGTTAAAAGAATGATTTTGTTCCGGGTCCAGAACTTCGAGCATAGCAGAAGATGGATCTCCTCTAAAGTCCATGCTCATCTTGTCGATTTCGTCAAGAAGCATTATGGGATTGATAGTTTTAGCTTTTTTCATCGATTGGATAATCTTGCCTGGCATTGAACCGATATAAGTTCTGCGGTGTCCTCTAATTTCAGCTTCGTCACGTACGCCACCCAGTGAAATCCGTACAAAGTTTCGTCCAAGTGCCCTTGCGATTGATTTTCCCAATGAAGTTTTTCCAACGCCAGGAGGTCCTACAAAACAAAGTATTTGTCCCCGCATACTTTTAACGAGATTCAAAACCGCAATATGTTCAACTATTCTTTCTTTCGGTTTTTCGAGTCCGTAATGATCTTCATCGAGAATTTTCCTAACGTTTTTAACGTCAAGATTGTCGCGTGTTTCCTTATGCCATGGTACTGCAATTAACCAATCGAGATAGTTCCTTATTACTGTAGCTTCAGGAGAAGAAGGAGGCGTTTTCTTTAATTTGTTCAATTCGTCAATGGCTTTTTCATAAACGGGTTGGGGCATTTTTGCTTTTTCAATCTGTTCTTTCAATTTGACAAATTCAGGGGCAATTTCTTCTTCGTCTCCCAGTTCTTCCTGTAGTATTCTAATCTGTTCCTGTATAATAAATTTGCGTTGAGTTTTGGCGATATTTTCCTGGACTTTATTCTCGATTTCTTTTTCTATCTTGAGAATTTCAATTTCTGAATTGAGTATTCTTATAACTTCGTAAAGTTGGTCTTTGAGCGAAAAATTCTGTAATATCTTTTGCTTAACTTCGATAGATTGATTTATGTTAGCGGCAACATAAAATAGTTTGCGGTCGGGCTCGTCGATATTTTCGAAAGCATTAATTGCTTCAGGTGGAATAAATTTGTTGATCTTGACATATTCCTTAAAAAGGTTTGTCATTTGACGTAATAAAGCGTTAAGCTCGCGTGGGTTTTCTTCCGTTGGCGTTATAACTTCCAACTCAGCTTCAAAAAATTCTTTTCTGTCCGTAAAGCATACAATTCTGCCCTGTATAACACCGTCGACCAAAATTTTAAGTAATCCGTTGGGTAATTTTAGGATCTGAATAATTTTTGCTATCGTGCCTTCGGGGTAAATATCCTCCTTAGTCGGTTCTTCGACCGATGCCTTCTTTTGTGCAGCAAGAAAAATATATTTTGAAGTTTCGAGTGCAAAATTTGCAGCCCTGATCGATTGTTCCCTCCCGACCAGTACAGGAAAAATCATATAAGGGAAAACAACCGTATCCCTCAAAGGCAGTACAGGAAGTTTATTGGGGATATCTTCAATCATTGAATAATCATTTTCACTGGCTTTGATTTTATCTTCCATAAAAAACTTAGTTCCTTTGTATTATTTGAATTAAATATACATAATAATGAGTAAGCTATCAATCAATGCAAACTGTCTATAGAAGTTTTATTGTTACAAAAATACTATTTTTGAATGATATAATTTATTCTTATACGAGGTATAAATGCTAGACAAAGTAATAGAAGTTGCGAAAATAGCAGGTGAAATAATTAAAGACGGCTACAGAAAGAAAGTATCTGTTGAGTACAAAACTAATTTATCAAATCTTGTTACAGATGTAGACAAAAAATCCGAAAAAGTAATTATTGAATACATTACGGCAAATTTTCCTGGTCATTCGATACTGGCGGAAGAAAGTGGCGTTAAAGAAATGGATTCCGAATACAGATGGATCATCGATCCATTAGACGGGACAACGAATTTCGCACACGGACTCCCTATTTTTTCGGTCTCAATTGGAGTACAAAAAAACAACGAGATTATCTGCGGTGTCGTTTATGATATAATGAGAGATTCAATTTACAGTGCTGAAAAAGGAAGTGGAGCCTTTTGCAACGATCGAAAGTTAAAAGTTAGTTCGAACGACGATTTAAGAAAAAGTTTACTTGTAACAGGTTTTCCGTATAATATTGATGAGAACCCCGACCATGCAATTGAGCGTTTTGAGTTATTTCTTAAGAATTCCCGAGCAGTCAGACGTCTCGGATCGGCAGCTATCGACTTGTGTTATGTAGCCGAGGGGATTTTCGACGGCTTCTGGGAAGTTTACTTAAATCCGTGGGATATAGCAGCTGGTAAATTAATTGTCGAAGAGGCTGGAGGCATGGTAACGAATTTTAAGAATGAACCGCATGATCTTGCAGAGAAACAGTTATTAGCGACAAATGGGAAAATTCACGATAAAATGTTGGAATTGTTAAATAGCGTCTAACGCTTGTTATATTAAAGCTATTGTTTTAATTTTGTGCTTACTAAAAGAACCGATTCTTTTGAACGGTTACTTAAATTTAATAACATTATTAAATTAAAGAGGCAGGACTTGATCTTCGGGACAGGTACCATAAAAGTAGGTCTAATCTTTTTTCAAATCGCGTACTGCTCGCCCGTGTTAGCCCGGCATTAGTCCTGTAAATGATACAGATGAAAACAGTATCAGAATTCAGAAAATCTAAATCGGAAGGAAAAATTTCGGTTGTTACATGCTACGACTATTGGTCGGCAAGAATAATTGACGAGTCGGATATTGATGCAGTTCTGGTTGGCGATAGTCTTTCGATGGTAATATACGGGTATGAAACTACTCTTAACGCCGACATTGAATTAATGGTTTTGCATACTTCCGCCGTCAAACGAGGGCTTACAAACAAACTTATTATAACAGACATGCCGTTCCTTGCGCATCGAATGGGCAAAGATAAATTGATCGAAAATGCAGGGAAATTAATAAAAGCGGGGGCGCAAGCATTAAAAATTGAAGGCGGCGACAACCATACAATCGATTCTATCCGGTATCTGGTCGAGTCGGGCATTCCCGTAATGGGACATCTTGGACTCACACCTCAGTCGGTTCACCAATTCGGCGGATTTAAATTGCGAGGGAAAGAAAAAAAAGAAGCCGATTTTATAATTGAAAGTGCAGGGAAACTCGAAGCTGCAGGATGTTTTGGAATAGTTCTCGAAATGGTTCCTTCGGAAATTGCAAAAAAAATTACCGAAACGGTTTCGATTCCAACAATCGGCATTGGCGCTGGTATGTATACCGACGGGCAGGTGCTCGTCCTTCATGATATGCTAGGATTTAACAAAGATTTTAATCCGAAGTTTTTGAGAAAATACCATGACGGTTACAGCCTGATTAAAGAAGCAATAAATAATTATTCACGCGATGTCAAAAACGGAAATTTCCCTAATAAAAACGAGAGCTACTGATGACTCAAATAATTAAAAAAATTTCCGAGTGGAAAACCCTAAGAAGTGCCATCGTTAATAAAACAATTGGCTTCGTTCCGACGATGGGTGCATTGCATCGTGGTCACGAATCATTAATCGAAAGAAGTATAAATGATAATGATATAACTGTCGTAAGTATCTTTGTCAATCCGACACAATTCAACGACCCGCAGGACTTGAAAAATTATCCCAGAACTTTTGAAGAAGATCTTCTGATATTGAATTCACATAATGTAGATTACCTATTTTATCCAGACTATGAAGAAATTTATAACGATAACTACCGTTATAAAATCAGCGAATCCGATTTGAGCAAAATTCTCTGTGGCAAATTCAGACCCGGTCATTTTGATGGTGTGCTAACCGTGGTCATGAAACTTTTTAACATAATAAAACCGCATAAAGCTTATTTCGGCGAAAAAGATTATCAGCAACTGAAATTAATTGAAGGGATGTGCAGAGCATTTTTTGTCGACACGGAAATTATTCCTTGCCCTATCGTAAGAGATGAAGACGGACTTGCGCTTAGTTCTCGAAATAAATTACTTTCAGAAGAAGAGCGAAAGTTTGCGCTTAATTTCCCGCGCCTTTTGAAATCCAATAAATCGAAAGAAGAGATATTCAAAGAACTCGAAAATCTTGGTTTCAAAGTTGACTATATCGAAGAACTGGACGGAAGAAGGTTGGGTGCTGTTCATGTAGGAAAAGTGAGGTTAATTGACAATGTTGAACTCTAAAAAGATATTGGTCGGGATTACAGGTTCGATAGCGGCTTATAAAGCGCTTTATTTGATTTCCAGATTGGTTCAGGAAGGCTGTGATGTTAAAGTGGTAACTACTAAATCGGCATTGCAGTTTGTAGGTAAAGCCTCGATCGAAGGGCTCACAGGAAATCCTGTGTATAACGATTTATTCGAAACAGACTCGGTAATGAGTCACATTAATTTGGTCAAGTGGTGCGATATTTTTGTAATTGTGCCAGCTACGGCAAATATTATTAATAAAATTGCTGGCGGCATTGCCGATGATTTGCTGACTTCGATTGCTCTGGCAAGAGACGAAAAAAAACCTTTTCTTGTGGCGCCTGCGATGAATACGAATATGTATTTTAACCCGGCTACACAATCGTCAATTAGAAAGTTGGTGGAATACGGTATAGATGTGTTACCAACGGCGGAAGGTTATCTTGCTTGTGGAGATGAAGGTGCGGGTAAACTTTTAGATCCCGATATTATTTTTAATTTTATTAGAACGAGTTTGCTAAAAAAAGAGAGGACCCCTAAAAAATTAAAAATTTTGATTACTGCAGGCGCTACAAGAGAAAATATCGATGGGGTTCGATTCCTTACAAATTTGAGTACAGGCAGAACGGCAGCTATGCTGGCAAATTATTTTACTGCAAGAGGACACGTTGTCGACTATCTTTCTTCGAAAGATGCAGCCAAACCTGTTCTTATAAATAGTATCCATTACTTCACCGATTTTGTTAGTCTGGATAATCAATTTAAATTACTGCTTGGAACAAATGATTATGATCTTGTAATTCATAATGCTGCAGTAAGTGATTTTTCACCAGTTTCAATTGAAACGACAAATAAGAAAATTGAACTGCCGGCATTGACGAAAATATCGTCGGATTTTGACAGCATTAGAATTAATTTGAAAAGAAACCCTAAAATTCTAACGAATCTAAGAGAATATAGTTTGCAAAAAAGCATCTACATTGTTGGATTTAAATTTACAAATACACTTAATGTAGACGAAAGAAGAGAAGCAGTAAATAAACTTTTTATGGAAAGTAATTGTGATCTGGTGGTACAGAACGATTTGAACGACCGTAAAAATAACGGTCTACAACAAAATTTTAATCTTTATGACAAAAATGGAAAAATAGTTTCATCCATCGATCCATTTACACTTGCTATGCATTTGGAAAGTTATTTTGAAACAAATCATCGGGATAGAAAATGATTATATGCCTTGATGTTGGGAATTCTAACATTTATGGAGGATTATACCGGAATTCCGAATTGGTATTACAATTCAGGAAAACATCACGCGAACGCTTTACTTCGGATGAATTCGGAGTTTTTTTAAGAAGCGTACTGAAAGAAAATAATTTTACGCCTGAGGAAGTTAGAGACATATCCGTTTGCAGCGTTGTGCCCGATCTTAATCATTCAATCCGTTCTGCAGCACTAAAATATTTTAATGTCGAGCCGTTCTTTCTGAAAGCGGGTGTTAAGACGGGATTAAAAATAAAATACAGAAATCCGCTTGAAGTAGGTGCCGATAGAATTGCAAATGCAATTGCGGCGGTCGATAAATTTCCCGGCAAAAATCTGATCGTTGTCGATTTTGGTACCGCCACAACATTTTGCGTTATAAGCAAACAAAAAGAATACCTCGGTGGAATTATTATTCCGGGTGTAAAAATATCGATGGAGGTTCTTGAAAGTTCTACAGCTCAGTTACCTGCTGTGGAAATAATCGAAGCTAAGGAAGTTGTAGGTCGCTCGACAGTCGAAAGTATTCAGTCGGGACTATATTTCGGGCAAATTGGAATGGTTAATGAAATCAAAAAAAGAATTATTGAAGATGCTTTCGGAGATGATAAACCAGTGGTAATTGGTACGGGAGGATTCTCGCGGCTATTTGAATCGGCAGATTTGTTCGACATTATTATTCCTACGTTGGTACTCGAGGGTTTATACAAAGCAATATTAATTAACAGAGAAGCAGGGAAATGAAAAGGACATTATTAAAATCAAAATTGCACAGAGCAATTGTGACGTCAGCCGACCTGAATTACGAAGGCTCAATTTCCATCGACAAGGAATTATGTCAGCTGGCAGACATTAAGGAATTTGAAAAAGTTGATATTTATAATATCAATAATGGAGAGCGCTTTTCGACGTATGTAATTTATGGAGGCAAAGGAGAAATAGGATTGAATGGAGCGGCTGCCAGATTGGTACACCCTGGCGATTTAATCATTATTGCCAGCTATGCACTCTTCGACGAAGCAGAAATTAAAAATTTCAAACCCAAAATCCTGCTTTTTGACGACCAAAACCGGGTAAAATAATTTGCAGTAAGATTTCTCTTTTCATATTTTTGTAAGCCAATGTCGAAAAAAATTATTATAGCAATAGATGGTCCTGCTGGCTCGGGTAAATCTACAGCCGCAAAGAATTTAGCCCGTAAGCTCAATTTCACTTATCTTGATACTGGAGCGATGTATCGGGCAATTACTTATTTGGCTTTAAGAAGCGGTATTGCCGACGACGCAGACGCTGTGGTCGAGATGACCAAAAATCTGGATTTAAAATTACATTACGAAAACGGCATTACTCGTGTATTTGTTAACGGGGAAGAAATTACAGATAAAATCAGGTCGGCTGAAGTTAATTCTAAAGTAAGCGAAATAAGTGCTATCCCTGGAGTTCGTAAAGAAATGGTGAAACTTCAGCGTGCAATCGGAAAAGATTGTAATTTAATTGCCGAAGGACGAGACATATCAACTGTTGTTTTCCCCGATGCTGATGTGAAAATTTTTTTAACTGCATCGCTCGACGAGAGAGCTAATAGAAGATTCAAAGAATATCTGCAAAGTAATGTTAGCATTACTTTCGAAGAGGTAAAAAAAAATCTGGCAAAAAGAGACGAAATCGACAGCGGACGTGATATTGCGCCTCTTAAAAAAGCTGACGACGCTTTTGAGGTCGACAATACCGGTTTTACGCCTGATGACGATCTAAAATTATTGATTAAAAAAATCGAAGAAGCTCTGGAAAAAAAAGGAATTCAATTAAAAAGTTTGTTGCCATCGTAATTAACTTTATGTATAACAAATTATTACTGCTGCAGCTTTTTTGATGGCAGAAAGATGTAAGCAGTTAAAAGCAGGAGGACTAATGTCCGATAAAGAAGAGAAAGTGCAAAATCAATCAGACAACGTCAAATTTATCAATCCTGAAGAATATTCGGAAGAAGAGCTAAAAGCGCTTAAAAAACTTTATTCCGAGTCTTTCAGAGATATTAAAGAAGACGAAATTATGCAAGGTACAATTGTCGGAATTCATGGGGATAACGTAGTTATCGATGTAGGATATAAAACCGACGGTACCATTCCGAAATCGGAATTCTTAGCTACCGAAGAAATTAAAATTGGCAACAAAGTTGACATTGTTATCGAAAGCTTTGAAGACGAAGACGGTAATCTTGTACTGAGCAAGAAAAGAGCAGACTTCCTCAAAGTTTGGTCGCGTGTTCTTAAAGCTTATGAAAACGACGAAGTCATTCAGGGTAAAATACTCAAACGCATTAAGGGTGGTATGGTTGTCGACCTTATGGGTATCGAAGCCTTTTTACCCGGTTCCCAAATTGATATAAGGCCTGTTAGAGATTTCGATGCGTTTGTTGGTCAAACAATGGATTTCAAAATTGTCAAAGTAAATATTCCCACTGAAAATATTGTCGTTTCACATAAAGTTCTTATCGAAGAGACAATTTCCGACCAGCGCAAGGAAATTCTCGACAAGCTCGAAAAGGGACAGATACTCGAAGGTATCGTAAAAGCAATTACGGATTTCGGCGTATTCGTAGACCTCGGCGGTGTAGATGGTCTCATTCACATTACCGATTTAAGCTGGGGCAGAATTAGCCACCCGAGCGAAGTAGTTAAACTCGATGAAAAAATTAAAGTTGTCGTTACCGACTTTGACAAAGAAAAGAAGCGTATTTCGCTCAGCTTAAAACAACTTATGCCTCATCCGTGGGAAAATATTGAGGGAAAATACAAGGTGGGCGACAAAGTTTCCGGTCGTGTTGTGTCGCTTACCGATTACGGAGCATTCATCGAAATCGAAAAAGGTATCGAAGGCTTAATCCATATTTCTGAAATGAGCTGGACTCAACATATCAGTCATCCATCGCAATTTGTTTCGATGGGACAGATTGTAGAAGCAGTTATTTTGAGCCTCGATAAGGAAGAGAAGAAAATTTCTCTCGGTATGAAGCAATTAACGCCGGATCCATGGCAGGATATAGTTAAAAAATATCCCGTTGGCTCTCGTCACACAGGCATTGCCAGAAATCTCACTAATTTTGGCGTCTTTGTCGAACTCGAGCCTGGAGTTGACGGTCTTATTCATATTTCCGATTTGTCGTGGACAAAGAAAATTCGTCATCCCGGCGAAGTCGTAAAGAAAGGCGAAAGCATTGAAGTTGTTGTTTTGAGTGTCGACACCGAACAGCGTAAAATATCACTTGGACATAAACAAATTAATCCTAACCCATGGGATAATTTTGAATCGGTTTATGCTGTAGGCACAAAAACCGATGGTAAAGTTGTGCGGATAATCGAGAAAGGTCTTATTGCCGAATTGCCCCTCGGAGTAGACGGATTTATTCCGGCAACTCAATTGTCGCCATCGAAAATAAAAAATCTATCTTACTGCTTCCCAGTAGGTACGACACTCGAACTTAAAGTTGTCGAGTTCGATAAAGAAAACAAGAAAATTGTGTTGAGCGCTCTCGCAGTTTTGAAAGAAAAATCCGATAATGAAATTGCAGAATATATCACAACACATAAGCTGGATAAAGTATCAGTAGATGATATTAAACAGGCTGACGCAGGAAAATTTGATTCGTCAGATTTCAATTTATACGAAGACAGGGTTCCGCCGCAGATGCCTCAAGCGCCTCAACAGGAATCGAACAAAGCTGAAGAAAAATCAGAATAAAGCAAATTGATAAATCGATCCAGGGCTGTGCTTATTGAATATAAGTATAGCCTTTTTTATAAATTGTACATAACAAAATTTCAACCCAGATTTGTCATTAGAGAAAAGTTTGTTTTGACAAACATAGAAATAATATCTGATGAGTAACATTGCATATTTTATAAAATTCTTAATTGCTACTTTTAATTGCCACGAGCTA
>DYLP01000058.1 GCA_020722005.1 Melioribacter roseus
TAAACTAACTATGTTTTTTTATTTATATTGTTTTACCTTTTTAGAGTGAACTCAATCATGAATTTAAGATTAGTAGTTTTCGATCTGGACGGTACGCTTATAAGTTCGCATAGAACTATCTACACGGCTACAATTGAAACTTTTAACCGCCTTGGTATTGAAAATAATTTGACTGAAGAAAAATTCTATCCCAGAATTGGCCTTCATTTCGAAGATATTTTCAAAGAATTCGGAATCGATGTCCCGGATTTTAATGAATTTATCGAGTTGTATAAATCGATTTATTTCGACTTTATTAAATACTCCGAACTTTATGAAGGCGTCGAAGAGATACTCGCAGAATTAAAAAGAAATAAAATTAAATCCGCTCTTTTAACCACAAAATCGCAGGAGCAGGCTGAACTGATTTTGAGGCATTTCAATATCGATTCGGAATTCGATTTTATAATGGGTCGACGCCCGGGATTCGAACATAAACCTTCGCCTCAATCACTTTTATTTATTTGTAATAGTTTAAAGATCATGCCGATTGATACTTTAATGGTCGGCGATACAGAACTCGACGTTATGTGTGCTAAAAACGCAGGCGCTAAGTCGTGTGCCGTTACGTATGGTTATCGCTCTGAAGCAGATTTGAGAATGCTTGCTCCGGAATTAATCGTTGATTCTCTTGACGAATTGAGATTCAGACTTAACGGAAAATAAGATGAAATCGATTACTCTTCGTTTCTACGAAGAACTGAATGATTTCCTGCATCCTGTAAAAAGAAAAACCCCGTTTCAATATCAGTTTTACGGAAATCCTTCAGTCAAAGACGTAATCGAAAGTTGCGGTGTGCCACATACCGAAATCGACTTGATAATTGCAAACGGAAATTCAGTTGGCTTCGAATATCGAGTAGAAGACGGCGATTATATTTCTGTCTATCCTGAATTCGAATCGATTGATATCAATCCCATACAGAAATTAAGACCTGCACCACTCAGAACGCCAGCTTTCATTCTCGACGTGCATCTGGGTACGCTTGCGCGTTATCTCAGAATGTGCGGTTTCGATTCAATCTATAGGAATGATTATACCGACGTTGAAATTATCGAGCTATCCGTTAAGGAAAAAAGATGTATACTTACGCGCGACGTCGGTATATTAAAAAAGAATAAAGTTCTCAGAGGCTACTGGATTAGAAATCAATTACCGGTCAAACAACTTGAAGAAGTAATTGAAAGATTCGACCTTGCCAAAATGATAAAACCCTTTTCTCTTTGTATCGAATGCAATGCTAAGCTAAATAAAATAGAAAAGGAGAAAATTGAAAACCTTTTGCCTCCAAAAGTAAAAAAAATACATACAGAATTTTACCGCTGTCCGAATTGCAAAAAAATTTATTGGAAAGGTACACATTACAAAAGTATGACCAACCTTATTCGTCTGATTCAGAATAAAGAGAAAGAATGACAGTCTTTTTCTAAATTGTCTTAATATTATATTTTTCATTAAAAAGAGTAATAAATTATGAATTATAGATTAAGTGGAATATTTATTTATCCTTTCAAGTCGATGGGAGGAATTTCTGTTAAAAGCGCTGAGGTTACCGACAGAGGACTTAAGTACGACAGACGATTCATGCTCGTCGACGGCAAAGGCAATTTTCTTACTCAAAGAAAACTGCCGACAATGGCTTTAATAAAACCGGAAATTATTGAATCTGGTTTTCGTCTCAGATATATGAAAGATAACAGAACGTTAGAAATTCAATTTAGTCCGGAAACACACGAAAGACTAAAAGTGAAAATCTGGGATGACGAAGTAGAAGCCGTACTCGTTTCGAAGGAAGCCGATAAATGGTTTGGGAAAATTCTGAATGTCGAGTGTCGACTTGTTTTTATGAATGACAGCGTAAAAAGATATGTCGATAAAAAATATGCTGCTAAAAACGAAATTGTAAGTTTTGCAGATGGGTTCCCATTTTTGATTTTAGGCGAAGAATCGCTCAAGGATTTAAATTCGCGTTTGAAAGTAAAAATTCCGATGAATCGTTTTCGTCCCAATCTTGTTTTTAAAGGAGGCACACCGTTCGATGAAGATAAATGGGAATCTTTTCTTTTGAATGGAATCGAATTTTGTGAAGTAAAGCCGTGCTCGCGTTGCGTGATTACAACCGTCGACCAGACGAATGCTTTAAAAAGCGAAGAGCCTCTCAGAACTCTTTCGCTTTATCGCAAAGAGGGGAATAAAATTTTTTTTGGACAAAATTTATTGCACAAAGGAACTGGAATTATTGAAACAGGTTCACTCGTTACTATAACAAAGTGGAGACAAGTTTTATAATGGAGTTAATATGGAAAGATTAAAAGCATTCTTAAGAACAACATTTCTTGGCGGATTTCTGATTGTACTGCCGATTATACTTTTGATTTTTGTACTCGATTGGTTCTTCAATTTTTTAACTGAAAAAATTAGACCAGTTACAAATCTGATTGTAGAAACGGCTCGGCTGAATGAATTGGTAGCTTCAATAGCGGCTATAATAGTAATCTTATTGATCTTTTTTATTGTTGGATTAATTGTGAGAACTAGTCTCGGCAATTATGCAATTGTTTTTGTAGAAGACAAAATATTGGGGCGTGTTCCTCTTTATAAAATTATAAAGGATACGGTGAAACATCTTTTCGGCGACGAGAAATTGATTTTCAAAGGAGTGGCTCTCGTTAAGCCGTTCGGCAACGACACGATGGTAACCGCATTTATAACCGATGAAAGTTTTGAAGGTTATACAACGGTTTTTATACCATCGGCGCCTGCGCCGACAGGTGGATATATCTATCATATCAAAAATGAATTTGTCATTAAACTTGACTATCCAGTTGAACAGGCAATGCGAACGGTTTTGAGTCTTGGTGGTGGCTCGGGTCAGATGCTCTCTGCTATGATAGAAAAGAAGTCATAATTCAACTTTGTGACGAGTCTGACCTTCGCCGATAACGACAAATTTTCTGGTCGTCAATGCTTCGAGCCCCATCGGTCCATACGCATGAAGCTTGGAAGTTGAAATTCCAATTTCCGCACCGAGTCCCAGCTCTCCACCGTCTGCAAAACGTGAAGATGCATTTACCATTACCGAAGAAGAATCGACGTCTTGAATGAATTTATGAGCTGTAAAAATATTTCTCGTTGCTATCACGTCAGTATGGTTGGAACCATATTTTGCAATATGATCTACGGCTTCTTCATAACTGTCTACAACTTTTACGGCAATAATCAAATCCAGATACTCAGCATAATAATCGTCTTCCGTTGCACCAATTGCATCCGGGATATATTTAATAGTTTTGTCACATCCGCGAATATCGACATTCTTCTTTTTTAAGACAGAGGCAGCTTGGGGCAAAAATTTAGCAGCTATATCTTTATGGACGAGCAATGTTTCGAGAGCATTACAAACTGCAGGACGGGAAGTTTTTCCATCAATCAACAAATTAATTGCAATATCACTATCGGCATCTTTGTCCACATAAAGATGGCAAACACCCTTGTAGTGCTTGATAACGGGTATTCGGCTGTTCCCGGTAACAAATCTTATTAAACCTTCGCCACCACGCGGAATAACGAGGTCAATGTATTCTTCCAGCTTCAAAAGTTCTGTCATTGCTTCTCTTTCTGTAGTGGGTATGAAAGTAATTATATCCGGATTGACGCCGACTTCTTCAATTCCTTTTTTGAGCGCTTCGACTATCGCGATATTGGAATTAAAAGCTTCTGAACCACCTCTCAGAATTACGCCATTGCCACTTTTTATGCAAAGTGCGGCAGCATCGGAAGTGACATTAGGACGGGCTTCGTAAATTATCGCTATAACTCCCAGCGGAATTCGCATTGTACCTACCTGTATTCCATTTGGACGCGTTTTTATATTTTCGATAGTGCCTACAGGATCGTCGAGTTGTACTATTTCCTTTATTGCTTTAATCATTGAATCAATTCGGTCGTCGTTCAATTTTAGACGGTCGATGAGTGCGCTGCTCAAGCCTTTCTCTTCAGCTTTTTTCAAGTCGATATTATTGGCTTCAATTATTTTAGTCCTCGATTTGTCCAGACTCGCAGCCATCGAGATTAATAATTTATTTTTTGAATTAGTATCGAGAGTGGCAAGTTTACGGGATGCATTTTTACATTTTTGCGCGAGTTTTATCAATTCGTTTTCCAATTTATATACCCCTTTTAGTTTTCAATTATTATTAATTCGTCGCGATGAACTACTTCATCCGTAATTATAAAACCAAGAATCTTTTCGATTTCGTTACTCTTATGTCCCTTAATTTTCAATAGATCGAAGGAATGGTATTGTGTAATGCCTTTTGCAATCGGTTTGTTCGAATTGGTTTTGTCTCTATAAATATCGACAGCGTCGCCCTGTCTGAACTCTCCTTCAATTTTTGTTATGCCGGAAGGCAGAAGTGAAGCTCCTTTTTTCATAATTGCCGATGCAGCTCCGTTGTCTATAAAAATTTTGCCTTTTGAATTTACTGCGTGCAATAGCCAATGCTTGCGCGCATTTATGGGCGAAGTCATTTTTTTGAAAAGCGTGCCTCTTACTTTGTTTTGGGATAGATCGTCGAACACTTCTTTCTTTGTAGCGTTAATTATAATAGTATCAATGCCGATATTAGTCGCTTTTTGTGCGGCTTCAATTTTTGTTTTCATGCCACCTGTGGCAACTGGATTTTTCGATTTGCCGGCAAGATTGAAAATTTCGTCTGTAATTTTATTTACAACGGGAATCAATTTAACATCGTTTCTCGTTTTCGGATCGGCGTCGTATAGTCCATCAATGTCCGAACAGATAATTAATAAGTCTGCTTCGGTCAGCATTGCCACATAGGCTGCGAGATTGTCGTTGTCGCCAACTTTTAATTCTTCAGTAGCAACAGTATCGTTTTCATTAATAATCGGCAGTGTGCCCAGTTCAATCAATTTATTTAAAGTGTTTTTCGCATTTACAAAACGACGCCGGTTGTGAATGTCGTCGTAAATCAACAGTATTTGCGAACAGGGAAAGTCAAAAAAACGGCTCCATAGTGAGATCAGTATCGACTGACCAATAGCAGCCAGCGCCTGTTTTTCGGGAATGGAACGATGATTTTTTTTCGACAATGCAGGTTGAGTGCTTAAACCAGCCGCTACCGCTCCCGATGATACAAGTATTATTTCTTTGCCAGAATTAATTGAACTGGAAATGAATCCAGCAATCGGCAGTAAATACCGCGTTGAACATTTACCGTCAGGCGCAATAATTCCACTTCCCACTTTTATTACCGCTCTTTTCCAGTTGCCTAATTTTATACTTTTCATAAATTTTTGAGATTTTTATGTATAAATATACGTGATTATGTATAATAATGCATTTATTTGTAGCCTGCTTTTATAAATATCAAAATTAAATGATGCCGCGTATAGAGCATAATTATAACAGTCATTATATTTACTCGCCCCAGCATTACGGATTGTTTTGAAACTAATTCGACAGGCTTTCATCTAACTTTCTACTATTGCTAATATTATCCCCATTTTTTAATTAAAAAAGAAAGGTAAAGATCATGAATAAATTTCTTTTAGTAATCGTCGTTTTGTTTTCGCTTAATCTTTTTGCACAACAGAAAAGTACGCCAACTTTTCTTATTGAAAACGAAAGCAAATACAATTTTATGGAGACAGTCGATAGCCTGAATAAACTGGGAAATCAAAACGGATGGAAGATGATTACGATACACGATCTTCAAAAATCACTTAAGAAAAACGGTAAAGAAGTTTTATCTATTAATATCATTGAATTTTGCAATCCCGAGTATTCGTACGCAGTATTAAAGGAGGACATATCAAAACAAGTATCGGCTTTGATGCCCTGCCGTATTTCTGTATATGAAAAGTCGGATGGTAGAACATATATTTCCCGTATCAACCCGGAATTTTTATCGGTTTATAACAATGGCGAAGATACTGCCATGGCAAAAGCCATTTCTGACATTGAAGACATATTAAGCCGATTACTCAAATAACGCGGAATAAAAATCGTTGACGTGCGTTTCTTGAAATTCAATATTCCCGTTGTTAAATTATTTTTTGAGTATACTGGTTGCTTAGGATTGTAGGGCTATTCATAATTAATTCGTGAATTCGTGGCCGCTTTCTTTCGTTTCTCCTTTCTGTCGAAGTCCTATCTTAACACCAATTTATTTATATTTGTCTTCAATTTTTTTTACTGAAATTAAGAGCGAAAAAATGAAACCTAAAAATTTGTCCGAGATTCCCAAAGCTTACAATCCTTCGGATGCCGAAGGCAAATGGTATAAGTACTGGTACGATCACAATCTGTATCATTCGGAAGTCGACGAAACCAAAGTTCCTTACACAATTGTAATCCCGCCGCCGAATATAACTGGAATTCTTCATATCGGTCACATTCTCAATAATACGTTGCAGGACATTTACATCAGATACAAAAGGATGATGGGTTTTAATGCCTGCTGGGTGCCGGGTATCGACCATGCTTCGATTGCAACAGAAGCCAAAGTAGTGGCCATGTTGAAAGAAAAAGGGATCAATAAGAAAGACCTGACAAGAGAAGAATTCTTAAAGTACTGCTACGAATGGAAAGACAAATACGGAGGTATAATTTTTGAGCAACTGCGCAAGCTTGGCGTAAGCTGCGACTGGCAACGCGAACGTTTCACAATGGACGAACATTATTACCGCAAAGTAATCGAAGCCTTCGTCAAACTTTACAAAGAAGGTTATATTTACCGCGGATACAGAATGGTCAATTGGGATCCTGCATCAAAATCGGCAATATCCGACGAGGAAGTTTTCTACAAAGAAGTAAAAGGAAATCTCTGGCATATTAAGTATCCTGTCAAAGGCACAGATGATTTTTTAATTGTTGCAACAACTCGTCCCGAAACTATGTTGGGCGATACGGCAGTGACAGTTAATCCGAACGACGAGCGCTATAAACATTTAATCGGTAAAACGATAATTCTTCCAATTGTTGGCAGAGAAATTCCCGTTATCGCCGACGAATTTGTCGATATGGAATTCGGAACGGGTGCAGTTAAAGTTACACCTGCACACGATGTTAACGACTATGAAATGGGACTGCGCCACAATCTTCAAATAATAAATATTTTCAATGAAGATGCATCGACCAATGAAAACGTACCCGAAGAATTTAGAAATCTCGACAGATACGACGCGCGGAAAAAAGTTGTCAAAAAGCTGGAGAAACTTGGTGCACTATTAAAGGTGGAGGACTATACTCACAAAGTCGGTTATTCCCAGCGCGGGAACGTTCCAATTGAACCTTATTTATCGGAACAATGGTTCATGAAAATGGACGAACTGGCTAAGCCTGCACTGGAAGCGGTTCTCAAGGGCAAAATAAAATTTCATCCGGAACATTGGGTCAAAACTTACGAACACTGGATGACAAATATTCGTGATTGGTGTATTTCCCGTCAATTGTGGTGGGGTCACCGAATCCCCGTCTGGTATCACAAAAAGACCGGCGAAATTTATTGCGAAGTCGATCCGCCGGCTGACATCGAAAATTGGACTCAGGACGAAGATGTGCTGGATACATGGGCTTCGAGCTGGTTGTGGGCTCAGGACGTATTTACCAACGAACTCGACCAGAAATATTATTATCCGACCGACCTTTTGGTTACTGCTCCTGATATTATCTTCTTCTGGGTTGCTCGTATGATTATTGCCGGTATGCATTTTATGAATGATATTCCTTTTAAAGACGTCTATTTTACAAGCACGGTGCGCGATACTCAGGGCAGAAAAATGAGTAAGTCGCTCGGCAATTCCCCAGACCCGCTCGACTTGATTGAAGAATATGGTGCCGATGCTCTCAGGTTTACAATGACATACATTTCTCCGCTTGGACAGGACGTCCACTTCAGCAACGAAATGGTTGAAATCGGTAGAAATTTTGCAAATAAAATCTGGAATGCCGGAAGATTCCTTTTGATGAATGCTCAGAATATCGAAATTAATCCAGAGTTGGCAGATAAACATATCGACTTTACCGATCGATGGATTATTTCGAGATTTAATCGCACGCTCAAGGAATTTGCAGACGCGATCGACACTTTCGAAGTAAATGCAGCATCAAAAATTTTATATTCGTACGTATGGAATGATTTCTGCGATTGGTATGTTGAGCTTTCAAAAGAACGACTCTACAAAGGCTCCGAAGAAGAAAAATCTGCAGTTCTTACGCGCGCACTCAAACTCTACGAAGAAATGCTTAAAGTGGTTCATCCTTTTATGCCGTTCATTACAGAAGAGATATGGCAATTAATCGACGAAAGAAAAGAGGGAGAAAGCATTTCAATCGAAAATTTTCCGGAATATGATGCGAACAGAATTGATCCTGACGCTGAAGAAGAAACCGGATTCCTGCAGGAAATTGTAACGGCAGTTAGAAACATTCGTGGCGAACTCAGTATACCACCTTCGAAAAATATCAATCTCTTGCTCAAAAGTTCGGAAGTAACCGAAGGACAGATTAGATATATCAAATCGCTCGTAAAAGCAGATAAGATTGAAGTCAATAAAAATTTGGTTAAACCAAAAGCTAGCGCTTCGTCGATTGTCAAAAGCTGCGAAATTTTCGTACCTCTGGAAGGATTGATCGATCTGGACAAAGAAAGAGTACGTATCGAAAAAGAAATCGAAAGAATATCGAAATCGCTCGAAGGCGTTAAGAAAAAATTGTCCAATGAAAATTTCGTTTCGAAAGCTCCTGCCGAAGTTGTCGAAAGAGAAAAGGCGAAACAAAAAGATTGGGAAAACGCTCTCGAAAAATTAGAATCGATTTATAACGATTTGAAGGAATGATATATTTAACACTTTCATCGATAGATTAATTAACCGTCCCTTTGGCGGGGACGGTTAAAACATTAACGCATATCTATCAAATTTTCGAAGCGTTGCCTATCAATTTAAGACTTATTCTTTCTTTCTCAACGTCGACATTCAGGATTTCCACTTCCACAATATCGCCTACGTTTATAATATCGAAAGGATTTTTTACAAATCTGTTTGACATCTGAGAAATATGAATTAATCCATCGTGCTTTACACCGATGTCCACGAAAGCGCCAAAGTCGACAATATTTCGTATTGTCCCTTTAAGGCGCATGCCAATTTTAAGGTCTTCCATTTTTAACACGTCGCTGCGTAAAATTGGTTTGGGTAAATCTTCACGTGGATCTCTTCCCGGCTTTTTGAGATTGTCGATTATATCCTTTAAAGTGGGAATGCCGACGCCCACTTGTTCGGCAATTTTTTCGATGCCTTTCGATTTCACGTAGAAATCGATCAGATTACCTTTTTTGTTTATTTCGGTGGCGTTTATACCTATGAATTGCAGCAACTTTTCTACTGCGGCGTAAGATTCGGGATGAATGAAAGTATTGTCCAGTGGATTCTCACCGCCGGGGATTTTAAGGAATCCCGCCGATTGCTCGAATACTTTATCGCCAATGCCTCGTATCTCTTTTAATTCTTCGCGTGTTTTAAATCTTCCGTGCTTCTCGCGATAATCGATAATTCTTTTGGCTATCGGTTTTGTAAGTCCCGATACATACGACAGCAGTGAAAGGCTTGCAGTGTTCAGGTCGACGCCTACATAGTTGACGCAGCTTACAACAACATCGTCGAGTTTCTTACTCAATTTTTTCTGGTCGACGTCGTGTTGATAGAGACCTACGCCGATCGATTTCGGGTCGATTTTAACAAGTTCTGCCAGCGGGTCGAGCACTCTTCGTGCAATTGAAATATTTCCTCTTTGAGCCGCTTCAAGGTCGGGAAATTCGGATTTAGCCAGAACCGATGCCGAATAAACAGATGCGCCTGCCTCGCTTACAATCAAGTATTTTGTATCGAGCTTATTTTCCTGAATTATTTCTGCAATTAACATTTCGGTTTCACGACTCGCAGTTCCGTTTCCGATAGCAATTAAATCGACTCTGTGTTTTTTAATCAAATCTAGTATTATCTTCTTTGCAGCTTCGATTTTCTTCTGAGGTTCATGCGGATAGATGGTTGTGCCTTCAAGATATTTACCCGTTGTGTCGATAACAGCCACTTTACTGCCGGATACGTAGCCCGGGTCGATTCCCATTATAATTTTTCCTGAGATTGGAGGTTGCAAAAGAAGTTGACGTAAATTCGTTGCAAAAACTTCAATAGCATGATTATCTGCTTCCTCTGTTAAATGATTTCTGATTTCTCTTTCTATTGAAGGTGAAATTAATCGGATTAGAGAATCGCTTACGGTTTCTTTTAATAAGTCTTCGAAGACAGTTTTATCGTATGGAATAAATTTCTTGTAAATAATATTTTCCACTTCCTGCCTGTCGTACGAAAGAGAGACTTTAAGAAATTTTTCCCGTTCACCTCGATTTATTGCGAGTGTTTGATACGGTTTAATATTTTTAATTGGAGTTGAAAAGTTGTGATAAACTTCATAGACATCTTTTTTATTCTTGTCACGTTCTTCCGGTTTAACTTGTGCTTTTTCGGAAGTAATGATTGAATTTTCAAGAAGGTATTCTCTTACAGCTTCCCTTACCTCTGCCGCATCGGAAATTCGTTCTGCAATAATATCTTTTGCTCCTTGAAGAGCTTCCTCGACTGTTTCGACGCCTTTTTCTGGATCGATATACTTCGAGGCTTCATCTTCGAGATTACCGTCGAAGAGAGGAGTGTCGAGAATGAAATCTGCCAGAGGTTCCAGTCCTTTTGCAATTGCAATAGTGGCGCGTGTTTTGCGTTTGGGTCGATACGGAAGATAGAGGTCTTCTACTGCTTGTAATTTAATTGCATCTCGGATTTTTTCTTCGAGTTCGGGAGTTAATTTTCCTTGCTCTTCGATACTTTTAAGAACGGTTTGTTTGCGTTCTTCGAGCAGATTATAATAATTATATTTTTCTTCGATTAAGCGAAGTTGAGTTTCGTCGAGTCCGCCCGTTCTTTCTTTACGATATCGGGCGATAAAAGGCACTGTAGCACCTTCATTGAACAGATTGACCGCCGATACGACCTGTTCCTTGTCGATTCCGATTTCGCGTGCAATTAGAAGAAAATAATCCATTAAAATCTCCGAAAAATTCGAACTGTAAAACAAGGAGAATAATAATTTCTTTTCAACTTGATTTTTAAGGAGAAATGTTTTGAATGAGTAAAAATAAGATAATAATGTTACGGAAGGAGAAGTGCGGTTAAATTTTTAGTGAAGCCGTAATAGGGTGATTAATTTATTGCTACTTGAAAAATGATTTGTTTAAGACAGTAAAGTTATTTAGACATTTATTTTATTTTGTTTTGATTACTACTCGAATTTTTGTGATTAACATTTTTTACGCCTATTATAAAAACAGCTTGCTATTGAAATCAATTGTGTCTTAAGATGTTTATTAGACTTAGTTGTTTAGCGCTTTTGGTTTAATTCCTTGATAATTAATTTCTATTGCAATGACTGTTCTTTCAATTTATTGATCAATGTTATATCTGGTACATTGCCACCTACAATACGTTCGAACTCATCACGGTTGTAAGTATGTTAAAAATATGTAGGATTTACAAGCAAAACAGCACGCACGTAACTTTCAATACATTTGCTCTCTATAACTAATGGATCGTAAGATATAAATTTCGAAAATGGAGCAGTAAATGAAAATACTGCTTGTCCATTATCGTCTAACAAACAACCACTTCGTACCACTGCATTTAGTATGTCCTGCAATTGGCTTTTTGATATATGCACTTTTTCAGCCAGAATAGACTTCACTTCTGCCATTGTAATGGGTTGGTTGAGTGATTTAACAGTATTAATTAGTTTGACAATAATATACTGTCTTAAATCGGGTACAGGGCGTAGGCCAGCTTTATTAAACAATGTCTGTAAGTTGTTCACAGTGCGGAAATTCAGGGCATTTAATAGCCTGTTTAAATTATTGTTTGTGTTAATATTTTCAGGCGTGTTGGGCGTGCCTTCGGTGCGGTCAAGGGTTATTTTCATTTTTTACCTCTCTAGATTTCGGTGTTAGGTTCTTGCGCAATGCGGATTAAAACTTCTTCGGGGTAAATTTCTTCTGCGTATTCAATTAAGGTTTCTGCTTCTTCGATTGTCATCTCGATTTTATATATTGCTTTTATTTCTTCGCAAATTTCTTCGGGCAACAACTTAAACGGTCTATTAATATATTTACTCTTAATCGTGTAGTAGTACATCGTCAACAAGTTTGCTTGCTCGTCGTTGTCAAATAGCTCTGTTTCTTTGCCGTTTATTTTCATTTTTTTCCTTGTTTTTATACAGGAAAATAAAAACAAACGTGTGTCGATTTTGCAAAAAACTGTCAAAAAAGATTTTTATTGAAAAGTTAAGTCGGAAAGAATTATTTTATAAATGCAAAAAAAAGAGGTGCTTATGAAATCATTAATTACTTTTAGGTAATTATGTAAAAACCGGACTAACTATAAAAACAAGCTCTTAAATTGA
>DYLP01000016.1 GCA_020722005.1 Melioribacter roseus
ACTTTTCTCTAATGACAAATCTGGGTTTAAATAATAAACTGCTGCCAATCATTTGTTTTATTCCAACAAATTTTGTTGATGCGAAATATTTGAGACAAATTGCATCTTTCGAGAATTTTTATTTTTATAGTATATACAATACATTTCATTAATTAAAGGGATTTTAATATGAAAAAAGTTCGACTTGGAATTATCGGTTGTGGTATTGCTGCAAAGGAATTGCATTTACCTGCAATAAAGAAACTTAAAGATAAATTTGAGATTGTCGCTGCGTGTAACAGAACTGAGAAGAAAGCAAAAGAATATTCGCGTCTCACAGGTGGTATTACCTACACTACAGATTGCAGAGAAATATTTAAGAATCCCGAAATCGATGCGGTTGTTATTGCTGTGCCGATAGAATTGAACTATAAATTTGCAGTGGAAGCAATAAAATCGGGCAAGCATATATTTCTCGAAAAACCACTGGCAGCTAAACCGAGGGAAGCAAAGAAACTACTTGCTTTGCAAAAAAGAACAAGCAGTACATGCTTCCTTGCAGAAAATTATCGATTCGACACTCTCTACCTTGAAATAAAAAAAATATTGAATGAAAAAGTAATCGGGGATGTCTATTCTGTTGTATGGAACGTATTTAACAATCTTACGTTGAAAGACAAATACGCACAAACCTTATGGCGTCAAAAAAACAAATATCCTGGCGGATTTATTTACGACGGTGGAGTACACAATATAGCTGTGCTACGAATGCTATTTGGTGATATTGAATCCGGTTATGCATCGATGAAAACGATTAATCCTGAAATCGGCACAGAAGATACGTTCTCATTTCTGTTCAATTTTAATAAATCATTACACGGTGCACTTAATATCTTTTTCTCAGTAAGAGGCTTTCATAGTAACAATTTGATAATCTTAGGCACAAAAGGTTCTTTGATAGTCCAGAGTAACAACCAGATTATCATTAAAAAAGACGGCAGGAAAGAACAGAAAATAAATATTAAAACCGACGGCGGATACGAGAATGAATTTTTGCATTTTTATAGGATTGTAAAGAAAGGTGCGGAAAATTTAAGTCCTTTTGAAGAAGGCTACAAAGATATGATGACGCTTCAGAGAGCTTTTGAGTCGGCTAAAAAAAATAGATTGGTAAAAATTTTTTAAAGAAAGTAATGAGCGTATGAAATGAAAAAGAATAGTTTATGAAAGTCGTATCATACGCTCGTTATGTATTAAACGGCTTTGTTGAGATTGTAACGTTTGCGTTCGAGCGGATCAAGATAGAGCTTGCGTAGTCGAATCGATTTGGGCGTGACCTCAACCATTTCGTCTTCGTTTATATATTCGAGTGCTTCTTCAAGAGAGAATTTGATTGAAGGAGGAATTTTGATTGCTTTATCAGATCCCGAAGCGCGCATGTTTGTTAATTTCTTACCCCGTTGAATATTAACTTCTATATCGTTGTCTTTATTGTGTTCACCAATAACCTGTCCTCGATAAACGACATCGCCGGGCTCTACAAAAAATTTACCTCGATCTTTCAATGAATCGAGAGCGTATGCAGTTACAGGACCGTCATCCATCGATATAATTGCACCGTTCCTGTTTCTGTTGATTGAACCTTTAAAATATTCGTACTGATAAAACCTGTGGTGCATTATGCCTTCGCCAGATGTTACGGTAAGTAATTTTGTTCTTAAACCTATTAATCCTCGTGAGGGAATATGAAAGATCAGACTCTGAACCGAGCCTTTGTTTTCCATTTTCACCAATTCGCCACGTCGTTGACCGACGAGTTCGATAACCTTACCCGAATATTCTTCGGGAACTTCGACAACCAGTATTTCAATCGGTTCGGCTTTTTTGCCGTTGATTTCTTTATAGATTACTTTGGGTTCTCGAATTTGTAATTCGTATCCTTCGCGTCTCATGTTCTCAATCAATATCGACAAGTGTAAAATACCCCTGCCCGATACCTTGAATGAATCCGGGGTATTTGTCTCTTCAACTCTGAGAGCAACGTTATGTTCGAGTTCTTTAAAAAGTCTATCTCTTAGTTGGCGTGAAGTTACAAATTTCCCTTCTTTGCCATAAAAAGGCGAGTTGTTAACTGTGAAAGTCATGCTGATTGTCGGTTCATCAATCGTAATCAGAGGAAGTGGTTCCGGGTCGTTTGAATCTGCAATTGTATCTCCAATATCGATATCTTCAACTCCTACAATCGCGCAGATATCGCCGCAGTCGACTGAATCGACTTCCATACGATGCAAACCATCAAAAACAAAAATTTGCTTAATTGATACTGGATGAATTTTGCCGTCGCGTTTTATAATTGATAAAGGACGAGATTTTTCCAGAGTACCTCTAAATACTCTTCCAATACCAATTCTTCCAATATAGTCGCTGTAATCGAGTGTTGTAATTTGAATTTGAGTTGAACCTGGATTATTCTGTGGAGGGGGAATGTCTTTGATTATCGATTCGAGCAAGGGCGTAATGTCAACTTTTTTGTGAGATAAATCTGATACCGCCCAACCTTCACGACCGCTAGCATAAAAGACGGGAAATTCGAGTTGTGTTTCATCAGCGCCCAGATCAATAAATAAATCATATACTTCATTTAATACTTCTGCGGGTCTTTTATCGGGTCGATCTATTTTATTGATGACTACAATCGGAGACAGATTTAGATCCAGAGCCTTTTCAAGAACAAAACGTGTCTGCGGCATCGGTCCTTCGAAAGAATCGACGAGAAGTAGTACGCCGTCTGCCATTTTCAGTACTCGTTCTACCTCGCCGCCAAAATCTGCATGCCCGGGTGTGTCGATTATATTTATTTTATAATCTTTATACGGAATACTTATATGCTTTGCTAAAATTGTAATTCCTCTTTCGCGTTCGAGGTCATTTGAATCGAGGAATCTTTCCCTTACAACCTGATTTTTCCTGAAGATGTTACATTGTTTTAGTATTTGATCTACTAATGTTGTTTTTCCATGGTCTACATGTGCAATGATTGCAATGTTACGTATATTATTCATTCATTACCTCAAAATTCAAAAAGTAAACTGCAAATTTAATGATTTTTTTTATTATAAATGTGAGTTTACTCAGAAATGAAAATATTATAAGCCTTTAAAGTTACAGCGTAAAAAGAACCTTTTGTTCTTGAATATCTCAGAGAGACCCAAAATAACTAAACCGTAGAAATAAGATAAGTAGTAAAAAACTTTTTGAAAGTATAAAGTGATTCTATCTATACGCTTTAATAACTTGATTTGTGAGATTATCAGTTTTAAATCGGCATCAAAATAGAATCAATCATACTGAAAACAGATAGTATATTTAACGATTATGTTGTATTGTCTTTATCTTGTACAAAATTAACCAGAAGAGCAGCAAGGAACATTGAAAAGCCTCCCAGCATAAGTGCATAAATAGCTTCGCCAGCAAAGATTGTTCTTACAAAAAATCCTAAAATTGCTGCTGCAGTTATTTGAGGAATAACGATGAAAAAGTTGAATATGCCCATATAAACTCCCATCTTATTTTGCGGGAGCGAACCGGTCAGGATTGCATAAGGCATCGCAAGTATTGAAGCCCATGCCAGTCCAATTCCTAATTCTGAAATTAACAGTAACTGGGGATTCTTAATAAAATAGAAAGAGATTAAACCGAGTCCCCCGAAAATAAGACTTATAGCATGGACAGTTTTTCGGCTTGTCTTTTCTGCCATTATAATTAACACAAATGCCATTAATGCGGCAAATCCGTTGTAAACCGACATCAAAACGCCAACCCAATTTGCACCTTCGTTATATAAGGCAGAAGATGTATCGGTAGCGCCGTATATGTGATGCGTAACTGCAGGTGTGGTATAAATCCACATTGAAAATAGTGCAAACCAGGAAAAAAATTGAACGTAAGCCAATTGCACCATCGTTTTCGGCATATTGTAAAGGTCGTTAATGATAACAACGAATCCGTTCTTATTCTTCTTGCCTTTGATCAACAATCCGGCAACTATCTGGAGTAATCCGAATATTGTAGCTCCAAGTAAGAAAAGAGCTACTCCGTAATCGATATAAATTTTATAGATAAAAATGAGATATAAAATCAGTCCTGTTAATAACCAGATAATCCCGTTTCTAATTAATTTTTTGCTTTCTACAAATTGCCCTTCATAATTGCCTGTTGCTTTTGATTTACCAAATTCTGCAAATTTCTCAAGTTCTTCCGGCGAATATTCTTTAGATGTAGTAACTGTCCAGAGTACAGAAAGAAAAAAGACGACTGCACCGATATAAAAAGCAAATTTTACACTGTCGGGAATTATGCCTTTGTGAGCTACATTACTAATTTTGAACCAATTAGTCATTAAATATGGGAGTGCCGAGGCAATTACGGCTCCGGTGCCAATGAAAAAACTTTGCATCGAAAATCCTAAAGTACGTTGAGCTGAGGGAAGCATGTCGCCCACAAATGCCCGGAAGGGTTCCATCGAAATGTTGATCGAAGCATCCATAATCCACAACATACCTGCGGCTACCCACAGAGCAGGAGAATTAGGCATAATAACGAGAGCAAGCGAAGCCAATAGAGCACCAGTCAAAAAGTAAGGTTTTCTTCTGCCGAGTTTGTTCCACGTATGGTCGCTCATGTGTCCGATAATAGGTTGAATAATTAATCCTGTTACAGGCGCAGCTATCCACAATATTGGAATATCGTCAATATTGGCGCCTAATGTTTCGAATATTCTACTCACGTTTGCGTTTTGTAGGGCAAAACCGAACTGGATTCCAAAAAATCCAAAACTCATGTTCCATATTTGCCAGAAACTTAAACGGGGTTTTTCCATATGTAACCTGTTTTATTTATTAACAAGAATGATATATTCCCATGGTTTTAGAGTTAATGTGTTTTCAGTATTTAATTTAATTATGCCTGAAGTAAAATAATTTTTGTAAGAACCGGCAAGCTGTTCGGAATTAAACGAAAATTTTTGCTCCTTCGGTGAAGTGTTAAAAAATGCAATCAAACGATAGCCGTCTTTTTCGCAATAAAAGGATAAGATATTTTCCGAATTGCTGTTTTCGATAAGTACAACTTCTCCGCCGTAAGAACCGCTCCATATAGCCTTGTTCTTTTCTTTGAGCTCAGACAATTTAGTAAATAAATCTTCATAGATTAGATTCGACCAATCGATCGTATCTTTTTCGAAGAAACGGAGTCTTTTGTTGAGCCCGGCTTCCTGTCCGCTATAAAATAATGGCATTCCATGGATGGTTGCTGTAAGCACAGAAAACATTTCGGCGCCTTCGCCCAATCTTTCAAATTCAGTTCCACTCCATGAATTTTCGTCGTGATTGGTGGTGAAGTTGAGTCTGTAACCTTCTTTTGGATATTCTTTTTTTTCGGTCGTTATGTGATTGGATAACGCTGTTGCGTTTAATTCGCCTTTTGCAATTTTATTCATTATATCTTTTAACTGCCAGTTGTAAGTCATATCAAAAGCAATATGCATTTCGGGTTCGGCGGCTTCTGCCAGCATAAAGAGATGTTTTATTTTTTCGAGTTCTTTTCTGGCTGCCGTCCAGAATTCGATAGGAACGCCGTTAGCGTAATCGCAACGGAATCCGTCAACATCGAATTCGGTAACCCAATATTTCATTGCGTCTATCATATATTTCCATAATTCTCTGTTAGAATAATCGAGGTCAATTACGTCTTGCCAGTCCGGTACAGGCGGATGAAATTCGCCTTTTTCATTTTTACTAAAAAATTCCGGATGCGATTCCACCCAAACATTATCCCATGCTGTATGATTTGCCACCCAGTCGAGCATTACATAGAATCCCATTTTGTGAGCTTTATCGACAAGACGTTTGAAATCTTCTTTGCTTCCATATTCGGGATTAATTGCTTTGTAATCTTTGATTGAATAATAACTGCCGAGGTTGCCTTTTCTATTTTTTTCGCCTATGGGATGAATTGGCATAAACCACAAAATATCGATTCCCATTTTTTTTAGTCGTGGTAAATGCTCCTCGAAAGCTTTGAAAGTTCCTTCCGGTGTGTATTGTCTGACGTTGACTTCGTACATAACCACATTTTTTGACCATTCAGGAGGAGTGAATTCAGGAACAATAGGCTTCTTATCCTGAGCATTAATTATTATGAATAATAATAGAAACTGGAGAATTAAGATTTTCCTGACGTTTACCAACTTCATCTCATGGCTCCTTTTTTTTCCCGAAAATGTAAGGTAATTTTGATTTACATCAAAATCGAGACTGATTAATAAAAATTTTTGAGTGATTATAAAATTGTGTAGTTTTATCACTAAAAAATTTGAGAGGAAATTTGTATGACATTTAAACGTTCAGCGGGTATTTTATTGCACCCGACATCATTGCCCGGTAATTACGGTATTGGTGACCTCGGTAAAGAGGCTTACAAATTTATCGACTTTCTTGTTGAAACAGGAAATACACTATGGCAGGTTCTGCCGCTGGGTCCTACCGGATATGGTAATTCTCCTTACCAATGTTTTTCTGCATTTGCCGGCAATCCGTTATTGATTAGTCCCGACATTTTAAAAGATGAAGGACTTTTGACCGAAGAAGATTTGAAAGGTTCGATTACTCAGGAAAAATATCACGTCGACTTTGGAAAAGTAATCGGTACAAAATTTAATTTACTGCGACGTGCTTTTGCTAATTATAATTCAAAAGGAATAGATGGATTTGAAGAATTTTGCGAGTCAAATAAAGATTGGTTAGATGACTTCGCACTTTTTATGGCTTGTAAAAATTATCATGGCGGTATTGTTTGGAGCAAATGGGATGAAGAGATTGCATTCCGAAAGAAAAATGCGATTGAAAAATGGACAGAAAAATTGAGCGATGAAATTAGATTCCAAAAATTTGTGCAGTTCAAGTTTTTTAGTCAATGGAAAAAACTAAGAGAATATGCCGACTCAAAAGGCATAAAAATTATTGGAGATGTACCGATTTACATTGCTTACGACAGTGCAGATTTGTGGGCTAATAAAAAATATTTTACAGTTGATGATGAGGGTAAACTTGAATTTGTGGCTGGAGTACCGCCGGACTATTTCAGCGCTACGGGACAATTATGGGGCAATCCTTTATACAAATGGGAGGTAATGAAAAAAGATAATTTCCGTTGGTGGATAAAAAGATTTAAGTCGATTTTTAGTTTGGTTGATATTGTTCGTATTGACCATTTCAGAGGATTTGAAGCTTATTATAAAATTCCTGGCGATGCCCCTACCGCAGAAACAGGCGAATGGGTAAAAGCTCCAGGTGAGAAATTGTTTAATACTTTGAAGAAAGAATTTGATGCGCTACCAGTACTGGCAGAAGACCTCGGAGTTATTACTAAAGAAGTTGTAAGACTCAGAGATAAGTTCGATTTCCCTGGAATGAAAATACTTCAATTTGCTTTTGGAAAAGACGGCGAAAAAAGATTCCTTCCTCACAACTTTATTAATAACTGTGTGGTTTACACAGGCTCGCACGATAACGACACTACACGCGGATTCTTCGATAAAGAAAAAGAAAAAAAATCCGACGTTTTTTATCATGCACAAGACTATATGAATTATTACGGCGATGATATGTGCCATGCTCTGATAAAACTCGCTTATTCGTCTGTGGGTAATATTGTAATTATACCAATGCAGGATATTCTCAATCTCGACAGTTCAGCAAGAATGAATTTTCCCAGTAAGCCAGATGGAAACTGGACCTGGAGATTTAGCTGGGAACAGGTCTCCGAGGGATTGAGCAAGCATTACAGATATCTGATCGATCTTTATGAAAGAAATTCCAATAAAGAGAATCATGATTAAAATAGATAAACTTCACAAGAGTAATCGAAAAACTGTGTCACTTCAGATTTTGCCCGGAGGGAAACTGATAGTCAGAGCTCCCAAAAATATTACACAGTTGGAGCTCGACAGAATTATATTAAATCATAGTAACTGGATTATGAAAAAAAAGGAGTTACTGAAAAATCATTTTGTTATGAAAAAAGAATTTTCAGAGGGCGAGCAATTCCTTTTTTTAGGTAATAGTTATACGTTAATATTCAGCGACATAACTAAGAGTATAATTTTAAGCGAGAACCTTTACATTAATCCGGAAAAGGAACATATTGCTGAAAAATTAATTCATAACTTTTATCGCAATAAGGCAAAGGAAATTATTAGGGCGCGGGTGTTCTATTATGCATTGAAATTCGGTTATCAGTTCAAGTCGATTAGAATTACAAGTGCAAAAAAGAGGTGGGGCTCGTGCAGTTATAATGGGAATCTGAATTTTTCGTGGAGATTAATTATGGCGCCGGAAGAAATAATTGATTATGTAGTCGTCCATGAACTCGTGCATTTAAGAATAAAAAATCATTCAAAAGTCTTCTGGGACAAAGTTGCCAGTTTGATGCCTGATTATTATGTAAGAAGAAACTGGCTAAAAAAAAATGGTCACTTGCTCGATTTATAAATTAATACAAAAAGGAGTTAGATGAAAAAAGTAGTAATTACACATGCTTTTAGAACTCCAGTTGGGAGCTTTAATGGGGGATTGAGTCAATTAAGCGCACCACAGCTTGGAAGTAGAGTCATCAAAGCTATTATTGAGAAGTCAAATATTGATCCTTTCCTGATTGACGAAGTAATAATGGGAAATGTATTGACAGCAGGTATCGGTCAGGCACCTGCCCGTCAGGCGGCTTTATATGCAGGACTTCCAGATAAAACTGAATGCCTCACTATTAACAAAATGTGCGGCAGCGGTCTTAAAGCAGTTATGCTGGCAGCTCAGGCAATCCAGTGCGGAGACGCCGATATAATTATTGCCGGCGGACAGGAGAGTATGTCAAACGCGCCCTATCTTCTAAAAGATGCACGTTCGGGGTATAGACTGGGAAATTCTACAATTTACGACTCAGTATTAATCGATGGACTGGTAGATGTCTATGAAAATATTCATATGGGAAATTGTGCTGAAATATCTGCCCGAGAATTTAATTTCTCTCGGCAGGAATTGGATGATTTTGCAGTCGAATCATACAACAGAGCACTTAAAGCGCAAAGGGAAGGTCGTTTTGACGACGAAATAATCGAAGTAAAAATCGAATCACGGAAAGGCGAGAGTATTGTAAAAAAAGATGAAGAACCCGGACGCGTTGACTTTGACAAAATTCCGAAATTGAAGCCAGCATTTGAGCCGCAAGGAGTTGTTACCGCTGCAAATGCTTCGAAAATAAATGACGGTGCAGCCGCATTATTGGTTATGAGCGAAGAGAAAGCTAAAGAGCTTGGACTAAAACCGATGGCAGAAATTATCGCTCAGAGTTCAGCTGCAAAAGACCCTGTCCATTTTACTACTGCTCCTGCCGATGCTATCAAGAAAGTATTAAAAAAGGCGAATATGAAAATCGAAGGGATTGACCTCTTCGAAATAAACGAAGCTTTTGCCGTTGTTTCTCTGGCTGTTAATAAATTGCTTGGCTTGCAAGTAGATAAAGTAAATGTTAATGGTGGAGCAGTAGCATTAGGGCATCCCATAGGAGCCAGCGGTGCTAGAATTCTGACCACTCTTCTTCACGAAATGAAAAAGAGAAAGTCTGAATACGGCATAGCTTCTTTGTGTATTGGAGGTGGCGAGGCTTCTGCTTTAATTGTAAAAAATTATAGCTGAAGGGGGTTTTATGAATAAGTATTTTTTAACAATAATTATGGTATTTATTATGGTGTCTAATTCAATTCCACAAATCTATTCTAATCCCGACTATCAATATAAACCGTTTGAACCGCCAGTAGATATTAAAACAGTTGAGGAAAGAGCGGAAAAAATTATTTCTGAAATGACCCTCGAAGAAAAAATTCAATTGGTCGGGGGACATAACTTTTTCTATGTAAAAGGATTCGAGAAATACGGAATACCACAGTTTTATCTTTCGGATGCAACTCAAGGCGTTCATTTGAGAAAAGAGCTCAGTTCATCTCTCGATAAATCGGTCGCATTCCCTTGTCCGCTAGCATTAACTGCTACATGGAATCCACAACTTGCATACGAATATGCTCGTTGTATTGGAGAAGAGTGTCGTGCGGGAGATATTGCTGTGCTGCTCGGTCCTGGCATGAATATCTATAGAATATCTCAAAACGGAAGAAACTTTGAATATTTTGGTGAAGACCCATTTTTAGCAGCCAGAATGATTGAGAATTATATAGTGGGAGTGCAAAGTACCGGCACTATTGCCACTTTAAAACATTTTCTTTGTAATAATAACGAGTACCATCGCAGAACTACGAATGCAATTGTTGACGAAAGAACTATCCACGAAATTTATACACCGGCATTTAAAGCCGGTATCGACGCTGGAGCCATGGCGGTTATGACGTCGTATAATCAAGTCAACGGCGAATGGGCGGGTCAAAGTAAATTTGTAATCGACACTTTATTAAGAAAGTCACTTGGATTTAAGTGGCTTGTAATGTCGGATTGGTGGTCGACATGGGACCCTGAGAAAACAATTAAATCGGGACTCGACCTCGAAATGCCAGGCGACCCTCTGATGGATAAACCTGCTTTTCAGAAAAGGGGAGATATTACAGTTAAAAAGAACGCAATGAAATTACTTAATGAAGGAAAAATTAGTGAATCCGATATTAACCGAATGGCTAAAAATATCATTAAGACTTTTATTGCTATGGGACTTTACGACAGACCTGTAAAAGATTTACAATATCTCAATAATTTCAAACATCATGAGGAAATTGCTCTTCAAACTGCACGTGAATCAATTGTACTCCTGAAGAACAGGAATAATTTATTACCTGTTTCGTCAAACAAGAAAATTTTGTTGACCGGCGATTTTGTAGAAACATTGCCCGGAGGCGGCGGTTCGGCAAATGTGGAAGGGTATGATATTATTACAATGTACGAAGCTTTGAAAAATAAATTCGGCGATATGATAACTCATATTAAAGAACCAACAGACGAAGAAATTAAAAATGCAGATGTTGTATTTCTTAGTGCAGGCACTTTGGACAGTGAAGGTTGGGACAGACCTTTTCCGTTGCCCCAAGAAATGGAAGAAAATATTCTGAGAATAACATCTTTAAATCCAAATACTGTTGTGATTGTTAATTCGGGCAGCGGCATAAGAATGACCGACTGGTACGAAAAAGCAGGAGCAATTTTATATGCGTGGTATCCTGGACAAAAAGGAAACATTGCCCTTGCCGAAGTTTTGGCGGGGAATTTTAATCCTTCTGGTAAGTTACCCATGACAATTGAAAAAGAATTCAAGGATTCCCCCGGCTACGGATATATACCCGAAAACGCTGACCTAAATACAAACTGGGATGACGATTTAAATATGGATTCCCCAATTAACAATATCGAATACAAAGAAGGAATTCTTGTTGGCTACAGATGGTACGATGCAAAAAAAATTGAGCCGCTTTTCCCGTTTGGGTATGGTTTGTCCTATACAGAATTCAAATATGATAATCTCAAAATAGAGCCGAGTCTATTTGACGGGAATGGGAAAGTAAAAGTCTTTTTTGATATAACAAATGCAGGTAATTATGACGGCGCTGAAATTGCACAGCTTTATGTTAAGGATATCGAATCGAGTGTATTGCGCCCGGAAAAAGAATTGAAAGGCTTTAAGAAAGTATTTCTTAAATCTGGAGAGACAAAAAAAGTGGAAATTGAAATAACAGAAAAAGATCTATCATACTGGGATACTAAAACCGGCAACTGGAAAGCGGAAGCAGGGGATTTCGAAATCTTGATTGGAGCTTCGTCTCGAGATATTAAATTAAAAGGGAAATTGACGCTTAGGTAAGACACAATTAGATAAAAGGCTTTAGGTCCGAAGATAAAATAAAAGATTTATGTCGAATAAGATATTTATTCATCACGAAAATGGGGGTTGGATAATTATTAGAATCAATTTTAAGATAAGTGTCTGAACGACACAAATTAGAAGTCACTTATCTATATGAGAAATCTATAGAGGGCAGGATTCTCAAAAGTATGCTATACAATAAACGCGGTACTTCGAATGTCCATAAAATAAAAGAAGATAAAAAAGTTGCGGAGAGGGCGAGATTCGAACTCGCGATAGAGGTTTAAGCCCCTATGGCGGTTTAGCAAACCGCTGCCTTCAGCCACTCGGCCACCTCTCCGGACTGAAAATTTTACAACAATGAATTCAACTCGTTAAAATTATTTTTAATCAATTTACAAAAAGCTATGCCACTTTTATAACTTTTAATTTGCATCTCACTCTTGAAAGCTTCCGATTTCGAGTTAAATTCGATGCCAGTATATAAAGAACAAATTGTTTCATTTTAGTGCTGCCAATATAATAATCGTATAGTTAAAATAAAAATCTGTAACTTAATTTTATCTCCCTTCCGGGCATAAATATAAATTCTTTAACTGCGGATAAATGTTCTTGATAAGTTCTGTCCAAAAGATTATCGACTTTAATGGTAAATATGTGTACGTTTCTTCCGACTATGAATTTTGTGCCTGCGTATAAATTAATTAATCCGTATCCCGGCGTTCGTTCTTCAAAAGGACTCACTTTATTTTGGTCTGCAGCCAGATGGAATTGACCTCCAAGCCAAAAACTGTCCGTAAAATATCTCGGTTCAATTGCAAACCTTAAGGGAGGCATCAAAGGTAGATACTCTTTTGTTACTGAGTTTTTTCCCACAGTATAATCATTCATTAAGGTCAACGAAAAATGGGAGGCAAATTCAATTTGTGCTTTGAATTCGTAACCGTAAATGAAAGCATTCGTTTGTGCATATTCAAAAACAGGAATTCCAGTAGTATCGACAAATATCATTTCCGCAGCATTAAAATATTGACCTGTTGGCATCTTGAAAATGTAATCGTCAATTAAATTATAATATAAGTTCAATTCTGAATTAACCTGTTCAGATTGATATCTTAAACCGAAATCGAGCCCTAAATTTTTTTCAGTGTTTAGGTTTAAATTACCGATATCGAATGTCCCTGTAGCTTCGTGTATTGCGTAGGAGGTCAATTCCTCTATTGTTGGTGAACGGAATGCAGTGGCTAAATTAGAGTAAAATGATAAATAAGGAGATATCTTAAAAACTAACCCAGCTGAGCCACTAAGAGTATTAAATGTTTTTTGCATGGAGGAAATCGACCTGCCAGATAACTCTGTCTGTGGTATGTCAGTAGAGTTATATTCATAACGCAAACCGATTTGAAGGAGTGTTCTACGAATTCTAAATTGTTCAAGGACGAAAAATGCAAGGGAAATATAATCGGCGTTGGGTGTAAGTGCTTCTTCTCCTTCGACTGTGTACTTTTGATTCTGGTACCATAATCCTATGAGTCCTTCGGAATATTTTGAAAGAGGAGTATGTTCAGCTGAGAAATCCAGTACATAAGATTTTAACCCGAATGCTGTTCCGATTTCATTTGTAACCCTGTTAATTTCCTTGTGATTATAATTTTGATACCCACCTTTTAAGAATATTTTTCCAAGTATGCCTTCCAGATCACTCGACATATTAAATTTTATTTCTTCTTTATGCATTTTAATACCAATACTTTCCGATTCGTCTTCTTCATTATGGCTTGAAATGTCCTCTTCGTGATGATGTTGATGCATTGGTATCCCATAACTAAATTCGTAATTTTTATAACTGAACCCTGTTTGTCCGAATTCTGGAATATAAGCCAATCCAAATTGATAACCGCCGAAATCGAGGTAAGTGTTGGTAACCTTTCTGCCAGTTCCGTCCGTATAATCGCCGGCTTTCCTTTTTGTTAAATTACCGTGTGCCGCAAATTTATCGGCACCGAAATGTATATCGATGCTTGAGTTGAATTCATTATTGTTAAAAGAATTTCCAGCTAAAAAATTACCTTCGAATCCATCAGGTATATGGTCAGGTATTTCTTCAGTAATTATGTTGATAACGCCTCCGAGCGCATTGCTGCCGTAAATAAGACTTGATGGACCTCGTATAATTTCAATTTTTTCCGGAATTGCTCCGTCGCTGGAAACTGCATGGTCGCTCGATGTATTCGATAAGTCGCCCATCCTTAAACCATTTTCTAAAATTAATATTCTGTTATTACTAAATCCTCTGATAACTGGACGCGCTGTTGCTTTGCCATTCGAACGCATCGAAATTCCGGGAAGAAAATTCAAAGTTTCACCGATATTTGAATTTCGTTTGATTTGTAATTCTAAATTAGCAACGCTTAATGAACTTTGTAATAGCTCTTTCGGATCGCTATTAAACGGATTGCCTGTAACTACTACTTCGTTCAGATCAATTGTGCCGTTTTCAAGGTATATTTTTAATATTTCCGAGGGAGCGAAAATTTTTTCTGTTAATGATTTATGTCCTATATAACTAAACCGTAAAGTGTAATTTCCTTCTTTTAAATTATCGAATACGAAATAACCTTTTTCATCTGTGGCTGTGCCTGTTTTCAATTCCTGCAAATAGATATTAACGCCTACTAACGGCTTGTTATTATTTTTGTCGTAAACATATCCTTTAATTGAATATGAGTGCGCTTGTATTGCAATAGTTAATAAAAATATAAAAGAAACTATTATTCCTTTCATTTCAGAGCTCCACTTTTAGTTGATGAATAATTAATATCGACGGGATTCAGGAAGTGAAGGGAGGAGCTCTCGATTCTGATGTGGACAATGATAAAATACGGGGTGATTCAAATACTTGAGATAGGTCCGTTGCTATTATAATTTCAATGGCGGATAAATTAAAATAAGCTATCGATTCTGAGTTGAAATTATATGTAAGAAAAACTTCGACCGAACAATTACCGTATAGATCGGCATACGGGTCCTGAAAGTTGTTATTATGCCGTTTTATCGATTCTTTGGTCTGGAAGTCTATAAAATGCGTGTGGAAAAAAAGCGTGCCCAAAAGCGATATATAAATCGCAATACTGAGCAATGAAGTTATTTTTCTTATCCTTTTAGACGGCATAAAGATATTGATCTTTCGGACGTTATATCTTATTTTTTGATGTAAAAATAGAGAATTGGACTAAAAAAAACAAGGAGGGTTTATGCCTGTCGGCGAAGTCTATTATCCATCAGAAGAAGTAATCAAAAACGCCAACATAAAAAACTGGGACGAATTGAACGAAAGAGCCACAAAAGACTACGAAGGTTTCTGGGAAGAAATGGCAAATGAACTTGATTGGTTTGATAAATGGCAAAAGGTTCTTGATGATTCCAATAAACCATTTTATAAATGGTTCACCGGTGCTAAAACAAATATTGTTTACAATTGTTTGGACCGTCATATTAAAACATATAGGCGAAATAAACTTGCACTTATCTGGGAAGGTGAAGACGGGCAATTACGTACCATGTCGTATTTTGCTCTTCATCGCGAAGTATGCAAATTTGCCAATGTATTAAAGAGTATGGGTGTGAACAAAGGCGACAGGGTTACAATTTATATGGGACGAATACCAGAATTAATTATTGCCATGTTAGCTTCTGCACGTATTGGGGCAATTCATTCTGTCGTATATGGAGGCTTTTCTGTGGAATCGCTGGCTGAAAGAATTGAAGATAGTGACTCGAAAGTATTGATTACAGCCGATGGAGCATATCAGAGAGGAAAAATTGTTCCTTTGAAACAAATTGCAGACGAAGCCCTTCAACGATGCGGCACGGTTGAACATGTACTTGTTGTAAAAAGAACAGGACAGGAAATAAATATGGAATCGGGCAGGGATATGTGGTATCACGAATTGATGAACTTGCCGATTGCCACACAAAACTGCGCATTCGAAATTATGGATGCAGAGGACCCATTATTTATACTATACACTTCGGGTACAACCGGCAAACCAAAAGCAATCCTTCATACACATGGCGGTTATATGGTTGGTGTATATACAACTCTTAAATATGTATTCGACATAAAAGAAGAAGACCGTTATTGGTGCGCCGCTGATCCCGGATGGATTACCGGTCACAGTTATATTGTTTATGGTCCACTTTTGAATGGAGCTACATCATTTATGTACGAAGGTGCTCCAAACTTCCCTTACCCGAACAGGTGGTGGCAGATGATAGAGAAATACGGCATTAATATTCTTTATACGGCACCGACTGCTATCAGGGGTTTAATGAGGTTTGGCGAATCTTGGGTTAAAAGACACAATTTATCTTCATTACGATTGTTGGGTACGGTTGGCGAACCAATAAATCCGGAAGCCTGGAAATGGTACTTTAAAGTTGTAGGTAACGAAAAATGCCCCATAATGGATACTTGGTGGCAAACCGAAACAGGCATGTTTATGATTACGCCCACGCCCTCTGTGCCGCTTAAACCTGGTTCAGGTACAAGACCTTTTCCTGGAATCGAAATGGACATCCTCGATGAAAATGGTAATTCCGTTAAACCGAACGAAGAAGGGTATCTTGTTATTAAAACTCCATGGCCGGCAATGCTTCGCACCGTTTATAAGGATCCCGAAAGATATGTCAATCAATACTGGAGTAAATATCCGGGATATTATATGACCGGCGACAGCGCGAGACGGGACGAAGACGGATATTACTGGATAATCGGCAGAGTTGACGACGTTATAAAAGTTTCAGGGTATCGACTTGGTACTGCTGAAATTGAAAGCGCACTTGTAAGTCATCCTGCTGTTGCAGAAGCGGCGGCAATTGGATTGCCACATGATGTAAAAGGAAATGCAATTTATACTTACGTTATTCTTAAAAACGGATATGAAAAATCGTCTGCTTTGATCGAAGAATTAAGAAATCATGTGGCTCATGAAGTAGGACCGATAGCTAAACCCGAAAGTATTGAATTTGTTGATTCATTACCAAAAACACGGAGCGGCAAAATAATGCGACGTGTTTTAAAAGCACGTGCATTAGGGCACGACCCCGGTAATATATCTACAATGGAAGATTAATTAGTGTAATATCGTACACAAATTAGTTCGGGATTATTTAAATTTGCGCTGTTAATTTGAAAGCGCTATGGAAGAAGAGCTAAAATTAGACCCAATTGAAATACGATATTACAGACTAATAAGATATCTTACTGACTATATCTATTCTGTAAAAGTCGAGAACGGCAAAGCAGTTAAAACCTATCACGGACCGGGTTGTGCCGCCGTTACGGGATATACTTCGGAAGATTATCAGAACGACCCAGAACTCTGGTACAGAATGGTACATTCCGACGACCGCCCTGCTGTACTCAAGCAAGCCGAAGATGCTCTTGCAGGAATTGAAGTAAAACCCCTCGAACATCGTATCATCCATCGGGATGGTTCCGTTCGCTGGGTAAAAAACAGCATCGTTTTATCGAAAGATGAATACGGAAACGTAGTTTATTACGATGGACTTATCAATGATATAACCGAATTGAAGAAGGCGCATGAACTGGCAGAGTTGAAACAAAAGCAACTGATTCAGGCAGATAAAATGGTCGCACTCGGAACTATGGTTAGCGGAATTACTCACGAAATAAATAATCCAAACAATTTCATCCTATTAAATGCGCAGTTCCTTAAAAAAGCTTTCGATGATATAATGCCGGTCCTGAAAGAATATGCAGCAGCAAACAACGATTACTATGTAGCAGGTATTCCATCGGAAAAGGCATTTGTAAAAATTACTCAAGCTCTGGATGGAATTATCGAAGGTTCTACGAGAATCGAAAAAATAACAAACAGTTTAAAAGAATTTGCAAAAAAAGATTCCGGACGATTGGATCAAGCAGTCGATTTGAATAAAGCAATTGAAAAAGCTGTTATGATTACGTCCAACCTTATTAAAAAATCGACAAACAATTTTAAGGTTAATTATAATAGTGATGCTACTAAAATTAAAGGTAACGCACAGCAAATTGAACAGGTAATGATTAATCTAATTGCAAACGCTTGTCAGGCGCTGCCAGACAAAAATCGTGGTATCGAAATTTCGACATATCGAAAAGATAATTTCGTGGCTATTGAAGTAAGAGACGAAGGTACGGGAATCGAATCCGAAAATATTAAGTTCATTTTCGACCCGTTTTTCACTACTAAAAGAAATTCAGGCGGTACTGGTCTCGGTCTTTATATTTCGTATAACATTGTCAAAAATCATGGCGGCGATATTCTTGTGGAAAGTAGCGTTAACGGAACTAAATTTACTATTCTTCTACCTATAAATTAAAAGAGGGAAAATGGGAATAGCAGACTATCCTGAATTACCAATTTTACTGGTAGATGACGAAGAACAATTTCTCTACAGCGTCGAAACTTCATTAAACTCCGATGGCATTAATAATATCAGATTGCAACACGACAGTACTAAAGTACTGGAAATGCTCGAAAAAGATGAATTCTCTTTAATCGTTCTCGATGTAAATATGCCGGGGATTTCTGGACTTGAACTTTTGCCTAAAATAAAAGACAAATATCCGGAAATACCTGTAATAATTTTAACAGCTTTAAACGATGTGGAGAGTGCAGTCGAAAGTATAAAATCGGGGGCTTATAATTATATCTTAAAACCCGTCGACAATACCCGTCTGGTTACAACTATCAGAGGAGCGCTTGAATACAGGGAAGTGCTTTCCGAAAATCGACGATTGAAAGATTATTTACTCAAAGACAAGATTGAAAATCCGGAAGCCTTCGAAGAAATTATCACTAAAGACAAATCGATGCGTTCCATCTTCAAATATATCGAAGCTATTGCAAATTCTCCTTTGCCAGTTCTAATAACCGGCGAAACAGGTGTTGGGAAAGAATTAATTGCCAGAGCAATACACAAAGCAAGTTCAAGAGACGGTAACCTGGTTGCTGTAAACGTTGCGGGCCTGGACGATACATTGTTCTCCGATACTCTCTTCGGTCATAAAAAAGGCGCTTTTACTGGCGCCGAACAGGATCGAAAAGGATTGATCGAACAGGCGGAAAAAGGGACACTCTTTCTTGATGAAATTGGGGATTTGAGTATCGAATCACAGGTTAAATTGTTACGACTCATCCAGGATAACAAGTATTATCCGCTCGGCTCGGACCTTCCAAAACAGGCAGATGTTAGAATAATTTGTGCTACGAATCTGAGTATTGAAGAAATGAAGGAGAGCAACAAATTCAGGAAAGACCTTTATTACAGACTTCAAACTCATCATATTCACATTCCTCCACTGAGAGAAAGAAAAGATGACATCCCTTTACTTATCGATAATTTCCTTGAGAAAGCCGCCGAAAAACTTAATAAGAAAAAACCAACTCCGCCTAAGGAACTTTATACGCTCCTTTCAAATTATCATTTCCCTGGCAATATAAGAGAACTCGAAGGATTGATATACGATGCTGTCAGCATACATCGATTTGGGGTATTGTCGCTCGACTCGATACGCAATAAAATTTTTACAGATATTAAAAAAGATGTAGACCTGGAAAGTACAGAAGAAAATCTCAGCAAGATTGTATTCCCCGAAAATTTACCGACGCTTAAAGAAGTTGAAGAAGCTCTGATTCAGGAAGCTCTCAAAAGAGCTGATAACAATCAATCGATTGCTGCCCGATTACTGGGTCTTAGCAGAAGAGCCCTCAATAACAGACTCAACAGAAAAAAACAATCCGAATAGTTCCTGCAAAGGGATGCCACAAAATTGCAGATGCCACATTATTGCAATACCGTAAATTATTTTATTTCTATTAGTTACATTATAACCTGCGAAAATTAGGAAAAAATGTGGCAATACCTAAATACCTAATCTTTTGTAATTTATGCAGATTAATAAATTATTTATTATGGCACGAGCTTTGAGTATTCATAAGCGAACTATTAACAAGGAGGAAAAATGAAACTTCTTAATAGAATATCAACCGTGCTGTTAGTTACATTTTTTGCAACAAATATTTTTGCGCAGCAACCGGATTACAAAAAGTTGATTGAAAAAGTCAACGAGCGTTTCCTTTACAATCTAAATATTGAGCATTCCGGAATCGTTGAATCTTCCATCTTTAATATCATGGAGGTAAAAAGCAAATTTCCGAATGAAGATTACAGTAGATTGGTTAGAAAATTATATGAACTTGCTTTAGAAGGAGCTAATCCTTCTATTAGATACAAAGCTCAACTGGCAAGTCTCTACTTTAATTTTTATGATATGTTTGCAGATATTAAAATAACGGAAGCAGAAAAGGAAAATCCGGACCTTTTCTTTCATGAAATTTCGAATAAATTGATGAAAATACCAGTAGCAGTAAACAATTAACACCCCCCGCCTTATAAAGGCTGTTCCGAACTGACCGGGGAAGTTTTTTAACACAACTTCATAGCCTCCTAGATACATTACCCGGAATTGTTTGGAACAGCTTTTTTTATTTTAAAGAATTAGTTAAGCATTGTAAAATGTATTGAAAAATCATAACTTAGATTTGAAATATTTAAAAATATTTAATAATCTTAATGAAAAATATCACTTATTTCTTTATCCTATTATTTATTTACTCAGCTGTTGAGGGGCAAAACAAAGGTACACTAAGAGGACTGGTTACCGATTCTACAAATTCTGAAGCGCTGGCTTATTGTAATGTCTTTTTGAAAGAATTAGGAATAGGTACGGCTACCGATTCCAGAGGATATTTCCTTATCCCTTCAATACCCGCAAATCAAAATTTTACTTTGATAATTTCTTATATCGGTTATCATACCAAAAAAATAAATATTAAAGTATTACCGAATAAAATAACTCATTACGACGTCCAGCTTCTTCCTTCGGATATAGAGCTGCAAGCCGTAGAAAAAATAGAAAAACTTGTCGAAGAAAATAAAACGGATATAAGTATACGCAGGATTTTAAGCAGGGAACTGGAATATCTTCCCAAAGGAGTTGAATCTGATTTGTTCCGTTCATTAAAATATCTTTCGGGTGTTCAATCAGCAGGCGACGTCTCGGCGCGGTTTTATGTAAGAGGCGGTGCGAGTAATCAGAATCTTATTTTATTCGACGGAGTAACATTATATAATCCCTTCCATGCACTCGGTTTATTCAGCGTAATCGACCCGGACATTATCAATAATATCGAATTTTATAAAGGTGGTTTTGCTGCAAATTACGGCGGACGCCTTTCATCGGTTGTCGATATTAAAACAAATGACGGCAATAAGAATAAATTCGGTGCAAAGGCGAGTGCAAGTTATCTAGCAACCAAATTGTTTCTCGAAGGACCTCTGCCGCACGGCTCGTTCTATTTGAGTGGAAGGAAAAGTTATTCGACCGAAGTACTGAAAAAATTTATGAATAATCAAAATATACCCGCCGATTTTTACGACTTTTCCTTTAAACTAAATTATTCCAATCAAGATTTTATTCCGGGTAGTAAATTTATTGTGAACGGATTTTTCAGCAACGATAAGATAGATAATTCGGATCCAACTATTGAAGATTTCAGCTGGAAAAATAATTTATTTGGATTTAGATGGTTCTTCGTTGGGGATAGTCCGCTATTTCTTGAAATGGGATTGGGCATCAGCAATTTCCAGGGAGAGATACTGCCTCAATTAAGTTCACTCAATAAATCGAGTAATAAGATAAACGACATTTCAATGAGGATGGACCTGACTTATATTTTTGATTCGAAAGACGAACTGTGGGTGGGTTTCCATATCAATCAAATAAATACGCACTTGTATATAGAAAATTTAGTTGACGAGGATACAGATATTAAAAATAGTGGCACGGATATTTCACTTTATACTAAATATAAACTCTTGAGATTCGATAACTTTGCTATCGACGCAGGACTTCGTTTTAATCTTGCATCCGTTTCTCAAAATAAAGAGATAATGTTTCTTGAGCCAAGATTTAATGCATCGTATACATTATGGAATTTTTTGACTTTGAAAAGTGCCTGGGGACTTTATCAGCAAACTTTAACAACGGTATCAGATGAAGATGAAATTATTAATATATTCGAGCCGTGGATTGTTATCCCAGAATATCTTTTACCAGCAAAAGCAATGCATGCTATATTCGGTATTGAGGTTGCGAACGGAAATACATGGAAACTCGGAGTAGAATCTTACTATAAAACAGTCGATAACCTGCCTGTGTTAAACAAAGATAAAATTTATACCACTGACCACGATTTTATTGCTGGCGAGGGTGAATCGTATGGTCTTGAAGTAAATGCATCGTTAAATACGCCCGTTGTGGATTTCAAGACGTCTTATACAAACGCGTATGCATACAAAGTAGTCGACGGGAAAAGATATTATCCGCGCTACGATACACGACATAGTTTTAATATTATAGTCGACTTGAAGTTAGGTAACAATTGGCATTCAAGTGTAACGTGGGTTTACTCTTCAGGTTTACCTTTCACTGAAATCCTCGGTTATTACGACAAGCTTTATCTCGATAATTTCTTCGATTCATGGAATTCCCGCGATCCCCGTAGACCTTATACATTAATTGGTGTGCAGAATCTCGGAAGATTGCCCGATTATCATCGACTCGACCTGAATATTTCTAAAAAGTTCGCTTTCTCGTTTATGAATTTATACCTTGATTTCAATATAATTAATCTCTACGACAGAGCTAATATATTTTATTTCAAAAAAGAAACAGGCGAAAGGGTCAATATGCTGCCGTTCCTCCCCACAATTTCTGTAAAGGTAGAATTATGAAAACGAAATTTTATTTATTGACTTTGATTTTATCCTTACTAACAATTTTATCGTGTGAAGAAACATTTGACCCTTACGGGAAATTCGAAGAAAAATATGTTCTCAATTGTATTGTAAGAGCTGATACAAATTATCAGGTAGCATTAGTATCGAAGAGTTATATCTCGGAGAATTTAGACCCGTATTCGAACACGGAAGATAAATCCGTGCAAAATATATTGGTCAGATTATGGAATGGAAATGATAATGTAGCAATATTAAAAGATACAATAGTTGAACGTTCGTCAGACGACAAATACAATTCTCCGTATAGAATTTATTATGCGGAAAATTTCCAACCAATTCCTGGTCTGCCTCTTGAAATCGAAGCTGTATTGCCAGACGGCAGAGTGCTATCTTCTGCTACGAGCGTTCCTGCTCCAATAAATTTCTTAGATACATCTTCAGATACTCTTATACCTCCGTCAAAAGGAGATTATATACAGGTTGTATGGAATAGCCCCCAGACAAAACCGGTTTTCATTTTAAGATTGGGAATCTATTATTTTAAATACGAAGGTGGCTCAAAAAAAAGATATATTTATTTTGTGCCGCAAAATTATGTGGAACATGAAGGTAAATTTGTGCCAAATTATCCTAAACCAATAACTCAAAGTCGATTCAGTTTTGATATGAAAACAATTGATAAAGCTATGGAACTGATATCGGCAGGGGAATCAGATAAAAGCAAATTTGAAATACTTAGTTGTATTATAGAAGTAATTGCACTCGACGAGAATTTAAGTATCTACTACAATACTACAGCGAATGCAAATAATGCTTTTTCAGTTAAACTTGATGAAAAAGACTATTCCAATATAAAAGGAGGGTACGGTATCTTTGGCGCATACAATCGCAATTATTATGTTCTCAGATTTAAACACGATTATATTAGGTCGTTTGGTTATATACCGGGATTGACAGAATGAAAAGTGTAATAAAATTATTTTTATCTGGACTGTTATTACTAAGCATTTTTATTTCGTGCGATAGAGAAGTTTACACGGGTTTCACAGAACCGGTAATATTATCAAATTGCAAGATATTTGTAGAGAGCAACCCGGATTCTGCGAGCATTTATGTCGACGGTAAAAATTCTGGTTTTATTACTTCGGATACAATTAAAGGCTTGTCCGAAGGAATTCATTACATCACACTTAAAAAAAATTTGTTCAAAGATACAACCATAACCATAGAATTATCCAGTTCTGATAAGAAATCATTATTTATCGACTTTTATAACAATCCCTCTAACTTTGGAACTATCTATGTTAATAGTAATCCTGTAGGTGCTACAATTTATCTGAATGACAAAAATACTGGATATTTAACACCTCATAATTTAACGAGCTTATTTGTTGGGAAGTATAAAGTGAAGTGCAATTTACCGTTGCATCGATCCGATAGTACAATTGTTACAGTTACTTATGGTAAAATTCAATCTATAAATTTTAATCTGGACGATACAAGCAAGTGGGTTAATTATAATATCTCAAATTCAGAGCTGAGCAGTAATCATCTTTCTTCATTGGCTGCGGATATGAATAACGTCTGGATCGGAACTAGAGACAAAGGTATTATGAAATTACATGGCAACCAATTTGATATAATTCAATCAGTCAATTCACGACTCAAATATAATTTTATTAATTCTCTTTTTATACATAATAATGACTTGTATATTGCTACAAGTGGTAGTCTTCAAAGGTTTGACGGTTCAACATGGATGGATTTAACATCAATATTACCGGATCCTTATGTAACGAGTATTATCTTTGATAAAAATGATGTGATGTGGATAGGCACTCAAAAAGGGTTGGTGCGATATGACGGAGTAAACACGGTAGTATTCGACAGGGCCTCAGGTATGTCAAGCGATTTTGTAATGGATATCGCAGTAGATAATCTAAATAACATATGGGTGGCAACGAATAGCGACGGAATTAATATGTACGATGGACATAAGTGGAAGATTTATGATATGTCTAATATGAATTTGGGTGCTAATTTGGGGAATTCGATAAAAGATATTGCATGCGATAAGGAGGGTTATATTTATGCAGCACATATTTATAGCATAGAAAAGGGTGAATTGGGAGGGTTTACAAGATTTAAGGACGGAACGTGGGAACAATTAGAATTAAACGGAGTTCCCGCCAATTTAGTCGAATGCATTTATATCGATGATCAAGGAAATAAATGGGTTGGAACAAAAGGTGGTATGACTAAATTTAGATATGAACCGAACGACGGTTATTTCTTCAATACTTCTAATTCCAAATTACCTGCCAATCAGGTGGTGGACATTATAATTTCGCCGGATGGAAATTTATGGATAGCTACATTTGGTGGAGGTCTGGCAAAGGTAAAAAAGGGTAACTTTTAATCTTATTCGGTTACCTTATAAACTGAATCCAGTAAAGTCCCGTCAACCCATTTAACAACAGCTACAATTTTTCTTCTGTCGATTTTGGGTTTCTCAGGTTTGCCACATATTTCATAGACTTCCTGCTGAATCTCTTTTATTGAGCGTATCGGCAGAGAACTATTCTTTACTTTTTTTATTAAATCGGTTCTTCTTGGATTAATCGCAATTCCCCGCTCCGTAATCACTACATCGATTAATTCTCCAGGACCGCATAGTGTGGTAACATCGTCTACAATCACGGGTATCCTGTCCCTGAATGATGGCACTGCCAGAATCGTACAACCTGCGTAAAGACAATTCTGCCAGCCGCCAATACCATGCAATAATAATCCATCCGAATGTGTGACCACATTGGCATTAAAATTTATATCTACTTCGGTAGCTCCAAGAACAACAGCATCTACCATTGATGCAAAATTTCCTTTGCCGTGGAAATTATAACTTGTAAACGGAGAAGTCATAATGTGTTTAGGATTTTCTCTCATCGAACGAACACCTTCCAGGTCGAATGTCTGTCCGTCGAGTATGTATTCGGTCAAACCTTCTTCAAGTAATTCTACTAAATATTTAGTTGAACCGCCTCGAACAAATCGTGCTTTAATATTTTTTTGTTTCATTTTTTCTTTAAGAAATGGGATGAATGCCAGGCTAGTTCCGCCTGCGCCGGCTTGAAACGAAAATCCATTTCTTAAAATTCCTGCTACGTCCATAAATTCCGCCACGTATTCGGCAATTAGAAGTCGGTCTGGACTTTTAGTAATTTCAGTTGTACCACTTACAATTTGGGCAGGATCGCCTATCGTATCGACTTGGACAACATAATCTACATTGTTGCCAGAAATTTGCCATGGTGTACAGGGAAATTCAACGAGGTTATCGGTTACAACTATTACTTTATCGGCGTATATCGAATCTGCCAGTGCGAATCCCAATCCGCCACAAGCAGATTTTCCGTATAGTCCATTGGCATTGCCAAACATATCGGCTGTTGGAGCAGCAATTACAGCAATGTCAATATGTACTTCGCCATCCTGGATTGCCTGATATCTTCCGCCGTGTGAACGTAAGACTCCAGTCCCTTTCATCTTTCCCATGCTGGCATATTTCCCCAATGGTCCGTTTAACGATCCTTCGATATGGTGAATTGTTCCGTCCTCCAGGTACTTAATTAAGTATTCATGGCAGGGGAAAGATGCGCTTGGAGACCATGTAATATTTTTTATACCCATCGAATGGACAACGTCGAATAAGTAATTTGTAACTGTATCGCCGTTTCGAAGATGATGATGTGTGGAAATTGTCATGCCATCTTTTAATCCCGAAAATTTCAGCGCTTCTTTTAAATTTCTTACGAGTTTATTACCATTTTTAGGATAATCCGTACAGGAAGAAATGGCAGGAGAGGCTTTATTGCCTTTAGGTTTATATTTATCTACTCCTTTAAATGCTACTTGTTTTATTCCGTTAACATATAACGGTACATATCTACCGACTTTGTTTTTTATCATTTTCATAGCTCATTGAAATTTTGTTTTGCTGATTCTAATATTTTTAATGCCTGCTTAACCACAGGGGGATCAATCATTTTATTTCCTATTGAAATCACACTAAGATTTTTTCTTTTAGCTTCGTCGAATGCCTCTACTATTAATTTTGCCTTTTCAATTTCAGAAGGAGTTGGTGCAAAAGCTTTGTGTACGATTTTTATTTGTCTCGGATGAATGCAACCTTTGCCCTCGAATCCGAGTGTTTTCGATTCAATGCAACTTTTATAAAGACCGTCAAGATTTCCAACATCTGAGTAAACTGAGTCGATAGCTTGAACACCTGCTGCTTTGGCTGCATTTATTATTATTGAGCGGGCATAAAAACTTTCAAGACCAGCGTCGGTCCTTTGGACTCCAATATCCGCCGTATAATCTTCAAGTCCAATAGTCAATGCACAAATATTACTTGAGGAGGATGCGATTTCGTATGCATTTACAATTCCCAGTGCACTTTCTATTATTGGCATAAGATAAATTTCATTACGAATATTATTCCTTTGTCGAATGGATTTTATTTTTTCATCAACTTTTAAGACAGTTTCTTTCGATTCGCATTTGGGAATAAGAATAACATGAACATTATGCGGAACAATTGATTCCAAATCTTCGATACCGAGAGGAAGTTGATTAATCCTGACCATCTTTTCGGCGCCGTAAAAATTTACGCTACGTAATGCATTTCTTACCAGAATTCGAGCTGCATCTTTTTCAGTAGGATGTACGCTGTCTTCGAGGTCGAGTATAATTCCATCAGGTTTATGAAGTCCAGCATTGATATGAAACTTCGGTTCGTTACCGGGCAAATAAAGTCGGCTCTTTCTTACTCGGTCTTTTGTGGTCGATGTAATTAATGCCTTTTTAATAGGTAGAAGAAATTCTTTTGTTTCATTTTTGAAAATTCTTTTGTAAGCGGTTTCGAATCTCGCGGCTATTGTATATGGTAGTGCCCCGAAATCTTCGACCTCAATTTCAGCACCGTCTAAATTGTAAAATGATGAAATCTTACGTATTAATTTTTCGATATCAGCGCCGTATAATTTTTCAACTTTGCTCTTCAATTTAATGGTTAATTTTTTACTTCGTTGTAATTTTTTTATTGTTATATAACAGTCCGAACGTGTTTTATCGGACTTATTACCTGCTGATGCAATGTCGGTTGTAATTTTCATATCCATCCCATTACACAATTAATTTATACATGAATTCTGCAACTTCCACATTCTCGCAATTATAAACGAGTTCTTTAATTTCTCTCTGCCTTTGAATATTTAATAATTTTGAAGAAAGACTGTTGAATTTTGTCTCCAGTTCGTCGTCGGTCATAGGATTCTGAGGATGACCTTTCGGATATTCAAGATATTCAGAAAACTCTTTCCCGTCGTTTGTAATAATTGTAACTTGTGAAGGTTGTTTTTCCGGAAATAGTTCTTCGAATTCAGATGATGCTGCTCCTTCTATTTTATCGATAATCGACCAGACGCGTGGATCTTTAATTTTCTCTTCGGTGAATAAGTCGGTTGTAATTTTCCTGTCAACAATTGCAACGGCAATACAATAGGGCAATGAATGGTCTGCTGTTTCTCTCGATTTCGGTTTATATTTTTGCGGGTCGAACAAGATATCGCATACGCGGGCAATAGTTGTAACAATTATTTTTTTTACTTGTTCGGGTTTTATATCGTATTTGTTCACAAGCGAGAGAACTGCAGAAATGTGAGTGTGAGTTAATGCTTCGGTAGGAAAGGCTTTCATACTGCCTTCGAGGATTTTATATTTGCTTCCCAGCTCGTTAAAAAGATTGTCAAGCTTCCATTGCCATTCGCCGTAGCTTTCCATCCCTAGTATAGATACTGGTTTACTTCGTTTCGATTTATAATCCCAACCCAACAGGCAATCGAATAAACCTTCCTTGCCTTCGAAAATAAGTTCTGGACCGGTGAAGCCTTCTCTGGCAAGGAAACTTGAAATTACTCCGTTAAAGACAGCCATCGGATCAACTGTATTTTTCATCATCGAAAGTTGTCCCGAAGCCGGCGCGCCCGAAGTAAAATTATGAGAACCGTTAATGCCGATAGCATTTACCATCTGATTGACGTCCAGATTAAGTAACTTACCTGCAACTATAGGTGCTACAAACTGAGTTATAGTGGCGTGATGCCATTTGCGTTCTCTAATGCCTGGTACTGCAATTTCGCAAAGTCGTTGTTCGAATTCGTATCCCAAAACAATTGCGGTCAATACCGATTGCATGCCGGAATTTGAATATTCACCTGCTGCCAATGCGGCGGGAATTAAATCCGACGGATGCGACGGATCTTGTTTCCAGTAAATGTCGTTAAAGTCGAGCGAACGTATCATCTGAGAATTTACAAAAGCGGCATGAGCAGACGGTAATTTGTCTCCGAATGCAATAACTGTGGCTTCTTGTTTACCGCCAATATTCCGAAAATAATTTCTGATTATGTTTACATCCTTAGTTTCATATGCTCCGAATGCGCATCCGATCGAATCGTACAAAAATTGTTTGGCTTTGTGAATAACTTCCCCCGGTATGTCTTTGTATCTTAAATCAACTGCAAATTCGGAAATAATTCGTGAAACGGATTTTTCCATAACGTTTTTTCCTTATGATTTTTTAGATAAGAGATAGGTAATAGGGGAAGAACGCCTATTTATTTTGCCAGTTGGTTTCGTATAATTTAGGGAAGTTGAGGTAAGGATAATGATTCCTGGAAATTATTTTATTTAGTTTTTGCATAATTACTTATGCCTTTAGTCGGCATTAAATTATCAATTTTTTTCCTAAAAGAAAAGCGGCAAATAATTATTCGATAAAACTTATTTCTCCATATTTTTCTTTATCCAGTTCTCCAGACCACCGGCAACAATTATTTCCTGAGCGGATATACCAACGGGAGAAATACCATAAATTTTGTCTCCTGCCATTAATTTGGAATTTTTAAAATCGACAGCTGCAATAATATTGGTTCTGATTGTTTTTGCCGGATTGTCTTGAAACTTATTTTTCAAATCCGTTACAAGTTGAGGGCACTCTATGGCAAGGAAGCCATTGTTTATTGCGTTGCGTTTGTAAGTCTCACTGAATGAACCAGCAATTACTAAATTAATACCTTTATACTTAAGTGCCGTGGCAGCCTGTTCACGTGAACTTCCTGTCCCAAAGTTAAAGCCTCCGACGAGTATATCGCCCTCCATTGCAATATTTTTAAATTCGGGGTCATAATTTTCCATCACAACATTTGCCTGGTCCTGAGGTGTCATTTCGTCGTTGTAAGTATATTTGCCAGGGTAAATACCGTCCGTGTTTAAATTATCCTGAGGACAGAAAATAATTTCGCCTTTTATTTCTGTAGGAAATCCTTCCATAATTTCTACTTGTTTAGAGTGAGTTTCGGATTTCGAGTTTATTTTTATCGAGCCAGTAATAGTATGCTTTGAATCAGTTATATCGTAACTGATATAACCGCTGATAGCCGAATGTGTGACTACAGCAGGCGAAGCCAGATATGCAAAAGCATTTGGTGAACCCATTCTTCCTTTGAAATTTCTATTTGTTGCAGAAATGCCCACTTCGCCATCTTCGAGCAATCCAGTACCCAATCCAATACAAGGACCGCAACCAGGTGGAAGGGGGATAGCACCAGCATCTAATAAATTTTGCCAGTATCCTTTGCGCTCGCTTTCTTTTTGAATTTCGCTTGATGCCGCCGCAATATAAAATTTCACATGTGGAGCAATCTTTTTCCCTTTTACAATTTTTGCAGCCTCTTCTATATCTTCCAATCTGGAGTTAACGCACGAGACTAAATAAGCTTTATCAATTTTAACTTTCTTTTTCATGAGTTCGGAAACGGGTGAATATTTTTTAACGCTGTTAGGGCCCGATACTACTGGCTCTATTGACGATAAATCAATCGTAAGTTCTTTGGCATAAAAGGCATCGTCGTCTGGTGTAAGCTTAGATAGATTTTTTTTAAGTTCGTTGAGTCTTTCTTTATTTAATCTCGGGTTACTGACGTTGCCGTCGGCATCGGAAGGTACTCCCTCTGGACCTCTCTTTTCGATATAATCGATTCTTTTTTTCAACCAATCGAGAGTTATATTGTCAATGGGAAAAAGACCCACGACGGCTCCCCATTCGGTAGTCATATTAGCAATGGAAAGTCTCTGGTCAATTGACAATTCACGTATTCCATCGCCTGTAAATTCAACTGCACAATTTAATACTTCGTCGTTATTAAAATAACCGCAAAGAGCAATAATTACGTCTTTACCCGTAACGCCTTTTGAAAGTTTGCCAGTTAGCATAACTTTTACTGTTTGAGGAACCTGCCACCAGGTTTTTCCGGTTGCCCAAATTGAAGCGGCATCTGTTCTGACAATTGGAGTGCCAAGGCAGCCGATCCCGCCGTACATATTAGAATGACTGTCGGATGCAACTGCCATTGTGCCAGGAAACGCATAACCTTCTTCGACCATTATCTGATGTCCTATTCCTCTACCGGCGGGATAAAAATCTGCTCCCATTTCCCGTGCAAATTCTTCGATGCGCTTATATTTATTAAGATTTTTTTCATCTTTGTTTTGGATGTCGTGGTCGAGTGTAATAACAACCTGTCGAGGATTGGCAAGTTTGGTAGCTCCGATAGATTTAAATTTTGGTATTACTGCCCCAGTATTATCGTGCGTCATTACATATGCAGGTTGAACTGTAATATAATCGCCTGCATGAATTTCCTGCATCGGTTTTAATCCGACTGCATATTTCTGCGCAATTTTTTCAACTAAAGTTTGGGGCATTTTTACTCCGATACAATTTTACTTCAGAGAATATTTTAATACTCATAAATGATTTCTCAATTATCTTTAAAGGGTTCGAAAGATACGAAATCCGCATGGTGAACTATTATCGCTTCAATAGATCTTTTCCCAAGGTCGCCTTCTTTTGAATGATAAGCAATAATGTGAAGAACTTCCGGCGGCAAGCCGAAACGGTCTGCTATTGCTACGCCGCTAAAAGGATGTCGTAATAAATTGCCAGCTTTGCTTGTTCCAAGTTTACCGTCCTTTTTCGTGTATTCCAATAATTTTCCAACATCGATTAAAATTGCTCCGGCGATTAAAATATCCATATCGATATTAATTGCATCGCCGAAATTCTTCTTCATCCTTTGGGCAATGTCAACTGCAAGCTGTACACAGGTTCTTTTGTGATTGATGAAGGAAATATTGCTATCCCTAATTAAAAGCGAAAAAGGGATTTCGTGTAAATCCTGTATTGTTAGTTCCGAATTCTCCAGTGCATATTTCCAGCATTCAATCACTTTCTCTTTGAGTGAATGGTCATTAATTAAATTTACTTCGGGCCATAAAAGAATTATTTCTTCTTTGTTCATATCCTTTATTTTGATGTTGAAGGTTCTACATCTGTTTTAAGCATGGTGAAAGCTTGGACTGCCAGCATAATAGCGAGTACGAAAAGAAATATCGATACTACAGCAAGTAAATAGTTGTTTATGAGCAAATTATTATAAAAGAGCATAGCAAGTGCAGATAATGTAACAGCGAACATGAATATCATTGGAATGAGTGTAAAATAATAATTTAATTTAAGATTGATAACCCAGACGGTAACAGCAAGAAGCGCAATTGCTGCTAAAAGTTGATTGGCGCTGCCGAATACAGGCCATATATTCATACTCTGACCACTCATCGTTAAAAGTCCTCCGGCTAAAACAGTGATTAGAGTTGCAAAATATCTGTTTGAAGTTATGCTGTTTCTTTTGGTTTGTAGTTCTACTTCGAAGAATTCCTGAAATGCATAACGTGCAAGTCTTGTAGCAGTATCAAGAGAAGTTAATGCAAAAGCAGCAACGGCAAGAGCTGCGAAGCTCGATGCATGAGCTGTGTCGATACCGAGTAAAGGAATATTATTAATAAATTTTGCAACCCCTGTCGAAAATGCGGCAACTGCGCCTTTCTCGTTTAATAACTGAATAAAATGATTTTGGTCCAATGATGCAACCGATAATAATGAAAGAACTGCCAGAATGCCTTCAATGAGCATTCCACCGTAACCGATTAGTTTCGCGTCGGTTTCTTTGTCAAGTTGCTTTGCAGTAGTTCCACTACTAACTATCGAATGAAAGCCGCTAATTGCACCGCAGGCTACTGTAACAAAAAGGGCGGGGAAGAGATATCCGACCTTGTCGACTTTAAAATTTGTAACTGGTGCAAGATGAACTTCGGGCATCGTGAAAAACAAACCGACTATACCGCCTATCATTAATGCATAGAGTAAAAATGAATTAAAATAATCACGTGGCTGTAATAATATCCATACTGGAGTTACAGAGGCAAAAAAGATATAGACGAGTAAAATTAAATTCCACATTTGGTTACTTAAAAGTAATGGGAACTGGTCGCCAATATAAATTGAAAGCGCCAGTAAAATTATTCCTCCAATCGACGATAAAAGAAGGGGCATTTTTTTGCGATACGATGCTAGTCCGAATGCAATTGCAATTATTATAAATAAAATAGATGCAGTCCCTGCCGAAGGTATGCTGTTGAATGTATTTGATACTATTATAGTAAAAACGGCGATAACGAGAATAAGCGTAGACCATGTAAAAATAAGAAACAATTTCTTGCCGCTAAGACCAATATAATTTTCGATTACCTGTCCAATTGTTTTGCCATTGTGGCGAATTGATGCAATCAATGAAGTGTAGTCGTGTACTCCACCAATAAAAGTAGAGCCGATAAGAATCCAGATATAGACCGGCACCCAGCCGAAGCTTGCAGCAATTATCGGACCTACGATCGGACCGGCACCTGCTATGGAAGCAAAGTGGTGTCCAAGTAGAACAGGCGGCTTAGTCGGTACGTAGTCAATTCCATCGTAAAGTTCATGTGAAGGAGTAGCATGATTTCGATCGATCGAAAACATATTGGAAATGTAACTTCCATATACCCGATAGGCGAGTAAAAAGAGAATTATTGCAAACACTATTAAAATGATACCACTCATTGTACACCCCGGTTTAATAGTAGTTGATATCCTAAATTACAAAAATTTTTATAGTTTTGAAATTACAGCATCGGTCATTTGTTGGGTTGTGGCAGCTCCTTGTTTTATTACATCGGGACCACCTTTGAGTTTAAGCATATCGTATGTTCTTACTTTACCTTCTTCGATTACTTTGGCAATGGCATTTTTAATTTTTTTGGCAATGTCAATTTCGCCAAGATGTTCAAGCATCATAACAGCACTCATAAACATTGCAATAGGATTGACAATCGAGGGTTTCAACTTTTCGTATTTGGGAGCCGAGCCGTGCGTCGGTTCGAATACGGCTACCTCTTCTCCAATGTTTGCACTGCAGGCGAATCCCAATCCACCCACCAGTCCTGCAAAGCCGTCGCTTATAATGTCTCCGAACATATTCTCAGCTACAATTACTCCGTAATCTTCTGGATTTTTTGTTAACCACATCATTTGGGCGTCGATATTTGTATCCCACAGTTCTATTTCTGGATATTCTTTCGATATTTCGCGTGCAATTTTTAACATCATGCCGGAAGTTTCTCTCAATACATTCGGCTTTTCACACAGCGTAACGCTCTTGTAATTATTTTTTCGTGCGTATTCAAAAGCGGATCTAATAATTCTTTCACTTGCCTTTTTTGTGACTATTCTTGTCGAAATAGCCAGCTCTTCACTGGGAACATTGGCAAAAGCTTTCATCTTTGGGTGCGTTTCGAAAGCTTTCCTTACCACTTCAGGCGGATTTGTCCATTCTATGCCGGAATAAAGTCCTTCTGTGTTCTGTCTGAAAATTACGGCATTAACATATGGTTCTTCGTAAGTGCCGTCAATTTTTTTGCGGATAAAATTTAACGGATTCCCTTTGAATGAAATGCACGGGCGAATGCAGATATCGAGGTTAAAATGTTGCCTGAGCGCAACGATTGGAGAGAAATAAGTAAATCCTTTGTGGCGTAATTCCGGTTTTAGTTCTTCGGCTGCTTTATCTTTTGGTTTGCTCGTTATTGCTCCGAAAAGAGCAATCTTGTGTTTTTCTATCAAGTCGATAGTCCTTTGAGGCAAAGGATTTCCTTCATTACACCAGAATTCCCAGCCGATATCTCCCCCTACATATTCTGCTATAAATCCTGCTGCATTTAACAATCTTATAGCTTCTGGTAATACTATTTTTCCAATTCCATCCCCAGGTAACGCTACGATTGTTCTCATATTTTCTCCCATTGTGTTGAAATTTTATTAATTAACTTAGATAAGATAATCTTTATAGGCAACTCTTTCGATTATTCAAAATGATTCTGCTTTATCTTTAAATAGTTTTTTTTAATTTAGGAAAGACAAAAAAAGGGGACATGATATGAAGTTTAGCATCAATATCGATCACATTGCGACACTCAGAAACGCACGAGCCGAATTCCAGCCCGACCCGGTGGCTTTTGCATTGATGGCTGAACTCTACGGTGTTGACGGAATTGTTGTACACTTGAGAGAAGACAGGCGCCATATTAATGAACGCGACGTCAGACAACTCAGAGAATTAATTACAACAAAACTCGACCTCGAAATGGCAGCTGTTGACGAAATTATAGATATTGCTTGCGATGTCAAACCTGAACTGGCTACCATAGTTCCAGAGAAAAGGCAGGAACTTACAACTGAAGGCGGAATAAATGTAATTGACAACATTAATTTACTGAGCAATACAATTAAACGTCTGCACGAAGCTGGAATTGACGTTTCCCTTTTTATCGAACCCGACGTCGACCAGATAAATGCAGCTGCCGAAATAAATGCAGACTTTATCGAAATTCATACCGGGAAATATGCCAACTCTCCTACTGAAGACGAAAGATTCGACGAACTAGATAAAATTCGTCTGGCTGTCAGGCATGCAAAAAAATTAGGATTGGGTGTTAATGCAGGTCATGGATTGAATTATGTTAATATGAAAGAATTTGTTGCTATTAAAGAAATTGACGAAGTTAGTATAGGACATGCGGTAATTGCACGCGCGGTTTTTGTAGGCGTAGAAAAAGCTATTAAAGAAATGATTGAAATCATTCGTAATGCTCAATAAACCTGACCGGAATAAATTTGATTAAAAATCTCAAGAAAAAATTAGACTACAATTATAATCAATTCAATAGTACGTCGATTGTGCTCGACCCGGTTTTATTTCCTCACAGATTTTCAGATTATCACGACATCGAAATTTCGGCTTTTATATCGTCAATTTTTGCATACGGTAATCTGTCGCAGATTATGAAAACACTGGAAGAAATTCACAAAGTCATGCAAAATAAGCCGTATGAGTTTATATCAAATTTTTCATTGAATACGAAAGTCTTTGAAAAATTAAAATATCGATTTTACAGCCCGGATGATATTAGTCTCATTTTTTATGCTTTGAACAAAATCTATGGTCAATACGATTCATTAAAATATTTATTTCTATTATACTATTTCGACAATGAGAAAAATCTGAAATCGTCTATTAAATTTTTTGTCGACAATATCAAGAATATCATTGCCCATAAAAGGAATATGAGCGTTGGTATAAATTTTATGCTGCCCGATCCGATGAAAAACAGTGCGTGCAAAAGAATGAATTTGTTTCTGAGATGGATGGTAAGAAAGGATAATATTGATTTTGGATTGTGGCATGAAATTACACCTGATAAGCTCGTTATTCCCGTCGATACTCACGTGGCTAAAATAAGCAGGATTTTGGGGCTCACTCAAAAGAAGATTGCAAACTGGAAAATGGCAGAAGAAATTACCGAAAATCTAAGAAAATTTAATCCATCCGATCCGGTAAAATATGACTTTGCAATCTGTCATATTGGTATGAATAAGATGAAGATCTAAACATAAAAAGTTTGCTCGTCTATAATATCAATGTTATATTAGACGAACGATTATCAAATTATTAATACCATAAACAGGAGAACGGCATGTCGGAACAAAAACGATTTGTCCCTTTCGTCTCGCCGGAGACAAATATGGCTGAATTTACCGTGCGAGCTCTGATTATCGGATTGCTTATGGCAGTTATACTCGGAGCGGCGAATGCCTATTTGGGTCTTAAAGCCGGTATGACAATAGCTGCCACCTATCCGGCGGCAGTAATAGGGATGGCGCTTCTGAAATTAATGAAAGGTACAATACTTGAAGAGAATTTTGCACGTACTGTTGGTTCAATAGGCGAATCGATAGCTGCTGGTGCAATATTTACTTTGCCTGCATTTTTTATAGCGGGAATTTGGGACCCATTTTTTACCCCTGGTCATTATGCAATTTCAACAGCAATAATGGTGGCTGGCGGTATACTCGGCATTATGTTCGTTGCATTGTTGAGACGAGTTATGGTTGAAGATGCGGAACTACCTTTCCCTGAATCGGTAGCTGCCGCTGAAATTCATAAAGCAGGGCGTAATGGAACTGCCGGTTCAAAATACTTATTCAATGCAATGGGCATTGGCGCTGTTATTCAAGCATTGGGAAAATTTAAATTATTCGTATTTTCTTACGATAAAGTTTTACAATTTGGTAAAGGAAGCATTTTATTCCGATCCCCTGAAGTAAGTCCGGCTTATATGGGCGTTGGTTATATAATCGGTCCCAGACTCGCAGCATTGAACTTCAGTGGAGGTGTAATTGCATGGGGTTTACTCGCTCCCATTATTGCCTATTTCAAGTACACGGCTAACGGCGATTCTTCAATGGAGACGACGGATATGCTTGTGCAGGTTTGGAAAGATTATGTGCGTCCTATTGCAATAGGAGGAATGCTTGTAGGAGCTGCTTATACTTTGTGGAAGATGAGAAATAGTCTTATTACAGGAATTGGTAGGTCAGTTAACGATGTAAAAAAAGCTGCTTCAGGAGAAGTAACTGAAATACGCACCGAAAAAGACCTTAGTTTCACTACAATACTCGGCGGTATCGGGTTAACAGCCGTAGCAACATTTTTTATCTATAATTTCTTCGCACAGGACCTTTTTGCAGCGTTAGTGGCAACGATCGTAATGATAATCGCAGGATTCTTTTTTGCTGCCGTTTCCGGTTATCTCGTAGGAATTATCGGTTCGAGCAACAACCCAATTAGCGGTTTGACGTTGTCGACATTAGTTGTAGCCGCCGTCTTAATGGTAGCATTGGGAATGAAAGGAACTCAAGGCGTGGCTGCAGTTCTTGGTGTAGCTGCTGTCGTTTGCGTTTCGGCAGCCGTGGCAGGTGAAATGCTGCAAGACCTTAAAGCAGGTCACATTCTAGGCGGTACTCCATGGAAAATGCAGCTCGGTGATATTATCGGTGTTGTGATTGCATCGGCTGTAATGTTTATTCCTCTTTTTATTCTTCATGAAGGTGACATAAAATCGGGCGGTATGGGTTTCGGTGGCGACGCACTCCCAGCTCCACAGGCAAGTTTAATGGCTATCTTATCGAAAGGAATTGTTGCAGGACAAATGGAATGGATACTGATTTTTACAGGTATGCTGATGGGTGTAGGATTTATTATGATGAATGTTAAAAGTCCTATGCTTGTTAGTGTGGGAATGTATCTACCGCTTGGAACGACATTTGCAATTTTTATGGGCGGTCTGATCAAATGGATTGTAGAAAAATATTCAGCTAAATATAATTTCAACGATGCCCAAAAATCGAGAGTTGAAAATGTAGGGATCCTCTTAGCTGCAGGCTTAATAGCAGGCGAAGCTTTAATTGGACTCCTGTTTGCCGGTTTCGCATTCTGGGAAATACCACTACTGGAAATCTTTAAAGAACCTACATTCATTATAAGTCTGGTGGTAATACTGTTTATTGCTTATTTACTCATAAAAATCCCAATTAAGAATGCAGGTAAACCAGAAGACCCTGCAGCTCCTTCAGTGCCGGTTTAATTAACAGGGTGATTAAACAGTAATTAGTCAATAATATGGACTTTTTTAGAAGACGAAAAATAGACAAAAATTATCTTGACCTTACACCCGTTAGAAAAGTTGAATATGAGGAAGACGGCAATCTGGTAACTTTACTGATTCCAAAATTTACAAGCAATTTTGCGGTAAAGTTTATTGTGCCAAGATTGAAGTCGAAATACATTAAGTTAAGACTCGATGAACTTGGGTCGGCTTCGTGGCTTGAAATTGACGACAAAACTAATGTGGGCGAATTGTGTAATCGACTCAAGAATAAATTCGGTGAAAAGGTCGAGCCGGTTGAAGAACGCTTGACTCGATTTCTGACGCGTTTGTACGTAGAAAAAATTATTTCTTTTAAGGAAATAGAAGGAGAAAAATTATGAGTAACACACTCAGTAATCTTAAACCAGAACTGTTATGGAAACACTTCGAAGAAATTTGCAAGAGACCGCATCCATCGAGAAACGAAAAACTGGTTGCCGAATATATTATAGATTTTGCAAAGAAAAACTCACTCGATTACAGCGTCGACGATTTCGGCAATATTGTAATTAGAAAACCAGCTACACCAGGAAAAGAAAATTTAATGACGGTTGCTCTTCAGGGACATCTCGATATGGTACCCGAAAAGAATAACGACGTAAAACATAATTTCGATAAAGATCCAATTGAACCCTATATTGACGGCGATTGGGTAAAAGCCAGGGGCACTACACTCGGTTCAGATAATGGCATCGGGGTAGCTACAGCTCTCGCTATTCTTGAATCGAAGGATATTGAACACGGTCCGATTGAAGCTCTTTTTACGCTTGATGAAGAAACAGGACTCAACGGCGCTCAGGCTCTTCAGCCTAGATTCCTCAACGCTAATATTATGATTAATCTCGATTCAGAAGAAGATGGTGCTTTCTACATTGGATGCGCAGGTGGTCAAAACACATTTGCAGAATTCAAAATAAAAACAACACCGTACAAAGAAAATACTATTCCTCTTGAAGTATCGGTTACAGGATTAAAAGGTGGGCATTCGGGACTAGATATAGCAAGCGGGCGAGCTAATGCTATCAAATTACTTGTTCGCTTGCTCTATAACCTGAATGAAGGATTTGGTATTACACTTTCTAAAATTAGCGGCGGCAATAAACACAATGCCATCCCAAGAGAAGCTTTTGCATTGATAAGAATACCGAAAAAAAATTATATCGATGTTTTAGACACTGTATCCAGATTCGAATCTATCGTCAAGTCTGAATTCGAAACCGTTGAACCTTCATTGCAGATTATTGCAAACAAAGTTCAGTCACGTGCTAAAGTTATCGACAAAGCTATCTCCGATAGAATAATTAACTCCCTCTATGGCATCCAAAATGGCGTAATTAAAATGAGTGCCGATATTGAAGAACTTGTCGAAACTTCTTCGAACTTAGCTGTGGTGGTTACGAAACAAAATAGTATTGAAGTAACAACGAGTCAAAGAAGTTCTGTGGAATCTGAAAAATATGATATTTCTAATGCAATCGCTGCTGTGTTCGAACTAGCCAAAGCAAAAGTAAATTTTGGCGAGGGGTACCCAGGCTGGAAACCGGATATTAATTCTCCAATACTGGGAATAATGAAAGATATTTATAAGCAGATGTACGGCTCTGAACCAGAAATAAAAGCAATTCACGCTGGACTTGAATGCGGAATTATTAAAGAAAAATTTCCACATGTCGATATGATATCTTTAGGTCCTACAATTCAAGGAGCTCACTCGCCCGACGAAAAAGTGCAAATAAGTACAGTGCAAAAATTCTGGGATATCCTGATTAATGTATTGAAAAATATTCCTTCAATTTAATTGACAGAATCGTACAGGAAGCCAAATTTTCCGTGGCTTCCTGTACGAGACTTTTTCGATAATTGAGTTTAATGTTATGGTAATTACGACTAAAAAACCTCAACCGACATTCCTTTTCAGATGGACTATATTGGTTTTAATCAGCCTGGCGATGTTCGGTAATTACTATATCTACGACAGTATAAGTCCTCTGGCTGATTTGTTGGTAAAACAACTTAAATTTACCGATTCGGACATTGGACTATTGCAGGGAATTTACAGCTTCCCAAATATAATCATGGTACTCATCGGTGGAATTATCATCGATAAAATTGGCACTCGAACTTCAGTATTGATATTTACAGCTCTAATAATGGTCGGTTCGGTTGTTACTGCATTAACAGGCAAACTTTATGTTATGACTCTTGGCAGGTTAGTATTTGGACTCGGTGCCGAGTCGATGATCGTTGCAATAACTACGATAATTGCTCGTTGGTTTAAGGGTAAAGAATTATCTCTCGCATTTGGGTTGAATCTTACGGTGGCGCGACTCGGTTCTTTCCTTGCTCTTAATTCGCCTACGTGGGGGAAAAGTTTTTATGAATACTGGCAGTCGCCACTTTTGATTACCGTGGCTGCCGGTATATTCGCAGTTGTTACTATTGGTCTTTATTACATCCTCGATAGGATTGGTTCAGGTAAATTCGAACTTCCAGCCGAAGGTCAACAGGAAAAAGTAGTTTTGAAAGAAATCTTTACTTTTCCAAAAGCTTTCTGGTACATTACTGCGCTCTGCGTAACATTTTATTCTGCTATGTTTCCGTTTCAGACTTTTGCAATAAAATTTTTTCAGGATGCACACGGCACAACCAGGGAAGTAGGAGGTAATCTTTCGAGTATTCTAACTCTGGCTGCCATGATTTTTACACCGCTCTTCGGATTACTTGCCGATAAGGTTGGTAAACGTTCATGGCTGATGATGTTTGGTTCACTGCTGATAATCCCGGTCTATTTAATGATGGCTTATAAAATCGGCAAACCTGATGTAATGACAGAAAGTGATTTTATTCGTTTATCTATCTCGTTTTTTGATATTAATGTTGCAATTCCGATTTATCTTATTCTACCGATGTCGATGATGGGAATTGCATTTTCGTTGGTACCAGCCGTAATGTGGCCCTCCGTTGCATTGATTGTTGACAATGCCAAACTGGGAACTGCATACGGTTTAATGACAATGATTCAGAATATCGGTTTATTTTCATTCAATATTATTATCGGTTACGCAAACGATATTTCAGGAGCGAGTGCCGCTAATCCCTCGGGTTACAATACAGGCATGTGGATTTTTTCGATGCTTGGATTTTTCGGATTGATCTTTGCATATTTATTGAAAAAAAGTCAACGCCAACTCGACGCTAAACCTGAATAAATATTTTATTAGTGCTCTTTTTACTAAATTGTATCTGTAAAAGTTGTTGAATTTATGAAACTAAAATTTTCAATAATAATTTTTATTACTCTTTCGGCAAGTGGAATTAATGCTCAAACTTTTGGATTCGGTTGTTTGGGTTTAAGTGGTTTCTATGCCGGCTATACGCATCATTACTACGAGACGCCTGCAATTAATGAGTTCCTTAACAATTATAAAATAAATTTTGCAGATGGCTTAATGCCGGATATTGAATTTAAAAGGTCAACAGGCTACAGAATAGGAGCGAATATTTTCAGAGCGAGATTTTCGAGCATTTTTATTAGTACGAAAGGTTATTATCAATTCTTAAAAGAGACTCACGAATTCAAAATTGATAATCTAACTTCAGAAAAGTATGAATTATCGATGAATAATTGGGGCGTTGGACTGGACCTCGGTTTCCCGATATTCTCATTTCTCGATATCAAACTAGTCGAAGGTCACGTTAATTTTTATTCTCCGGAATTTAAGATTAATTTTCTGGAGAAAAATAACGCCACTGTTGAATTAAATAAATTTACATCCGACGAAACAAAAATCGGATATTTCCTCGGCTCCGGGATGGTTATACATCTTATACCTGATTATGTGAGTATAGAAGCTACAGCCGGATACAATTTTCTTGAGCTGAAGCAACTTTACGACGGAGATAATAAATTATCAATTCCAATTACAAACTCAACAAATGAAATAATTAATAAAAAAACTTTTTCCGCTACTCTTCAAATTAATGTGGGATTCCCACTCTAAGGAAATTTTATGAAATTGACAAAACTTGACAGAGCCGCAGTAATAGCCATACGCGATTGTATGGGCGCAAAACCGAAATAATCGGTATTGATTATAACCGATGAAAAAAAGAAAAAAATTGGTTATGCACTTTATCAAAATGCTCTGCAATTGGGTCATCCTTCATTATACGTGGAAATGAAGGCGGGCAAAATGCATGGAGAGGAATCTCCGGAGCAGGTTGCCGAATTGATGAAAATGTTTGATGTGGTATTATGTCCTACGGATAAATCGTTGACACATACAAACGCCAGAAGAGCTGCATCGGCTAAAGGTGTTAGAATTGCTACATTCCCCGGTATCACTGAGGACGTAATGATAAGAGGATTAAACGCCGATTACAGTAAAATTGCAAACCTTACGATCAAACTTGCTAAAAAACTCGACAGAACCAGCAAGGTGAGAATTATTGCTCCCAGTGGAACGGATATTTCTTTCGAAATTAAAGGACGAAAAGCTATTGCAAGCAAGGGTTTGTTTCAAAAGAAAGGCGAGGGTGGCAATTTACCCACAGGTGAAGCTTTTATCGCTCCTCTTGAAGGTACCGCAAACGGCGTCTTTGTTGTCGATGGTTCAATGGCTGGTGTCGGTGTAGTTAAAAATAAACCAATTAGAATTGAAGTAAAGGATGGATATGCTGTAAAAATAAGTGGCGGTTCACAAGCAAAGACACTCGAAAAAATACACGAAAAATTTGGGAAATTAGCCAGGAATATTGCTGAATTCGGAATAGGAACGAACGATAAAGTTAAATTGAGCGGAAATTTACTCGAAGACGAAAAAGTTATGGGTACGGTTCATATTGCTTTAGGCGATAATAAAACGATGGGTGGCAATGTAAACGTACCAATTCATCTCGATGGGGTCATTAAAAAACCAACTGTATGGTTCGATGACAGGTTAATTATGAAAGACGGGAAACTAATTAATTAAAGGAAAATCTCGATAGACTTATTTTTTGAAAACAATTACAGAGAATTCCTTACTATATAGCTATCGCAGGAGCTATTAAATTATAAATTTTTACTTTATAAAACTCTCCTAAAATTGATTAACCGCTCTTAATTTTGTAAATTTGCAACTTAAAAAACAAACAATTCTTATGAAATTTCTAAATGAATTAAATGAAGAGCAGCGTAAAGCTGTTGAGTACAATTCAGGTCCACATATGGTTGTGGCAGGCGCTGGTTCGGGCAAAACCCGCGTTCTGACTTATAAAATTGCATATTTGATCGAAAAAGGACTGGAACCTGAATCGATTTTGGCTCTTACTTTCACGAATAAAGCTGCCCGAGAAATGAAAGAACGCATTAAAGTGATAATCGGAAAGAAAGCCGAAAAGTTATGGATGGGCACTTTCCATTCGATTTTTGCGCGAATTCTGAGAGCTGAATCGAATTATATCAATTACCGTCCGAATTTTTCGATTTATGACCGAGAGGATTCTGTCTCTCTGGTATCAAACGTCATGCAGGACCTCAATATCAATCTTGAAAATCTAACACCTAATGGAGTTCAGCATAAAATTAGTTACCTGAAAAACCAGATGATTTTGCCCGAAGAGTATGAAAAGGAAATGTATTCTACCTCTTTGGATAAAAAATTTCTGGAGATTTATAAAGAATATCAAAATCGACTGTTTCAAAATAATGCAATGGATTTTGACGACCTCCTTTTGAAACCCATCGAACTATTTACGAACAATCCAAAAGTACTGAACAAATACAAAAAAATCTTCAAATATATCCTTGTAGATGAATATCAGGATACGAACAAAGCTCAATATGAATTGATTAAAATTTTAAGTCCAGTCCGCAACAAAATATGTGTTGTTGGTGACGATGCTCAGAGTATTTACAGCTGGCGTGGTGCTGAAATTAAAAACATGCTAAATTTCAAAAAAGATTTTAAAGACGCCAAGATTTTCCGCCTCGAGCAAAATTACCGCTCTACAAAAATGATTCTGGCAGCGGCGGATTCAATAATTAAAAATAATGCCGAGCAAATTGCCAAGACATTATGGACTGAGAATAACGACGGCGAACAATTGACTATTATTCGTGCTTCCGACGAGAAAGACGAAGCGCTTCAGATTGCCAAGCGTATTAAAAAAGAAGTTATCAACCGAAAACTTTCGCTGAACGATATAGCAATTTTTTATCGATTGAATTCGCAATCAAGAGCACTGGAAGAGGCACTGCGCCGTGAGAAAATTCCGTATAAAATTGTAGGCGGTGTCGAATTTTACAGACGAAAGGAAGTAAAGGATGTACTTGCTTATCTACGTATACTTTCAAATCAGAATGACGAAGAAAGTCTTCTCAGAATCATGAATTTCCCACAGAGGGGAATTGGAAATACTTCGATATCGAAAATGATAGCATTTGCACGGCGTCTGAATATATCTCTCTTTACGACTATGGCACGTGTTTTTGAAGTAATCGAAGTCAAAGAAAGAATTCAGAAAAACGTGAAGCAATTTAAGTTAATGCTCGACAAGTACATTGAACTAAAAGATAAGCTTTCAATAAGTGAATTGACTTCTGCTCTTGTCGACGAGCTCGGAATTCTTAAAATGTATAAAGAAGAAAATACTCCCGAATCAATGGCGCGTTATGATAATATTCAGGAGCTACTCAGAGCAATTCAGGAATACAATCAGGAAAATCCGCAAGGCACTTTGAACGAATTTCTGGCCGAAGTCTCACTTGTAGCTGGAATTGACCAGTATGACGAAAAAGCTAATGCCGTTACATTAATGACCGTCCATTCTGCCAAAGGATTGGAATTCCCTGTTGTATTTATAACTGGGCTTGAAGAAGATATTTTCCCCTTGAGTCCACGTTTCGATTCAGACTCCAAAATCGAAGAAGAACGAAGACTCTTTTATGTTGCCCTCACAAGGGCGCAGCAGAAAGTATTTCTCACTTATGCCAGGTCGAGGTATCGATTCGGCGAAGTGGCATATCAAAGTCGCTCTCGTTTCATCGATGAACTCGACGAAGCTACTTATGTCGAAATTAACGGTCCTGGCAGTAGAAGAGCGGGCAAAAAGAAAAATGAAGATTACGACGAATACTATCAGGAAAGTTACGACGATTACGACCAGGAACGTCGTTCTTTGAGAGTCGGTAGTAAAGTTTCTCACACCATATTTGGCATTGGTAAAATACTTGCAATTACCGGCTCGGGAGACACTCAAAAGGTGACTATTGTATTTGAAAATCACGGTACCAAAAATCTTTTGACAAAATTTGCAAACTTGAAGCTCATTTAAAAAATAACGGAGAACTAAATGAAGATAGGTATTTTAACAGGGGGTGGCGATTGCCCCGGTCTTAATGCCGTAATTAGAGCGGTAGTAAGAAAGTCTTTACAAAATGGACATGAAGTAATCGGTATCCGCGAAGGTTGGCGTGGTATACTCGAAAATAATTTTATGACGCTTGACCTCGAAGCCATTTCTGGAATCCTTCCTCGCGGAGGAACGATACTGGGTACTTCCCGTACCAACGTCTATAAAGTTCAAAACGGTGAAGAGAAAGTAAAACAAAATATGAAAGACGCAGGAATCGACTGCCTCGTTGCAATCGGTGGGGAGGACACACTTGGTGTTGCCTCTAAGCTCTACAAAGGCGGTGTTAAGGTAGTTGGAGTTCCCAAGACAATTGATAACGATTTGAATGCAACCGACTATACATTTGGTTTCGATACTGCAGTTAATATAGCCACCGAAGCTATAGACAGACTTCATACTACTGCAGAAGCTCATAATCGTGTTATGGTGGTCGAAGTAATGGGTCGCCATGCAGGATGGATTGCCGTACATGCCGGCATCGCTGGCGGCGCCGACGTAATCCTGATTCCCGAAAAGCCGTTTGACATTGATGAAGTGTGCGATATTATTACAAAACGTCATGCACGTGGAAAGAACTTCAGCATTGTAGTAGTTTCTGAAGGTGCAAAATTAAAAACAGAAAACAATGTCGATAAAGACGGTTCTTTTGTTCTAAGCAGTATGGAAGTTGATGCTTTTGGACACGTTAAACTTGGCGGCATTGGAAACGTTATTGCAGAAGAAATTGAAAAGAGAACCGGATTTGAAACAAGGGCAACAGTACTGGGTTATATTCAAAGAGGCGGAAGTCCTACGGCATTCGACCGTGTACTCGGTACTCGTCTAGGTGTATTTGCCGCTGATCTGGTGCACAAGGGCGAATTCGGTTATATGGCTGCATTGAGAGGAAAAGATATAGTAGCAGTTAAACTTGAAGAAGCTGTAGGCGAACTGAAAACCGTCGATCTCGAATTATACAAGGTTGCCGAAACCTTCTTCGGTTAAAAAATTAAGGCTGCCATTGAGCAGCCTTTTTTATTATTAATCTTTGCTGTCTTTTTTTAATTTTTTATACGGAATATGTTTCATTGAAAAATATTCGCGAACGTCTTTTTTCAGAACACCCGAAAGTAAAATAATCGATAATAAATTGGGTGCGGTCATAAAGCCCAACGCTGCGTCTCCAAATGCCCAAATGGCTTCGAGTTCGGCAATCGAACCGATGAAAACAAAGAGTACAAAAACCCATTTGTAAGGTAGAATGGCTTCCTTTCCAAACAAATAAAATGTGGCTCTGTCGCCATAATAAGACCAGCTAATAATAGTAGAAGTAGCAAAGAGAAGTACTGCCAGAGTAACAATCTTATCCCCGTAGTCGAATAGCCAGCTTAAACCAATTTTAAAAGCATATGAAGTTAAAATGCTGGCATTGTAAATTTGGTCGGTGTAGTTGGGATCGATTCGTAGTTTATAAAATTCAGTATGATACCACGCACCTGTAATAACAATAACGAGGCCAGTCAAAGTACAGACCGTAAGAGTGTCGATGAAAGGTTCAAGAAGTGCAACTGTACCTTCGCGTACGCCGTATTTAGTTTTAGCGGTTGAATGCGCAATCGGAGCACTTCCCTGACCAGATTCGTTCGAATACAAACCTCTTTTTATTCCCCACAATACAGTATTTAACATTACAAGAAAAGTTCCTCCGGTGGCGCCAGCAATCTTTGCTGGAGGATTAAATGCCATTTCAATTATCAATTCTAAACTTGGAATTAACGAGCCGATGTTTGCAATGATTATTGTCAGTGTAGCAATTATATAAAAGATAGCCATTAAAGGTGAGAGAATACTCGTTACTCTTCCGATCCTTTTAATTCCGCCAATTATGACCGATGCAATAAGAGCAGAAAGAACGAGACCGTTTATAACCTGTTGCCACGATACTGCGAATCCAGCGAAAATCTGATGTTCAATTGTCCAGAAATTATTAGTGCCAACTATTTGAGTGACTTCTGAATAAATTTGGTCCGAGAGTGTAAAAGCTTGAATTGCGTTACCAGTGGCAAATGAACAAATAACCGCAAAACATGCGAACATAATTGCCAGCCATTTCCATTTCGGGCCTAATCCTTTTTCGATCGTGTACATCGGACCGCCTGCAATTGAACCGTCGGGCAATATATCACGGTATTTATGTGCAAGAGAAACTTCTGCAAACTTAAGAGCGGTGCCGAATATTCCGGTTATCCACATCCAGAAAAGAGCGCCTGGTCCGCCGTAATAGATGGCAGTTGCCACTCCCGCTATATTTCCTATCCCAACAGTTGCCGAAATTGCAGTCGACAATGCTCTGAAATGGTTCAAATCACCACTGTCTTTTGGGTCGTCATATATTCCTGCGGTAACTTTTATTCCGTGCCAGAAATAACGGATTTGAGGGAATTTCAATTTTATCGTTATAAATATTCCCGTACCCAGAAGGGCAATCAGCATTAAAGGTATTGAACCGAGGGGGATGTCGGGTGACGGAAAGTTTTTAATACTTTCGAAATTTCCGGGGAAAGTCCATACACTGTTGAAGAAAGGGACGCCTCCTATTATTAAGACGGTAAAAATAATTACGATGCCAATTAATCCTGCAGTCGATTTTTTCATTTGTATTCCTTTATATTAGATGATTCCGATGGAACTGAGTAAAACTATAATTATCAGTACCGGAGCTACAAATTGCAAGATGAATTTCCAGTAATTCAACAGCTCAGGATGTTTGTCGAAGAGCGATTCGGCTCCCTGTCTGATTTCATTTTTTACCTTATCGAAACCCCAAACCCAGCTCACAAAAATCGAAATGAAAAAGCCTCCGAGCGGCAACAGCAGATTCGATGATAAAAATTCAGATATATCGAAAAAGGTAAACCTTCCAAATTTAAAGTCAGCAAGGAGATTAAAAGACAATGCACTCGGTATACCGAGTAACAAAGCGGCAAATCCGAAGACCACAACTGCTTTTCTTCTGCTCCAACCTTTTTCATCCACAAAATAAGCAGTAACTACTTCGAGTAATGAAACCGTAGAGGTAAGTGCCGCTAATGTGAGAGCAATAAAGAATAAAATGGAAAAATAGAATCCTCCAGGAATTTTTGTAAATACAACCGGGAGCGTTCTGAATATGAGACTCGGTCCCACATCCGGATTTTGTCCTGTTGCGAATACCACCGTAAAAATACTGATTCCCGCTATGATTGCTACTAATGTATCGAGCGTTGCAATCCAAATTGATGCGATGGGAAGATTGTCCTTCTTCGACATGTAACTTCCGTATGTTAGCATAGCGCCCATACCTAAACTCAACGAAAAAAATGCCTGTCCCAATGCAGCCAATACGACACCAGTATTAATTTTAGACCAATTGGGATTGAAAAGATATTCCAGACCTTTCGAAGCTCCGTCTAAGGTAAGGCCTCTTATCATTAATATCAGAAGTAAAATAAAGAGCATTGGCATCATGATTTTACTGCCTCGTTCAATGCCTTTCTGAACGCCAAAATAGACAATTGCCATTGTAAGAAGCATAAATAATGTGAGCAATCCTACATTCCAGTAAGGACTCGCCAGCAAATCAGAAAAATGAGATTGAGCGATATCGGGTAGGCTATATTGGAGCAGGTTTCCGGTAATCGCCTCATAGATATAAGCGAGCGTCCATCCTGCTACTACCGTATAAAATGAAAGGATGACAAAACCTGCTATCACCCCGATGCCTCCTACGAAATCCCAGAATGGTGAAGGGTGTAATGATTTGAATGAACCTACAGGATTTTTATGGACGCTTCGGCCGATAAGTACTTCTGCTATTAAAACGGGAATACCAATTAGCAATACACAAAAAATATAAACAAATATAAAAGCAGCACCTCCGTTTTCTCCAGCTAAATAAGGAAATCGCCAGATATTGCCTAATCCAATAGCCGAGCCGGCTGCTGCCAATATAAAACCTGCACGGCTTCCCCATTGTTCTCGTCCGGAATTGTTAGGAATCATTTATAGTCCTCAGTTGTGAATTTAAATTTCTGCAAATATTGGATAATCATTCAAAAATATCAATAAAAAATAGATCTTCTTCGATAACTTCAGATACTCGAGAAGCATAACTTCAGTCTTTCTTGTTCTTTGTTTCATAAAGTGATGCAATTATTAAATCACAAAATTCCGTGGAATATCAAAACTAATTCCGCCTTCTGGGCAATTTGTATAAATTGTAAGTTACGACTTTAGGATGTTCGAGTATTTTAATTTCTTAAATGAACAATACTGGATTGCCTAAGTAATTTCTCCTTCGATTAAATTAGACAAAAAATTATGCATTTGTTAAAAACGACTTTGTATTAATTTTGAAATATAGAGATAGTGGTGGAGATTATATAAAATTGTTTGAATAGAGTTGTTCTATTCGTATTAAACAAGAAAAAATTACTCTGCATTAACAAAACGTACTGGGTTCACTAAGATCATTTTTAACTGAATTATCAGTTTGTAATTACAAATAAATGGATGGAGAAAATGTTTTTAATTTTTTAAAAAATAATTCTTGACATTAGTACCGAATAACAGTAGGTTTAGTCACCAGCCGAATAAAAATTATCTATCCTCCTGATGGTTCCGGTTCGAAGATAAATAAGAATATATTTTTTAATAAAAGACAGAGGGTGCAAATGAAAAAGGGAGTTTTTCTCTTTTTTATTCTGTCAGTTGTTTTATTTGGTCAGAATAATCAGAAATTATATACGCATGACCAGGAAATTCAGAATACATTCTCTTTGAAAAAATCTGTTCATGCAGTTACATCATACGGATCGCCTCAATTCAATAATCAATTCTATACATTTAATGCACTTGTAACCCCTCCGGATAATGTATATTATACACAGGCAGGACTTAGTCCTGACGGCTCAAAAATTGTAGCTCAAAAATACTATGACGATGGACCCATTAGAAGAGTGGAAATTGTTCTTATGAATTCAGATGGTAGCGGGGAAACAATTATTTCTGCGGGAAATTCAGATTACAATAATGGGCCAACTTATGGTAATCCTTTCTGGAGCGACGATGGAGCATATATTGGATATGTAGAAAGAAATGTATCTACAAATAATAAAGTATTAAAGTACGAATTAGCAAGCAGTTTAACAACCGCCGTTTATGAACCTACTGGTAGTGATGATGTGGCTAATCCCGATTTCCTTGGCTCCAGTACAACTTCAATTATTTTCTGGGATTATGGAGCAGGCGGTGGAGCCGATCTGTTTATCTGGGACGGAGCCACAAGAACTAATATTACAAATACTTCAGATTATAAAGAATACGAACCGATTTCAAATAAAGACGGTACTGTAATTCTTTATTGGTCGGGTGAAACTACCTCTGAACCTGTCAACACTACTCATACACTTATTTTTAATGGAAGTAGTTGGGTTAAAGATATGGGCTTTACACCTATTGTAGATAGCTATTGGGGCTATTGGACAGGACGTGACAATGAATACATCGCTGTCACTGTAATGTCTACGAAAGATATTCATCTTTATGATAGTGCAGGCAATTTTTTGATGGATTTGACAGGCGCTCAATATAATGGTGGTACAGGGCAATGGAATTTTGTCGGCTCTCATTTTCAGGGACCAAACGGCGAAATTATTATGACTTCAAATGCTGGTAGAACTACCAACGGCAGAGATATTATAAAAGCTACTCCTTATATTCCAGTACCAACTCTTCCAGCTAATTTATCAGTTCTTACATTACAAACGATCTATTTTAGCTGGTATACAACAAAATATGGGATGAAATTCGATCTCGAGATTGACGATGATATGGATTTTTCGTCACCGACTACTATAGCCACCGATTTGACCGGAACATTTCTTTCTTACGATGCATCGTCTTTGGTACCAGGGCAATCATACAAATGGAGAATTACTGGCAAAACCAATACAGGTATTGTTATTAGCTATTCAGATATTTGGCAGTTTACAACTCAAGCAGTTCCTACACCTGTAGCTACTTATCCCATCAATGGAGTGATGGTGTATACCCAGAGTCCTACTATTTACTGGTATATTAATTCTTACTATCCAGGTTTATATTATCGAATTCGATACGGCACATCGTCGGGTAGCTATACCGAAACGAGCAGTGCCACAAATAATTTATATCTCACACTTTCGAGTTTAACACCCGGCAATACTTATTATTATGTTGTTGACGCTTCTACTTCGAATACATTTTCAGCGAATGTAGTAACCAGCAGCGAAGAAAGTTTTGAAATTTTCAATTCGACACTGTTAACTCCACCTATTCCCGTTCCATCCTGGCCTGTGAGTGGTAACGATTCCTATATAAATCCACCTACTTTGTACTGGTATATTACTACTTATGTTGACGGATTAAAATATTATGTTGAATGGGATGACGATTCAAATCTGGATGATGCGCCACAGGGTAATTCAGGCTGGATTGATAATCTCTATTTTATGTTGCCTTCATCTTTGAATGGTGGTACATATTACTGGCGGGTAAGGTCAAAAATAGGGGACGCAGGTACACCTTCTTCGTGGTCTACGGTTGAATCTTTTAATATTCCGTCGTTTGCATCTACGGGAGCTCCTGTGCCGACACAAACTTATCCAATAGGCGGAACAATAGTTTATACACTTTCGCCAACGTTATATTGGTATGCTTCCTCAGCATACACGCTCAATTATGATTTACGTTACTCAACTTCGTTGGACGGCGGTGGTCAATTATTCAATCCGACAACCATAACGGATTTAACCAATAATTATTATGCTCTTTCAGGTTTGTCCGCAGGTACGACTTATTACTGGCAGGTGCGAGCTAAGGTTGCCGGTTCCCCAGGTTCGGAATCCCCCTGGTCGTCAATTGCAACATTTACAACTGATGCAGGAGCATTTGCAGTTGTGCCTTTAATCGGTTCACCGAATCATGCTCAGCCAATTTCTTCATCGTCTGTGGTCTTATCATGGGTTGTTCCTACAAAAAGCGATTCAAAGCTTACTTATGAAGTTGAATACACGAATGACAAAAATTTCGAATACAAAAATATAATTGGTGGACTCGATAAACCGTTTGTCGCAATTAACGGTTTGTACCCTGATAACACATATTATTGGCGGGTAATTTCAAAGACAGAAGATGGAAAAGTTTCTGACTATTCTTCGGTGGGTGTTTTCAAAACAATTAGCAATATCACGTCCGTCGAAGATGTCAAAGACTTAAAATATAATTTTGAGTTATATCAGAATTATCCTAATCCGTTTAATCCCGAAACGTCAATCCGCTTTTCAATCGACAAAAACGACTTTGTAACATTAACCATATATGATATACTCGGAAAAGAAGTAAGGACTTTAATTTCAGAAAGACTTTCACCAGGTAAATATAACATTGTATGGAAGGGTGAAGATAATTTTGGAAATAAAGTTGCCAGTGGTGTCTATTTCTACAAATTGAAATCGGGTCCAAATCAGGCAGTTAAAAGAATGCTGTTAGTAAAATAGTATCATATGACCACAGGATGGCATAAGTAATTATAAAAGAACAAGT
>DYLP01000059.1 GCA_020722005.1 Melioribacter roseus
AATCTAAAAACCACTGGTTTTAATAATTAGCTTTTTAGAGCAGACTCATTAATTAATCGTAAAATTAAATGAGTCTTCTCTCTCTTTAGTGGATATATCTATTATAGAAAAAACAAAGACTTGAAAATCAATAACGTTACTAAAAATAATTTGACACTTATTTTAAAAATCAAACAAACAGGAGTTTTATATGTACTCAAAAAATTTTTACATTGTATTAATCACAGGGCTTTTATTTGTTGAGTATAAATTCCAGATAAAAGAACGAGATAGAATAGGAAAATTCAATAAAGACAAAGATCTTTATCTGGCGCATTTCGATTGTAAGACCGACGTAGACGATATCCACTCTATTGCAGGTGTGGCAACAATTTTATAAGATTCTCGATTTGATGGAGTAAAATTTCATGCTGTAGGGGGTGCATACGGAATTCAAGAAGGATTATACGTTCCTGCAAATGAAGTTTACGAAGCTGCTTTCGGAAAAACTGGTCTGATGCTCACTTGAATTTTAATCGTGCTTTAGAGGAAGTTACTAATCTGGTCATTAACACGTTGAAAGAGAGTGGAAATGTATGGATTGCCAAAGCAGGACTCGATTTTTCGGATGTTTCAGAAACCTGCTGGATTTTCGGTTACGATTATATTAAAGATGTTCTTCAATTTTTCGACACCTTCACTTCAAAGAATTATTAGATTGAAATAATACTTCTGCATTTACTTTGCTTTGAAAAAACGTTATGTGAATTCAATTAGATTCTTTAATCAATCTTATTATAATTGAAAAATCTTGCGTATTTTACCGTCCAAAATATTTTTCCCTTGATAAATTATGGCTGAAAAACATTATTACGAACAGATCGATTACACCAGGAAATATATTATTCCGTATTTGCGAAGATACGTTCCAGGTTTCGAAAAGCTGAATTTACTTGAAGTCGGATGCGCCGAAGGTGGATTGCTAACCGTTATGAAACAGTACGGCGTTCGTTGCCGCGGCATTGAAATCGACGCAAAAAGAGCCGCTATGGCTTTAAATAAGAATCCTGAACTTGACATTTTAGTCGGCGATATAACGGATCCAGAATTGCCTGCAAAATTAAATGAGAAGTACGATTTGATAATTATCAGAGAAGTAATCGAACACATTCGCGATAAAGAAGCCGCATTTCGTAATTTGAAAAATCTTCTCAGTGAAAACGGACTTATTTTCATCAGTTTCCCGCCCAAATATTCACCGTTTGCAGGTCATCAGCAAATTGCAAAAAGTTTTCTAAAATTCATTCCTTACCTTCATCTTCTGCCAAAGAATCTGCTTAGTTTTATATCGAGAATTTTTAAAGAAAGTCCTGGCTATGTTGACGAAATTAAACTTCATTATTCAACAGGGTGTACCGTAAAAAAACTTGAAAAACTCGTATCTGAATTCGGATTGGAATTTATCGTAAAAGAATTTTTCTTATTTCGACCGATTTACAATCTGCGTTTCGGTTTACCTGTAATTAAATTGCCAGAAATACCATTTCTAAAAGAATTTATATCATTTGGATGCGAGTCACTCTTAACCACATCGAGGGAAAAATGAAAAAGATAATTCCTTTCTTATTCGTGTTTGCAAATGTAGTGTTCGGACAATTTTCAGTGGAGTTTAATGTAATTAACGGAGAAATAAATTCGAATGATAAATTCAAGAGCGAACTTGGAAGATACGACGGATATGAAATTGAATTTTATCAGAATGAAATTGTAAGCTTTCTGGTACTTCCAGAATCTGGTTCACTTTCACTAATTTTTGTTGATCCGGAAGAGAAAATATACAAGCAAACCAGAGCTGAAGCGGGAACTGTAGAAATCCTTTCAGCTCTTATTCCAAAAGATGGGGAGTGGGTGCTTTTAATTGTTGCCGATTCGAATCAGACGAATTGCCGCTATACGATACAATATGCTTTTGCTGCTCCGAATTCTGTCGAACTGAAAGATGATGCCGATTTTTGTACACAAATTTTATTCCTTGTCGAACACGCAAAAGCTAATTTTATATTGCTTGAAGTGCCTCTATCCGGTAAAACGGGATTAGTGAAATTAACAGGCTCTACGGAATCGTTCGTCGATGAAAACGACGGCAGTTATATTGCAAAGTTTTATGAAGGCAACAGAATTCATAAAGCAAACAAAATTTATAAAACACTGACCGACGATATTAAAAATTGTCTTACCAATCAATGGAATGAGAGCAGCAAAGATTGGAATAATGTAGAGGATTTTAAGGTAAAAGGCACAATGTTTTCCAATTTGACGGATGCGAGTCCGCGTTATATTCAAGTATCATTATTTGATTTTACGGATTCGAAGAATCGCTTCACGGGAAATTTCGTCGTACAATTAGAAATCAGGAAGGCAAACTGAATTGAGCGAAGAATCGGAAATAATAAGCAGCAGGAAAGGTGAGCATATAAAATTATCTCTTTCCGACGAAGCTGATTACGACTCGGTGACAAACGGTTTTGAATATTATCAATTTATTCATCATGCTGCCACCGAAGTAGTTATCAGTGAGATTGATTTTCGTACGAAATTTTTTTCGAAGAATATTAATTATCCGTTTTTAATTTCTTCGATGACCGGAGGTGCTGCTGAATCGATTGAAATTAACGAACGACTTGTACAAGTAGCAAAAGCGCTCAATATTCCAATTGGAGTCGGTAGTCAGCGCCGCTCGTTACTGGACAATAAATTCGACGAGTCGTATAAATCGATCAGAAAATTCGGTGGTGATATTCCAATACTCGGGAATATCGGAGCAGCTCAAATTGTAAAATCCCAAAATATCATTGACGACATCAATTATCTCGTCGATTTAATCGAAGCCGATGCAATGGTCATTCATTTAAATCCTTTACAGGAATTGCTTCAACCTGAAGGAGAGCCAAATTTTTCCGGGTTGCTCAAAAAAATTGAAAAAATTACAACGAAAGTTAAAATACCGATTATTGTTAAAGAAGTAGGAGCGGGAATTGATCTGGATTCAGCCATAAAATTATTGAACGCAGGTGTCAGAGGTATCGACGTTGCCGGAGCAGGAGGAACTAACTGGGCAAAAATTGAATTGATGCGGAGTGGTAACGACAGCTTTTTAAGCCAATGGGGAAATCCCACTTCTTATTGCCTCCGCAGGATTCAAAAGTTGAAAAAAAATTATAAATTTGTACTAATTTCTTCGGGGGGACTTAGAAAAAGCATCGATTTTGCCAAATCGTATGCACTCGGTGCCGATTTTACTGCGGCTGCCAAACTTATTCTTAAATTAATTATTGATAAAAACGAAGAAGCAGCAGTCAATTTTATCAAGAGTTTGTTTGAAGATATCAAAAAGGTTATGTTTTTGACTGGCAGCCGGAAATTATCAGATTTAAGGAAAAACAAATTAATCAATATATCGGAATTTCATTGAAAAAGGTCGAATACGAATCTCTTTACATTCGATTACTCGAAAAAATCGAAAAAAGAATTGGAAATTTATTTATCAACAAGAAGCCCCTATCGCTCTACGAACCGTGTAAATACGCTCTCGAATCGGGTGGTAAAAGGCTGCGTCCCATTTTACTCTTATTCTCAGTAAAAGCTGCCGGTGGAAATTTTAACGAAGCTTACAATGCGGCATTAGCAGTCGAAATTTTACACAATTTTACTCTCGTCCACGACGATATTATGGACAATTCCCCGCTCAGGCGAGGACGACCTTCCTTGTACAAAAAGTATAATTCAAACACTGCCATACTGGCTGGCGACAATTTGATCGCTATTGCTTATAAATTGCTGCTCAAAGATTGTAAGTATAATACAAATCAGATTATAGAAACTTTTACTCAGGGAATTATCGACGTATGTGAAGGTCAGAGCCTCGATAAAGAATTTGAAACTCGTAAGGAAGTATCTCTGAGGGAATATCGTTTAATGATTCAGAAAAAAACTGCGGCTCTTCTGTCGGCTTGCACTTCAATTGGGGGATTGATTGCTAAAGCCGATGACAATGCAATGCGGATTTTAAAAAATTACGGGAAAAATTTGGGAATGGCATTTCAAATTCAAGATGACCTGCTCGATATTACAGCCGATGAAAAAAAGTTTGGAAAAAAAGTAGGTAGTGATTTAATTGAAGGTAAAAAAACATTTCTTTTTCTAAAAGCACTGGAAAAAGCCAGAGGAGACGATAAGAAGAAACTGCAAAATGTAATTAAAAATTGCGGAATCAAATCCTCAGAAATTGAATCCTATAGACAGATTTATGAAAAATATGGAATTCTTGAAGATGCAAAAACGGAAATCGATAAATATATTAAATTGGCACTCAAAGAATTAAATCGGCTTCCCGATAAAGAAGGAAGCGAAATGTTATATTTACTGGCAAATTCTCTAATAAATAGAACTAAATAAAAGATGATAGAAAAAAAAGTTAAAATTGGGAACAACGCTGGACTTCATACTCGTCCGGCTGCGACAATAGTTAAAATGGCTTCAAAATATAAATGCGATTTTTATCTGATTAAAGACGGTATGCAGATAAACGGAAAAAGTATCATTGGAGTAATGACACTGGCGGCTGAAAAAGGCTCGGAAATAACGCTTATCTTTGACGGCGAAGACGAAGAAGAAGCCGCAAAAGAAATTATCGATTTTTTCAACAGAGGATTTGACGAGATGTAAAATGGAAAAAAATCAAATCATATTGAAAGGAATTGCTGCTGCGCCGGGGATATCGATTGCTCCGGCATATCTATTCTCCAAAGAAAGCGAGTCTGTAAGTGCTGAAAAAATTGAAGACATCGAAGAAGCATTGGGGAACATCGATACTGCTTTAGAGCTGTCGAAAAAAGAGATGCGAAAAATATTCAATCTTGCCGTCGATAAAATAGGGGAAAAACGTGCAGCAATTTTCGAGGCACAAATGATGGTTCTTGACGATCCGATTTTAATTGCTTCAATCAAAGAGAGGATCAGAAATGAAAGGATGGCGCCGGAATATATCGTCGAGGATGAAATTTCGAAATATATCAAAATAATGAAAGCCTCGAACGAGCCATATATGAAAGAACGTTCACACGATATCGAAGATATCAAAAACAGAATCATCCGCAATCTCAAAAAGAAAAAATGGAAATCAAAAATTTCAAATGATGTAATCGTTGTTACAACAAATCTATCGCCATCAGACACAGTGCTTCTTTCAAGGTCGAACGTAAAAGGATATGTAACCGATTTTGGCGGATTAACGTCACACGCTGCAATTGTTGCCAGATCACTAAATATCCCCGCTGTGGTTGGAATACACGAGGCTACTAATCTAATTCATGACGACGATCTTTTGATTATCGACGGTTTCCATGGTGAAGTAATTGTAAATCCCTCGGATGAATTAGTCAACGAGTATAAAGAAAAAATTGATAAGCTGAGTCAATATGACGAAGAGTTATTGAAAATTAAGTCTCTTCCTGCAGTTACACTTGACGGTAAAGAAATTAAGTTGATGGCAAATCTTGATATATCCGAAGAGATGAGCTTTATAGTTCATAACTGCGCCGACGGAATAGGATTGGTAAGAACAGAACAATTGTTCGAGGAATATGAAGTATTTCCAGACGAAAACCAGCAATCTGAAGTTTATAATAAAATTTCTGAGAGTATTTATCCCAAACCTGTAATTATAAGGGCTTTCGACATCGGCGGCGATAAAGTTTTACCCGTCGATCTTCATGAACCAAATCCGATGCTTGGCTGGCGCGGTATCCGTTTGTTACTCGACAATCCGAACCTTTTTAAGACTCAAATACGTGCAGTTCTAAAAGCCAGTAAACACAGAAACGTTTGGTTTATGCTGCCGATGATTAACTCCCTTTCAGAAGTTATTGCAGCTAAAAAAATAATCGAAGAATGTAAAAAAGAATTACTTGAAGAACATATTCCTTTCGACAGTGATATTATGGTGGGGATTATGATTGAAGTTCCTTCGGCAGCGGTGTTGACTTCCGATTTTGCCGATATAGTCGATTTCATTAGTATCGGCACTAACGATTTGATTCAATATTTACTTGCAGTCGACCGTGGTAATGAAATTGTTTCTACTCAATATCAAGAATTTCATCCCGCTGTTATAAGAACAATTAGACATATCATAAACGAAGCTGGTAAAAAATCATTGCCCGTCAGTATGTGTGGAGAAATGGCAGCCGACCCATTTGCACTGCCTTTGCTTGTTGGTCTCGGGCTCGAATCTTTAAGTATTTCGGCTGCTGGTATACCGCTACATAAGAAAATACTACGTTCACTGAACTATTCCGAACTAAAACAACTTGCTGCTGAATGTTTAAATCTCAAAAACGAAGACGAAATTAATAATAAACTACATAAATTCTTCAACGAAAAAATTTCAGACCAAATTAAAAACTTATATTGAGGTAAAGAATGAGTAATATCAGTGAATTAATAGCCAAATATGATAAGGCTAATCAGTTTCAGGTTCTTCAGGATTCTTATAAACAGGTAGAATATGCCTGGAATCTCAAAATCGATCTTTCATCAATCGATACTACGAAAATTAAAAATATCATACTAACTGGATTGGGCGGTTCGGCTATCGGTGGTGAATTGATACAGAACTTTTTCCGTAAGGAATTGAAATATCCTTATACCGTTAATCGAAATTACGAATTGCCACCATATGTAAACGAAGAAACTCTGGTAATTGCATCTTCGTATTCGGGAAATACAGAAGAAACTCTATCTGCACTGAATCAGGCAATCGAAAAAAAGTGCCAGATTGTATGCGTAACTACAGGCGGGAAAATGGAAGGAATCGCGGCTAAACACAATATACCGATTGGCAAACTTTTGCCAGGCTATCAACCTCGTTTTGCACTCTGGATTAATTTCTTTACAGTGTTGAATGTATTTAATAATCTTAAGTTAGTACCCGACCAGAATCAAAATGTTAAAGATAGTATAGAACTGCTCAAGAAAAGAGGCAATGAATATGCCAGACCTGAAAATAAAGCTCTTAGTCTGGCAGAGAGCCTTTTAGGATATGTTCCATTGATCTATTCTGTATCTGACTATACTTCGGTTGTTGGTACCCGGTTTAAAGGTCAATTTAATGAAAACTCTAAACATCATGCTTTCTTTGCTTATTTCCCCGAACTCGACCACAATGAAATTATGGGATGGGAGGGATATAATCCTCAGGAAATGAAAATTAAATTGATTAATATCTGGGATGATGAATATCATCCGCAGGTTAAAAAACGTCTTGAAATTACTTCGGAAGTAATACGCAAAACTGGTTGCGAAATAATCGACTTGAAAAGCGAAGAAAAAAATGCCAAATTGCGTCTGGTCGATCTGATATTCCTGAGCGACTGGTCTACATATTATTATGCAATCATCAGAGGATTCGACCCAACAACCATCGACAATATAAATTATCTTAAGGCACGGCTTTGATATTAAAAGGGCGGAAATATTTTTTGCTGCTTTTAATTATGCCGCAATTAATTTCCGCCCAATTTTACTTCTTCGGTCGAAATAAAGTTCAGTATGAATCATTCGAATGGAAGGTTCTTAAAACAGAGCATTTTAATATCTATTACTACGATAACTTTGAGCAGGTGGCTGAAATAGGTGCACGCTTTGCCGAAGAAGCGTTCGAAGAACTTAAAATAAAATTCAATCATTACATAACATTTAAAATACCGCTTATTTTTTATAATTCGCATATCCATTTTCAACAGACAAATACAATCCCAAATTTTATTCCTGAAGGTGTGGGAGGTTTTTTCGAATTCTTAAAAGGAAGAGTAGTAATTCCGTATCCCGGTTCTTTAAAAGATTTTCAGCATGTAATTAAACATGAATTGGTTCATGTTTTTATGACGAATAAAATTTTTAATCTTCTAAGAGACCACAGAATTGAAACCAGCAGAATGCCACCTCTCTGGTTTGTAGAAGGACTTGCTGAATTCTGGTCGTACGAATGGGATGCTCAAGGTGAAATGGTTATGAGAGATTTCGTGTTGAATAATTTCTTTATTCCTTTAAAAGACCTTTCAAACGCGGCAGGATACATAATCTACAAGGAAGGACAAAGTTTACTGGAATTTATAGCATCTGAATTCGGCGAAAATAAAATTCTTGATATTATTGAAAACATTTGGCGGTTTAATTCTTTCGAGGATAATCTTCAATACACGCTTGGTTCTAATCTTAATGAAATTGGCGCCATGTGGGAATATTCTCTCGAAAAAAAATATTACCCGCTGTATGATAGCAGCTATCCTCATTTTATCGGCGCTCGTAAGTTGACTGAAACGGGTCTAAATTTTAATCCGAGAATTTTTCATAGAAACGGAAAGAGAGAAATTTATTTCATCGGGAATCATAACGGATATTCTTCTGTCTTTAGGATGGAGTACAACGATGGAAACAAAGCAAAATCTGAGGTAATAATTGAAGGAGAAAAGGAACCGGAATACGAAAGTTTTCATCTACTCGATAATACACTCGATCTGTCGACGAACGGCTTGCTGGCGTTTGTTACCAAATCGAATGGAAGAGACGTTATTCATATTTATTCTGTAATAGAAAACGAAAAAGTTAAAACTCTGCGATTCGATAATTTAATTTCAGTACGCTCTCCAAAATTTTCACAGGATGGAAAAAAATTACTCTTTTCTGCAACCGACACGAAAGCTTACGTCGACATTTATATGTACGAACTTGAAAAAGACACTTTAATCCGTCTGACGAATGATTACTATGCCGACGTCGACCCAATATTTAACGGGGAAGGTAAAATTATATTTAGTTCCGATAGAACTTCAGGAGAATATGCCCAAAAATTCAACCTTTTCGAACTTGATTTAAATACATATATTATTTCTTACATAACAAATATTAACGCCAATATTAGATTCCCGCATTTTTCTCCTGACCATAAAACCCTCTATTTTAATTGCGACTTCGACGGTGTTTATAACATCTGGCGCATCGATAATTTTGAACGGGATTTCAAAGAAGTAGAACAAATCACAAAATTTGTAACCAGCGTATACAGTTTTGATTTTGTTGACGATACTACACTTATCACTTCTGCATTTGAAAAGCTCTCTTTTCAGTTTTTTGAACTCGATATTTCAAAATATGTGATTCATACTAAAGTTGAATCAGATTACAGAAAAATTAAACCAGCATGGAGCATCGATGGTATTTCTATAATGAGAGGGATCGATCGTTTTAAATACGATAGAGAATATACACTTGATTATGCTGTCGGACAGTTATCGACCGACCCGATTTATGGTTCGATGGGTGGAGCACTCTTTGCCATCAGCGATCTATTGGGAGACGACCGTTTTCTCTTTTACTTTTATAATACTGCAGAAATACAGAGCGAAATACTCGATAATTTCAATATCGCTCTCAGCAGAATTAATCTTCAAAAAAGAGCGAACTACGGTTACGGCATATTCCATTTTGCTGGCAGGAGATACGACATTCGCGAATCGGAAGAATTTTTTTACGAGAGAGTTTATGGCGGATTTGCAGAAATCCATTATCCATTTTCTGCATTTCAACGAATCGAACTCAATGTTAGTATTGCCAATTCTGATAAAGAACTTTTTGGAGAATTTTTGTCACGGAAAGCCTTGTTAATGTCGAATACCCTCTCCCTTGTGCACGATAATTCGCTCTGGGCATCAACAGGTCCAATTGATGGTTCAAGGTTCAGATTTCTCTTTGGATATATCAGCGATATTAAATTCAGTAATCTGAATTATTATTCAGTTATTGCGGACTATCGAAAATATTTCAGAATTGGATATGCAAGTGCTGTAGCTTTAAGAGGGGCAATTTTCATTAATCACGGCAAAGAAGCACGCCGCTATTTTGCCGGTGGAAGCTGGGATTTGAGAGGCTGGCCCAGATGGTCGATAAGAGGCGAAAAGTTGTGGCTATCGTCTCTTGAACTCCGCTTTCCGCTTATTGACAGAATTTATGTAAAATTTCCGTTCTTCGGTCTTAGCTTTGCTGGGTTACGTGGTGCCCTCTTTTTCGACTCAGGCGCCGCATGGGATACGAAATATAAAGAAACTCTCGGCAGTTTGGGATTCGGTATTAGACTGAACCTGTTCAATGTTGTTACTCTTCGATACGACATCGGTAAAAAAATAGAAGATAATTTTTCACGATTTCAGAAGAAATTATTTTATCAATTTTTCTTCGGGTGGGATTTTTGAAAAACGGTATATTAATCTTAACCTCGCTTTTTGTGTTCTACTCGTGCACGGTAAATCTGCTTGTCGAATTTCGACAGCTTGACGAAAAGGGATACGTTATGTTCGGTGAAATTTCGGAAAGGAAATTTTATTCTAATATAAATATTTCCGATTCGTTGGAACTAATAAACAAACTCGAATTAAAAGGAAGCCAATCATTTACTTCTGTGGTTGCAGGTAACGGGTTGATCTTTACTGGCGATCTCTCAGGTAGAATTTATGCATTCGATATTAATTCAGGAAAGTCATACGGTTATAAAAAATATGACGGTGAAATTTTACTTGCACCCATCCTGATTGGAAGAAGAATTTATTTTGCTCTTAATAATAGAAATAAGCCATATTCAACATTCGTTACTTTTGACTATTTTGACGGACGGGAAATTAACAGGTATGATTTAGACTGCACCATAAACAGCGAACTACTTCTCCTGAAGGACCAAATTATCGCAATTGATAAGAGAGGTAAAATTTACAGTTTTAATACTGCGGGATATCCCGAATGGTCGTACAATACAAAACAAGAACAAAGCTCGCATCCTTCATCGGATGGTAATATCGTTGCGTGGGGCACAAACGAAGGCAAACTTATTATTTTTTCTTTAGAACAGAAAAAGATTGTCGATTCTTTTGATGCCGATACATCTATTACTTCCGGCTCTACAATTGAGAATCATGTCGTCTATTTTGGAGATGCCATCGGCAATCTTTATGCCTATAATTATTTGCATAAAAAACTTCTATGGAAAGTTTATACAGGCGCTAAAATTGTCAACTTTCCTGTCTACAACGATTCACTGGTAATAATAGGAAATTTAAAAGGGATTATTAATGCCGTCGGAAAAATAGACGGTAAATTAAAATGGTCAGTTAAAACAAACGGACTCATCGATTCAACTCCTTTTTTAACCAGAAACATTTTATTACAGCCAGATCTTAATAAAAAATTGTATTTGATTGACGTCGCTTCAGAGAAAATAAAAAAGATAATCAATTATGACGGACGAGTTAAACTTAGTCCATTATGTTACAAGAATTATATTATTACAGGCGCCGATAGGGGAATAATTTATATTTATAATTATATGCAAGATGGTTGAAATGATTTTTAGATTATTTTTTCTTTTGGTTTTTGTCATTAACGTCAGCGCGCAGCAAGAATTCTACGAAATTAAGATTATTTCGGAAAAACACGGCGTGTCAATCTTTGTTGATAATCAGTTTGCTGGTTATGATAGTGCTTCGATTAAATTGAACAAAGGAAAACATTCGATCTCGATGTTTGAATCTCATCTTATCTGGAATGGGATGATGATTGTCGATACAATTTTTGTAGACGAATCTTCCTCCCATACATTTAATTATCAATTACCTTCAGCGGTTGTGATTAATTCAAAACCTTATGACGCTGTTGTTCGAGTCAACAATAAATTTAAAGGCTACACGCCACTCCGAATTTTTTGTTTTGACGAAGATGTGGTTTCATTATCACTAAACGGAATCGAGGGTAGATATAGTGGAGTAAAGGACAAGTTGAATGTAAATTTTGATGTTATTCCAGAAATACAAAAAGCTAAATTTCCCAGCTCAACCGAGTTCAAATTGCTTATGGCATCTTCTCTGCTGCTTGGAGGTGTTGCAGCTTATCTAAAATTAAAAGCTGACAGTATCTATGAAGACTATCTTCGTTCTGGCGACAATACTCTTTATGAAGAAGTAAACCGGTACGACCTCTACAGTGGAATTGCCTTCGGTCTGCTGCAGATTAACTTTGGTTATTTGTTTTACAAGTTACTTACTGAAGATTAATGAGCATCGAGCCAGTTGGAGCCCGTTCCAATATCTACCACGAT